>NZ_LNFZ01000001.1:0-749809 GCF_011057665.1 Thermotoga sp. 38H-to
TGTTGAATTAATCAATAAACAATTTCCACACCTTTTTCCCTGAATATTTCATATTGATTTTCTGGAGGTTTTCTGTCGGTGATGAGATGATCGATTTTTTCTGCGGGTATCAGATGTGCCAGCGATCTTTTTCCTATTTTGCTGAAGTCAGCGAGTACGAAGATCTCTTCCGCTCTTTCCACGAAAATTCCTTTTATTCCCATTTCCATGGTGTTTATTTCGTAGGTTCCTTCTTCCGCAGTCACTCCTCTACAGGAGACAAAGGCTTTTTTCACAGAGAATTTTTTTCCACACTCTATCGTCAGAGAGCCTTCCACAGCCAGGTTCTCCGGATTCACCTTTCCTGTGAGCAGAACAACGCTTATATCGGAGTTCTTCGAGAGCTCCATTGCAGTGAGCAGGTTGTTTGTGATGACATGAACGGACTTTTGAGACGAGGCCAGGTGTTTGGCAAAGATATGCGCAGTGGTGCTTGCGTCCAGAAAGATAATGTCTCCATCTTCAACGAAGTTCAACGCAAGTTGGGCAATTTTTTCCTTTGCTTCTCTGTTTATTGAGAGCCGTTTCATGAAGTCTGTTTCCTTTTCAAAATAATTCACCTTCCTTATGCCACCATGTACTTTTTTTACCAAATTCCTTTTCACCAGTTCTGCCACGTCTCTTCTCACGGTGATCATCGAAACGCCGAGTTGTTCCTGAAGATCCTTCATGCTGATGAAACCGTTTCTGTCAACGATATCGAGGATTTCTTTCAATCTTTCCTCTTTCATATCAACACCTCCTTTCCTTTCGAAAAATTTTATCACAAATATCGTTGACTTTTGTGATTAATTTATGATAACTTTATGTATGAATTCGTACCCAGAGGTGATGAATAATGAACGGTGCCAGAAAATGGTTCTTTCCAGATGGTTACATTCCAAACGGCAAAAGAGGATATCTTGTTTCTCATGAATCTCTGTGTATCATGAATACGGGTGATGAAACAGCAAAAATAAGGATCACGTTCCTCTTCGAAGACTCTAAACCAGTTGTTCATGAAGTAGAAATTTCACCAATGAAGAGTTTGCATCTGAGACTGGACAAACTTGGTATACCAAAATGTAAGCCTTACAGCATAATGGCGGAAAGCAACGTACCTGTTGTCATGCAGCTTTCACGTCTCGACGTTGGAAAAAACCACTACACTCTTATGACAACCATCGGTTACTGGGAGGAGTGATAAACATGGAAAGGATTTTTAAGGAGCTGGACGAGTTGAAGTTCGAACTTCCCTCCTGGGCGTTCAGCGATGCAGGAACAAGGTTTGCTGTCTTCCACGAAGAAGGAGCCGCCCGGAACGTTTTTGAAAGGATAGAAGACGCTGCTCTCGTTCATCGTCTCACAGGTTGTTGTCCTTCCGTTGCCCTTCACATTCCCTGGGACAAAGTGGAAAACTGGGAGGAACTGAGAGAGTTTGCTGAAGAGAAAGGCTTGAAGATAGGTGCCATCAACCCGAATCTGTTTCAGGATCCTGATTATAAGTACGGAAGCCTCACGAATCCCAGCGAAAAGATCAGAAAAAAAGCGATCGCTCACGTAATGGAGTGCGTGGACATAGCCGAAAAAACTGGTTCAAAGGTGATCAGTCTGTGGCTCGCGGACGGAACGGACTATCCCGGTCAGGACGATTTCCGCTCCAGGAAGAAAAGGCTCGAAGAGTCCCTGAGGTACATCTACGAGAACATGCCGGCTGATATGTACCTCCTCATAGAGTACAAGTTCTTCGAGCCCGCTTTTTATCACACTGACATTCCAGACTGGGGAATGAGCTATCTCCTTTCGGAAAAATTGGGAGAACGTGCTCTTGTACTCGTCGACCTGGGGCATCATCCCCAGGGAACGAACATAGAGTACATCGTTGCAACACTTCTGTCTGAGAAGAAACTCGGTGGTTTTCACCTGAACAACAGGAAATACGCAGATGACGATCTCACGATCGCCTCCATAAATCCGTACGAGGTGTTTTTGATCTTCAAGGAGATCGTCTTTGCGAAGAGAGATCCTGAACTCTCTGATTCTGCAAAGAAGGTGGTTCTCATGTTCGATCAGGCCCACATCACAAAACCGAAGATCCTCGCGATGATACAATCTGTTTTGATCGCCCAGGAACTTTTCACAAAGGCACTTCTCATAGATGAAAATCGACTGAGAGAGGCTCAGAAAAACTACGACGTGGTTGAAGCAGAAGAAATTCTTCTCGATGCGTTTCGAACAGACGTAAGGCCGATTCTGAGGGAGTACAGAAGGCAGAAAGGTCTTCCGGAGGATCCGCTCAGAGTCTTTCGGGAAGAAGACTACATGGAAAAAAGAAGGAGAGAGAGACGATGAGAGAGACGATAAGAGAGATTCAAAAAGTAGCTTACTGGCTTGCCATAAAGGGCCTTTCCGAGGCGAACGCAGGGAACATCTCTGTCAGACTGGATGAAAGACCAGAAGGATACGAGGTCAAGAGTGTGAACGAATACGGGTTCGACTACGACGGGCCTGAGATGTACCTTCTGATCACGGCAACGGGCTCGAGAATGAGAGAAATCTACGAAGACGACAGCAAGATCTGTCTTCTTCACGTCCTTCCGGGAAAACACTACGAAATACTCCACGGGGACGGAAAGCCCACCAGTGAGTTTCCCACACATCTCATGATCCACGCAAAGTTCAAGCAGCTGTGTCCGGAAAAGAAAGCCATCGTTCACACTCACCCTCTGAACCTGCTCACTCTGATGAACCTGGAGGACTTCCAGGAGCTTCTTCCGAAGATGATGAAGATCCACCCTGAAGTTTTGATCTTTTTCCCGCAGGGAATCTCCGTCGTCGAGTTCGAAAAGCCCGGCAGTGTAGAACTCGGCCTGAAGACGGTGGAGAAATCAGAAGGGAAAGATGCAGTTCTCTGGGACAAGCACGGTGTTGTGGCTTTCGGAAAAGATGTCGCAGAAGCGTACGACAGGGTTGAGATCCTGGAAAAAGCGGCGGAGATCCTTTTGAGAGTGCTCAGCCTCGGGAGAAACCCCACGGGCGTTCCGGAGGGATGGCTGTGAAGGTGCTCTCGATCGATCTTGGGGCGACGAACGGAAAGATCTACGAGGTGGAGTTGAAAGACAGGTTGACGGTGAAGGAGATAAAGAGGTTCAGAACGGAAGGAATTTTCTTGCCCGGGAAGGATAGAGAGCACTTCGTGTGGGATCTTCCCGGGTTCTACGAGGAGATAAAGGGTGTCCTTGAGGCCTCTGATGCACTATCCGTTGGGGTGGACACCTGGGGTGTAGATTTTGCCTTACTCGACGAAAATGGAAGACTCGTATCTCTTCCCTATCACTACAGGGATGTGAGAACGAAGGGAGTCATGAAAAAGGCCTTCGAAGTGGTTCCAAAAGATGAGATATTCCAGAGAACGGGTATACAGTTCATGGAGATAAACACGCTCTATCAGCTTTACTCCATGGTGCTCTCGAACGATCCGTTCTTGAAGACGGCAAAGCACCTTCTGATGATCCCGGATGTGTTCAACTTCTGGCTTTCTGGAGAGACGGTGAGTGAGTACACCATCGCTAGCACTTCCCAGTGCTACAGCGTGCCGGACCGGGAATGGGCGTTCGATCTTCTCGAAAAACTCTCCATTCCCACTGAGATCTTTCCAAAGGTGGTTCCACCGGGTACCATCCTGGGAAAATGCAGAGTGAAAAAAGGAATGAACGTGATCGCCACCACCTGTCACGACACCGCTTCCGCCGTCGTTGCCGTACCGCTTGAAGGGGAAGGAATCTACATCAGCTCAGGAACGTGGTTTCTTGTGGGAACGGAGCTGGAAAGACCACTTTTGAGCAAACAGGTGCTGGAGAGAAATTTCACGAACGAGGGTGGGTACGGGAAGATCAGGTTTCTAAAAAACGCAACGGGCATGTGGCTCCTGGAAGAGTGTAACAGAATCTGGAAGAAGGATTATTCGGAGATCATCGAATCGGCCAGGAATGCCCCTGGTTTCCAGGCGTTTCTCGATTCCGATAGAGAAGAGTTTCTCCACCCCGGAAACATGCCGGAGAGGATCAGAAATTATCTTGAAAGAACGGGCCAGAAAATCCTGGAGGGGATCGGAGAGCTTTCCAGGCTCATCTTCGAATCCCTTGCGTTCAACTGCAGATGGATCGTGGAGCAGATCGAAGAACTCACCGGCAAAAGATACGGGAAGATCCACGTGGTGGGTGGAGCTGTGAGAAACGATCTTTTGATGAGTTTCATAGCCAGTGCGACGGGAAAGACGTTGGTGGCGGGTCCTGTGGATGCCACTCCCATTGGGAACGCACTCGTTCAGCTGATCACCCTGGGAGCGATAGCAGACATCAGCGAAGCCAGAAGGATCGTGAAAGAATCCTTCGAATTGAAAACGTTCGAGCCGGAAAATATGGAAGAGTGGAACGAGGGCTACGAAGAGTGGAAGAAATACAAAGAGGTGGAAATATGAACCTGGAAGAACTGAAAAATCCGAGTGTGTGGTACAGACCCGCTCCCTTCTGGAGCTGGAACGACAAACTGTGCGAGGAGGAACTTCTAAGGCAGATAGACGAGATGCATGAGAAGGGTTACGGAGGCTTCTTCATGCACTCGAGAGTGGGGCTTGTAACGGAATACCTCTCTGAGGAGTGGATGAGACTTGTGAGAAGCTGTGCAGAACACGCCAGAAAACTCGGGATGCTCGCTTGGCTTTACGACGAGGACAAATGGCCTTCCGGATTCGCTGGAGGAATCGTGCCCCTCGAAAAACCGGAATACAGGCACAAATACCTCATACTCTTGAAAAAGGATCGGCTCGAACCAGAAGATGAGATCCTGAAAAAGATAGAAAGAGACGGTGAAGAATTCTACGTGGTAAAACGCGTTATGAAGCTTGGTGATCCATGGTTCAACGGAACCTGCTACGTCGATCTGCTCTCAAGAGAGACCACAGAGGCGTTTCTCAGATCGACACACGAGAGGTACAAAAAATCGTGTGGTGATCTTTTCAGAGTCTCCATCCCCGGGATCTTCACCGATGAACCCACCTATCTGAGAGTGCATCACCCCAAAGAACCCACACTCCCCTGGACAGAAAGATTTCCAGAGGAGTTTTTGAGGCGAAAGGGATACGACATCAGAGACCACTTAGAAGAACTCTTCTTCAACGTGAAGGACTACATGAAGGTGAGGTACGATTTCTTCGATGTTGCGACGAGTCTGTTCATCGAAAACTTCACGATCCCGTACGCGAAGTGGTGTGAAGAAAACGGTATCTTCATGACGGGACACTACATGGCGGAAGACACACTCAGAGGACAGGTGGAGTGGATAGGTGCCGCGATGCCACACTACGAATACATGCAGATACCGGGAATAGACAAACTCGCCAGACACCTGGAACAGGTGGTCACGATAAAGCAGGTTTCATCGGCGGCAGAGCAGTTAGGGAAGAAATGGGTGCTCTGCGAAACGTTCGGTACAACGGGTCAGCACGTGAGTTTTCTGCACAGAAAATGGATAGCGGACTGGCAGGCGGTTCTCGGTGTCACGTACATAAACCCGCATCTCAGTCTTTACTCGATGAGAGGAGAGAGAAAGAGAGACTACCCACCGAACCTCTTCTATCAACAACCCTGGTGGAAGAATGAAAGATTCCTGTCGGATTACTTTGCAAGACTGAACAACATCGTCACACAGGGAAAGAGAGAGGTCAAAGTGCTCATGATACATCCCATCTCCTCAGCGTGGTGTGTGTATTCTAAGTTCGATGACGAGATCGACAAACTCAGCGAGCTCTTCGATACGATCACAAAGGAACTCGTTGCGAACAAGATAGACTTCCACTTCGGCGACGAGATGATCCTCTCAAAATATGGAAGAGTGAAAGAGGCAAAACTGAGAGTAGGAGAGTACGAATACGAAGTCGTGGTGCTGCCACCGCTCCTGAATCTGAAAAGTTCAACTGTGGAACTTTTGAATTCACTGGCAGAAAACGGCGGTAAGGTCTTTGTTTTGAAGGATTTCAGGTACGGCAGGTTCTTCCCGGAAAGAGTGGAAGGAAAGAAGGGAAGAATCGAATTTCTCAAGAAAGCTCGTGTTTTTGAAACGCTCGAAGATCTCATCGAAGAACTCAAACCCTTCTCTTCTGTGGATGTTCTGGATACGAAAACGAAAGAGAATGCAAAAGCGGTGATCGCGCAGAAGAGAGTGCTGGAAGACGGATCTTATCTTCTCTTTCTTGCGAACACGGACATCGACCGGGAAGTGCACTGCCATCTGGAACTGAAGGAAAAGAGAAAACACACGTACGCGATAGACTTGTTCGATTTCAAAATGGTGGAGCTGAAGGAAAACGAGTTTGTCATGTTCCCGGCGTCGAGTGTTTGTATCTGGGTAACGAACGAGGAGGTTCCTGCGGAAGATGAGAAAGTGGTTTCAACAGGAGTTCTTCTGGAGAAAGAGTTCGATTTCGAGACGGCACTGAACGATTTCGAAGTGAAGATGAATTCTTTCAACGTTCTTCCAGTGGACAGGGTGGAGTATTTTGAAGCGGGTGGAAGGGTTTTCAGGAACGAGTTCGTCTCGAAGATCTGGTACGAGTTCTACAGATTACCGGATGGTACACCGTTCAGGGTGGAGTACTCTTTCGAAATCAGGAAAAAGCCTCAAAAACTCTTTCTCGTCGTTGAGTGTGCGGAAAATCTCGACAGAATCACGGTGAACGGTCGAGAGGTGAGGTACGAAAGAAGAAGTTGCAATTTCAACGAGGAACAGAATTTCCTGGATGTGAACTTCGGAAAGATGGAGATCACAGATCTCGTCAGAGAAGGAAAGAACACGGTTGTTCTGGAGGGAAGAAAAGAAAACAACATCACAGGCCCGGGGTGTCACACGAGGGTGAAAGATCCAGAGAATCACAGACCAACAGAGGTGGAGACGATATATCTTGTGGGAGATTTTTCACTTTTGAACGTGGACGAGACGAGGTACGTGATCGGTGCACCCAAGGTACCGATTCACAGGGACATCACACGGGATGGGTACCCGTTCTATGTGGGATCCTTCACGCTCAAGAAGATATTTGAGTGTAAAAAAGACCCGGAGAGAAGATACTTCCTCAAGCTGAACGGTGTGGAGGCGGCCTCGGTCGAGGTGATTCTGAACGGAAAGTTCCTGGGTGTTCTCTTCTGGAGACCTTTCATGATAGATATTACAGATGCTCTGAGAAACGGAAAAAACGAACTCCAACTCGTTCTCACAAACACACTGTTCAATCTGGTAGAGGCGAACCACAAGGCAGACGTTCTCGAGGAGACCTTCAGAAGGCCGAAGAGCTTCATAGATTTCGAGCACCACACGGACAGATACATCCTACTGCCCTTCGGCCTGGAAAACGTCGTTGTTCTCAGCTCTTCTTCACGATGAACTTCGGTTTTCTTCTGAACTTGAATATCTTTCTCAGAAAAATCAGAAGAGGACATCTGAACGCCACAGTCTCACTCCTTTTTGGCATCGATCACCTGGAAGGTGCGGAGCCTGTTGTTTTTCGATTCTCTCCACTCGATCTCAATGGGGAAGGCGAACTCCGGCTGGAGCCTTCCCTCTTCTATCCATTTTCTTGATTCTTCATTCCTGTAGATCGCGGGACTGGCGAGTACCACGAGTTTTACGGGACTGTCGACCACGATGACCTCGTCTATCGTCTCTTCTGAAGAGAGTTTTTCGACGATCTCGTTCATCACCTCTTCTGGTGGAAGAGGTTTCACGTTCACGAGGGCGATGTTTCTGGAAAGCGGTCCGATGATCTTCACGTTGGCAAGTTCTGGTTTGAAATTGTGTTTTTCGAGGACCCTCAGAAGGATCTCGTTTGCAACGGAAACGGCTCTTCCGTGGTAATCAGGGTTTATGAGCATCTTCAAAAGATGCTTCAGTTTGCAGCCCTCTCTTCCCGCAGACTCACCGATCTTCTTCACTTCCAGTCCGAGGAACTTCAGCATCTCGTTTATCTCTTCTTTCCCGACCCTGTAGAGTGGTGAGTAGACACCGTCGAAGACCTTCAGGCCCGTTTTTCCCCAGCTGTCGGAGGCGTTTGCACCGCTCGCAACGAGGTGACCCTGAGCGTATCTCTTCACCAAAACGGTCTTCACGTCGCGGGTGCAGGCGTTGCAGGACGGCCCGTGTTTCCAAACCTTCTCCTGCATCCTGTTAGAAGGAATGAAAGTGTGCCTCAGGCCGTGTTTTTCTGCGAAGCTTCGAACAATCTCTCTCGATCTCTCGTAGGTGTAAGGGCCCCAGTCCACGGTGACGAGCTCCACCCTTTCTTCTCCGAGGGCCATCTTCGCCAGGATTGCCACCAGCGAACTGTCCTTTCCCCCGGAGAAGGCAACATAGAGCTTCCCGTCTTTCACGGTTTCTCTTATGTCCTCGACGATCTCTTTTACAAGGTCTTCAACTCGAATCGTACTTCACCCCCGTCCAGTTCAAGGACGGCGTAAGAGCCTTCAGCGAGGCTTCCCGGGTTCAGAAATCTCACACCCGATTTCACCGTGTCCTCCGGTTCGTGGGTGTGTCCGAAGAGGATCACCTGAGGTTTTTCGTTGAAGACCTTCAAAAGACGGTCTTTCAGATCCCACGGAGCGCCCCATCCGTGACACATTCCTATGGTGACGCCTTCTACAAGCAGGACTTTCGAGAACGGAAGGTGTTCTTTCACGTCTGGATAATCCATGTTTCCGTAAACTCCGTAGAACTCTTTAGAAAATTTCTCAAGAAGGATCACCGTGTCCAAATCCACATAGTCTCCAAGGCCTATCACGCCATCGTACTCTTTCAAAGAGTTCAGTATCTCATCTGGAAGACTGGCCATGCGCACGGGAACGTGTGAATCGGAGATCAAAAGGAACCTCTTCACGTTCTCACCCCAGGATCGTGTTATCTATGAGTCTCGCACTTCCAACCCAGGCAGCCACCGCGACGATCACCTTTCGATCGATCTTCTCAACCGGCTCCAGAGTCTCCTCGTCCACGATCTCCACGTAGTCTATCTTCACCTTATCGAACCTGGAAAAGTGCTTTATCATCTCTTCTTTTATCTTTTCTGCGTCTCTTTCACCGTTCAGATAGAGATTCTCTGCTATCTTCAGGGATTGATAGAGCGACAGCGCCTGCTGCCTTTCTTCGGGCGACAGATACACGTTCCTTGAGCTCATCGCGAGGCCATCCGGTTCTCTCACGATGGGACACTCGATCATTTCCACGTCCATGTTCAGATCTCTCACCATCCTCCTCAGAACCCTGAACTGCTGTGCATCTTTTTGACCGAAGTACGCCCTGTGGGGTTTCACGATGTTGAAGAGCTTCGTGACCACAGTGCACACTCCGCGGAAGTGACCAGGACGAGATCTACCGCACAGATGTTTTGAAAGTTTCGTCTCTTCAACGTAGGTGGAAAAATCGGGTGGATACATCTCCTCGACCGATGGATGGAAGATGCAGTCCACGTTTTCCTTTTCGAGGAGCTTTCTGTCTCTTTCGAAATCTCTCGGATATCTTTCGTAGTCTTCGTTCGGTCCGAACTGAGTGGGATTCACGAAGATACTCACCACAACCACATCGTTCTCAGCTCGCGCTCTCCTCACAAGAGATAGATGCCCCTCGTGGAGGTATCCCATGGTGGGGACGAATCCTATCGTTTTTTTCTTCTCTCTCATTTCCTCGGAGAATTTCTTCATTTCCTCTACGGTTTCTATGATTTTCATTCTTTCGCCTCCCCGATTTTGCAGAAAACATCATCACAGAATTTCTTTTCGATGAGATTCCACACGGTTTCTCCAACAGGATTTCCAACACCTGCCAGGTAATCCGCCAGGTGAAGGTGGAGGCACTTCACTTTCGAGAAATCTCGAATACCACCTGTTCCTACCTTTTCCAGAATTTCGCGGAAGGGATGTTCCCCAGTGAGGAGCCTTTTCCTTCTTTCTATCACTTCCAGGTGTGCCTTCCTCATCTTTTCTCGAAACTCCACATCGGACGCTATTCGATCTTCGAGTTTCTTTATGAGCCCTGCGCTCTCGAGTTTGGATACTTCTCTTTTCAAGTGAAGACAGGTGAGCCAGTAGAGAGTTGGAAAGGGCTTTCCATTCTTGATGGGCAGACTTTCGATCACAACCGGATAGCCGTATGGACAGCGATAAGCCACCCGATTCATGTTCGTGATCTTTCTTCCAATCTGCCACTCTACGATCTTTTCATCACGAGAGTTACCCATTCTCTCTCCTGCTTTCTCTCCAGAACGCTCCATCCGTGTTCACTGGCTTTTCTTTTCACCATGTCTTCTTTCATATCGATGATTCCTGATAGTATGAGCATAGAATCTCTGTGTGTGACTCGATTCACATCTTCGAGGAGTTTCATATGAATCTCCGCCAGAATGTTGGAGACCACAATATCGAAAGTTCCTTCCACCTCTGAGAGAAGATCAGACCATTTCACCAGTACATCTACATCGTTCTTTCGAGCGTTCTCCTCAGCCACTTCAGCGGCTTGCTCATCCACATCGACCGCTACCACCTGAGACGCACCGAGCTTTTTGGCAACGATGGCGAGTATTCCCGTTCCACACCCAACGTCGAGCACGCTGTTTCCTTTTTTCAGATACTTTTTCAGGAAAAATACACTCATTCTCGTGGTAGGGTGGAGCCCTGTGCCAAACGCCACACCGGGGGACAGTTTTATCACTATCGCATCGTTTTTGTTGATCTTTTCAGTTGGATCTATGAACACTCCCTCGACGATTTCGAAGGGTTCGAGTTCAACGATCCAGTCTCTGGGAGTGGTGATTCTCTCATCAACAATCTCCCAATCCTTCAAAAAATCAGGAAGGGGATCACCCTCCCGAAGGTAGATCTTCAACATTCTGTTTCCCTTCCCATCTTCTTCTATCGCGAAATTGAAGAAACCCTCTTCGTAAAATTTTTCTACGAGTTCCTCCTCTTCAATTTTCAGAGGAAAGATCAGCTCTTTAAACCTCATCGATCTTCCTGATTCTCCTTTCGTGTCTTCCTCCATCGAAGGGTGTTGAAAGGAAAGTATCCACTATCCAGAAAGCGAGCTCTGATCCAATGAGTCTTCCCGGAAGAACAAGGATGTTTGCATTGTTATGGGCTCTTGCAAGTCTTGCCATGTCCGGGAAAAGACAGAGAGCTGCCCTTATACCCCTGTACCTGTTCGCGGCAATCGACATTCCGAGCCCTGTCCCACACAAAAGAATTCCAAAATCTACTTCGTTCGACAAAATGGATTGAGCAACCTTTTTCGCGTAGTCCGGATAATCAACGGATTCTTCGGAATAAGTGCCGTGATCTTCCACTTCTATTCCCTTGCTCAGAAGGTAGTTCTTCACCTTTTCTTTCAGTTCAAAGGCTGCATGGTCCGATGCAATGGCAATCTTCACTTCCTTCGCACCTCCTCCATGGCCTCCGATATCGTATCGTATATCTTCACTATACGATCCAGATTCGTCAGAGAAAGGACTCGCTCTACCTTCTCGTTTGGAGACACCAGTGCAAAGAAACCACCACTGCTGCTGATACTCTTCAAGATGTTTACAATGACACCCAAACTGAAGCTGTCTATGCTCTCCACATCCGAGAGGACCAGAAATACCTTGTTGTAACCCTTGTTCAAAAACTCGTCAAAAACCCACCTTTTGAACAGATGTGCGTTCTCTATGTTGAGCTCTTTGTTCGGCATCAATATCACCACGTCATCCACAATCTTGTAAGGAAACATTTTATCCCCCCTTATAGTTTTCTGAAAACCCCCACCACTTTACCCAAAATTCTCACCTTTTCCGCCCTGAAAAACATCGACGACATCTCTCTGTTAGCGGGCCTCAACTCTACCGTATCACCCCTCTGATAGAACTTTTTTAGCGTCACCTCTCCGTCAACCATCGCCGCCACGATATCCCCGTTCTGCGCCCAATCCTGTCTTCTCACAAGAACTAGGTCCCCATCACAGATGTGTTCTTCTATCATGCTTTCTCCTTTCACTTTCAACAAAAAGTGATCGTAGCCGTTCGAAAGAAAGCTCTCGGGAATTTCTACGTAATCTTCCAGGTATTCGATGGCTTCTCTCTTTTCGCCCGCACGAATCTCTCCGATCAGAGGTATTTTGTTCCTTATGCTTTTTGATACTCTCAGTGCCCGTGGCTTTCCGTTTTTCCTTTCGATGTAACCCTTTTTTTCTAGAGCGATCAAATGAAGAAGAGCACCACGTGGGGTGATCCTGAAGCGCCGCGCGATCTCCCTCACCGAAGGAGGATATCCATTTTTCTCTATGAACTCTTCTATGAACAGAAGCACTTTTCTCTGCTTTTCCGTGAGATCTTTCAAGTGTCGAACACCACCTTCGTTTTCAGAACATCGCCATCGTGCTCGAACTTCAGAAGATGGTATGTGAGGGCTTTTATTTCGGTCCCCTCTTTTTTTCTGATCTTCCTGAAAGTTACTTTTAGCTCGTTTCCTTCCCTTTTAATCCTCCAGGGAGCCCATCCTTTCGATATCTCAAGAATCCAGTCGTTCACCGTGTCAAAGAAAACGTCTTCCATCTCTTCAAGAGGATAAGTTTTCTCTTTCTCTTCGTTATCGAGGACAATCCCTTCTTCTTCGAAAAGGATGTTCCTCGCTTCTTCCAGAAGTTCTTCGTAAGAATTCCCGGATATCTCGTAAGCAATGTCAGCAGTGTGCTCTATGGGTTTCCTCAATCTTTCACCACCGCCACCTTCGATATGGTATCGTCTCCAAGTTCGATGAGTTTCACGCCTTTTGTCACACGACCGATGACACCGATTTCAGACGCGGGAAATCTGATCATCATGCCGTTTCTTGTGACCACCACTATCTCTTCGTCGCCCCTCACGTATCTCACGGCTACTACGTACCCTGTTTTGTTCACATCGGAGATGTTTCTGAGACCCGTTCCTCCTCTTCTCTGAATCCTGTACAGCTGAACGGGTGTTCTCTTGCCGAATCCCTTCTCTGTCACGGTGAGAATCTCTCCTTCGTCACCTGGAGGTATCACGTCCACACTCACCACTTCGTCTCCTGGCTGAAGTTTTATCGCCTGAACTCCGGCTGCATTTCTTCCCATCCTGCGAACATCGCTCACCGGGAATCTGACGGCCATACCCATCTTCGTTGCCACTATGAGTGTTTCTTTTTCGCTGTTAACAACCCTGGCGCTGACGATCTCATCTCCAGGTTCTATCTTTATGGCTCTGACACCGCGGTTGCTGGTGGCGTTTTCAAACTCTTTGAGAGCGGTTCTTTTGATCTTCCCAGATTTTGTAACGATCACAAGATCATTTCCATCACCGTTCAGAGAAGCGAGTGCTACGATCTTTTCTGTGTCTTCGAGATTCAGAAACGCGGTGATGTGCCTTCCTCTCGTGTTTCTTCCGGTGGTTTCCAGCTGATAATTCTTGAGAACATACGCCCGTCCGAGGTTCGTTATAAACAGGGTCGATGCGGTGTTTTTCGCGACCACAACGAACTCGACCTCGTCATCTTCAGTGAGTTTCGAGACGGTGATTCCTTTACCCCCGCGCTTCTGCGATCTGTAGCTGTTCAGCGGTGTGCTCTTTAAATAGCCGTTATGACTCAATGTTATCACCACGTCTTCTTCGACAATGAGTTCCTCTTCGTTGTACTGGATACTTTGATCTGTTATTTCTGTTCTTCTGGGATCCCCGTATTGTTGCTTCAAGTAGAGGAATTCTTCTTTCATTATCTCCTTTACTTTTTCGTCCTTCTCGAGTATTTCCTTCACTTCTGAGATCTTCCTGACCAGATCGGAGTATTCGTTTTGAAGGTTCTCTATTTCGAGGGAAGTCAGCCTCGAAAGTCTCATGTCGAGAATGGCTTTTGCCTGTTCTTCGGTGATTTCGAGTGTTTCCATGAGTGATTGCTTCGCACTTTCCACATCCTTGCTGTTCCTCACGATGTCCACAACAACACCTATCGCTCTTGCCGCCTTCAGGAGACCCTCGACAACGTGTGCCCTCCTTGTGTACTGTTCGTATTCGTACCTTGCTCTTCTTCTGATGACTTCAAAGCGGTGCTCAAGGAAAGCCTCCATCAATCCTTTCAAATTCATCAACCTGGGTCTTTTGTGTTTGTCTATGACCAGCATCTGAACGTTGAAGTAATCCTGAAGAGCAGTTCTCTTGTAGAGATTGTTTATTATGACCTCTTCGCTGGTGTCCTTCGGGATCTCTATAACTATCCTCATTCCGCGTTTATCGGATTCATCTCTTATGTTCCTGATTGGGAGTGATTCGTCGTCTTTCGCTATTTTTGCTATTTGTTCTATGAGACCCGCTTTACTGACTCCGTACGGAATCTCCGTGATGACGATTCGCTTTACTCTCTTTCCATCCTCGACGTGCACCTTTCCTCTGACGATGATCCTGCCTCTTCCCTCTTCGTAAACCTTCTTCAATTCAGAAGCGTTCACTACCACGGCTCCTGTGGGAAAATCCGGTCCTTTTATGAACTGCATGAGTTCTTCAACCGTGGCTTCTGGATGATCGATCAAATAAATCAGGGCATCCACGGTCTCGGAGAGATTGTGTGGAGGTATGTTTGTGGCCATTCCCACCGCTATACCGGAGGCACCGTTTATTATGAGATTTGGCACCTTGGATGGGAGGACTTCCGGCTCCTTCAGCGTGCCATCGAAATTGTCGACCATGTTCACCGTGTTCTTTTCTATGTCTTCGAGCATTTCTTCGGCAAGCTTCGTGAGTCTCGCTTCCGTGTACCTCATCGCGGCCGGAGGGTCTCTGTCTATGGAACCGAAGTTTCCCTGACCCTCTATGAGTGGATACCTCATCGTGAACGGCTGAGCCATCCTCACGAGGGCATCGTACACGGGTGCGTCACCGTGAGGATGGTACTTACCCATCACTTCACCGACGATTCTCGCACTCTTCTTGGTGGGTGAGTTGTGTTTGAGACCGAGTTCGTACATTCCATAGAGAATTCTCCTCTGAACGGGTTTGAGGCCATCCCGAACGTCCGGAATGGCCCTTCCCACTATAACGCTCATCGAGTACAGAAGATAAGACTCAACAAGTTCATCCTCTACGGGTTTGTTTATCAGGATCTCTGGCATTCACATCCCTCCGTCAGGACACCTTCGCACCTGGTGTGATTTCTCCATCTACAGTCAAAAGTCTCAAGGTATCGCCGGACTTTGCGGCGAGGAGCATTCCCTGAGACTCTATGCCCATGAGTTTTGCGGGTTTTAAATTAGCGACAACGACGATCAGTTTTCCTACGAGTTCTTCGGGTTTGTAGTGTTCTGCAATTCCCGCCACTATCTGTCTCTTTTCCGTTCCAAGATCGATTATCAATCTGAGAAGTTTTCTGGAATTTGGAACCTTCTCCGCTTCGAGGACCTTTGCAATTCTGAGATCTACTTTGGAAAAATCATCTATTGTGATCACGTTCTGTTCGACCGACACCGTCTCCACCACCTTTTTGAAGTCTTTCGCGTCGATTTTTCTGAAGAGAGGTTCGCCGTGGATCACTGTGGAACCAGACTTCAGAACTCCCCAGTTTTCCAGATGTTCCTTCGAAGGCTTTTCTTCAAAGGACACTCTCCTGAACACTTCTTTGGAGGTGTCTGGCATCACCGGGAGTGTCATCAGAGCCACCTTGAACACGGCCTCCAGTGAGTTGTACAGCACCGTTCCGAGCCTTTCCATATTTCCCTCTTTTCCAAGTATCCAGGGCTTCGTGTCATTGAAGTACTTGTTCACATCTGCTATGAACTCCCATATCTTGTCCAGGGCTTCTGTGAGCCGGTAGGAATCCATGAGTTCATGGTAAGCGTCTTTTGTTTCGAAGAATCTCTCCTTCAGCCAGCTATCGAGCCCTTCCTGAGCAGAAGGAGAAGGAAGTCTTCCGTTGAAATACTTCTTTATCATAGCCGTGATCCTGTGAAGGAGATTTCCGTAGTCGTTCGCGAGATCGGAATTCAATCTGTGGACGAGCCTTTCCTCCGAGAAATCGCCGTCTTTTCCGAACATGATATCCCGTATCAGGTAATACCTCACCACGTCGTTGCCGTATCTCTTCACGAAGAATCTGGGGTCTATAGCGTTGCCGAGGGACTTACTGATCTTCTGGCCGTTCACCGTGAGCCACCCGTGTGCGAACACCTTTTTTGGAAGTGGGAGTCCAACCGACATGAGCATCGCAGGCCATATGATGGAGTGGAATCTGTTTATTTCTTTTCCTATCAGATGCAAATCTGCAGGCCACCATTTATTGAACATCTCATCGTTCCAGCCGTATCCTATAGCGGATATGTAATTTATGAGCGCGTCCACCCACACGTAGATCACGTGTTCCGGATCGTCCTTCATGGGAACGCCCCATTTGAAGGTCGTCCTGGTGATGCTCAGGTCTTTGAGACCACCTTCGAGAATCTTCAGCATCTCGTTTCTTCTGAAGTCCGGTTCCACAAAATCGGGATGCTCCTCGTAGTACTTCAGGAGAGGATCTCTGTATTTCGAAAGTCTGAAGAAGTAATTCTCTTCCTCCACCCATTTGACGGGTCTTTTACACTCCGGACAGAAACGTTCTTCTCCTTCCTTTATAACCTCGTCCTCGTTCCAGAACGTCTCACAGGGGACACAGTACCATCCCTTGTAGATGCCCTTGTAGACGTCTCCGTTTTCTTTCATCTTCGCAACGAATTCCTGGACGGTTTTCATGTGCATTTCGTCTGTGGTTCGGATGAAATAATCGTTCGTGATCTTCAGTTCTTTCCAGAGCTGTTTGAACTTTTCAGCCAGTTCGTCACAGAATTCCTGCGGGTCCTTTCCAGCCTGCTGGGCTGCCTGCAGGACCTTCTGGCCGTGTTCGTCCGTTCCCGTGAGAAAGAACACATCGTAACCCATGAAACGTTTGTAGCGAGCGATGATATCGGCTACAATAGTGGTGTAGGCACTTCCTATGTGAGGCTCAGAATTCACGTAGTAGATTGGGGTGGTGATGTAAAATTTCAAAGTGTCACCTCCTTGTTTTCCCTATCTACTCAATGATACCACACACTGGAGGTGAGATTTGTGAGAACTAACAAAGACAGACTCGTTCGAATTTCGGTTGTTGGAGAGATCGCTCCAGCGAAAATGAGGTCTCCTTACAGTGTAACAACCGAAGGGACAGTGAGGGTAATTCCAGTGCTTGGGGGCATCACCTACAACGTGAAAGTGGGTGACAGTGCTTACGGATGGGCAGGAGACCACGTAGAACCGGGTGTTTCTGTCATGGCAAGGAATAAGGAAGAGGAAATACCGCTGATGACCCTTTCGTGTATAGGAAACGAAGTGATCGTGATGTCTGGAGACGCGAAGGGAAGCAGAGGGTTCGTCACGGGAAAACACGGAGGTGTGAACCACGTTCTCGTTTATTTCGAAGAAGAAGTACTCGGAAAGCTTATGGTGGGGGATAAGATATTGATAAAGGCCTGGGGGCAGGGACTGAAGCTTCTGGATCATCCGGATGTGAAGGTGATGAACATCGACCCAGATCTCTTCGAAAAACTTGGGATACAGGAAAAGAATGGGAAAATCCATGTACCTGTTGTTGCGAAGATTCCAGCGCACATGATGGGATCTGGGATTGGCGCTTCGAGCAGTGCTTCCACCGACTACGATATAATGGCATCGAATCCTGAGGATCTTGGAGTAGCGGATCTGAAACTTGGAGACATCGTCGCAATTCAGGACCACGACAATTCCTATGGAGTTGGAAAGTACAGAAAAGGGGCAGTATCGATAGGTGTTGTGGTACACTCTGCCTGCGTTTCAGCAGGACACGGTCCGGGCGTGGTTGTGATCATGACGGGAGACGAATCGAAGATATTACCGGAAGTGGTGGAAAGGGCGAACATATCTGACCATCTGATGAGGTGATATCGTGTTTCCTCTTTACGATGTTCTCCCAAGTAGAAAGAAGCCTTACGTAACGATAGCTTTGATTTTGATAAACGTGGTTGTTTTCGTGTATGAACTCATGTTGAACGACAGAGAACTTCTCCTGTTCATGTACAGATATGGCCTCGTGCCAGCTCGTTATACGGTTGAGAGAGTAAAAGAAGCGCTCGGCTTTTCCCTTCTTCCTTTCATAACTCACATGTTTCTCCACGGAGGGTTCTGGCACATCCTGGGTAACATGTGGTTTCTCTGGATATTCGGAGACAACACAGAAGACGAGATGGGCCATGTTGGCTACACTCTGTTTTATCTATCTGCCGGTATTTTTGCCGCACTCACCCAATTCGTTTTTGCGTTTCATTCAACAACTCCCATGGTTGGAGCATCCGGAGCGGTGTCCGGCGTTATGGGAGCTTATTTCGTGCTGTTTCCGTACTCGAGGATCGTGACTCTGTTTCCAATTTTCTTCTTCCTCACACTCGTGGAAATACCGGCGTTCTACTATCTGATGATCTGGTTCTTTATCCAGGTTCTGAACGGCCTTGTTGGATCCTACGGAATAGCGTGGTGGGCACACATAGGTGGATTTGTCTACGGGATGATTTGGGGATATATTTTAAAGATGAGAAGGATTCACAGGTACAGATATTGAAGGTGAGGGAGTTAACAGTATGTCAAAAAAACAGAAAAGCAAGTACATCGTGATATTCGGCTGTGGAAGACTTGGATCGCTGATAGCAAATCTTGCTTCCTCTTCGGGACACAGTGTCGTGGTCGTGGATAAAAACGAATACGCGTTTCACAGGCTCAACTCCGAGTTTTCCGGTTTCACCGTGGTGGGAGATGCCGCGGAGTTTGAAACTCTGAAAGAGTGTGGTATGGAGAAGGCAGACATGGTGTTTGCGTTCACGAACGACGACAGTACGAATTTCTTCATCTCGATGAACGCAAGGTACATGTTCAACGTGGAGAACGTGATCGCCAGGGTCTACGATCCGGAAAAGATAAAGATTTTCGAAGAAAATGGAATAAAAACCATCTGTCCCGCCGTTCTCATGATAGAGAAAGTAAAGGAGTTCATCATAGGGAGTGAAGAAGATTGAAAGTCATAATAATCGGTGGAGAAACGACGGCGTATTACCTTGCGCGTTCCATGCTGTCACGAAAGTACGGTGTAGTGATCATAAACAAAGACAGGGAACTCTGCGAAGAGTTCGCCAAGAAATTGAAGGCGACGATCATACACGGAGATGGAAGTCACAAAGAGATACTCAGAGACGCCGAGGTTTCGAAAAACGATGTGGTGGTGATCCTCACTCCAAGAGATGAGGTCAATTTGTTCATCGCACAGCTTGTTATGAAGGACTTCGGGGTAAAGCGGGTAGTGAGTCTTGTCAACGACCCGGGAAACATGGAAATATTCAAAAAAATGGGTATCACAACCGTCTTGAATCTCACCACTCTCATAACGAACACGGTGGAGGCTCTCATCTTTCCAGATGAGTTCTCCAGCATCATACCGCTGGAACAAGGTATTGAGTTTCTAAGTGTGAACGTGGAAGAAGACAGTCCGGTTGTGGGAAAGAAGTTGAAGGATCTTCCGCTTCCAAGGGATAGTATCATCGCTGCCATCGTCCGCGGTGGAGTGCTTGTGGTTCCGAGAGGAGATACGGAGATCCTCTCCGGTGATAAACTGTACGTGATCGTAAGTGCAGAAGCCAAAGAAACAGTCGAAGAGACACTGCTTGGAAGGTGAGAAAAATTGGAAGACCTAATGACCAGTACCAAATACAGACTCAAGGTGATTTTCTGGTACGTAGGTCAGCTTTTGATATGGTTCCCTGCGATCCTTCTTCTGCCAACAATTTTTGTGATTTTCTATCCTGAAGAGTGGATATACATCGAGTCTTTTTTGGTTCCCTCAATCATTTCCTTTGCCTCTGGTGTTGTTCTTAAAAAAGTTTCAAAATTGAACGAGACTCGTGTGGTGGGATACCAAGAAGGAGCGGTGATAGTTGTCACAACGTGGTGCGCCGCGGTAGTCCTTTCAGCACTTCCGTTCGTTATAGAGGGTCTTTTGAATTTTCACCAGGCAGTATTCGAGGCCACAAGCGGCTGGACCACAACGGGGCTCACCATGTTTTCTGACGTGGAGAGTCTTCCCCATGTGTTTCTGGTGTGGAGAAGTGTCATGCAGTTCATTGGAGGTGCGGGATTTGCCGTCATAATGCTCGCCACATTGATCGGACCTCTCGGAGCTTCCCTTTACAGTTCCGAAGGTAGGGTGGACAACATACTCCCAAATGTGACCCACTCCACGAAGGTGATCATGGTCATATACGTGGCGTACGCCGCCGCTGGTATGTTCTTTCTTCATATGGCCGGTATGCCCTGGTTCGATGCCTTCAACCATTCTCTCACGGCTCTCGCAACGGGTGGTTTCTCGGTGAAAAACGCGAGTATTGGATACTACAACAGTGTATCGATAGAAGTGATAACCATCGTTCTCATGCTGCTCGGTGGAACGGGTTTTGGAATCCATTACACCCTCTGGAAGGGAAACTTCAAAGCCTTCGTCAAAAACGGGGAACCCTGGATCATGGGATCCACCATTGTCATCGCATCGCTGTTTCTACTGCGACCAGCCAGGAAGGTTTTTCACGAAAAGGCGCTCAGATACGTGGTGTTTCAGGTGGTCTCCGCAATAACGGGTACCGGGTTCTCCAACGCCGATCTTGTTCCGTGGGTTACTCTCTTTCCAATCGGCGTGTATCTTCTCACCGTTATCATGATGCTCGGTGGAATGATGGATTCAACGGCTGGTGGTTTGAAACAGTTCAGAGTGTTCGTCACACTGAAATTGATATATCGATCTATCATCAATTTCATGGGACCGAGGCGAAAGGTTGAAAAGATCATAGTTTGGAAAGGTGAAAACAGGAAAACCATAGACGATGGGATCATAAAGGACATGTTCGTCTTCTTTGGTGTCTACGCTCTGACCTATCTGGTGGGAACCTTGATCCTCATGAGTTACGGATACGATCCACTGGTTTCCATGTTCGAATTCTCCTCCGCAATGAATGGAGTAGGTCTCTCGGTGGGGCTCACCAGTCCGAATCTTCCGGTGGGTGTAATATGGACCATGACGGTGGGCATGTTCCTCGGAAGACTGGAATTCCTCGTCGTCTTTTACGCAATTGTGAGAATCATAAGAGATGTGAAGATTCTTCTCGAGGAAAGGGGAGGTGTGAATAGTTGAAATACAGAAGGATAAAGGGAACAAACGATATCTTCGGTGAAGAGATATGGTACTGGAGGTACGTCGAGGAAACCTTCAGAAATGTGTGCGAAAGCGCGGGAATAGAGGAGATCAGAACTCCCATATTCGAACAGACGGAACTTTTCGTTAGAAGTGTGGGAGAAGAATCGGACATTGTTCAGAAAGAGATGTACACCTTCCAGGACAAAGCGGGAAGGAGCATCACTCTGAGACCAGAAGGTACCGCGCCCGTCGTCAGGGCTTTTCTGGAGAATTCTCTGATAGACAGGGGGTTTCAGCAGAGATACTACTACATAGGTCCCATGTTCCGATACGAAAAACCACAATCGGGGAGATTGAGACAGTTTCACCAGGTGGGTTTCGAGATCATCGGCCCCGAATCTCCAAAAGCGGATTTCGAGGTGATCATGCTGGTTGATACCTTCTTGAGAAGGCTCGGACTCACGAAATACAAGATTCACCTGAATTCCATAGGCTGTCCGGTGTGCAGGAAAAACTATCGCGAAGCCCTCAAAGAGTATTACGGTCAAGTTCTGGACAATCTCTGTGACGACTGCAAAAGACGTTACGAGACGAACATTTTGAGACTGCTCGATTGCAAGGTGGACCACGAATACTCTCTGAATGCACCAAAAAGCGTCGACTATCTCTGTGATTCCTGCAGGGCACACTACAAGAAGTTGAAAGAGTACCTCAACACTTTCGAGATCGAATACGTGGAAGATCACACCCTGGTCCGCGGGCTCGACTACTACACCAGAACGGTTTTTGAGGTGAGGCACGAAGGTCTTGGAGCCCAGAGCGCCATCGCGGGTGGTGGAAGGTACGATGGCCTTTTTGCGGAACTTGGGGGCTCTTCCGTACCCGCCCTTGGTTTTGCAGGTGGTATAGAGAGAATTATACTCGCTTTAAAAGCAGAGGGAATAGAAATCCCGATGAAAAATGTTCATCTTGTTTACATCGCAACTCTTGGTGAAAAAGCCTTTATGGATGGTGTCCAGCTTGCGGGTGAATTGAGAAAGAAGGGCCTGAGTGTGGATGTGGACATCATGGATAGAAAGCTCTCCGGTCAGCTTAAGCACGCCAGCAGAATGGGATCGAGGTATGCGGTCATTATTGGTGATGAAGAACTGGAAAAAGGAATCGTCATTCTCCGCGACCTCGAGACGGGAGACCAGGTTGAAATCGATCGGGACTTCGCCGCTGACTACATCGCTGAAAGGGTTTCAAAAGATTGATGCTATACTTGAAATGGGTGGATCAAGTTGAAAATTCTGGTTGGATCACCCGTATCTCTTGAGGAGTTTGAAACAATAGACCTTTTCATATCATGGCTGGATGTGATTCCAGACAACGCCAGATTTTCCATTGTGGGTACCAGCAAATTTTTCATCATCGGAAAGAACGGAAGGGAATGGAAGAAGGGTTACGAATTCGGAATCGTAGATGCTGACATAAATATTTTTGTGGTGGGTGGGGATCTTGCTCTCTACCCGGAAGTCTTTTACATTGCAAAAGAGAACGGTGCGAAACTGGTGGTTGGTTTCTGTGAGATTCAAAACTTCATAGATTTTAATTTTGTAAAGGCAAAGTTCTGGGCACACACGCAGGAAACATCTCTGGCCTCCATAGTCTTGTTGAATTTCCTGGGAAAGGTTCACAACAATATCTACTTTCCTCTCGAAAAAACAAAAAACCAAACGGGGGTCGTGGCAGAGGGAGTAGCTCCCGTTTTTCTGGAGTTGAAAAAGAATTTCTTCTCTTCGGAGGAAGCCGAAGATGTTTGAGAACATTCTCTGGAAGATGGTGAAAAAAAGGTTGATCCCGAAAAGAAAAATCTCAAGAGTGCACCGAAGCAGAAAAGGTGTAAAAAGGGTAGTGTGCGTCGCGTTTCCTCTGGACCAGATGTTCAAATCCGCGGACGATTTCATAGATGCTCTGATGGAAATCTTGCAGGAGGATCTTCCTTTTGTGGACCTTCTCATTTTCCCAAGACTGACAGGTAATCTCCTCGCCGGGGTTTCTCCGATAAGAATAGAGAATTTTGAAAAACTCGATCCATTTTACACAGATCTGCTTCGATACATTTCGAAAGGACTGGACGTACCAATTGTCGCTCCAGGTGTGGAGACTTTTCGAACATCTCCCGATGTGCTGGTGATAGAAAACGGTGAAGTGTTACATCGATACACCCTCAGAGAAAGGTTCGCAGTTGCGGATTTTGGGGAATGGTACGCCGCAGTTCTCAGAAAGGAAGACACACTCTCTTCAAAGGCTCTGAGGCCGCTCGTGGAAAAGAACGTCTTTGCTTTCATCCACTTCGATCTGGAAACGGAAGAAAACGACTGGTGGAAAGAGAAAAAAGGTCTATGGGCACGTTCCCAGAGTCTCGAGGTTTTTGGAATCAAAGTTTCTCCAAGAGGAACTTTTCTTGGAAAAACTTACCGAGGGAAAAGCTACGTGAGCGCACCTATCCCGCTCACCCCGAACCTGACGGGTTTTCTGCGACAGGATTGTGGTGTGAAAATGTCCGTGGACCTCGAACTGGATCTTCTAAAGGGAAAGAGGCACAGGATAGATACGGTGAAACACATTCTCTTCAGAGGGTAACAGATCAGCAGAATCCGAAACATGGAGGTGCGGTAGAGTGCTGGTGAACGCGATCAGGCAAAAGGTGTCCGAAGTCATCTCTAAAGCGTACGGTTCAGAAATCGAATTCGAGGTCGAAATTCCACCCAGAAAGGAATTCGGAGATCTGTCCACCAACGTTGCTATGAAGCTCGCAAAAACTTTGAAGAAAAACCCGCGGGAGATAGCTAAAGAGATCGTAAAAAGTCTCGATGAAGATCCCTCGTTTGACAGGATAGAAATCATGGGACCCGGTTTCATAAATTTCTTCCTGTCGAACGAACTGCTCCGTGGAGTGGTTAAAACCGTGCTGGAGAAAAAAGACGAGTACGGGAGAGAAAACGTTGGAAATGGAATGAAGGTGCAGTTCGAATACGGAAGTGCAAACCCAACGGGACCATTCACCGTTGGACACGGCAGACAGATCATCATAGGTGACGTGCTTTCCGAGGTTTACAAAGAGCTCGGTTACGATGTGACGAGGGAAATGTATATAAACGACGCTGGAAAACAGATAAGGCTTCTCGCTCAGTCGCTCTGGGCAAGGTACAATCAGCTTCTCGGAGTTGAAAAAGAAATTCCCGAAGGGGGCTATCGCGGGGAATACCTCGTGGACATCGCGAGGGATCTGGTGAACGAAATCGGAGATAGATACAAAGATCTGTGGAACGAAGAAGTGGAGGAGTTTTTCAAACAGACAGCGCTGAACAGAATGCTCTCCTCCATGAAAGATACCCTTGAAAAGATTGGTTCTTCGTTCGATGTGTACTTCTCAGAAAAGAGTTTGATAGAGGATGGGACTGTCGAAGAGGTGCTGAAACTCCTCAAGAACAAGGACGTTGTTTACGAAAAAGACGGTGCTGTGTGGTTGAAAGTCTCTGCCTTCATAGATGAGGAAGACAAGGTTCTTGTGAGAAGCGACGGTACATACACGTACTTCATGACGGATATCGCGTATCACTACAAGAAATACAAGAGAGGTTTCAGGAAGGTTTACGACATCTGGGGTAGTGACCATCACGGCCACATACCAAGAATGAAGGCAGCGATGAAAGCCCTCGACATTCCCGACGATTTCTTCAACGTTATACTGCATCAGTTCGTTACTCTGAAACGTGGTGGGGAAATCGTTCGCATGTCCACGCGAGCGGGAGAATTCGTCACTCTGGACGAACTTCTCGACGAAGTGGGAAGAGACGCCACCCGATATTTCTTTGCGATGGTGGACCCCAATACCCACATGGTGTTCGATATCGATCTGGCGAAGGCCAAATCCATGGACAACCCAGTTTACTACGTTCAGTACGCACATGCCAGGATCCACAATCTCTTCTCCAACGCGGAAAAGAAAGGTGTGAAGTTTGAAGAGGGAAAACACCTTGAACTGCTTGGAAACGAAGAAGAAAGGGTTCTGATGAGAAACCTCGGTATGTTCAACACCGCTTTGAAAGAGGTCGCGCAGATGTTCGCACCGAACAGGCTCACGAACTATCTCCAGTCGCTCGCCGAGTCCTTCCACGCGTTCTACACCAAACACGTGATAGTGGATCCTGAGAATCCCGAACTTTCGAACGCGCGACTCAACCTTGCCCTCGCAACGGGTATCGTTTTAAGAAAGGGTCTGAAACTCATAGGAGTTTCCGCACCAGAGAGGATGTGAAAGATGCTGGAGCAGGTGAGGATACAGAAGATGATCAACGGAGGTTACGGCCTTGCCCATCTTTCGAACGGCAAGGTAGTTCTCGTAGAAGGAGCGTATCCCGGTGAGGAAGTCCTGATAAAAACCTACAGAGAGAAAAGGGATTTTTCTTTTGGAAAGGTAGTTTCCCTTCTGAAAGAATCCGAAGATCGAACAAAACCACCCTGCAGATACTTTGGAAGATGCGGTGGCTGTCACTGGATGGATGTGAAGTATGAAACCCAGCTTCGTTACAAAAAGGAGGTATTGATCGATCTTTTCGAACGCTCAAATCTGAAGGTAGAAGTGGAAGATGTGGAGCCGAGTGATCTTGTTTTTCACTACAGGACGAAAATGGAGTTTCATTTTCAGGGAAGAAAATTGGGGTTGAAAAAGAGAAACTCCGATTTTGTGATTGACATAAAAGACTGTGAGGTGGCACCGGAAGGCACGGGTGAGATTCTGAACACTGTAAAAGAGGCCGTTCAGGTACTCAACATTCCTGTTTACAACTGGGAAACGAGGAAGGGAGTGCTCAAGCACCTCGTGATCAGGTACGCATTCAGCACGGACCAGTTCATGGTGATCTTTGTGACGAAGACGGAATCCTTTCCCTGGGGAAGGGATCTGGTTCGTGCTGTATTGAAGAGATTTCCAAAGATTCACTCCATCATCCATGTGATGAACTCCAAAGATTCTGTGGTCCTAAGGGGACCGTACAAAACTCTCTACGGTGAGGGTGTAATTGTAGAAGAGTTCGACTGGGAAAGGTTTCAAATTCCACCGACCGCCTTTTTCCAGAGCAACTACTCCATCACATCCAAACTGATAGATCACGTGTACAGGGAACTATCACTTCAGGGTAACGAGATGGTGCTGGACCTGTATGCGGGTATCGGTACGTTTTCCATGAGGACTTCCTTTTCGGCAGCGAGGGTGATCTCTGTTGAATCCAGCAGAGTCGCCGTGAAAGCTGGAAAGGCGAACGCAAACATAAACAGCAGAAGGAACATAGAATACGTGGAACAAGATGTGCTGGACTTTCTGAGAAACTACAGCGGAAGGGCAGACAGGATAATACTGGACCCACCGAGATCAGGTGCGGGTCCAGAAGCGATGAAAGAGATAGTTAGACTTTCACCCGAAAGGATTGTTTATGTTTCCTGTGAGCCCTCTACTTTAGTGAGAGACCTCAAGGTGCTGGTGGAAAACGGCTACTCTATTGTCAGGGTGAAGCCCTTCGACATGTTTCCCCAGACTTATCATGTGGAAACTGCCGTGACTCTTGTGAAAGGGGATCGATGATGTTAGGCCTGGGACTTTCACTGATCTTCGCCGTTCTTTCGTGGGAAGACAGCGCTTTTGTATCGATACTCGCTCTTATCGCTTCCGTTGTTTTCTTCTTCACCAGAAGTGAGAGAGAAAAGACCCTGTTTCATGTGAGTCTGATCTTTCTCCTTGTCCTCGAGGGGTTCGAATATTTGAAAGGGACAAATTACGATCGAGCAGAGTTGTTTCTGGTGCTGTCCTTTTTTCCTCTGATCGTCACCAGTTTTGCGAAGAAAAAAGCTGCAAACGTACCTTTCAAATCGCTTTTCTGGTTTCTCGTTGCGATGGCGTTGTGGAAGGTGGCAAGTATTAAATATCCAACGGCTTCTTATCTTGTTTTTCCTGTTGTTGCGCTTGTGTTCATAAGAGATCTGTTTGGGAGGGAAAAAGATGGTAGAAAGGTATTCGCTGTCACCGATGAAGGATCTTTGGACGGAGGAAGCGAAGTACAGAAGATGGTTGGAAGTGGAACTGGCAGTGACGAAGGCCTACGAAGAACTGGGAATGATTCCGAAGGGAGTGACAGAGAGGATAAGAAGCAACGCTAAGATAGATGTGGAACTGTTCAAGAAAATAGAAGAGAGAACGAGCCACGATGTGGTGGCGTTCGTCGAAGGAGTCGGCTCGATGATAGGAGAAGACTCGAGGTTCTTCCACTACGGTCTCACCTCGTCAGATGTTCTCGACACCGCAAATTCCCTCGCTCTTGTGGAAGCGGGAAAGATCCTGTTAGAGTCTCTAAAAGAATTCTGCGATGTGCTCTGGGAAGCTGCAAATCGATACAAACACACTCCCACCATTGGAAGAACACACGGAGTCCACGCGGAACCCACCTCTTTAGGCTTGAAGGTCCTCGGATGGTATTCCGAGATGAAAAGGAACGTCCAACGCCTTGAGAGGGCGATAGATGAAGTTTCTTACGGTAAGATCAGTGGTGCCGTTGGAAACTATGCAAACGTGCCACCGGAGGTGGAGGAGAAGGCACTTTCGTACCTGGGATTGAAACCTGAACCCGTCTCCACACAGGTTGTTCCGAGGGACCGCCATGCTTTCTACCTGTCCACACTCGCGATCGTGGCAGCGGGAATAGAAAGGATCGCTGTCGAGATCAGACACCTCCAGAGAACGGAAGTGCTCGAGGTGGAAGAACCGTTCAGGGAAGGTCAGAGGGGCTCGAGCGCCATGCCCCACAAGAAGAATCCCATCACCTGCGAGCGCCTCACGGGACTTTCCAGAATGATGAGGGCGTACGTCAATCCTTCCCTTGAAAACATCGCTCTCTGGCACGAGAGAGACATCTCACACTCCTCCGTTGAAAGATACGTTTTTCCTGACGCCACACAGACTCTTTACTACATGATCGTCACGGCTACAAACGTAGTGAGGAACATGAAAGTGAACGAAGAAAGAATGAAGAAGAACATAGATCTCACAAAGGGACTCGTGTTCTCCCAGAGAGTCCTGCTGAAACTCATAGAGAAAGGACTCACGAGGAAAGAGGCTTACGATATCGTCCAGAGGAACGCTCTGAAAACCTGGAACTCCGAAAAACACTTCCTCGAGTACCTCCTCGAGGATGAAGACGTTAAGAAACTAGTTACCAAAGGGGAGCTCGAAGAACTCTTCGATATCTCTTATTACCTGAAACACGTGGACCACATTTTCAAACGCTTTGAAAAGGAGTGAAGCGAATGAACCGCGTTGTGGTGGGACTTCAATGGGGAGACGAAGGAAAGGGCAAGGTGGTAACGTATCTTTCCAGATACCACGATATTGTGGCGAGATTTTCAGGCGGAGCGAATGCCGGGCACACCGTGAATTACGGAGATTTCAAGGTGATACACCACCTCCTCCCTTCGGCTGACTTCACGAAAAACAAAGGAGTCGCTATAGGAAGCGGAGTGCTTTTGGATCCTCAGGTGCTGACAGAAGAATTGAGGGAATTGAAAGAGAAATTTCCCGATTATTCGGGTGAAATTTTCATCTCTGAAAGCGCACACGTGGTTCTTCCAGTGCACAAAGAAATGGACAGGATAATAGACGAAGTGTTGAATATAGGTACTACGAAAAGAGGGATAGGTCCTGCCTGTGCCGACAGGGTTATGAGGGTGAATGTGAGAGTCGCAGAGCTCGGCAACGAAGAAAAACTCAGATATTTCCTCGAAAAGAACCTCTCTTTGAAGAAGATCTACGGGGTAGATTTCGCCGCAGAGAAAATTATGGGAGATCTTTCCACCTTTTATGAAACGATAAAAAACTTCGTCGTTTCACCGGTCCAGCTGAAAAGAATCCTCGAAGGGAAGAGCGTTCTCTTCGAAGGAACACAGGGGGTTCTTCTGGATCTGGACGTGGGAACGTATCCGTATGTCACGAGCATGAACTGTTCCTCCTCGGGTGTGAGTGCGGGAATGGGTTTTCCTGTGGAAGTAGATGAAGTTTTAGGCGTCTTCAAGGTGTACACAACGCGGGTTGGAGAAGGCCCCTTCCCGACGGAGCTCACAGGAGAGGAAGGGGAGAAGTTGAGAGAAGCGGGACACGAATACGGTTCCACGACCGGTCGGCCGAGAAGATGTGGTTGGCTCGATCTGCCGCTCCTCAGGTACGCCATTGAAATCTCCGGTGTCGATTCTCTGGTCATGACCAAGGCAGACGTGCTGAACGGTTTTGAAAAGATCAAGGTCTGTGTGCGCTACTCCGATGGAAGAGATCTCGTTTCACTCAGGGATCTAGAAAAGAAAGAGCCCGTCTACAAAGTCTTCGATGGCTGGAAATCCCTGGAAGACAAGAACTTCGAACGCTTTGTTGATTTCATAGAAAGAGAGACAGGAAGACCAGTGAAATACATATCCACAGGCGAAAAACTCGAGGATATAGTGGAGGTGTGAAGTGTGTCTGTGAATCTGAAAGGGAGATCTCTTCTCACTCTTCTTGATTTTTCTCCTGAAGAGATCAGATACCTTCTCGATATCTCAAAGCAGGTGAAGATGGAGATCAGATCCAGGCTGAGAACCGAAAGGTTTAAAGGACTGACTCTTGCCATGATCTTCGAGAAGAGGTCAACAAGAACGAGACTCGCCTTTGAAACCGCTTTCGCAGAAGAAGGAGGGCATCCGATCTTTCTCTCACCGAACGACATACACCTTGGAGCGAAGGAATCTCTCGAGGACACCGCGCGCGTTCTTGGAAGAATGGTGGACGCCATCATGTTCAGAGGTTACAAACAGGAGACTGTAGAAAAGCTGGCTGAGTACTCCGGTGTTCCCGTGTACAACGGACTCACCGACGAGTTCCACCCAACACAGGCGCTCGCCGACCTGATGACCATAGAGGAGAATTTCGGTAGATTGAAGGGTGTAAAGGTTGTTTTCATAGGGGATACCAGAAACAACGTTGCGACCTCCCTCATGATCGCCTGCGCAAAGATGGGGATGAATTTCGTGGCGTGTGGTCCCGAAGAACTCAAGCCTAGATCTGACATATTCGAAAGGTGTCAAGAAATAGTGAAGGAAACCGCTGGGAGCGTCTCTTTCACATCAAATCTGGAAGAAGCACTCGCAGGTGCCGATGTCGTTTACACGGACGTGTGGGCATCCATGGGCGAGGAAGACAAAGAAAAGGAGAGAATAGCTCTTCTAAAACCTTATCAGGTGAACGAAAGAGTGATGGAGATGACAGGTAAATCGGAAACTATCTTCATGCACTGCCTCCCCGCGGTGAAGGGCCAGGAAGTCACCTACGAAGTGATCGAAGGAAAACAGAGCAGGGTCTGGGATGAAGCGGAGAACAGAAAGCACACCATAAAGGCGGTCATGATAGCAACACTGCTGTGAGGTGAAGCTGTGAGCGTTTTCTATTCGATAATAGCCCTTGCTTTGTATCTTGCGTTCATGTTTTCAATAAATCTCTTCAGGATACACCGATTCGAGAAGGCGATCTTCTATCAGTCCCTGCTGGGACTCGCCGGTGCTGTGACGGTGTGTGCGGCCTTTCGATACGTTCCATCGTTCAGAGTAAGCTTTGTCGATCTACACTGGTTCCTGATTCTCCTCTTTGTGAACGTGTTTTTCTTGGGGGGCAGTGAAGCTCGGTTTCCACCCTTCATGAACCGCTTCATCGTGATGGTTTCGGTGGTGTTTCTGTCTCCTTTCTCGGAGGAGTTGTTCTTCAGAGGAGTTTTTTTGAAACTGAACGGAAATGACATATGGACCAACGCACTCGTTTTTTCTCTTCTTCACCTCTTCAACGTGATCGTGGGCTTCGAAAGATTTTCCTTTGCGAACCTCGTATACAGATTCATAGTTGCGCTCATATTCGCTCACAGCGTGGCTGTCAGTGGATCTCTGTTTCCTGCTGTTCTGTACCACACCTCCAACAATCTTGTCGCTTTCATCCTTATGACCAGGAGGGAAAGGAATGTTCATAACGTTCGAAGGAATAGACGGATCCGGGAAGAGCACACAGATCAGGCTTCTGGCTCAATACCTGGAAAAGAAAGGAAAGAGAGTAATCCTGAGAAGGGAGCCGGGCGGAACGGAAACGGGGGAGAAGATCAGAAAGATTCTTCTGGAGGAAGAAGTGACTCCCAAAGCTGAGCTCTTCCTGTTCCTTGCCTCAAGAAATCTCCTTGTGACAGAAATAAAACGGTATCTTTCCGAAGGGTGCGCCGTTCTTCTTGACAGATATACGGACTCCAGTGTTGCATACCAGGGTTTTGGAAGAAATCTGGGAAAAGAGATCGTGGAAGAGCTGAACGATTTTGCCACGGATGGTCTGATTCCTGACCTGACTTTCTATATAGACGTGGACGTCGAAACGGCCCTCAAAAGAAAAGGAGAACTCAACCGCTTTGAAAAAAGAGAGTTTCTCGAACGTGTGAGAGAAGGTTACCTCGTGCTTGCCAGAGAGCATCCTGAAAGGATCGTGGTGCTGGATGGAAAACGCTCCATAGAGGAAATCCACAGAGACGTGGTGAGGGAGGTTGAAAGAAGGTGGAAACTCGATGTTTAGGATAACTGTCGTGGAACTGAAGAGGATTTTGAAGAAAAGATCTTCACTGATGATGATCATCACTGCACCCGTTCTGGTTGTGCTGATCTCTCTTCTCTTCATGCAGGGCTACAACCTTCAGACGATGAAGCTTGGAATATACAACGAAGACAACAGCATATGGTCTTCCCTCGTCATGAGATTCATTGGAACCATCCTGAGACAGGAAAACATAGTGAAAGTCGATCAAAACTACGAAAAACTTTTGAAAGAAGGAAAGCTGAACGCGGTCATAATTATTCCAAAGGGCTTCGCGGCGAAACTGTATTCCAAACAGCCAACCCAGATGATCTTCATCCCGAGTCCCATCGATCTTCACCTCGCCGCCGCGATATACAACGTTCTCGATTCCGTTCTGGCAGATTTCCAGGGGAGTGCCTTCTTCGATCCCAAGGTGCTTCGGTACATATTCACAGAGTCCGATTATCCCGTACCCAGATTGACATTGAAAGATTCAGAACTCAGATTTTCCGATCTCATCTCCCCGTTCGTCGTCTTTTTCACGGCAATTTTGATAACCGTATCACTAGCGAGTGTCTCCACCTTTCTCGACAGAGAGAAGAACCTGCACGAGATGTTCCTCGTGTACAACCTTCCGGCATGGAAATACGCCTGCGGGAAGATACTCGCTTACACCGTCGTTGGAGCATCCGTTTCTTTCATAGCCTACACCCTGACGGTGATACTGACAGGAGACAGCCTGGGTTTCCTCATTACGTCTGTACTCATTCTTCTCAACGCGCTTCTTCACACGTCTGTGGGTTTTCTGGTTTCTTCCATTTCTCCTGACAAGAGCCTTGCAAACATACTTGGTGTTTCTGTTATAGGAATATCCCTGTTCTCGAGCGGTTTCGCCATTCCTGTAAGCAATTTGCCAGATATCCTTCGAAGAATCACCATGTCAACGCCTGTGTTCAGAACCATGTACGCCCTCAGGGTGCATCAGCTGGAACACACTGTCGATAATCACTCGATCTTTGTCGTTTTGCTCTGGACGGTTGTTTTGTTCTCCATTTCCGTTTTATCTGGAAAGTTCGTTATCAGGAGGGGTTGACTTTGAGGATTCTTGTGATATCGGATACCCACGGTTCACTGTCTCTCACAGAGAAAGCCTTGAAGAGTGCGGAGAATTTCGATGAAATCTGGCATCTTGGTGATGTTCTCTACCACGGTCCTCGGAATCCACTTCCCGAGGGATACAGTCCAAAGGAACTCACTTCATTTTTGAAGAAACACCGTGTGAAGTACATACGCGGAAATTGTGATGCGGATGTGGACATAAGGGTTCTGGAAATTCCGGAAATGCCCAGGATTGGAATGGAATTCCTGGGAGATGTGAAGATACTCCTTGTTCACGGCGACCAGTTCGAATACGAAGGAGGAGATCCTGTGAGCCTGGCACAGGCTCATGGATGCAGTGTAGTTCTTTTCGGTCACACTCACGTTCCTCTGGCAGAAAGGTGCGAAGGGGTGCTGCTTTTGAATCCGGGATCGGTTTCTCTTCCAAAATCTGAGGCCGGTCCGACTTTTGGTATCATCGATATGGATGAGAAAAAATTCTACCTCTGCTCGCTGGAAGGTGATGTTTTGAAAGAGGTGATGCTCGTTGAACGAGAGTGAGAGAAAGATCGTGGAGGAGTTTCAGAAAGAAACTGGAATCAACTTCAAGAACGAAGAACTTCTCTTTCGGGCTCTGTGTCACAGTTCTTACGCGAACGAGCAAAATCAAGCGGGAAGAAAGGACGTGGAATCGAACGAAAAGCTGGAGTTTCTGGGGGACGCCGTTCTAGAACTCTTCGTGTGCGAAATACTATACAAAAAGTATCCAGAAGCGGAAGTGGGAGACCTGGCCCGGGTGAAATCCGCAGCGGCGAGCGAAGAAGTTCTCGCCATGGTTTCCAGGAAGATGAATCTTGGCAAATTCTTGTTTCTTGGAAAGGGAGAGGAAAAAACTGGTGGACGTGATAGAGATTCCATACTCGCCGACGCGTTCGAAGCGCTTCTGGCTGCCATATACCTCGATCAGGGCTATGAGAAGATAAAGGAGCTATTTGAGCAGGAATTCGAGTTCTACATAGAAAAAATCATGAAGGGTGAAATGCTCTTCGACTACAAAACGGCTCTCCAGGAAATAGTCCAGAGCGAACACAAAGTGCCTCCGGAATACGTGCTGGTGGGAACGGAAAAGAATGATGGTGACAGGATTTTTGTTGTGGAAGTGAGGGTGGATGAAAAGCCCATCGCCACGGGCAGAGGCAGAACGAAGAAAGAAGCGGAAAAGGAGGCCGCAAGAATCGCCTACGAAAAACTTTTGAAGGAGAGATCATGAAGATAATTCCCATTTTTCTTCCATACGCAGGTTGTAAGAAAAGATGTGTCTTCTGTGATCAAATAAAAGCCACGGGACAGACAAAAATCCCGTCTCTTGATGATATTGCACGAATCATAGAAGAGTACTCCAGAACGTCGAATGAATACGAACTGGGATTCTACGGAGGATCGTTCACCGGTCTTTCAGAGGAAAAGATGGAAGAGTACCTGAGATTCGTGAAGAGATTCCCTGTGGTGAAGTCGATCAGAGTCTCGACGCGCCCGGACGAGATAAACGAAAGAAAACTGAAGATTCTGAAGAAATACGGTGTGAACATGATCGAAGTGGGAGTACAGTCTTTCTTGGATGAGGTGCTCGAGAGGTCGAAGAGAGGATACACCTCCGAGGAAGCTGAAAAAGCCTGCAAACTCATCAAAAAGAACGGATTTATTCTCAGTGTTCATCTGATGGTAGGACTTCCGGGAAGTGATCGAAAAGGGGAAATTCTGTCCGCGCTGAGGACCGTGGAATGTGGAGCGGATATGGTGAGAATACACCCGACACTCGTTTTTGAAGGAACGGAACTCCACAGGGTGATGGAAGAAGGAGAGTACACACCTTTGAATGTCGAAGAAGTGGTAGATATTTGTTCTGATCTAGTCTGCATTTTTGAGGGCTGGGGGACAAAGGTGATCAGAATAGGATATCACGTTCCTGTTGAGCTGAGAAAGTACGTGGTCGCGGGGCCATTCGATCCATCTCTCGGTGACAGAGTGCGGAAGAAAACGATGAAGAAGGTGATTGAAAGTTTGAAACCATCGAGGATTTTTGTTCCGGAGAATTACCTCGTCTGGTTCGAAAGTGCAGAAGTAGAAGTGGGAGATGAATTCAGATTCGATGACCTTTCTTACGCGGACGCTCTCTTCTTTACTGGAAAAGAGGTGATCGAGAAGTGGCTGAACGGTTGACTCTTCTTCTTGTCCTGATTGGACTCTTAGGAGTTCTGATCAACAGAGATCTGATAAAGAAAATCATCTCGCTAGATATCATGGGAACGGGTGTTGTCAGCTTCTTTGTCCTCATCTCCAGAAAGCAGGGGGAAGCTGTTCCGATACCGTTTCAACAGAACTCAGCCGACCCTGTCCCACAGGCTCTGATCATCACATCGATAGTGATAGGGTTCGCCACCGTAGCGCTCCTTGTCACCACTGCGAGCGTGATCGCTTCCAAGTACTCTTCTGTTTCTTCCGACAGGCTCGACAGAGAAGGAGGAGGAAAGAAAGAGTGATCTTTCTCGTTTACAATTTCCTCATTGTATCGCTTGGGATTGTCTTTTTCTTCTTGAAGAGGAAAGCTCCTTGGTGGGCAACACTGGTGAATCTTCTTTTCGTAGTCACGATGATGCTTTTAGGATATCGTTTCGATCTTGTTTTGACCGGAAATTTCGGCGTTCACCTTCTGTTAGATCAGACATCGTATTTCTTTCTCATCCTCACAGCTGTGGTTCTTCTTGCAGTTTTCACGAAAGACCTGAACGTCAGTCTTTCGAACCTTCTTCTGATACTTCTTGGAGCGTTGAACCTTGCGTTCGTGAGTTACGATCTTTTCAACATATACGTTACAGTTGAGGTGATATCCCTCATTACCTTCCTTCTCGTCGTGGAGGGAAAAAAGAAGATTCAGTACTGGTCCGCTTTCAAGTATCTGATCCTGGGGACTGTTGGTATGAATTTGTACCTGATAGGAATCGGTGTTCTATACGCGGAAAACGGCACACTCTCGATCTCTGACATCTTGAAGGTTGATTCGTTTGCCTCCGCTCTCGTTGCGGTTGGACTTCTTTTGAGAGCTGGTGTGTTCCTCTTCAGTATGTGGCTTCCACAGGTTCATTCGGAGGCAGAAACACCCGTTTCAGCGGTTCTATCCGGTGTCGTTGTGAAGAGTGCTGTGTACGCGCTCGTTCGGCTGGAACACGTGGTGAATTGGAATGTGGTGAAGATCTTTGCCATTTTTTCGGCGCTTTCAGGTGTTTTGTTTGCCTTTCTTTCGAAAGATTACAAGAGGATTCTTGCTTACAGTACCCTTTCACAGATAGGGATCGTCCTTGCGTCCCCCATCACCGCTTCTGTATACGCCCTCGCACATGGAATTTTTAAATCCTGGCTTTTTCTTTTGAAAGATGAACTTCCAGAAAGGGATGTGACGAAGTGGAAAAGGCTCGATTTCTGGACGTGGCTGTCACTTTCACTGGCAAGTCTTTCGATCATGGGATTTCCAGGCCTTGCGGGTTTTTCGAAGAATCTGGTTCTCGAACAGCTTCACAGATGGGAGAAGATCTTGATGGAAGTTGTTTTTGTTGGCACCGCGGCTTCTTTCTGGAAATTTCTTCTGAAACCTTTTGAATTCAAAAGAAAGAAATTACCAGGGGTGTACAATCTCGTTCTGTTCATTGCTTCTCTGACGATAGGACTCTACTTTGCAAATTGGGGAAAGGCTCTTGAAAGCTGCCTCTTAATGGGTGCGGGGGTTCTGGTTCATTTTCTCTTCAAGAATTTGAAGATAGAAAAATATCCGCTTGAAGACTTCGAGTCCATGCTCGGGGTCTATCTTCTGGGGGTGGTGGCTTGTCTTTTCTTGTCGCTGTGATAACGGGAACCGTTTTCTTCATGGTTTTGTCTCAGAAAGCGACTCTGACAACAATCGTACTTGGAAGCTTGATGAGCGTTGTCACGTACATCTTCACAAGGCCCATCCACTTTGAGAAGTTTCCCTTTCTTGTGTTGAAACTCTTCTACAACGTTCCAAAAGCGGTTTTTGAATCGATCCTGGTTTTGCTCTTCCACAACGAGGCTAAAAAGGCTTACGAAGTTCCGGTGAAAGATGAGTGGGAGGAACTCGAAAAAACACTTACTATCACCCTCACTCCGAAAACACTGGTGATCGTCTCAGAGGAAGGTTATATGGTGGTCCATCAGGTGGGAGAGAGAAAACCATGAGATGGCTTCTCATTTCTCCGTTGATCCTGAGCGTTCTTCAGGTGCTTCTGGGGAAAAACCAGTGGGAAAAGCTCCTGGGGATTTCGTCGCTTTCAACGAAGGTCGGTGTTTTTATCTACGCCCTTTCGTACCTCGTTCCGGGGCTATCTCAGGTAAGGGATGTCGCGGTGTTCTATCTGCTCGCTGGTGGAAGCGGAATTATTCTGTTCTCCTACTTTCTGAGGAGGAACAGAGGATGATCTACATCGGTTTAGTTTTGATGTTTCTCGGCACTCTTCTTTCGCTTTTGAAAAAAGACTTCTTTCTGAAGATTCACCTTATAGGAATCTCAGACACAATGGGCTCCCTTTTCATCGTACTCAACTTCTGGGAAGACGCTTCGAGAACAATCCTCATGGTGGTACTCCTTCTTGTATGGGGGCCTTTCGTTTCACACGTTATAGCGCGCATGTACACGGAGGGATCGTCTTGATAGAAAATCTGGTACTGATTCTGATGGTCTCTGTCTCTCTGTACACGATCTTCACCTCGATAAGATTGAACGCAGTCATTGGAAGAACGGCTTTGAGCGTTCTGGCGGTTCTTTTGTACACACTCTTTTCTTCTCCCGATGTGGCCATAGCGGAGGCACTTCTTGGGGCACTTCTCACCACTCTTGTTTATCTGATTGCTCTAAAGTCGAGGGATCGAGTGAGGATCGGTTTCACACCTGTCAGACTCCTGTTCGAGAAATTGGGAGAGGCGTTTATGGGTTTCGAATATGAACTTCTGAAGAGATTCTGTGAGAAGTACGACTACAGATCAGAGTTCGTCGAGTTTTCTTCTCTGGAAGATCTCCTTGAAGCTTTGAACAACGGAAGGGTAGATGTTGCCTGTGGCGGAGTGTTCAGTGAAGACAAAAAAGGCTATCTGGAAACAAAGATCTTCTACCTCGAGGATGAAAAACTCGATCTACTGAGGTACACAGAGAGGGTGTACAGGGGCGAACGATTGAACCACGTCTTACACAGAGATGGTAGCTACCACATTCTTTTCGCGGACGAGGAATTGAGAATGAGATTCAGAGAATTTCTCAGAACCGAAAAGGAGTTCGTAGAAGAATTGAAAAAGAAATACTTTGGGGAGGAGATCGGATGAAATGGATGTGGATCACCATCTTCGTTGTTTTTTGTTTTGTTGTTCTGTTGAACGGAAGTTTCGAAAAGGTTCAAGTGAACTTTGAAAACCCCGTGGTGAAAAATCCCATCACCCAGATCTACCTTCTGAACAGGGTGTACGATACTGTCTTCGAGGTTCTTGTTTTCTCGCTCGCAGTGCTTGGAGTTTCTCTCCACATGGCCTACCTTCCTACTCCAGAGGAGATAAAAGGCATATCGGACGTCACTATCAGGATCTTCGCCAGATTCATAGCGTTCTTTCTCCTCGTGGGATCGCTGTACCTTGCCCTCGAAGGCCATGTGAGTCCAGGCGGTGGATTCTCTGCTGGGGTTGCGGGTGGAACGGCGCTCGCTCTGATCGCCATGGTGGAAGATTTTGAAAACTTCGAGAGGAAGTTCGAAAGAACGCAAGCGTACTTTCTGGAGAAGTTCATCATGATCGTTTTTCTTTTCCTCGTTGTTCTGATAATCCCGGGAAGAAACCTCATAGTTCCGGCGAACATGGTGGTGTACCTGAAAGTGATGCTGGGTAGCTGGATCATCGTCTACTACTTCATAAAACACAGAGGGCTACTCTGAGATCCCAAGGTCATAGATAGTGTCTCCTATTGTTACGGAGAATACCTTCCCTTCCTGTGAAAAGTGAATTTCCTTTTTTGTTTCTATCAGGTAGTTGTTTCCCTCTCCGCTCAGACCGAAACGAACGATTTTGTACAGGCCGTCCTTGAACATCACAAGATAAGAAATCTTTCCACTCTTTTTATCGTAGTTCGCGTTAAAAATCAAACTGTTCAATGTGACAGAAACAGAAGAAGACGCCGCGGCTTTCACCTCGTATTCGTGTCTCATAAAATCCACCGCGTAGAATTCGTCGGTTAGAAGATCGATGTCGTAAACGAGGCGGGCGCGTGTTTTCATGGCAAGAGACAGGGAGAAAAGGCCTACCATCACAACCGTGCAGATGCAGAACATGAGGGCTAACGTTTCAACGAGGGAGTAGCCAGAAGAAAAATGCACCACGCACCCACCGTCGACTTCTCCAGACCGGGGCGTGCGTGATCGGAAAGCTCCGACCGGGCTCCCCCACGGCACACGGAGACACCTGCTTATGGCTGCTCCCTTCCGGGCCTGACCAGGTTCACAGGGCCCCGTTGCGTGGGACCCGGTCTTCACCGCCCCCGAGTCACGCCGTTTCCCGACCCGAAGAGCCTCGGGTGGGAATTCGGCCCCGCGTACGGCGGATTTCGGGTACAGGGGACCGCCAGCCCCCCGCCTAGCGTGGTGCATCAGTATTCTACAACACTTTCCGGAAGGTTTCAAGTTCAGAAGAGGTTGTAGTGCTTTCTGACTGGCTCTATAACCTTCCACCTGCACCTCAAACCTTTCGGGAAGGTGACAAGGTCACCCTTCTCTATGACGTACTTTTTTCCATCTTCTGTTATGACTTCCACCTTGCCTTCCAGTATGTAGCAGGTCTCGTTTGTGTCGTAGTACCAGTTGAACTCACTGACCTCTTTTTCCCAGATGGGCCATCTCTCCACACCGAGTTCCTTGAGTTTTTCAGGGGTGGGCTTTTCTATCTTCACTTCCACGCCTCTCACCTCCCGTTAAAAGTCTACCAGTTTTTATTGTTTTTTCATTAAACACTCATTGAAAATTTCTTCCAATTTCAACCCTGTTTCATTCTTTTGAATAGAGTTTGAAACGTAGGAGGCGGTACCGTGAGAAAGTGGGGATTGGGGATACTCATTGTTTTTCTTTTCGCTTTTTCTTTTTCCACAACGATCTACAAATATAACAAAGAACTCGGGAGGTGGGAAAAGGAGGTCAAAAAAGACGTGTTCGTTCTCCCACCTGCTCAGAGACAAACCACAGGGAGCGTAGTTGAAATGAACTCCTATCGCGGAAAGGGTCAGTGGTATTACTACATGGAATACGAACTGGGAGATGGGGAGAAACTTTTCAGCTTCTGGGCAGGCCAGAACACAGTGGTGGGAACCGTCACCGTCTGGAACGATTCAGAATACCTCTACGTCAGAGTGGATATCGACGATGAGTGGTATCTGGAAGAAACACATCTCAACGTTCTCTCCGAAGAGCCCGAGGGAAATCAGGCGCCGGGTCAGTTTCCGTTCAAGGAAGAATTCGACTCACCCGTGAACATCTACACCTTCGAGGTTCCGCTCTCCTTTCTCTTCCAGAACAGTTTCACCAGGTTGAACAGGCTGAACAACAAATACTACATCCTCCTTCATGGAGTTGTAAACAGCAGCGGAAGAGAAGAAACCGCATGGGGAGGTAGACTCTCGCGTTGCGTAGAGATCCATCTGAGCGGTACAAGGGTCACCTGGTTTGTGAAGAAACCCGGCGTGTACGTCGCGAAAGTGCTCGAAGTTGAAGCGAACACACACCTTTCCATCTACGTGAATTTTCCCGATCCTTCGAACGAGAAAGATAGTGTGGATCTGAAAGTGGCCTATGGTGACGAGATTCCCACAGAGTGGTTCGACGACCTCAGTTTTCTAGAAAACAGCTTCTCTCTGTGGCAAAAAATCAACGTTCCAAGGAGTCTGTCAGCGGACACCTACACCAGCACGGGTGTTATAACCTTCACCATCAACAACTCTAAACTGTACGTCGATACCTCACCATAAGGTGAGTAGAAGGAGGGGTTTGTATGAGAAAGTTACTTTGGTTAGTTCTTATGGGAGCACTGTTTTCTTTTGTACTGGCACAGACACCACTCGAAGTTTGGAAGTACGAGGATGGCCAGTATATCAATCTGCCAGCAACAAACGATCTGGCAAGAGCTTTTAGTGCGTTCCCTAAGGATGGATCTTGTAACAAACCTGAGTGGCAGATTGAATTCACAACAGAGGTTCAGGTTGCTCAATGGCTCGAGTGGAGTCTGAACGCAACGAAATGGACCTGGTTTGTGAGAAAACCTGGAGACTACTACGCAAACGCTATCGTGGGGACCGTTGCCAGCAATGGAGATGTTTTGGTGACTTTCAGCGGCTTTGATGACCCAACCTACACAGGAACAAGCAGTGTCAACCCGGAGATTGAAGCGTACTACACCGTTATGACCGATGAAGGAATACCAAATCCTGAAAGCTGGGTAAGAGCACCTGAGGTGAACAATCTTTCCTACACGCTGACAGACAGCCAGGAACTCCACAATGGTATGACCTTCTATCTGTGGAACAGGATCAAGGTAGTTGAATGTAACAGCGCATCTACCTACAGAGACACCGGGTATATCTATCTCACACTTCAGAATCAGAAACCATGGATCGACGAAGAAGGAAACTACGTAGAAAATCTGGAAAATTACGTGACCAACGAAAGGTAAGTTGGTAAAGTGTTACATCGCGAACAATTGAGGAGGGGATTGATATGAGAAGACTTCTGTTGATAACGATGGTTTTGATAGTGGGTTCTTTGTTTTTTGCCCAGCAAGAAGTACCGGTTTACGCATACGAGGGTAATACTGACAACGCAAGAGCGTTTATCAGTGAAGGAATGAGCGGAAGTTGTAACAGGCATGTATGGGAAATTCCCATGACTTTGGAAGTTCAGGTTGCCCAATGGGTGAAATGGAGCCTCACAGGAACGAAGTGGACCTGGTTTGTGAGAAAACCTGGAATCTACGTTGCCAACTGTATAACAGCAACTCTTCAGAGCAACAGCGATCTTGAGATCAGATTCAGTGGATTTGATCACTTGAAATACGCAACGGGTACAAGTGTTGACGACACGATCGAAGTGGACTACGCGTTCGGACCACAGCTTCCCATACCAGAAGATATATGGACACCCGCTCCAAATCTCAACGACGTGACCCTACTGGTACCTGACAGCCAAATTCTCCATAACGGTGCGACCTACAAACTCTGGAATAGAATTCATGTTGAAAGGTGCAACAGTGCATCCACTTACAGAGATAGCGGCACAATTATACTCACGCTTAAAAACCAGAAACCTTGGATCGACGAGGAAGGAAACTACGTGGAAGATCTTGAAGAATACGTGAACAGCCAGAGATAAATCTTTCAAAAAAGGAAGGCGAGGGGCTTCCCTCGCCTTTTATTTTTTATGGGAGAGTGATGGGGATGAGAAGGATAAGTTTAATTGTTCTGATTCTGATGAGTAGTGTTTTTCTCGCGCAGGGTATCTCCGTTCGAATGGATCCCATTGTGGTGAGTAAAACCGTGAACCCGGGAACGAGTTTCAGCTACGAAATTTTCCTGGAGAACGACAGCGAATTCGAATCCATCACACTGAAAGCGATGGTGATGGACATAACAGAAACTGAGGATGGAGCGTACGACCTGAAACAGCCGGGAAGCACAAAATATTCGATCGCAAGATGGGTGAAGGTGGAACCCGACACGATCACCGTTCCTCCCCAAGAAACCAAAACGATCATCGTCACGGTGAACGTTCCAAGGGGTGCTTCTGGAGGACTCTACGGTGCTGTTACCTTTGAAATCCAAACACCTCAATCGCGGGAGACACAACGACCCCCTGAAGAGGGAGCATATGGTGAGATCGAATTCAAATACAGGATGGCGAGTTTTTTAGAAGTTGTTGTCTCCGGAACAAGTCAGAGGGTGGAAGCATTTCCCGCTTACTTCAAAGTGGAAAGATCAGATGACATTCCTTCAATAAGGATGCAGATTGGAAACGGTGCCCTTGTCTTCACGCTCGGTGTTTTGAACAAGAGCAACGTTCACATCGTCGCGAAAGGCACACTCACGATAAAGACAAAAGAAGGTCGAACAATAGCGAAGATGCCGCTTGGTGGGGGAAGAGGTATTGTTCTCCCCGACAGCACGGTTAATATGAGAACGATCACAAGAAGATTCTTTCCTCCCGGAGAATACGTCGCAAGAGCCGTTGTCGATTACGGTGGAAGAAGACCGATCGTGGTAGAGACCACCTTCACAGTAACTTCAGAAAAAGTGGAAACCGAAGAAGAGAAGAAGGAAGCAAATCCTGTGATGATCACAGTAGATCCAGCAGACATCGAAATCAAAGCTGTTCCAGGATCTTACCGATCATCGATAGTGAAAGTATCGAATCTGGGAGAAGAAACCCTTCAGGTGGAAGGAAAGATCTTGCCTCTGGTTTACGACCTCTACGGAGAGATCCTTCCGGAAGAAGAAAGGGGTACTCCTCCTAACTGGATCAACCTCACTCCATCTTCTTTCAGCTTGAGACCTGGACAGTCCAGGAACGTACGTGTCGCCGTGAGAATTCCAAAAGATTTCACGGGAGGTTACTACGCGGATGTGGTCTTCAAAACAGAAGGCGATTTACAGACGGAAGTGGGGGCAAATCTTCTTGTGTTCGCTGGAAGAGACGAAGATATAACTAAAGAAGCAAGCGCCGATCTGGTTTACACCGTGAAGGAAGATGGTATTTACGCGGACATCGTCTTTGAGAACACGGGGAACTATCATCTTCTGCCAAAGATCACTTTCGGTTTGAACAGGATCACGTCTCAGCAGGTGACGAACGAAGGTCTCATAATACCGGAGAAAATGGAAAGTCTCATTCAGGAAGAGATCTCGTCAACGAATCCTGTGCTTCCAGGAACGAAGAGGATCTTCAGCATCTTCATACCAGTCGTGTTGGAAGAGGGACAGTACGAACTGCTCGCGAGGTGCGACTACGGTAGGGCACCGATCGTTTTGAGAAAGTCTTTCCGGATGGAAGGGAGGAATGGGGAATGAGAAAACTCGATTTCGCTTTATTTGTGTTGATAACAGCGGTGATGGTGGCACAGGAGGAACCCTTAGTGAGCAACATATTCCAGGATACCTATATTCTGGATGCCCTCGCTGATATATCTGCACAGACAGGAATCCCGATCATAGCGGACACAACCGTGACTGGTTTCATCACTATGGAACTCAACGAAGTACCCTTAGAGCAAGCACTGAAGATGATCCTCATGCCTGGAGGATACGTTTTCAAAAAGATGAATGGCTTTTATTTTGTGGGATCACCGGACCCGGCGAATCCTGCATTCAGATACCTTGCAGTTACAAAGACCTACAAGCTGAAATACATAACCACAGCCGACGTCCAGGAACTTCTACCAGTAGTTTACAGGAGTTACGTCAAATTCAACGAGAAGAACAACATGGTAACCATCACAGCACCTGAAGAGATCACGCAGGAGTTCGAGGAAGATCTCAAGAAGATAGACATCCCGATACCACAGGTGAAAATCAGCGTGATCGTCACAGAAGTTTCCAAAGATTACTCGAACGAGCTGGGATTGAACAGTTTAGATTACTCCTTCGGTTCTGATCAGGAATTCAACGAGAACTGGGCGGCTACTCTCGGTCTGGTAACAGGACTCATCAATATTCAGACGGATGTCTTTGGTCAGATCCTAGCGAAGCTGAAACTTCTCGAAGAGAATCAGAAAGCAAAGATCACAGCAGACCCCTGGATCATCGTGAAGAGTGGAGAAAAAGCTTCTCTCTTCTTGGGAGAAAGACAGGTGGTTCTCCTTGAGGCTGAGGGAGCGGTGAGCAGGATCGAGTCCATAGACGTTGGAGTGAGTATCGACATTCAACCACGTGTGATGGACAAAGAAGAACTCGAGCTTACACTCTCGCCAAAGGTCAGTCACTTTGCAGGAGAAAAACTCGGAGCATTCGTTGTAAAACAGAACGAACTCTCTACAACACTTTTCCTGAAAAATGGTCAGACCGTTGTGATTTCCGGCGCCACCATCGAAGACAGCGCCCAGACCAGTTCCGGTGTACCCATACTGAACAAGATTCCACTCATAAGATACTTCTTCGGTGGTACGACGAAAAAGGATTCCCAGAAAGAACTTTACATATTCATCAAGGCGGAAATCCAGGGAAGTGAGTGATCATGAAATGGTCGCTGATGATCTTTCTGATTCTCACTGTTGCAACGGTGTTTTCGGAGCCCATGATCATGTATCATTTTGTAATGGCAGAAGTGAAAGAGAGTACCGGAACTAGAGTCTCTCTGGAGGAGCTCTATCTCAGTACCGATGAGTCCAACGAGGGTTCAATACACTACTCGAGTGATACAGTAGAATTGAAGTTTTTTCCACTTTCCATAAAAGTGAAATTCCCCATGATACGCGATTCTTATAGAATTCTTTCAAAACCCTGGATCCTGACTGTTCTCGGGAAATCGGCCGTTGTGCGTATAGGAAGGGAGGAGATTCTTACAGTAACACAGGGAATGACAACGGTGCAGGAAATGTACCTTTCGATAACACCACAACAGTTGGATAAACAAAGTGTTCTATCTGATATCGAAATGAAACTGGACGGCGCATATCTTCGAACAAAGATCTGGATCTCTCAAGAGGATTTTCAACCGATTGCTTATTCCAAATTCAAAACGGATGAGAAAGAACACAGAATGATCGTTTTCTGCAGGGCTCTCGTTGTAGAAAAACCGCCTGAAGAAAAAGTTTTCGTCGCGGGGGATATTTCTGGGCTTGAGAAGTTCATGGGTAAAGAAGAAGAAAAATCTGAAGAGAGTTTCATACTGATTTCCTCTTATCCAGAAGCCAGAATAAGTCTCTGGTTGAACAAAAGCATCCATTTTTCTGCTTCTTTTCCCGATGGACTTCTTGTAGAAACGAAACTGTTTGGAGAAGAATTGAAACTCGGGGTTATCTACTGGCGGTTCAAATACTTGGGAGCTGGATTTTCAGATCGTACCAGTGTGGGAAATCTTTCACTCTCAGCTGGTGTGTACACACTCTTCGATCTCACAAAATTCTCTGGAATACTTTGGTGGGGTAGGGGGGATCTGAAACTCAACAGATTTTCTGTGAGCCTTTCTTTCAGAAGTTACTGGACACTCGAGGAAACACCATGGGAGGTGTTTCTAAGTGCAGGATATTACCCCAGTAAGAGTATAACTGTTCTTTTGGGAGTATCATATGACTTTACAAACTACAAAATTTTCGTTGGGGTGAGGTACTCATTTTGATCCTTCTCTATCCCCATTTCTCCCAATACATTCATTAAGTACATTTCTTTGAGCGTCGCTGCTTCAAATGCGAGGTAGCGGCGCTATTTTTTGATCTGTGTTTTCAGGAAATTTCGTACTGGTTTTTATTCACTCCAATTTTCTCGAGTGCATTTACCACACGTTTTTCTATTGTTGGACGACGTTGTTCAGGACAGTGGAAAAGAATTCGGATAGTTTCGTCTGAGAAGGTCATCACGTCCCCCTTTCGAAGCTGAGATGCTAATCTTTGGGAGACATCTTCAGTGCTGATACTCTTATCTGTCAGTTTCACCTCGACGATGACAAAAGATTTTTCTCTCCTTCGACTCTCCAGAAAGAGGAATCTTTCAAAGAGCTTTTCATCAACCACCACTGCTTTGTTACCGTTCATCATGAATTCTGAGTCTCTTTTGGAGAGAAAATCTTCGAATTTCAATCGAGGCTTGATCCCTATCTCCGTAAGATGACTTGAGAGTTTGTCGTATACACGTTTCGCCCTCGTGATATCACCCTTTTTCAAAAGAACTTCAATGGCTCTGTAGTACATATCCTCATCGTAAGGCTCTCTCTGAAAATAAGCGTTTACCATCTCAAGAGCAGCGTCGTAATCTTTTCTCGACAAGTACAATTCGAAGAGTTCTTTCAGAACATCCGAGTACCACGATTCGTAGATTTCTCTGATTTCCTGAACCCATTCTGCGAAAATGTCTTCGATTAAAAATGGCCCAGTGTAAATCTCGAACATCCTCTTAAGGAGCTTTTCACGTTCAGCATCTGACGTAGTTTTCATCAGTTTTCTGTGACACTCTTCGAAAATATCTGCGTCTATGGTGATTTCATCTCCCGGGAAGAAACAGCAGAGATCTCTCTTCACAAAGAGCTGTTCGCTTGTTATTCCGGTGGTTTTTCTTATGATATGGAGCGTGGTGTTCAGGTTGGATTTCGCGAATGCATCATCCATGTCTTCCCAAAAGAGGTTGTAGATCTCTTCAACGGACACTTCTTCGTTCCTCCTGAAAATGAGATACCTGAACAGGGCAAACGCCTTTTGCGATGGCCAGTCTCTTGCATTCACGATATCATTGTCCTTGATAACTTTTGTCCCGCCAAAAGTTTTCACAAAAACATTCATAATTCCCCTCCCAATTTTTTTAGAGTTTTATTTTTTATTTAAGAGTTATTTTACTATTATTATATCACAGGTGGAATATTTTTTCTTCATTGATATAGCAATCTCTGTGTTGTAAAATACTGTTGTAAATGTTGTAAAATACTAAAGCACGGGGAGGAAAACAAGAGAAGCAACCCTGGATGGGTTGCTTTTTGTTTTTAGAAATCAGTCCTATTCAAAGGGGGGATATGTTATGAAGAAATTTTTTATTCTTCTGATGCTTCTTCTCGTAGTTATCAGTTTAGCAAAGGTCAAGATTCAGTTCTGGCACGCCATGGGAGGATGGAGGATCGAACTTCTTCAAAACATGGCAGAGGATTTCATGAAGATCCATCCAGACATTGAAGTAGAAGTGCAATACACCGGAAGTTACAGGGACACACTGAACAAACTTGTGGCAGCTGTACAGGGTGGAACTCCTCCACACGTTGTTCAGATATACGAAATTGGCACCCAATTCATGATCGACAGTGGTATAGCTGTTCCAATCGGTGATTTGATTGAGAAGGATCCCTCTTTCGATATTGGAAAATTCCTCCCACAGGTTCTGGACTACTACCGAGTGAAAGGAAAACTTTACTCAATGCCGTTCAATTCTTCAAATCCTATTCTCTACTACAACAAGACCCTCTTCAAAGAAGCTGGTCTCGATCCAAACAATCCCCCAAGAACATTCGATGAGTTAATAGAATACTGCAGAAAACTCACAGTTAAAGATGAAAAAGGAAACATCGTTCGTGCTGGTATCACCTGGCCACTTCATAGCTGGTTCTTCGAGCAGTTTATAGCTCTTCAGAACGCTCCTTTAGTTGACAACGAAAATGGAAGAGCAGGAAGACCAACAAAGGCGGTATTTAATCACGAAGCGGCGCTCAGGTTCCTTAGACTCTGGAATACACTTACAAAAGAGGGTCTTATGATCAACACAACAAAAGAGGACTGGACAGGGGCAAGACAGCTTTTCATTTCTCAAAAAGTCGCCATGCTCATCACCTCTACTTCTGACGTGAAACTGATGATGGATGCTTCTAAGGAAAACGGTTTCGAACTTGGAACGGCGTTCCTTCCAAAACCAGAAGGAGTTAAGCTTGGAGGAACACCAATAGGTGGGGGAAGCTTGTGGATCATAGGAGACCATCCAGAAGAGGAGATAAAAGCAGCCTGGGAGTTCGTGAAATGGATGGCGGAGCCAGAACAACAGATACGCTGGCACCTTGGAACAGGTTACTTCCCGGTAAGAAAAGATGCGGTAGAAACACTCCTTTACCAGGGTTATTACGGTGAGTATCCTCATCATCTAACGGCGCTTTTGCAGCTTCTGTTGTCGGTTCAAACACCGAACACCAGAGGAGCTGTCATAGGACCGTTTCCAGAGGTGAGAGACATAATAGAAACCGCTATTGAAAAAATGATTAATGAAGAAATGACACCCGAAGAAGCTCTCGCCTGGGCTGAAAAAGAAGCTACAAGAGCCATTAAAGAATACAACGAACTTTATGAGTGAGGGGAGTTCCCCTCACTCCTTATTATTTTTCTGGGGGGATTAAATTGAAAAGAGTTCTCCCGTACCTACTTCTTTTTCCAACTTTTGTGATCATTACTCTTTTTATCTATTGGCCTGCTGCTTATTCTTTGAGGTTGAGTTTTTACAGAATTACCCCATTTGGAAACAGAATGGTGTTTGTGGGGCTGAGAAACTTCCAGAGGTTGTTTCAAAACCCAGAGTACTTAAACGCCATAAAAGTGACAGTTGTTTACGTTCTTGCATCCCTCTTTCTGACTATATTTCTTGCATTCTTTATAGCACTGCTTCTGAATATGAACCTCCCTGGAAACAGAATTTTCAGGGCATTGATTTTTACTCCTTACGCTATTTCTCCAGCGATAGCAGGTGTTCTCTGGTCTTTTCTGCTTAACCCTGTTGTAGGGCATGTCAACTACATTCTTTCCAAACCCTTTGGACTGCAGGTGGAATGGCTTACCACAAAGCCGTACGCACTCATAGCAGTTATAATAGCTACTGTCTGGAAAACCCTTCCTTTCGATATCATCTTTTATCTTGCAGGTCTTCAGGATATTCCTCAGGAATTGATAGAGGCCTCTCTTGTGGAAGGAGCCAATTCCTGGGCCAGAACCTGGAAAATTGTCTTTCCGCTTCTTTCACCGATCACCTTCTATCTTGTTATCATGAATCTTGTAAGTTTTATGTTCTCCTCCTTTGCTATCATCGATGTCACCACAAAAGGTGGACCGGGAAATTACACGACCACATTGATATACAGATTGTATCTCGACGCCTTCGCTTTCCAGAAAACAGGTCCTGCAGCAGCACAGAGTGTAATTCTTTTTCTGATAATGGCGATCGTTACGATCTTCTATTTCAAATTCGGTGAGAGAAGGGTCCACTATCAATGATGGGGGAGAGAACGTGAGGAGGAAAAGATCCATCACAATCCTCTACGAAATAATTCTTATACTGGTGACACTCATAATGGCTCTGCCATTGTTTCTTGCAATAACCATAAGTCTTCAAAGACCAGAGGTTGTTTTTTCCTATCCTCCGAAGTTCTTTCCAACGAGTTTTTACTGGAAGAATTATGTAGAAGCCTTCAAATATGTTCCGATGGCAAGACTTTTTTTGAACAGCTTAATCGTAACATCACTTATAACGCTTGGAAAACTTGCCACCGGAGCGCTCGCCGGTTTCGCTTTTTCTCATTTCAATTTCAAGGGTAAAAAAGTCATGTTCGCAGCTTTGTTTGCCACTCTATTCCTTCCCGCAGAAACTGTTATGATTCTCCCTCTGTTTTTAATCATGAAAACTTTCGGCTGGGTCAATACTTACTGGGCTCTGACAATTCCTTTTATGGCAAGCGCAACAAACACCTTTCTCATGAGACAGCATTTTCTCACGATTCCAAAAGAACTCCAGGATGCTGCACTCATAGACGGAGCGAGTTACATGCAATTTTTCTGGAAAGTGCTGATCCCCCTCTCAAAACATATGCTGGCAGGTGCCTCTATAATAAACTTCGTCTATGCCTGGAACATGTATCTCTGGCCTTTGATAGTGAGTATGGAAGACAAAATGAAAACGGTCCAGGTAGGAGTGAAGATGCTCATGCAGGCTGAATCAGCCAACAACTGGGGTGTAATAATGGCGGGTACCGTGGTTGCTCTAGCGCCAACCGTTGTGATGTTTCTCGCTCTTCAGAACCTGTTTGTGAAAAGTCTTGTGAGAAGTGGCATGAAAGGGTAATCACTTGTTGTTACTGCCCTGCAACGCTTGAGAGATCCAGCTTCCCTGGGACTGAAGCTGAGAGATCACTTCCTCCATGGCCGAAAACTTCCTCCAGAGTTCCTGTTCTCTCTTGGAGAGCCTTTCGATCCAGCTCGCTATCTGTGTGGCGAGGAATCTCTGTTCTCTTTCTATTCGACCGCTTATTCCCGCGACCTGATCGATCCTGCCGTTGAATTTCACCAGTTCCCATAGATAATCGTCGAGCTGTGTGGCAAAACCGTTCTCCCCACCGAAGAATTCCCACACCTTGTCTGGATCCTCTTCCACTATCTGCCTCAGTTTCTCCTCATCCACTTCGAGATGACCCTTCATCATGTTCTCGTATCCGGTTCCTATGTCTCCTGTGCTGATCCCAAGTTCCCAGAGGTAGTTTATGTCTCCTTCAACTTTATACGTGATGAATCCTCTGAGACGGGAGAAGATCTCTTCTAACAGATCGTCTCCTTTCAGAACCCCTTTCATCTTCTCTTCTTCTGTCATCTCTTCTTCGGATTTATCGGTTATCGGCTCTTCTGTGAGCTTTTCGTTCAGATAATCCATCGTTTCGTTCCATTTATCCACGAATTCTTTTATCTTTTCAACTATCGCATCCGTGTCGACTCTCACATCAACGGTGATCGTCTCGGATGTCATTCCAGAGATGTGGAAAGTGACACCGTTGTACTCCACGTCATTCGTGTCTGAATACACATCCGCCCAGTTCGTGCCGTCCATACTGATCTGAAGATGAGCCTTCTGACCCACGTAGAGACTGTGATTTTCTATTCCAAGAAGCGAGAACAAACCCGTCCCGTATGTGTCTTCCAGGGTGATGGCCTCGGGACCAGAGGTCTTTGAAATGATCACAACTCTGTTCGCATGGTAATCATAACTGGCGGTAACCCCGGCTTCGCTGTCGTTTATCTTCTCTATAAGAGAAGACAACGTGTCGTTCTGATCCACATCTATCTCCACACCGTTTATCTTCACCTTTCCGCTTATTATGGTCTTTGAAGTGTACGTAGCAATCTGCTGAAGAGTTTTCGCTGTGGAAAGCCCGCTCACAGAGGCGGTGCTGGTGAAAGAATAATTTCCTCCACTGTAGTTCAGACTGGCTTCATCCAGATGAAATACCTTCGTGAAGTTTCCTGTGATGTCAACGAGCGAGAAATTCTTATCGGAAGTGATGCTGATTTTGCCGGTGCTGGTATCGTAGCTGACGCTTCCCGTTATTCCAGCAGAGGAAAGAGCGGTGTTCAACTTATTGACAATATCGTCTATGGTATCTGTGGAGAGAACCTGGACTTCCACGTAGTTTCCCGTTTCGTTGTTGTACAGTCTTACAGTTCCTTCCTGAGGTGTGTACATGTAATCGAGTTCCCCAAACGTCTTCGTTGAATCGGGAGGTGGAACAACTTCACTCGCTCCAGCCAACGTGGTGTAAGTTGCGGTCTGAACGATCTTCACATGGTATACACCCGTGACGGCCACAGAGGAAGCCTCAGCTGAAAGAAGAGAGCTGGAAGAAACGGCTGTTTTCTGGACAACGGTACTCTGGAGTTTGAAACTGTAGACCAGATCTCTGAACTCTCTGAGTTTGGTCTTCACTTCTGTGTAGGCTTCTTGCATGAGCTCGTACTTTTCGTACTTTTCTGTGAGATTTTGAAGCGGCTGGCTTTCTGCTTCGAGAATAGCGTTTATGATGGACTGGGTGTCGAGTCCGCTGACAGCTCCCCCCACCTGGAAACCACCCAGCTGTGAGTAATATCTCATATTTATGGTGCTCGCTATTTTACTCAGGTCCATGCGATCACACCCTTTCGTCTACGAGAATCCCAAGCAGTTCGTTTATACTCTTTGCGATTTTCACCATCACCTCAGGAGGAATCTGCCTTATGATCTCCCCAGTTTCGGTGTCTTTTATCTTCACGATCACCATGTTCAATTCGCCGTCGTACCTGAATTCGGCTTCTCCTCTGAAGATCTTTCTCAGTTTTTCCAGCTTCTTCGAGAATTCTTCTATAGCTCTCTGAACGTCCTCTTCCTGCTGTTTTTTCATCTCAGCGACGGGTGTTGATCCGTTCTCTTTCACATGTAGTTCCCTTCTTGTTATTTCTCTATGAAGCACCTCGTTTCCTTTCCCATCCGTGGGATCGATCCTCATCGTGGATCCCTCCACATCCAATTTTCCATTTATATATATCGGTCAGTTGGCAGGAAAATTTAATCCCCTATTATAACAATTCTCTCTATTGAAGCTCCTTCGTTGATTTTTATCTTCAACGTGATTTTTTTGTATTTCACATCACTGCTGCTGGGCAAAACAACATCCTCAACGGTTGAACCCGAAGAATCAATATGAGGAAAAGGAGGATTTTGATCGTTCCATTTGTCTTTCCAGAATTCTCTGTTTATCTCTTCGTACACACCTTGTTCTATCAAATGTCCAACCCCGTACTTGGAAAGAAAATCGTACGCAAAGTTGGTAAAAAGAAAGGTTTCAATGGATTTTTCGGTGAGTGTCACATTTTTTGCCACTCCCACAATGATCGTTGTGAATATAACGACGGTGAGAAGAATGAGAAACAGACTTATCAAAGTTTCAACTATAAGACTCCCATTTCTCATGTCAATACACCTCTCTCACATTGAGTATGTTCGATTCCTTCGGCACAGTGGGGGTACCAAACACAGAAAACCCCTTGAGGATTCTCCAGTCGTAGATGTAGTTTTTACGGTAACCTGTTAAAACAACGGGTTTTCTATCCTTCGACCACCACGCCGAAGTGAAAGTTCCAACGGCTCCTCTCACGTATTGCGCAAGAGAACCAAAAATGGTGAGCTCGCCAACAGGATCTCCCCTATCGTAATCTTTCACATAAAAGCTTCCGGTGAAAGCGTATATACTGGCGAAAATCTTCATGTTGGGCTTTTTGTCGGTGATCACCACATTCTTGTACGCCACAAGATTGAGGAAATCGTCTGATTCGTGATTCTTCAAAAGTTCTGAGTAGTCTTCTTCGATGTTTCCGTTCTTATCGAGTTTTCTGATCAAAACCTGTGCAACTTTTTGATCGGAGTTTCCTTTTATTCCTTCCTTATCGGCAATTTCTTCCAGAATTTCTCTGTAATCGTTGTAGATGATGTGGTCTTCTATGTAGATGTTGTTCGCAACGATGGTGTACCTTCCATCGACGAACATGGGTTTTATGTTTTCTTGGTTTTCTTGACTGCTTGCATTTCTTAGATAAACATCACTGTCTGTTTTGATAACACCGTTGAAGTAGATATCGTACTCGTTTCTGTCGAGATCAAGAAGTCGTCTTGCTTCCTCCCCCTGGAGAACAAGATGGTACTGATCGCTGTTCGGTTTGGGTTTGATGTGGAAAAGATTAACTTCTCTACCTTCGCTTTCTTGAATGAAATACCAATCCTTTCGATTGTTGCTTAAGTATTCTCTGTAAATTTCTTTGTATTTTACTTTTATTAGATAGTCATTTCCACTGTTTCCCCTCGGTGCATTGAATTCGATTATATAGACCGGCTCCAGCTGTTTCTTGTAGTATCTCCATTGATATTCTCCCCACCAGTACCAACCTTCTTTTTCTTCAACGATCATAGCTGACGGAAGCTCGATCCCCACTGGTTCACTCGAAAGAACAACTTCAGACGCTGGCTTCGCTATCCTTTCGATTTCTCTCGCGTAATAGTCTTTTATCTTTTCTATGTTGTATTTCTGTATGTCTTCGTCAGTCAGATACTTCGGAGGCGGATTTTCGTACCTTGGGCCTTCTCCTGCTTCCAAATCGATATCGATATCCTTGAACTCCACGCTTCCCTTGAAAAGAGGCTTTCCTTCCACGTGTATCACATCGTTGGATCTGAAAGGCCCATCGATAATATCTTGGGTGATGAAGTATATCTTATCTCCATCCGGTCTTGTTTCTTTTTCTGTGAAATACGCGTACTTGTTCAGAAAGTCTGAAGAAAGAACAGCGTATTTGTAAACCACAGCCTTTCCGACTTGTGCTCTTACAACAAGCAGAGCAAAGAACGGGTTGTTCTCGAACGGAATGGCTACTGCTTCAAAGTTAGAAAATCCCAATTTTGATGCTTCAGTAGAGAAATCGATGTCTGAAGAAAGATTGTAGTATTTTTCTGTGTCCAGCAATGAGAAAACATTCTCCCAGGCATCTCCATCTGACTGAAGCAGAACTCTCTTTCTGAAATCATCAAACCATGTCACACTTCCAGTGGACCAGTTGATTTCCATTCCTGAAAAACCGAAGTGCTTTTTTAGACAGGCAACACCGAGACTCAGGATATTTGAAGCTCTGTAAGTAGCCTCCAGTCTCTGAGCGGTCAATCCCACATTTTCACGATATTGATTGAACGCGAAGAACACAGAGATTCCCAGAACGGAAACGATGACCAGAATTATCACAGTGGTCACAAGAATGGAACCATTCCTCATAAAGATCACCCCTTCACTTCAGATTGGGAAGGGCTACGCTCATGAAATAGGTTCTTTCGATGTTGTGTTTTTCTTTTCCTATAACAAAGGAGACAGTACCGGCACCCGCCAAAAATGTGCAGGTTGAAACATCCGTTACGAGTATCCTCGTATCTGTGCTGTTCGAATCTTCCTGGAAGATGTACAATTTGATGTCCGGTTTTTCAAATGTGATAGTGTATGTGTAGTTCCTGGAATAGTACTTTTCTCCACCGAAAGGAACATTCACAAGGAAAGAAATTTTTTCAGGATTCTCCGGATCAAAATAAATCTGATCCGCTCTAGGTCCAGCTTTCAGGATTTCCTTTCTTATTTCCATCGCTGCCTTCAAAAGATCGTCCGCTAACTCGATCGTGGTAAACGACTGAACAGTGGCAACAATTGTTCTCGTTGTGAATCCCAGAACCAAGAGTATTCCGATGAGAAGAACAGCTATAGTTATCAAAAGCTCCACGATCGTGAAACCATTCCTCATAATTTCACCTCCATTTCGATTATTAACAGAAAAATGTGGCAAAAGTGTGGCAAGTGGTAGAATTGTACAGTAGGAGGTGAGATGATGGTTATCTCAGAAAAAGTGAGAAAAGCGCTCAACGATCAGTTGAACAGGGAGATCTACTCTTCCTATCTCTATCTTTCGATGGCAACTTACTTCGATGCTGAAGGATTCAAGGGTTTTGCCCACTGGATGAAAAAGCAAGCGCAGGAAGAACTAACTCACGCGATGAAGTTCTACGAATACATCTACGAAAGAGGAGGAAGGGTCGAACTCGAAGCCATAGAGAAGCCACCTTCGAATTGGAACGGAATAAAAGACGCCTTTGAAGCGGCTCTGAAACACGAAGAATTCGTCACCCAGTCGATTTACAACATCCTGGAACTCGCTTTGGAAGAGAAAGATCACGCCACCGTGAGTTTCCTCAAATGGTTCGTTGACGAGCAGGTGGAAGAAGAAGACCAGGTGAGAGAAATCCTCGATCTTTTAGAAAAGGCAAATGGTCAGATGTCTGTGATCTTCCAGCTCGACAGGTATCTTGGACAGAGAGAGTGAAGGGGCACTGCGCCCCTTTTTCTCATCTGGAGGTGGGAACGTGATCCTGGTTCTCGGTGTGTTCAAGATAGAAGTGGAACCCATGCTTAAAGAGATGGAAGTCCTGGAAAAAGGACGTCTCTTGAAAAGATACTACCAGCGGGGAGTTGTAGGAAGAAACGAGGTGGTCGTGAGCTACGGTTTCATCGGGAAGGTAGAGGCCGCGCTCGTTACTCAGGCTTTTCTGGACAGGTTCAACATAGATGCTGTTTTCTTGACGGGAAACGCCGGTGGTCTGGAAGGTGTTGAAGTTGGGGATGTCGTGATAGGAGATTCCTACGTCGAGTACGATTTCGAAACGGCCCTTGGTGATGAAGGAATCATCGTCTCGGGCAGTGAAGATCTCGAAGACAAGGTGATCGCTTATTCAAACAGAGAAATCAAGACAGGACTGATAGCAAGCGGAGACGCCTTTGTGACAGCGAAGGAGAAAGCCGAGGAGATAAAAAGAAGAACGGGAGCCCTCTGTGTCGATATGGACTCCGCCGCTGTGGCAAAAGTGTGCCACGAGAACGAGAAGAAGTTCCTCGCCATAAAGACGATCGTTGACATATGTGGAAAGGAAACGGAAGAAGAGTTCAGAAAAAACTACGAGAGATATGGCTTCCTCTCCAACCTGATCCTCCTCGACGTTCTGAAAAAGTGTGTCTTCTAAGCGAAGACCGCCGAGAGGGCTATGGAATAAAACTTCGTTTCTTCCGAGTCTGCACGTGATGTGAGAACTACAGGGACTTTCCCACCAAGAATGATAGATGCGGATTTCGCTTTAGCAAGAAAAACCAGAGCTTTGTACAGAATGTTCGCCGCCTCTATATCTGGCAGTATCAAGATGTCGGCCTTTCCCGCCACAGGGCTTTGTATCCCTTTCTTTTTCGCCGCTTCTTCCGACACAACGTTGTCCAGCGCGAAGGGCCCATCGACGATACACCCTTTTATTTGCCCTCTCTGGTTCATCTTCGAGAGAACGGCCGCTTCCATCGTGATGGGCATCTTTGGATTCACGACTTCTATGGCACCGACAACGGCAACTTTCGGTGTTTCTAAACCCATGACGTTTGCCACTCGAACACAGTGTTCTATCATGTCAACCTTCTGTTCCAGAGTGGGGCTTATCAGCATACCGGGATCGGAGATTATGAGAGGCCTCGGGAAATCGGGTATCTCCATCACGCTCACCATCGCCATCGTTTTTCCCGTTCGAAGTCCGTACCTTTCGTCCAGATAGATCTTCATCAAATTTCCTGTCTTTATCTTTCCCTTCATCAGAAAATCGCATTCTCCCTTTGAAACGGCCTCCACAGCGAGTCTTCCCGCTTCTTCTGGGGGACAATCTACGATTTGGGGCGTCTTCCATTCAGGGACGAGTTCCTCGATGATCCTGGTGATCTCTTCCTCTGGACCGAACAGAACGGGCTCGCACACTCTCTCTTTCCAAGCCCTGCAGACAGCTTCTATCACGTGATCATCGTTCGCAGCCGCAACTGCGAGCTTTTTTCCCTTTCCTTGAGCCATCTCAACCAGTTTTTCCAGAAACATTCTATCACTCCTCACAGAAGACCTTTTTCCTTGCCGTACTCGAGGACAACTTCCTTGAGCCTTTTGATCCCTTCAACGATCTTTTCATCTGGCGGCAGACAGAAGGAAAGCCTCATAGAGGGACTCGGCTCGTCGTATACTTTGAAAACCATTCCAGGAACGTAAAACACCTTCTTTCTCTTCGCGTACTCGAACATCTCCCAGGTGTCGAAACCCTCGGGAAGGGTGAGCCAGATGAAGAGACCACCTTCCGATTTCACCCATTTCACGCCTGGTATGTCGGAGAAGTACTCTTCAAGAGCGTTGAGCATCACCGTTCTCTTTCTTCTGTAGAGTTCGATGGTGGGTTCCAACTGCTCGAGAAGATCGTACCTCTCCAAATAACGGGCAGCGAGACGATGAGTGATAGCGGGACTGCACAGATCCGCAGACTGCTTTGCCTGAACGATCTTTCTGATGAACTCCTTGCTTCCCGCCACCATCCCTATTCTGAGACCCGGTGCCAAGACTTTGCTGAACGTGTTGAGAAGAACCACCCTTTCTGGTCCACCTATCTTGAAGATGGGATCCACAGTTTCTCCTTCGTACCTCAAAGCACCGTAGGGATCGTCTTCTACTATGAAGAGGTCGTACTTTTCTGCGATTTCGACGAGCGCTTTTCTCTTCTCCAGAGAAGTCGTGACTCCCGCTGGGTTGTGGAAGTTCGAAACAACGTAGATGAACTTCACCTGTTTTATTTTTCCATTTTTGTCGAATTCGGAAAGCTTTCTTTCCAGAACATTGAGATCCATTCCGTCGTCTTCGAGCGGGACCACCACGAAGTTCGCAAGGTACTGTCTGAACGCGTTTATGGCTCCGAGGTATGCGGGATCATCGAGGACGCAGTAACTCTCATCGTCGAGGAAGAGTTTTCCAATTAGATCCAGTGCCTGCTGGGATCCAACGGTGAATACCAGATTGTCTTCGTCGAGTCCTGTGATACCGTACATCTTCTCCAGAAGTTTCAAAATTTGCTGTTTAAGAACGGGATCGCCTTCCGTTGTGGAGTACTGAAGGGTGTAATGGTACTCTTTCTCTATGATTTCCTTTGCGATTTCTGCAAGTTCTTTCCTCGGAAAAGTCTCAGGATCGGGCACTCCCCCTCCGAAAGAAATGGCATCTTTGTCCGCAGCAAATTTGAGAATTTCCCTGATGATGGAGGATTTCATGTTTCGGCCTATCTTTGAGATCTTGTCTTCTAGATTCACAACAACACCTCCTGGGGTATTTTTTCTTCTGAAGAATTATACACCAGTACTGGTGAAATTTCTGCATTAAAATTCAACGTGTATTCTAAAAATTGAGAATTTGATAGAAAAACTGGTATACTTTGAAGTATGCAAACACTATTCTGGAGGGATCCTGGGTTGATAGAGCGGGTGATAAACAACATCGAAAAGGTGATAAAAGGAAAGAGAGAAGCCATCGAAGTTGTTGTCGCAGCGCTTCTTGCAAAAGGGCACGTTCTCATGGAAGATGTGCCAGGAGTTGGAAAGACGATGCTTGCAAGAGCCCTTGCGCTATCCCTTGGAGTGGATTTCAGACGGGTTCAGTTCACACCGGACCTCCTTCCGACAGATCTTACCGGTCTGTACATATACGATAGAAAGAAAGAAGACTTTGTCTTTAAAAAGGGGCCCGTGTTCACCGATGTTCTCCTCGCGGACGAGATAAACAGGGCAACACCGAGAACACAATCTGCGCTCCTTGAGGCGATGGCAGAAGGTCAAGTGACCGTGGATGGAGTCACACACAGGCTTTCTGAGAGATTCTTCGTGATCGCCACGCAAAACCCAATCGAGTACGAAGGGACCTTCCCTCTCCCGGAAGCTCAGCTCGACCGTTTCATGATCTGTGTGAAGATGGGGTATCCCGATGAGGAAGCAGAGATTCAGATGCTCACATCCCAGGAAAAAGAGCATCCCATAAGCCAGCTGGAACCGGTCATGAACCCTGATGAGCTTTCAGAACTTCAAAAAAAGGTGAGGAATGTTTTTGTGAGCGACGAAGTGAAGAAATACATCGTCGATATAGCCAGTGCCACAAGAAATCACCCATCGCTTCTTTTGGGCATGAGCCCCCGTGGAAGTATAGCCCTCATGCACTTCTCCATGGCTCTCGCTTTTATGGGTGGGAGAGATTTTGTCCTTCCAGACGACGTGAAAAGAGCCGCTGTGTACGTGATACCCCACAGAGTGATCCAATCCGCAGAGTCCAAACTCAAAAGGGAGAAAAAGGAGGATATAGTGAGAGAAATTCTCGACCGTGTGAAGGTGGTCAAATGAGGGTAAGAAAGAAACCACTTGTGATTCTCACAATCTTTTCCGTCGCAGTATGGATCCTCACACAGAACAACATTTTTCTTCTGATGGTTTTCTTTACCGCAACGAGGTGGCTGGATCTTCTCTTGACTCTGAAGGCCATTCCAAAAATAAAGATAGAAAGGCATATCACAAAAACCAGACTCTTCGTGGATGAAAAGGCAGAGATGATCTACAAGATCAGATATTCTGGTCATTTGCGGATTTCGATGAAACTCAACCCGAGTTTTTCTCCCGTCAGATTTTTCAAAAAAGACACCGAAGAAGTTTCTCTGACACCATCTTCTTCAGAAAAGCTGGTGTTCATTTTCTCGTTTGGAACACGTGGAAGAAAGATCCTGAAGGGATTTTCTATAAAAATCGAGGACACGTTCGCAACTTTTTCTGTGGAAAAGGAGTTCAACGCAGAGGACGAGGTGATCGTTTTTCCCGAGTACGTGCCGATCGAATTCTACAAAGAGGCCCTGAAAGAGCTCCTGCCGGGTAGAAAAAGCCCCCAGAGACTTCTCGAGGACAACACGATGCTGAAGGGACTCAGAGATTACAACGGAGAACCGATGAACAGAATACACTGGAAAGCCTCCGCGAGATATGGAAGGTTGCTCGTGAAAGAGCACGACCACACTGCACTGGGAAGGGTGAAGATTTTTCTCGATCTGAACCTTCCAAAAGGTGTCCAGCTGGGAGAAGTCTGGAAAGAACTGAGGAGGTACTACGAAGAGGAAGCGGTGCGGTTCGTGGCGAGCGTGGTGAAAGACCTGAAAGAACGTCACACACCAGTGGAATTAACGGTCATAGGTGAAGAAATCTGGAAGAATCACGATCGAGACTGGGTGATGGATTTTGAACTGCTCGCCACCGTGAGAGGAACGGACAATCCTCGTTTCGATACGAAGAGTGTCCTGGAGACGGTCGTATTTGATCCTTCGGATACTGTTCTCCTTTTCTGCGTACACCTGACGGAGCAGGAGCTTCCCTTACTTCTCAGAGTGAGGTCTCAGGTTTCAAAATTGATCGTATTTGTCATACCATACGGTTTACGCGATCCAAACACGAAGCCTTTCAGGAGCTATCTCCTCATGAGGAAGGATCTCCTCGATCTTCTGGAAAAGGTGAAGCTGCTCGAAGAGAACCACGTGATCGTGAGGGGAGTGCGGGAGAACATGACCGTTCAGGAGGTTGTAGAAAGTGTTCCATGATGTGTTGTTTGGTAGCGCTTTACTTCTGGTTCTGATGAAAGATATCAACCTCTACTCTCTGTTGCTCCTTTCAGGCTCAGCGGTAACGGCGATACTAAAGAGAATCTCCAGAGCCTACCTGATCGTTCTTCCGGTCTCAGGGATCCTCCTCTGGATACTTTCGAAAGAAAAAGACCTGGTTTTCGCATCTCTCATAATTACTTTCTTCCTTGTGTTTTCAGATTTCGAAAATGAAAGGTCAAAAGTGTATTCGCTGGCCTTCTTTTTCGTGCTTTCGTTGATATTTGAGAAAAATCCATCTTCATTCCTTTTTGTCTCCGGAGCTATGGCCCTCTTTTTCCTTCATGAGAAGAAGTTCCTCTACGCTTCTTTGGTTCCACTTCTGGCTTTTGTTCCAGAATTCAGACTTCCATTCCTTCTTCCAGAAACGCATCAGCCAGAAAGTGGTGAATCGGTCCAACAGATGGTGAAAAACGTTGTGGTCGTGATAGAAAAATTCACCCAGAGTGGTAGTCTTGCTATGAAGCTTCTCTGGGAAGTCATTTTCTGGGTCGCTGTGGCAGGTGTGGTGCTACTCGTTGTTGTTTTCTTCAAAGAGTTTCGAATGAATTTAAAGGTGTCACATTATGTCCTTGCTGCTCTCGGTGTTTTTGTGGTCAGCTTTTATCTGTTCGTATTGTTCGTGAACACGGTGGTTCGGAACGTGAACCTCGACGTAGGAATTCCAGAACTCACACCAGTAGGTCAGATGCTTTCGTCCACACCTTCCGCTTCTGTGACCGTCGTTGAAATTGAAAGAAATCCTTCGTGGAATTCGGTAAGATGGATTTTAACCGCTGTTTCTCTTTTCGTGGTGGTATTGTTCTTCCACACCACTTTGAAGCTCTTCCTTAGAACGTTGAAAACGTCGAGCGAAGAAATTGAAACGGAAGAATCGAGAGAGGAAGAAAAAGAAGATGTTGAAGAAAAGGAACATCACACCGAACGAAGAGTAATACACACGTTAGAAGACGCGTACCTCTTCCTGAGGTGGAAATATTTTCCAGGAAAGGAACATCTCACTCCGTACGAGTTGATATCCGGGAAAAAGTTTCGACACTTTAGAGATTTGACCGAGCTGTACGTCGAAAGTAAATATGCAGGAAAAGGAATAAAACTGCCTGAGAAAGAAATAGCAAAGATTTTCTCGGAATCAGAGAAAGAACTGAAAAAGACAAACATTAACCTCCAGAAAAATCTGCATTAAGATTCAAAAGGATTTCTTGACCGTTTCGTGGTGAGCCTGTAAAATACTTATAAAAATCATTCTCATGAGGGGAGGGAAGAGATATGAGGAAGGTACTGGTAACCGTTCTTCTTGTATTGACAGTTTTGAGTCTTTTCTCCGCTGTTAAGATCGCTGTGATTCTTCCAATGACGGGTGGCATTTCCGCTTTTGGAAGGATGGTGTGGGAAGGTATTCAGATCGCTCACGAAGAGAAACCTACGGTTCTGGGAGAAGAGGTAGAACTCGTTCTCCTTGACACCAGAAGTGAGAAAACAGAAGCAGCGAACGCAGCAGCAAGAGCCATTGACAAAGAAAAGGTCCTCGCAATAATCGGTGAAGTGGCCAGTGCACATTCTCTCGCCATAGCACCTATTGCAGAAGAGAACAAAGTTCCTATGGTGACTCCTGCCTCCACGAATCCACTCGTAACACAGGGAAGAAAGTTCGTCTCCAGGGTTTGTTTCATCGACCCGTTCCAGGGAGCAGCCATGGCAGTATTCGCTTACAAAAATCTGGGTGCAAAAAGAGTGGTTGTGTTCACAGATGTCGAGCAGGACTACAGTGTCGGACTCTCTAATTTCTTCATAAACAAGTTCACTGAACTCGGAGGACAGGTGAAGAGGGTGTTCTTCAGAAGTGGTGATCAGGACTTTTCCGCACAGCTTTCCGTTGCGATGTCGTTCAATCCGGATGCAATCTACATAACAGGGTACTACCCGGAGATCGCCCTCATTTCCAGACAAGCAAGACAGCTTGGATTCACCGGTTACATTCTGGCAGGTGACGGTGCAGACGCACCGGAACTCATAGAGATCGGTGGAGAAGCAGTGGAAGGCCTTCTCTTCACCACACACTACCATCCGAAGGCAGCCAGCAACCCTGTTGCAAAGAAATTCGTTGAAGTGTACAAGGAGAAATACGGAAAAGAACCAGCTGCGCTCAACGCTCTCGGATACGACGCTTACATGGTGCTTCTTGACGCGATCGAAAGGGCAGGAAGCTTTGACAGGGAAAAGATCGCTGAAGAGATCAGAAAAACGAGAAACTTCAACGGTGCCAGCGGTATCATAAACATCGACGAGAACGGAGACGCTATCAAATCCGTCGTTGTAAACGTTGTGAAGAACGGTTCCGTTGACTTTGAGGCTGTCATCAATCCTGATGACCTCAAGTAAAAACTTCCATTGAAACAAGCAAAAGCGAGGCCCCTCAGGGGCTTCGCTTTCTTTGATTGAAGAAAGGAAGGTGAAAGAGTGGTATTCTTTCTCCAGAATCTCTTCAACGGAATCATGCTCGGAGGTTTGTACGCGCTCATAGCGATTGGTTACACCATGGTTTATGGTATTCTGAGGCTCATCAATTTCGCCCATGGCGATGTTATGATGATGGGTGTCTACTTCGCCTTCTACGCTGCTACTCTTCTTTCTCTGAATCCACTTTTTTCTGCCATCGTAGCGATCCTCGGAGCAGCGCTATTGGGTTTTCTCATAGACAGAGTTGCTTACAAACCTCTGAGAAACGCTCCCAGGATTTCCGCTCTTATCACCGCTATCGGAGTTTCTTTCTTCCTTGAGAGTCTCGCTGTGGTCGTTTTTGGAGCCATTCCCAAGTCTTTTCTGAAGGTCTTCAAGGACAGGACCATACTGAACAAAGTGCTGACTGTAGCGGGAGCCAGAATACCACTCCTCACGTTCCTCGTGATCTTCATCACCGCTGTCATTCTGATAGTCCTGTTCTTCATCGTTTATAGAACGAAGATCGGTATGGCTATGAGAGCGATTTCCATGGATATTCCAACGACTGCCCTCATGGGTGTCAACGTGGACGCCGTCATCGGTTTCACGTTTGCCCTCGGTTCGGCACTCGCTGCTGCGAGTGGGATCATGTGGGCAATGAGATTTCCGAACGTACATCCTTACATGGGTTTCATGCCAGGTCTCAAGGCTTTCATTGCGGCGGTGTTTGGAGGAATAGGTTCGATCCCCGGAGCTGTTCTCGGTGGCGTTCTTCTCGGTCTCATTGAGATATTCCTCGCAGCTTATTTCCCAGCTGTTATGGGTTACCGGGATGCGTTCGCTTTCATCATCCTGATCATCATACTGCTCGTGAAACCTTCTGGACTTCTCGGTAAAAAAATCGTGGAAAAGGTGTGATGAAGATGGAGAAGAAACTATCTGCACGAACGAACTTCATTCTCACGGTTGTTTTCCTGATCTTCATGGCCCTTCTTCTCTATCTGGCCGATAGATACATGGACAGCTACAAGCTGAGAGTAGTGAGGCTCATCGCCATATACGGTATCATGGCGGTGAGTTTGAACCTGATAAACGGTATCACGGGTATCTTTTCTCTTGGACACGCCGGTTTCATCTTGATAGGTGCTTATACGGCGTCTCTTCTCACACTTTCACCAGAGCAGAAAGCGATGTCTTTTATAATAGAGCCGATCGTTCCCTGGCTTGCGAACGCGCACACCGACTTCTTCACCGCCACAGTGGCAGGCGGTGTTCTGGCAGCCGTCTTCGCTTTTCTCATAGGGTGGCCGGTTTTGAGGCTTTCCGGTGATTACCTCGCGATAGCGTCCCTTGGGTTCGCAGAGGTGATAAGGATCATCGCTCTCAACGCCATCAGCATCACAAACGGCCCTCTCGGTCTCAAGGGAATTCCGGAATACTCAAACATCTGGTGGTGTTACGGCTGGCTATTCGTAACGGTTCTGTTCATGGCAAGCCTTGTGAACAGTAGCTACGGAAGAGCTTTGAAGGCCATCAGAGAAGACCGCATAGCAGCCGAAGCCATGGGAATAAATGTTTTTAAACATCAGCTTCTTTCTTTCGTCATAGGAGCCTTCTTTGCGGGTGTTTCTGGTTCGCTCTACGCGCACTGGCTCACCACGATAGATCCCAGAACGACCACACTCGGTCCCATGCTCACCTTCTACGTTCTCATCATGATAGTTCTGGGTGGGCTCGGCAGTATTTCCGGTTCGCTCATAGGAGCCGCTCTCTTCGCTATACTCTTCGAGTGGCTCAGGGATCTGGAAGAGCCTTTCACGTTCTTCGGCATACACGTTCCCGGTATAAAGGGAATGAGGATCCTCGTGATATCCGCTATTTTCATCCTTGTGATGATCTTCTGGCAGAGGGGTATCATGGGAAGGGAAGAACTCACCTGGAACAATCTTTACAGATGGCTCTTTGCTCGTCGCAGGGGTGGTGAAGAGAAATGACGGTCACGGATCTTTCCAAGAAACCTCTCCTCCTTCTGGATCATGTGACGATGCAGTTCGGTGGACTCGTAGCTGTGGACGATTTCACGAACGAAATCAGAGAGGGAGAACTCGTCGGTCTCATAGGACCAAACGGTGCGGGAAAGACAACCGTATTCAACGTGATAACGGGTATATACACCCCTACGAAGGGAAGAATCGTGTTCGACGATATAGATATCACAGGGTTGAGACCGTACCAGATCACACACCTTGGAATCGCAAGGACTTTCCAGAACATCAGGCTCTTTTCTGACATGACCGTCCTCGAAAATGTTCTTGTGGCTCAGCACCACGTTCTCTCCAATCCCGATGCAGACAGAATTCTTGTGAAGCACGGAAAACCGAGAAAGGGCCACGGACGTTTCTGGTTCTGGAGGGCTGTCACGAAAATCGGATACTTGAAGAAAGAAAAAGAAATGGTGGAAAAGGCCAAAGACCTCATCAAAAGGGTGGGACTCGAAAAGGTGATGTACGAGAAGGCTTCCTCGCTTCCGTATGGAGAGCAGAGAAAGCTGGAGATAGCCAGAGCCCTCGCAACGGAACCGAAACTGATCTTGCTGGACGAACCCGCCGCAGGTATGAACCCGAAGGAAACAGAGGACCTCATGGAGTTCATAAAACAGATCAGAAAGGACTTCAACCTGACGGTGCTTCTCATAGAGCACGATATGAGAGTGGTCATGGGAATTTGTGAGAGAATCATAGTGATGGACTACGGCAGAATCATAGCGGAGGGAACGCCGAAGGAGATTCAGAACGATCCACGTGTGATAGAGGCGTACCTCGGAAGGGAGTGGGAGAGTGTCTGACATCGTCCTTGAAGTCCAGTCTCTCCACGTTTACTACGGTGCGATCCACGCCATCAAGGGAATAGACCTGAAAGTCCCGAGAGGTCAGATCGTAACGCTGATCGGAGCAAACGGTGCGGGAAAAACCACAACACTCTCCGCGATAGCAGGACTCGTGAGAGCGCAGAAGGGAAAGATCATCTTCAACGGCCAGGACATAACAAACAAGCCAGCTCACGTGATAAACAGAATGGGAATAGCTCTGGTTCCCGAAGGAAGGAGAATCTTTCCGGAACTCACCGTCTATGAGAATCTCATGATGGGAGCGTACAACCGGAAGGACAAAGAAGGAATAAAACGTGACCTGGAATGGATCTTCTCGCTTTTCCCGAGGTTGAAAGAGAGACTAAAACAGCTGGGAGGTACTCTTTCCGGTGGAGAACAGCAGATGCTTGCAATCGGAAGAGCTCTGATGAGCAGACCAAAGCTTCTGATGATGGACGAACCTTCTCTGGGGCTTGCTCCCATCCTGGTCTCCGAAGTTTTCGAGGTCATCCAGAAGATCAACCAGGAGGGAACCACCATTCTCCTGGTAGAACAGAACGCCCTCGGTGCTTTGAAGGTTGCCCACTACGGTTACGTCCTCGAGACTGGACAGATCGTTCTCGAGGGAAAAGCCAGCGAACTTCTGGACAACGAAATGGTCAGAAAGGCCTATCTCGGTGTTGCATAAAGGGGGGAAAACATGCTTGTCAAGGACTTCATGACGAGAAATCCCATCACTATCGCTCCAGAGACCTCTTTTTCTGAGGCCCTCAAACTCATGAAACAGAACAAAATCAAACGCCTCATAGTGATGAAGAATGAAAAGATCGTCGGTATCGTAACAGAAAAAGACCTTCTCTACGCATCTCCCTCCAAAGCCACGACACTCAACATCTGGGAACTCCACTACCTTCTTTCCAAGCTCAAAATCGAGGAGATCATGACAAAAGATGTCGTCACAGTGAACGAAAACACACCGATAGAAGATGCGGCAAGGATAATGGAGGAGAAAGATATAAGTGGGCTCCCCGTAGTTGACGATGCGGGACATCTTGTTGGAATCATTACACAGACTGATATCTTCAAAGTCTTCGTGGAGATATTCGGAACCAAGAGGGAAGGAACCATAAGGTACACGATGGAAATGCCAGACAAACCGGGTGAACTTCTCGAAGTGGCAAAGAGAATCTACGAAGCAGGCGGGAACATCATCTCCATCGCAACACTTTTCGAAGAAGGGAAGGATTCTTACCTTGCCACACTCAGGGTGGAAAACATCGACCATGAAAAGTTCGTGAAATCCCTCGATGAAATCGATGTGAAGCTTCTGTATTACCATTCAAACTGAATCGTTAGCCCCCTCGCTGTGAGGGGGTGTTTCTGTGTTATAATTATTTTGGACTTTTTCAGTAGAAAAAATGAAGAGGAGAGAGAACATGAGTTTCGCCGTTGCGGAAGTGAGTTACTGGATGGCTCTTGGATACGGCCTCCTCGCATTTTTCAGCCCATGTGTTCTGCCCCTGATCCCCGCTTTTCTTGGCGTGCTCTTTGCCTCGAAAGGAGATTTCCTGAAGGTCATAGGTTTTTTCGTGGGAATATCTTCTCTCTTTTCAGTCATAGGAGTCCTTTTTGGACTGTTTGGAAATTTCATTCCTACTTACATACTCACATGGATTTCCGGGCTTGCTCTCGTAGTCTTTGGATTGTTTTACCTGTTCGATGTTGAACTTGTGAAGATGAAAAAGAATCCCAACGTGTGGCGCTACAAAGGGGAAGGATTCCTGAACGGTTTCTTACTCGGTGGTAGTGTGGGACTCGTGTGGATTCCCTGCTCGAGTCCTATACTGGGAAGTATCCTCGCGATAGTGGCGAGTGGAAGAGAACCGGTGAAGGGGGGAGTTCTCCTTTTCCTCTACTCTCTGGGTATTTCGATTCCGTTCATACTGATGGGAGGATTCGTCAACAGACTTTTGAACCGCGTCAGTTTCAAAAAACCTGTGTGGATGAACGTTCTCAAAGTAGTGGGTTCTCTCTCACTCGTTCTCGTTGGAGTGCTCATTCTCACGGGAAGGTTCATCACATACTGATGGGAGGATGGTACTGTGAAAAGGTTCTTAATCATCGCGATTTTGGCTTTGAGTGTGATCTCACTGGCCCTCACTTTAGATGATGCCTACAGACTCGCAAACATCACCCAGAGAAAGCTGATCATGATGTTCTCGAGTCCAACCTGTTACTACTGTAATCTGTTCAAGAAAGAAGTATTCCCGAAAGAAGATTTCCAGGAAATTCTGATTCCAAACTTCGTCTTCGTTGAGCTGTACGCCACAGATGAAAAAACCACACTCTTTGCGAAGGAAGTTCTGGGAGAGGAATCGGTTAGCTACAGGGATCTCTTCGCTGGATTTGGTGTGAGAGGAACGCCTACGTTTTTCTTTTTCAAGGGAAAAGAAGGTCTGGGATACCTTCCTGGCTACGTGGACAAAGACAACTTCATAAAGATTCTGAAATACGTCGCTCAGGAGTTGAAAGAAGACTTCCAGACCTACCTGAAGAAAGACGATCCGTTCGTGGGTGAGCCGTTGATCATCGAAATTTCCAAAGAAGACGCAGATTTCGTTCTGAAAAAAGATAAAAACGCTGTGAAAGTGGATACCGTACCGAACGAAGTGAGAAGAGACAGGATATACGTGACGGATTCGCCAGATGTTGCAAAGACCCTTCAGGAAAAAGGCGCTCTCCGTGTTCTGCTCGTTAAATGAAAGAGGGTGCTTCCGCACCCTTTTACTTTTTGCAACGATTTCCTCTTGAGTCAAATTTCACGAAAGCGTTAAATGAAACGATGAAACTCCACATCTGAAGTCCAAAAAAGGATGGTATCATTAATAATAGCAACGATCACAGAAAAGGAGGTACGAAGAGTGGAGAAGATCAAGGTTAAAAACCCCATTGTCGAACTCGACGGTGACGAGATGGCACGCGTGATGTGGAAGATGATCAAAGAAAAACTCATCCTTCCCTATCTCGACATCCAGCTGGTTTACTTCGATCTCGGAATAGAGAAGAGAGATGAAACAGACGATCAGATCACGATCGAAGCGGCAAAGGCTATCAAAAAGTACGGTGTCGGCGTCAAGTGTGCAACGATCACCCCGGATGCGGAGAGGGTAAAGGAGTACAATCTGAAGAAAGCCTGGAAGAGTCCAAATGCCACCATCAGAGCGTATCTCGATGGAACGGTTTTCAGAAAGCCCATCATGGTGAAGAACGTGCCACCGCTTGTGAAGCGCTGGAAAAAACCGATCATCATAGGAAGACACGCCTACGGTGACATATACAACGCTGTGGAAGCAAAAGTAGAAGGCCCAGCAGAAGTGGAACTTGTGGTGAGAAACAAAGAAAACAAAACACTCCTCGTACACAAATTCGAAGGAAACGGTGTTGTCATGGCAATGCACAACCTGGAGAAATCGATCAGAAGCTTCGCTCAGTCGTGTATAAACTACGCTATCTCTGAAAAGGTCGACATCTGGTTTGCGACGAAAGACACGATCTCCAAGGTGTACCATGCGTACTTCAAAGACATATTCCAGGAAGAGGTCGACAAAAGAAAAGAAGAACTCGAAAAAGCTGGAGTGAACTACAGATACATGCTCATAGATGATGCGGCTGCGCAGATTTTGAGAAGTGAGGGCGGCATGCTCTGGGCCTGTATGAACTACGAAGGGGATATCATGTCCGATATGATCGCCTCAGGATTCGGCAGTCTCGGCCTCATGACGTCGGTTCTCGTCTCTCCCGATGGGGTCTACGAGTTCGAGGCAGCCCACGGCACGGTGAGAAGACACTACTACAGATATTTGAAGGGAGAAAAGACCTCGACGAATCCAACCGCATCGATCTTCGCGTGGACAGGTGCTATAAGGAAAAGGGGAGAACTCGACGGAACACCGGAGGTGTGTGAATTCGCAGACAAACTGGAGAAGGCTGTGATAAACACCATAGAATCCGGTGTGATCACAAAGGACCTTCAGCCTTTCACAGAACCACCGATCGACAAGTATGTCACTCTCGAAGAGTTCATAGACGAAGTGAAGAAGAATCTCGAAAAATTACTGTGAGCGGGCGTGTCCCGCTCTTTTCAATATCTCACCCTGGGATCTATCAGAGCGTTGATCACGTCGACGAGAATGCTTATCACCACCACGATCAAAGCGAAGAAAACGACCGTGCCCTGTATGGCAGGAAAGTCCCTGTACCTGATCTTCATCACAAGATAACTTCCAAGACCGGGCCATGAGAAAGTGGTTTCTGTGAGGACCGCACCTCCCAGAAGGAGTGCGAACTGCAATCCCATCATCGTGAAGATGGGTACCAGAGCGTTTTTCAGGGCGTACCTGAACAGAACCACCCTCTCCTTCAAACCGCGAGCACGAGCCGCCTTCACGAAATCCTGGGCCAGTGTTAAAACGGTGTTGTTTCTCACCATACGGACAAAGACGCTGGAGATCACAAGGCCGAGCGTGAGTCCCGGAAGTAAGAGATGTTCGAAAACGTCTTTCAGCGCTTCCCAGTTTCCTGTGAAAAGCGCATCTATCGAATAGATACCCGTTATCACTTTCAAATTCATAGTGGGTGACAATCGTCCGCCAACGGGAAGCCATCTCAAGATAACTCCGAAGATGTACTGCATCATCAAACCGAACCAGAAAACCGGAACCGCGTACATCACCATTGAAAACATCCTGGCACCTATATCAACTCCACTGTCCCTTTTGTACGCAGCGAAGCTTCCCCAGAAGATGCCTATGAGAACGGCTACGATGAAAGCGAAGAGTGTCAGCTCCAAAGTCGCGGGAAATCTCTCCTTTATTTCTTCCCAAACGGGTCTTCCCGTCAGTGTAGATTTTCCCAGGTCACCTTTGAGAAGATCTCCGATGTAATCGAAAAACTGGACGATGATAGGTTTATCGAGACCGAGTTCGTGTCTCTTTTGTTCGATGACCTCCTTCGGTGCTTTCCCTCCGAGAATAGCGAGCACCGGATCCCCGGGTATGATCCTGAGCACCAGGAATATGAGTGCCAGAAGGATGAATATCATGGGGGCAGCGAGGAGAATTCTTGTTATCACGTAGTTTTTAAGAGACATCACGGCACCTCCGAAAGCCGCCCCGGGAAGGGGCGGCGGAGTTCACTCTTCCCAGTAGAGTATGTAGTATCTGAATATCTGTGTGGGTTCAAGCAGAATTCCTTTCACCTGTTTTTTCGCTGCACAGGTTGCAACTCCCTGCCAGAGCGGTATGTAAGGAACATCCCTTGCAAGAATCTCCTGGACTTTGTAGTAGATCTCTGTTCTCTTTTCCAGATCGGTGAGTTTTCTCGCTTCTATCATCAGGTTTTCTACCTCAGGATTCGAGTAGAAGCTACCGAGGGATTTCGCACCACTCTCACTGAGGAACGGCCAGACGTAGTCATCCGGATCAAGGTAATCGGGGTACCATCCAAGGAGGAAGAGACCCATCGTTCCGTTCAGGAAGTACTCCACGTAGGTGGACCACTCCGCATACTTCAGGTTCACTTTTATGACACCGGTTTCTTCGAACGACTCTTTCAGCACCTGAGCGACATCCGCTTCTGTCGTTCCGTAGTGTGAAGGTGTGTACCACAGGTCTATCACGAGGGGATTGTTCTCATCGTAGCCAGCTTCCTTGAGGAGCGCTCTTGCCTTTTCTAGGTCTCTTTCAGGGAAAACATCCTTGTGTCCCCACATGCCTTCCGGGATCATCGAGTACAGTGGTTTTGCAAGTCCCACGAACACATCTTCAACTATGACATCTCTGTTCACCGAATAGGCGAGTGCCTGTCTCACCTTCACGTTGTCGAACGGGGGTTGTGTGACGTTGATCACCAGATATCTGATCTGTGGACTGTTACCTTTGTAAACGACGATGTCTTCTCTTCCCTCGAGATCGATAACATCTCTGGGGTCGAGATGTCTGTAAGCGACATCGATTTCTCCCGTCTCGAGTGCCAATCTGAGTGTGGAAGCGTTCTCATAGAAATTGATCACGATGGTCTTTGTCTTTGGTTTTTCACCGAAGTAGTTCGGATTCGCTTCGAGAACGATTCTCACATCTCTGATCCATTCCTTGACCCTGTATGGACCAGAAGCTGACGGGATACCTTCGTAGAAGGAATCAGCTGGATAAACCTTCGGATTCACCGGATACGCAACGGTGTAACCGAGGACGGAAACGAACGCAGAGAATGGATACTTCAGAGTTACACGGAAGGTGTAGTCGTCCACCACTTCTGTTTTTTCGACGACATCAGAGAGTAAGAATGCCGGATCTCCATTCAGTTTCATCACCCTGTCGAAAGAGTACTTGAAGACGTGTGCATCGATGGGTGTTCCATCCTCGAACTTTGCATCCTTTCTCAGATAGAACGTGTAAACCGTTCCTGTTTCATCGACTTCCCATCTCTCTGCCAGAACGGGCTTGAGAACGCTGGTTCCTATTTCGTAATCAACCAGTCCAACCATGACGTTTTGAAGGATGTTTGAAGAAAAGTAATCGTAACAGTTGGCAGGATCGAGAGTTCTGATTTTGTCCGTTGTACCCACCACGATGATGTCTTTTGCCGCGAAGGAGAGCGTTACTGTTAAGATCAGAAACAACCAGACTAACTTTTTCATACCCACTACCTCCCTTCAGTTGTAAAGATGACATGCCACCTTATGATTTTCCTCCACAGCCTTGAGTTGAGGTTCTTCTTTCATACAGATATCCATTCTGTAAGGGCAGCGCGGGTGGAATCTACAACCAGATGGCACGTCTATCGGGTTTGGTGTTTCTCCCTCAGGGATGAACTTCTTTTTCTTCTTGAGAGAAGGTTCCGGTACGGCGGATATAAGAGCCTGTGTGTAAGGATGCTTTGGATTGAGGTATATGTCCTCAAAATCACCGATCTCCACAATCTTTCCGAGGTACATCACCGCGATTTCGTCGCAGACGTATTTGGTCGTAGCGAGGTCGTGTGTGATGAAGAGCATGGTGAGGTTGAATTCCTTTCTGAGTTCCTGAAGGAGCCTCAACAACTGCGATCTCACGGAAACATCGAGCATAGCCACCGCTTCATCTGCCACCACCAGACGGGGTTTCAAAATCAAAGCACGGGCAATGACAACTCTTTGCCTCTGGCCACCGGAAAGCTCCCTCGGATACCTTCTGTAGATATCCTCCGCGGGCTCCAGATTCACTCTCCTCAACATCTCAAGCACCATCTCTTTTCTCGACGATCTGTCTCCGATTCCGTGAATTTCAAGGGCGTGTTCTATGGCTTTTCCCACCCTCATATATGGATTCAGAGAGGCCATTGGATCTTGAAAGATGATCTGCATTTCTTTTCTCAGCTTCCTCATTTCTTCTTTTGAGAGTTTTGTGATATCTCTACCATCAAAAATGATTTTGCCATCGGTGGGTTCTTCAAGTCTCAGAATGACTCTTCCCGTTGTGGTTTTTCCGGATCCCGACTCCCCCACCAGCCCCAGACTCTTTCCTTCATCAATCTGAAAATTCACACCATCCACCGCTTTCACAAACTTCCTGGGTTTTCTCAAAAGCACATCTATCGGTCCCTGTTTCACAGGGAAATACTTTTTAAGGTTCTGCACTTCAATCAGTGCCATTTTGATCTCCTCCGTAAAGCCAACATTTCACGCGCGTTCCATCTATTTCGAACTCCGGTGGTTCTTTCTCCCAGCAAATTTTCATTGCCTTCTCACATCTTGGAGCGAACCTGCAACCTTCAGGGGGATTCGAAAGATCAGGAGGAGAGCCTGGAATGTATCTCAGTTCTTTATCGTTCACGTCCGTGTTCGGAATAGACCTCAGAAGACCAACGGTGTATGGATGAAGAGGATTGGTGAATATCCTCTCTTTCGATGCGAGTTCCACGAGGTGCCCTGCGTACATCACCCCTATTCTGTCTGCGGCTTCCGCGACCAGTCCCATATCGTGGGTGATCAGAATCATGGCGGTTCTGTGCTCTTTCGTCAACTTCTCAAGCAGTTCCATTATCTGAGCCTGAACTATCACATCCAGAGATGTAGTGGGTTCATCGGCGATCAAAACAGCGGGATTGAGAACTATGGAGAGGGCGATCATCACCCTCTGTCTCATTCCACCGCTGAACTGAAACGGGTAATCCTTCAGTCTGTTCCTGTTTATCCCGACATCTTCTAAGGCCTTCGCTGCAAGTTCTCTGGCGTCCTCCTTACTCAGTTCGGGTCTGTGGGTGAGGATCATCTCTACAAAATGATCCTCTATCCTGAGAATCGGATTGAGCGACGTCATCGGATCCTGGAAAATCATCGCAACTTTTGAACCTCTTATCTGTCTCATTTCCTCGTCCGAAAGAGATGAAATATCTATTCCTTCAATTTTTATACTCCCATCAATCTTTGTTCCTTTTGGAAGAAGCCGCATTATGGAAAAACCGAGGGTAGACTTTCCACAGCCGGATTCACCGACGAGACCCAGGGTTTCACCTTTCTCTAGGTGAAAGGAGACGTTTTCGACGGCGTTCACAGTTTTTTCTCCAGTTTTGTATCTCACGCTCACGTTTTTCAGTTCGAGCACCTTCATTTGCTTCTCTCCCCGATATTCGGATTGAGAATTTCGCTCAATCCTTCACTGAACATGGAAAAACCAAGAACGGAAGTGATGATTGCAAGGCCGGGGAACAACACTCCCCACCAGGCTCTACTCAGGATGAACCTCTGGCCGTTGCTGAGGTCGAATCCCCAGTCCGGAGTGGGAGGAGCTATTCCAAGTCCAAGAAAACTGAGTCCCGCTTCCGTCATGATCGCATCAGCGAGGTTCATTGAGAGAACCACCACTATCGATGGGAAAACGTTGGGAAGCACGTATTTGACCAAGATTTCCCAATCTTTCGCACCGAGCGCCCTTGCCGCTTCCACGTAGAGTTCGTTTTTCACACTCGTGACCTGGTTTCTCACCACTCTGAAATATGTGGGCGCATAAACGACGGCGATTGAAACGGCTATGTTCATCATTCCGGGTCCCAAAACTGCCGCAACTGCTATGGCAAGAATCAGACCCGGAAAAGAATAAACAGCATCCATAACAAGGGTTAAAACACGGTCGAAAACCCCTCCAACGTAACCAGAGATCAAACCGAGGGGAATACCTATCGTGGACGCTATGGCAACGGCAAGGAACGCCACCATCAGAGCGATTCTCGAGCCATAGATCACCCTGCTGAAGACATCCCTTCCGAGATTGTCGGTACCGAATATGTGTTTCTCTGAAGGAGGTTGCAAAGACCTTCCCACTCGCACAGTGGGATCGTAGGGGGCAAGAACAGGAGCAAAGATGGCCAGAAAGATGTAAAACAAAAGAATGATCATTCCAACAAAAGCCAAAACACCCGTTCTTCGTCTGAACAGTTTGAAGACTGGCTTGAAGACTTTCTCAGAGATCACAACCTTCGACCTCGCTTCTCTTTTTTCATAATAATACCACATACTGGAATAAGTTTCAATTTCCGAATTATTTTCCCACAAGCCAGACGGTCTTCTCTTTGCCCCTCACAAAGTAGGCAGGAAGAGGTTCTTCCTTTAGAATTTCCGCTAGTCTGTTTATCTTTTCTTTTCCCCTGATGAGAAAGAGCACGTACAGTGATGTGTTCAGTGCACGAAACGTCAGGGTGACTCTGGGAACCTTAGGGTCACCGGAAGGATCTGTGAAAGTCACAAGGTTGTCTTTATTTCCCGTTTCCAAGTCGAATATGGACGCGACATGGCCATCGGGACCCATTCCAAGAATAGCGAGGTCGAACTGGTCGGTGATCGATCTTATCTCCCTTTCATATTTCTCGCAGGCTTTTTCAATAGGAAGAGAAGTGTCAACGTAGTGAACATTACCGGAAGGGATCTTTGCTCTGCTGAAAAGAACCTCGTTTATGTTCCTGAAATTGCTTTGATCTGAGTCGAGGGGCACGTACCGCTCGTCGCTCAAAAAGAAGTGGATGCGATTCCATGGGAACTTCTGTTCTGCCAGTTTCTCATAAACGGGAAGTGGGGTTCTCCCGCCGGCGAGAACGACGAAGATCTTATCCTTTTCCTCGAGAAGTTTTTCCATCTTTGTGCGAATTTTCTCGACTACAAAATCAACGTACCCATCTTCGAGCAGGTATATCACAGTTTTCTCCATTTTCTACCGTCCCTTTCTATGAGTAGATCGGCTTCTCTCGGTCCCCACGTTCCCGCCGGATACACATAAGGTGAAAAGCGAACGGGATCGTTTTCCCAGGCTTTGAGAACGGGATCGAGAAGTTCCCAGGAAACTTCGAGGTCGTCTCTTCTCATGAAAAGTGTAGGATCTCCAAGTATCACGTCCAGAAGGAGTCTTTCGTAAGCGTCGGGCAGTTTCACTCCAAAGTAATCCTCGTATCTGAAGTCCATACTGAGAAGCTGTGGAAACATGCCGGGACAGGGCCTTTTCACCTGAAACTCAAGAGAGATTCCCTCGTTTGGCTGCAAGGTGAAAACTATCGTGTTCGGCTCCAGTTCATCAGAAGGTACACCGGCAAAGATCGAATGAGGAATCTTCTTGAAAACAACAGCAACCTCGGTTATTTTCTTGGGGAGTCTCTTCCCGGACCTCAGATAGAAGGGTACACCGCTCCATCTCCAGTTGTCTATGAAGAGTTTCATGGCAACGAAGGTTTCCACGTTGGAGTCTTTGGCCACACCCGGTTCCTCTCTGTAAGCCGGCACTTCTTTTCCGTTCACAACCCCTCTTCCATACTGGCCTCTGACGATCCAGCTTTCCAGTTCCTCCACAGGGAACGGTCTGATCGATCTGAGAAGCTTCACCCGCTCGTTTCTGAAATTCTCTCCATTGAAAGAAGAAGGAGGTTCCATGGCGATCAGTGCGAGGATCTGAAGCATGTGGTTCTGGAAGATATCCCTGAGGAGTCCCACGTTTTCGAAGTATCCTGCCCTGTGTTCGACTCCTATGTCTTCGGCCATCGTGATCTGAACGTGATCCACGAACTTGTTGTTCCAGATCTCCTCGAATATGAAGTTGGCAAATCTGAACACCAGTATGTTCTGAACGGTTTCTTTTCCAAGGTAATGATCAATTCTGAAAATCTGATCTTCCTGGAAGTGTTTCTGAAGAGTATCTTCCAATCTTCTGGCTGACTCCAAGTCTTTCCCGAACGGTTTTTCAATCACGACGCGCGCGGGTTTCCTGTTCAATCCAGCCTTCGAGAGATTTTCCAAAATAGGAATGTACAGATCCGGTGGAACAGCAAGGTAGAAGATCAGGTTACTGGAGCCGATCTTCTTCATGAGATCGTCAACGGTGTTTTTCAACGGTTTGAAGCTCTCAAGATTCTGATAATCCACGCTGATGTAACTGCAATGTCTCAAAAAGTCGGGATGAGCTTCGAATCTGGATCTGAATTCTTCATCATCCATATTCGTTCGTGCCGCACCGAGAACGAAAAAGCGTTCGGGCAGAATACCTGCCTCGAACAACCTGTTCAAAGCGGGAATGAGCTTTCTTTTTGTGAGGTCACCAGAAGCACCGAAAATCACCACTCCGAAGGATTGCTCAATCCTGGGGAAACACCGGAGGATATCATCTGGACATCTCTCTAACCCCAGTTTGCATTTCATATTCTCACCTTCTTTATAAATTTTTTACCATAAAATAAGGGATGTCTAATTTCTTTTATGTTAAAATCTTCTGAAAGGGGGGATGCTTATGAAACAGCTCAAAAGGTCCAGAAAGAACAGGATCATAGCGGGTGTCTGTGGAGGATTTGCGGAGTACTTCAACGTCGATCCGACTCTCGTAAGATTGATCTGGGTTCTCATCACACTCGCGTGGGGAGCGGGTCTTCTGCTCTACATGATCGCCTGGTTGATCATACCTGAAGAAGAGGTGAAAACAGAAAGCGAAGAAAAACCACTTCAAAACGCAGAAGGGTTGAAAGTGTTAGTCGGTGGGCTTCTCATTTTTCTGGGAATCGTCTTTCTCGCGTCCGCTTTTTTCCCAATCTTCTTCGGTGTGGCATGGAAGGTGGTTCTTGCCGTTCTGTTAGTGATCTTTGGTGTTCTCCTTCTTCTGAGGAGAGATGAAAAATGAAGATAATATTTGGTATATTTCTCATTTTCCTGGGAGTTCTGCTCCTTACAACGATCTTTCTGGATCTTTTCTCTCTTTCATTCTTCACAAGAATATTTCACAATCTTGGTCTCTTCTGGCCGATGATGCTGATAACTTTCGGTATTTATTTCATCTACCTCAGCGTGAAGAAAAAGTGGTTGTACTTCCTGAGCGTGGGTGTCTTTTCCGCTTTTCTGATACTGCTTCTTGTGTGGCCATACGAGTATGTTTCGACACCTGGAAAATATCAGGTTTTCACCGGTGTGAATAGAATTTCGTTCAGAAGTGGAGGATTCACTGTCAGGTTCATCGAGGGTGAAGAGCTCAGGGTGTCCACGTCAAGCGGAATAGAAGTATCAAAAGTCGGTTCAAATCTAATCGTGAAGGGTTCTCTCTGGAAAAAACTCGGGCCAAAGATGGTGGAGGTCGAGCTACCGAGGGATACATTTGAACTTTCATTTGAAGAAGGTGCTTTCACGGTGAAGGGCGAATTCGAAGAAAACAGGTTCACACGGATTGAAACAAGAGACAGTGTTTTGAATATAAGATTCGGCTTTCAAAAGATGAACGTCCCGCTTTACTTCGAGGCAGAAGACTGCGTTCTGGAAGTTCTGTTCAGAGTACCCGGCGGGATCTCTTACTTCATCGATAAGAAAGACGGACTTCTTCTGAAGACCATCGAGAACCTTGTCGAGTCGGATCTCAATCCTGATCTCTTCTTCAACCTGAAAGACGGTGTCTTCAGTATTCATCTTGAAGGAGGTATCTAATGTGAAGGTGCTCGCTATTAGACACGTCGAGATAGAGGACCTTGGAATGATGGAAGATATCTTCAAGGAGAAGAACTGGGGTTTCGAATACCTGGACACTCCAAAAGGAGAAAAACTTGAAAGACCTCTCGAAGAGTACTCCCTCGTGGTGCTTCTTGGAGGTTACATGGGGGCCTACGAGGAAGAGAAATTCCCTTTCCTGAAATACGAATTCCAGTTGATAGAAGAGACTCTGAAGAAAGAAATTCCCTTCCTTGGAATCTGTCTGGGATCTCAGATGCTCGCCAAAGTTCTTGGTGCAAGTGTCTACAGGGGAAAAAACGGAGAGGAAATAGGCTGGTTCTTCGTCGAAAAGGTCTCCGACGATAGATTCTTCGGGAAATTTCCGGACAGACTGCTGGTGTTCCAGTGGCACGGAGACACTTTCGATCTTCCACATGGAGCAACCAGGGTCTTTACTTCCGAAAAGTACGAAAACCAGGGGTTCGTCTATGAAAAGGCTGTGGGTCTTCAGTTTCATATAGAGGTAGGAGCCAGGACCATGAAACGCTGGATAGAGGCATACAGGAGTGAACTCGAAGAGAAGAAGATAGATCCCAGGGTTCTTCTCGAAACAGCAGAGAGGGAGGAAAAAGTCCTGAAAGGACTTTTGAGGTCTCTTCTGGAAAGGATGGTGGAAAACTGAGGAGGTGCTAGTGTGAGATCTCCTCAGATCCACATCCTCGATTTCAACGGAGTTTACGAAGAACAGCGGACTCTGAAATCACTCGCTGAGTTTGTGTTTTTTAAAAGAATCGAAGGTGTCAGGTACATGGTTCTTCCCGAAAAGATCCCTGAAATTGAAAACATCCTTCCTCCACACCCGGGAGTAACGTTTCTGGGGGATGGAGAGTTTCACCACCTCACTTACCTCATCATCAAAAAAATAAAGAGGCCTTTCGTACTGGTTGTGTTCGACAATCACCTCGATGCCAGAGAGGAGGAGTTTCTCACCTGCGACAGCTGGATCAGAAAAGCTCTGAAACTGAAACACCTGGTGAAAGTTGTGGTTGTAGGCACTCAGGAGCAGGAAAAGATCCACAGGGTGTTTTACTCCGAAACAGATCCTCAGAAGATCCTGAAACTTTTTGGAAGATATCCGGTGTATCTGAGTGTTGACAAAGATGTTCTGAATATCGGAATAACTGGCTGGGAAAGAGGAAGAGTTTCACTGGAAGAACTCCTCAACGTGCTACGTCACATTCCCTTGAGAAAGATTCTGGGATTGGATATCTGCGGTGAACCGGATCCGCTGGAATTCTGGAAGATAAAAGAAAGCGAGAAGATCAATCTCTCAATCCTCAGCGCCCTGTTCTTTGAGAAGCTTCACTATGTACCTGGCAGCGAGCATCTGGAACGGAAGCCAGCTCACGTGACTTGATGGAACCCTTATCCTTTTGGGCTTTCCAAGGTACTCCCATAGAATGTCTCTTGTGCTCTTTGGAAGTGCTTTGTCGAACATCGCTTCCATCATCACGATCCGCGAGGTATCCACGAACTTCGCGTAAGCGAGCGGATCGAGCTTCAAAAGAGGATGTATGTTTGAATTCAACATTTCCTGAACCGAGGAAAATTCCTTCAGTCTCTCCAGATCGTTTCTGTAGGTGTCGTAGAAATTTTTCTCATTTGTCATTCCGTGTTCTTCTCCCTTTCCACTTCTCAACTCACGCCTCACAAAAGACAGAGTGGGTGACTTCCAGAACAGAGTGGCAAAGTCACCACCAGCCATCATGATGATCGTCTTTTTGAAATCGCTGCTCATCGCGTTGAGTAAAACAGCGATCATCCCACCAAGACAGTACCCGAAGAGGCAGTTCCTCTCGTGCCACATCTTCTTAACTTTCAAAAGTTCCAAAAGACTGAGTAGATCTGTGAGAGCGTGTTCCCAGAACCTGGTCATCTTTCCCAGGTCGGAGGAAAAATAGTCCTTCCCGCTCACAGAACCGTGCGCTACGCGGATGAAGTTTCCCGGCAAAACAGGAACTATCGCCTCTATCTTCCTTTTGGAAAGATAGTAAGCCATCCGAAGAAGATACAGAACGTTTCGGCTTCCAAGTCCCTGAAGTATCATCACCGACCCCACTTTTTTCCTCTTCGGTGAGAAGATGTACACCTCCACAGGATCTGTTCCTTTTTCCGCGTCTGGATAGGTCGATTTGAACTTCAAAATGGAAATCCGGACATTCTTTGTCCTGTGAACGTATCCGAGGGAATAATCGGAAGGCACCTTTACGTGTTCGAACACACTTTCACCTCTTCAAAAACGATACCGTTTCGTAGAGGATCTTCACCGTCAAAGGATCTTTCAGAACGAACTCAAAACCGTGTTTCCCCTTCGGATGAAGCCTCAGCTTTGCCTGCACACCGTTTTCTCTGAGTTTTTTATACATTTTAACAGATGAGATGTAAGGCACAACGTCGTCTTTCATGCCGTGAACCAGCATGGTGGGAGGCACCTTCGGGTTCACCCAGGTCACAGGAGAGTAGAACACATAATCTTCTTTCTTTCGTACGGGAAGTCCCTTCAACGTCGTTGCAACAGAGAACCTCGCGAAGAGAGAGGATGTTTCCATGCTCCACAGGTCGAGAAGATCGCAGGGAGCATACCAGGCTACCACGTGACCATCGAAATCTTTTTTTCCTTCCTTCGAAGATCTCATCGCGTGGTACAGAACAAGGTGCCCTCCCGCTGAAAGTCCCATGAGATTCAGGTTTTTAATCAGCAGATGCTCCCTGTTTTCATTCAGGAAAGAGACAGCACTTTTCAGATCTTCCAGAATATCTTCGATGTAATGAAAGTAGCCGTATCTGTAGTCAAACGTCGCTACCGCGAAACCGTTCGCATTGAGGAATCTATACCAGGAAACGTTGTTGGGTTGTCTCCTGTATCCGGAGATCCATCCCCCACCGTGTGCAAAAAGCACGAACGGGTAACTCTCTCTCTTCACAGATGGATAATACACGTCCATTTTCAGGCCGTTTTTGTATTCGTAAGTGTAAACATTGCCCGTTACCGATTTTTTTAGCTTTATCGGAAGTCTTCCCAGAACGGCGTTTCTCACCACAGGAAGGGAAAGCAAGAAAAAGAAAAGAAGCCCCAGAAGGGCATTTGAAAACAGCACAACGAAAGAGATTATTATCAAGACAAACTTGATTATCAGCTTAACCATGGTCTCCCCTCTTCAACTCAAGAAGCTGTGCACCACGTAGAAATATATCATGATGCCTGTCACATCGACGATCGTGGTGAGAAGCGGTCCTGCCATGAAGGCCGGGTCAATTTTGAAGATACGGGCGATGAAGGGAAGAAGCGCGCCCAAGATATTTGCATACAGAATTACTACGAGTAAGGCTGTTGCAACGGCGAAATTCAATGTGGGATCAGAAGAGATCAGAAAAGCCCTCAGGTACAGAACACCCGCAAGAATAAAACCTAAGATAGAACCTATCAGAGATTCTCTCAGCAGAACCTTCCACCAGTCTTTTGCGGTTATCTCGTTTAAACTCATTCCTCTTATTATGAGAGCAGATATCTGAGAACCAATGTTCCCTCCAGCATCCATCATCGTTGGAATAAAGGCTGCTATCAGTGGTATTGATGCGAGGAACTTTTCATAGCCTGATATGATATTGCTGTTTATACTTTCAAGAAGAAGAAGCGCCACAAGCCATGGGGATCTTTTCAAAATAAACTTCCATACAGGAGTGTGGAAATAGGGTGTGTAAGTAACACTCATTGAGGCCATCTTCTGTATGTCTTCCGTTGCCTCTTCTTCGATGACGTCAACGAGATCGTCAAAGGTGATCACACCAATCAATCTCTCTTCGCTGTCAACTACCGGTAGTATGATCAGGTCGTATTTCTTCATGAGTTCCGCCGCGAGTTCCTGGTCATCAGTGGCGTGAACAAAAACAGGATCCTTGTTCATGATTTCCGATACCTTCTGATCGGGATCGGCAACGATCATGTCTCTGAGCTCAACGGTTCCCTTGAGTTTTCTTGTTCTATCTATCACCATGAGAGAGTAGATGTTCTCTTTCTTCTTTCCTTCTCTTCTCACCTTTTCCAGTGCTTCCCTGACGGTCATATCCTCGAAAAGCTCTACGTATTCTGTGGTGGCAAGCCTTGCCGCAGAATCTTCGGGATAATTCAGGATGTGAAGCAATTCCTCCCTCTCCTGTGGAGGAAGGTATGAAAGGAGCTTCTTCACCACGTTCGCGGGCATCTCTTCGAGCAGTTCTACCTTGTCGTCTGGATCCATCGATTCGAAAATCTCCTTCAGCCGTTCCTCTCTGAAAAGTTTTATGAGTTCCAACTGATCATCGGGTTCGAGTTCGCTGAACACTTCAGCGGCCTTATCCTTGGGAAGGAGTCTAAAAACGACCACTTTCAGGTCAGGCGGAAGCTTTTCAATCATCTCCTTCACGTCGGCGGGATCCTGTTGTTCGAGAACTCTTTTGAGTGTCTTGAAGTCTCCTTTTTCGATCAATTCCTGAAGATCAATTTCCACTTTGATCTTCATTCTCACACCTCCTCAGGCTGCTTTTTTACGGAGGAAGACTGGTGCTTTCCACTTAGGATCCACCTCCCGAAATGTAATCTGCGTAGATCTATTCTAACATTACGCTGGAAGAGAAACCAGTACAGAAAGAAGAATTTTTCAACGAACATATTCCTTCTTCAACGTTAATTTCCGAAAAGAGTATAATCTAAAGTAGGAGGTGGTAACATGAAAGTCACATTCCTGGGACACGCCGTGGTGCTGATAGAGGGAAAGAAAAACATCATCATCGATCCTTTCATTTCAGGAAATCCGGTTTGTCCTGTAAAATTGGAGGATCTTCCAAAGATCGATTACATACTCGTGACACACGGACACGGAGATCACCTCGGGGATGCTGTAGAAATAGCAAAGAAAAACGATGCCACGGTGATATCCAACTACGAAATCTGCCATTACCTCGGAAAAAAAGGTGTGAAGACCCATGCCATGCACATAGGTGGAAGCTACCTCTTCGATTTTGGCAGGGTGAAGATGACACCTGCCGTTCATGGCTCTGGAATTCTCGATGGAGACAGTATGATCTACGGAGGAAATCCTGCTGGCTTTCTCATCACGCTCGAGCGAAAAAAGATATACCACGCAGGAGACACCGGTTTGACCAGGGAGATGGAACTTCTCGGAGAAGAGAACGTGGATGTAGCGTTTCTTCCAATCGGTGGAAATTTCGTCATGGACGTGGAAGACGCCGTGAGAGCAACGGCGATGATAAAACCGAAGAAGGTTGTTCCCATGCATTATGGAACATGGGAACTCATCTTCGCGGATGTGGAACTATTCAAGAAGAAAGTGACGGAAATGAGTGTTGAATGTGTGATTCTTGAGCCGGGAGAATCGCTGGAATTGTGAGGGGGAAATAGTTTGCAGGTTTTCTTTTACGTTATCTCGTTTGGATTTCTTGTGTTTGCGCTTTATCTTTTCTGTCATGTGAGAAGGAAGATCGAGTACTACAGACAGCTGGAAAAGAGCCTCGATACCATAGTTGATGGACTTTCAAAACTCGATCCGAACTCGCCTGAAGAAGAGTTCTTTCAGAAAATCCTGGATATCGCGATGGAAGTGGTTCCAGAAGCAACAAAAGGAATCGTCTCCAGAATCACCCCATCAGGAGACTGGGTCTTTGTTGCCTCGAGGGGACACATTGTAGATCTGTTTGGAAAAAGATTTCCATCCAGATATCTGTTCAGAGCTGGAAAAGATCCATTAGAGGTTGATTTCCTTGACTATGACAGGGGACTTTTTCCAGACGACATGTGGAAATTCTTTGAAAAGACTCTCCGAGGTACGAGAAAGAGCCTCGTTGTGGGTATATTTTCTGGAGACGAATTTGTGGGAAACATCGCCCTCGACAGTCCTTACTTTGGCTTTTCAGAACTTTCAAAAAAGATCTTGAAATCACTTGGAAACCTTACGAGCACCTATCTTCTCATGAGAAAAACTCTGACAAACGAACAGCAACTTCAAAAGATCATGAGCACCATATTCACCCTCTTGCTCCTTTTCAGAAAACCCATCTCAGCCGAAGAATTTCTCAAAGAGGCCCTGCAGAAGATCGTAGAAGCGAGTAATGTTTTCACAGGGGGAATCGTATTCGAAGGGGACATCCCCGTATTTCATATGGGTATGGAGAAGATACCGGAATTCGATTTTGGAAAATCCCGAGAAGAGACAGAAAAAATAGAAAAACTGGAGAAAGAAGGTGCTCATTACATCATCGTGAATCTGAAGGATGAAAACATACCTTCTTACCACATGGTTTTTCTGTCGAATGAAAACATAGCACCTTCATTCTTTGGCGTTCTCAATACGTTTGCGGAAGTGGTGTCTCTCTACCTGAGGGAATATCATCTTCACCAGAAGTACCGCGAACTCGCACTGAAAGATCCCCTAACCGAAGCTTATTCAAGGCACTACTTCAACGAGTGGATATTCTCTCACATGGCGTGGCTCAGGCGAAACCAGAAGAAGTCCATTCTGGTGATCATGGATGTAGATGGTTTGAAAATGATAAACGACACTTACGGACATTTGATGGGTGACAAAGCACTCATTGAATTTGTCAAAGTCCTTAAGAGAACCATTCGGGAGTCAGATCTTGTTTTCAGATACGGTGGCGATGAGTTTCTCCTGGTGCTCGTCGATAGCACCAAAGAGAACGCTGCCGGTGTTCTGAAAAGGGTAGAAGAAAACCTTAAAAATGTAGACTTGCCCTTCAACATAGAATTCTCCGTTGGTTATGAAGAGATAGACGGTTTCATACCGATAGAAAGAGTGCTCTCGAGAGCAGACGATCTCCTCTACAAAAACAAGTTCAAAAAGAGAGGTGGTTCAGAATGAAAGATGTGAGCATTGTCTTGAGTGGGGAAGCGGGACAGGGAATACAGACAGTCGAGAACGTCCTAACACGGGTTTTAAAAGACTCCGGATTCCATGTGTTTGCCACCAAAGAGTACATGTCGAGAGTGAGAGGAGGAAACAACACCACGGAGATCCGGGTTTCATCGAGAAGGGTTCGTTCCTTCGTTGACAGAATAGACGTGCTCATACCCCTGGGAAAGGGGGCCACAGAAAGGCTGAAGAATCGTATCACGGAAAAAACACTGGTCATCGGAGAGGAAGAGTTCATCAAAGAATCACCCGGAGAAAAAATCGTGGTACCTTTCCTGAACATAGCAAAACAGATTGGAAAGAGCATATACGCGAATTCAGTTGCCATAGGTTTTCTCTCTGGACTGCTCGGCGCCGATGAATCCGCTCTGAAAGACCAGATCACCAGACAGTTCAGCAGTAAAGGTGAAGACATCGTGAACGACAACATCCGCGCTGCGCTGGAAGGATACAAGAAAGGTCAAGAACTCTCTCAGAAAATCGAATTCGACGTTGAAAAAGATTCATCGATAAAGAATGAGGTTCTTCTGAATGGAGCAGAGGCTGTGGGACTCGGAGCGATCGCTGGAGGCTGTAATTTTGTCTCCTCCTACCCCATGTCTCCCTCCACTTCCGTACTTGTTTTTCTTTCCCAACACAAGAACAACTTCGGAATAGTGGTGGAACAGGCAGAAGACGAAATCGCCGCCATGAACATGATCATCGGAGCGTGGTATGCCGGTGCGAGAGGTCTTGTCACCACATCGGGTGGAGGCTTTGCCCTCATGGAAGAAGCCCTCAGTCTTGCCGGAATGATAGAATCACCCGCTGTGATTCATCTGGCACAGAGACCTGGACCCGCGACCGGTCTTCCCACAAGAACGGAGCAGGGAGATTTGAACCTGGCTCTGTACGCTGGACACGGAGATTTTCCAAGGGTCATTTATGCTCCCGGAAACGTGGAAGAAGCGTTCTATCTGACACAGAAAGCCTTCAACGTTGCTGACAAATACCAGGTGCCGGTCTTTGTGCTGACGGATCAGTATCTTGTTGACTCGTATTACAACCTTCCTGGTTTTGATTTGGACGAATTGAAGGTGGAAAAACACTTCATAAAAACAACAAGAGACTACATCAGGTACGTTATCACCGAAGATGGTATCTCTCCAAGAGGAATTCCCGGATACGGTGAGGGTCTTGTGAAGGTCGACAGCGACGAGCACGATGAATTCGGTCACATAACTGAAGATTTCGATACCCGTGTGAGAATGGTCAACAAGAGGCTCAGAAAAGGAGAAGCTTTGAAAAAAGAACTTGTAGAACCAAAACTGATCGGTGATGAAAACTACCGGGTTCTTCTGGTGGCCTGGGGTTCCACTCTGGAACCGATAAAGGAAGCGATAGAAGATCTCAATGGAGTGGCGCTCCTTCATTTTTCTCAGGTCTGGCCAATCGATGAGTCCGTCTCGAGGTACTTCGAAAAGGCCGAAAAAGTTGTGGCAGTGGAAGGAAATGCGACAGGGCAATTCGCGAATCTGATCCGCCAGGTGACGGGTTTCCACATAAAGGATAGAATTCTCAAGTACAGTGGCCTTCAGTTTTCCGTCGAAGAGTTGAAAGAGAAAATAGCGGAGGTGTTGTGAATGAGGCTGGATGAATACATAAGCAAGGATATTGCTTGGTGTCCAGGGTGTGGAAACTTCGGAATAAGAACCGCTCTCATGAAGGCACTGGAGGAACTGAACGTCGATCCACGACAGGTGGTCATTGTATCAGGTATAGGTCAGGCAGCGAAGATGCCCCAGTACGTTGGTGTTAACATGTTCAACGGACTTCACGGAAGAGCACTTCCCGCAGCGACGGCGATAAAGGTGGCGAATCCGAACCTCCTTGTGATCGCAGAAAGTGGAGATGGATGTATGTACGGTGAAGGTGGAAACCACTTCATACACACGATCAGAAGAAACCCGGATATTGTGAACATAGTCCACGACAATCAGGTTTACGGTCTCACAAAGGGACAGGCCTCTCCCACGAGTCTGAAAGGCTTCAAAACACCCGTACAGGTGGACGGTGTGATCCTGGAACCGTTTAATCCTTTAGCTGTTGCTATAGCACTCGATGCTTCCTTCGTTGCAAGGACTTTCATAGGAGATATGGAGTTCACAAAAGACATCTTGAAAGAAGCGATAAGGCACAAAGGGTACGCCCTCGTGGATATCTTCCAGCCGTGCGTCACTTTCAACAAGCTGAACACGTACGAATGGTACAAAGAGAACACATATTACCTGAAAGACCACGATCCCACAGATAGAGAACTCGCCTTCAAAAGAGCTATAGAAGATGAGAAACTCCCACTTGGAATATTCTATGTGAACAAAAACAAAGAGACCTTCGAGGAACTCGCAAGAAAAGGTGACAAAACACCTCTCTATGAGTACGAAGTGAATTTTGAAAGACTGAAGGAGTTGATCGAAAGCAAAAAGTCATGAAACTCGCTGTTTACGTCCATGTTCCCTTTTGCAAGAGCAAGTGTGTGTACTGCGACTTCTACTCCGTTGTTTCTGAAAAATTCGACGAGTATTTCTCTTGTCTCCTGAAAGAGATCGATCTCTACGAAGAAGTACTCAGGGAAAGCGAGATAAAAACCGCCTACTTCGGTGGAGGGACTCCTTCGGTCGTCTCTCCTTCTTTTTTGGGAATGGTTCTGGAAAAACTGGAGAGAGTCTCCAGAAGTTTCACACCAATTGAAATAACCATCGAAGTCAATCCGGAGTCCGTTGAACCAGAAAAACTGAAGATCTACAAACAAATTGGAATCAACAGAATCAGCCTCGGTGTTCAGGCCTGCGACGACACTGTGCTGAAGAACACTGGAAGGCTCTACAACGAAGAAACTCTCAAGAAAAAAGCAAAGATAATCCTAGAGCGGTTCGAAAACGTGAACTTCGATTTCATCCTTGGACTTCCCAGTGAGACCGACATCACACTGGAGAAGAACTTTCGTTTCCTTGAAGAATTTCCTCCTCAGCACGTTTCGCTCTACCTCCTCGAGATAGACGAAAAAACAAAACTCTTTGATCTCACCACAAAGGGTCTTGTAGAACTTCCTGAAGAAGGCGATTTGGAAAGAAGGCACGACCTTTTCGTCGAATTTCTGAAAGAACGGGGATTCGTCAGATACGAGATCTCAAATTTTGCCAAGCCAGAGAAGGAATCTCTTCACAACATCTTCTACTGGAGAAATGAAAACTATCTGGGACTCGGTGTTTCCGCGGGTGGACACATCGGAAGGCTTCGATACGTGAATGTCTCTGATCTCAAAGAGTACGAGGAAAAAATCACCAGAGGAGAACTACCTTACGAATACGTGCATGAAAACACAGAAGAAGAGGAAGCACTGGAGACCGTCTTCATGGGTTTGAGGATAAAGGAGGGAGTAGAGTTAAACCGGGTGAGAATCCTCCTTCCCTTGCTGGAAAAGTTACAAAAAAAATATCCTTGTTATGTGGAAGTGAAAAATGGTAAAATTTTTCTGAGCGAGGATGGTATGAACCTCTCAAAGAAGATACTCTCTGATCTCATCGAATGGTACAGGGAGGGCGGGAGATGACACACATAGTTCACAAGGGTCTCGATTTCTTTGTAAAACCACAGAAGGTTTCACTCAATCTGAACATGAAGATCGGAAGCTTGAAGGTTCATCCCGAGGATTTGAAGCTCTTGATGAAAAAGGTGCCAGTTTTTATGATGAGTTACTACGACAACAAGGCTTTCATGGAAAGGGAACTCGAGATCTCATCGGCGGATTTTCCAAATGGTGTGGTCTTTTTTTCTTATTATGAACCGGTTCCTGCGGAACTCAACTGGGACGTGGACAAAAAACTCATCTCTCAGCTCACAAAGTACTTCCATCTCTACGATTTGGTTCACTCTATAAATTCTCTCATAGACGAAACAGAAGGTTCTTCACTGCACATCGGTGTTTATGAGGAGTGGCTTGACAGAATAATGGTGAAAGTTCCAAGCGAAAACACGGAAGAGCTCAGAAACATGCTTTCCAGATTCTCTCTTCTCTACACGACAAAGATCCTGTGGAAAATCTTCCGTGGAAACTTCGAGGAACTGAAGAAGAGAACACACGAGATAGCCTACAAACTCTACGAAGTGGCTGGGTTCTGAATTTTCTTCATCACCCTCCCCTGAGGAGTCTGTCCTTTTCAGATTTCCTTTCATTAATCATGTCTATGTTCTGGTTTACAGAAATATTTTTTAATTGACACCATCTTATAATCAACGTAGAATACTTCTGAAAGAAACCTCTCTGAGAGGAGGAGAAATTGTGCTGGAGAAACTTCCCGAGAACCTGAAAGAGCTCGAGAGCCTTGCCTACAACCTCTGGTGGAGCTGGTCCAGACCTGCTCAGAGGCTCTGGAGAATGATCGATTCAGAAAAGTGGGAGGAACACAGAAATCCCGTCAAAATACTGAGAGAAGTCTCAAAGGAAAGACTGGAAGAACTATCGAAAGACGAGGACTTCATCGCTCTCTACGAACTGACGCTCGAGAGATTCACAGACTACATGGAAAGGGAAGACACCTGGTTCAACGTGAACTATCCCGAATGGGACGAAAAGATAGTTTACATGTGTATGGAATACGGACTGACGAAAGCACTTCCGATCTACTCCGGAGGACTCGGTATCCTTGCCGGAGACCACCTCAAATCAGCCAGTGATCTTGGCCTTCCTCTCATAGCCGTAGGTCTTCTTTACAAACACGGGTATTTCACTCAACAGATAGACAGTGACGGAAGACAGATCGAGATCTTTCCAGAATACGACATCGAAGAACTCCCGATGAAACCTCTCAGGGATGAAGACGGAAACCAGGTGATCGTAGAAGTACCCATAGACAACGATACTGTAAAAGCGCGTGTGTTCGAGGTACAGGTCGGAAGGGTGAAACTGTATCTTCTCGACACTGACTTCGAGGAAAACGAGGATAGATTCAGAAAGATCTGCGACTATCTCTACAATCCCGAGCCTGATGTGAGAGTTTCCCAGGAAATTCTGCTCGGCATTGGTGGAATGAAACTCCTGAAGACTCTCAAGATAAAACCTGGAGTCATCCACCTGAACGAAGGTCATCCCGCTTTTTCATCCCTCGAAAGGATAAAGAGCTACATGGAAGAAGGATATTCCTTCACCGAGGCCCTTGAGATCGTCAGACAGACCACAGTTTTCACGACACACACCCCCGTCCCCGCAGGTCACGACAGGTTCCCGTTCGATTTCGTGGAAAAGAAGCTGACAAAGTTCTTCGAAGGATTCGAATCCAAAGAACTGCTTATGAACCTTGGAAGAGACGAAGACGGAAATTTCAACATGACGTATCTTGCTTTGAGAACCTCCTCCTTTATAAACGGAGTGAGCAAACTTCACGCTGACGTATCGAGAAGGATGTTCAAAAATGTCTGGAAGGGAGTTCCGGTGGAGGAGATCCCCATTGAAGGCATCACGAATGGTGTTCACATGGGAACTTGGATCAACCGTGAGATGAGAAAACTGTTCGACAGGTACCTCGGAAGAATCTGGAGGGAGCACACTGATCTCGAAGGAATATGGTACGGAGTTGACAGAATACCCGATGAAGAACTCTGGGAAGCGCATCTGAATGCAAAGAAGCGATTCATAGATTACATAAGAGAGTCCATTAAAAGAAGAAACGAAAGACTCGGAATCGACGAGCCACTGCCGGAGATCAGCGAAAACGCACTCATCATAGGATTTGCCAGAAGGTTCGCAACTTACAAGAGGGCGGTTCTTCTTTTCAGTAACCTGGAAAGACTCAAGAGAATTGTCAATAATCCCGAAAGGCCGGTTTACATTGTGTACGCTGGAAAGGCCCACCCGAGGGACGAGGGTGGAAAGGAATTTCTCAGAAGGATCTACAAAGTTTCACAGATGCCTGATTTCAAGAACAAAATCATCGTACTTGAAAATTACGACATCGGAATGGCTCGACTCATGGTGTCTGGTGTTGATGTGTGGTTGAACAATCCAAGAAGACCCATGGAAGCGAGTGGAACAAGCGGAATGAAAGCCGCAGCGAACGGTGTTCTGAACGCGAGCGTGTACGATGGCTGGTGGGTTGAGGGATATAACGGCAGAAACGGATGGGTGATAGGCGATGAAAGCGTGCTTCCAGAAACAGAAGTGGATGATCCAAAGGACGCTGAAGCCCTGTACGAACTTCTCGAAAACGAAATAATTCCTACCTACTACGAAAATAGAGAAAAGTGGGTTCTCATGATGAAAGAAAGCATAAAGAGCGTGGCTCCAAAATTCAGCACCACTCGAATGCTCAAAGAGTACACGGAAAAATTCTACATAAAGGGACTTTTGAACAGGGAATGGCTGGAGAGGAGAGAAAACGTCGAAAAAATCGGTGCTTGGAAAGAAAGGATCCTCAAGAACTGGGAAAATGTATCCATAGAACGCGTTGTTCTTGAAGATTCAAAAAGTGTGGAAGTAACTGTGAGGCTGGGAGATCTCACCCCTGATGATGTGTTGGTCGAACTTATGGCTGGAAGAGGAGAGGGAATGGAAGATCTTGAAGTGTGGAAAGTGATACACATCAGAAGGTACAGGAAAAAGAACGATCTATTTGTTTACACTTACAACAATGGAGTTCTCGGTCACCTTGGATCTCCCGGTTGGTTCTACGCGGTGAGAGTGATACCGTACCATCCCAGACTTCCCATCAAGTTCCTCCCCGAGATACCGATTGTCTGGAAAAAGGTTCTCTGACGAGGGGCTTCTGCCCCTCATTTTCCTTATAGTGGAAATTTGGAAAGCCCGCCATCTACGACGATGGTCTGTCCTGTTAAGTAAGAGGCCTTTTCGGAACAGAGAAATGCCACAACACTGGCTATCTCTTCGGGTTTTGCCATCCTTCTCATGGGGATCTGAGATTCCACCTGTTTTTTCTTTTCTTCACTGAGAAGCTCTTTCACCCTCTCTGTCTCCGTCCAGCCCGGTGCCACACAGTTCACTGTGATACCGTACGGTGCCACTTCAAAAGAGAGTGTCTTTAGAAATCCGGTGAGGGCCATCCTCGCAGAATTGGATGTGTAGAGATTCTCTATCGGTGAGATCACAGAAAAAGAAGTGATGGCTACGATCCTTCCCCAGCCCTTCTTTTTCATCGCTGGAAGATAGTTTCTCACGATTTTGATCATGTTCAAAAAGAGGCTGTCGATCGCTTCTTTGAAATCCTCATCCATAAGTTCATCGAAGAACCCTGCCTTTGGCCCTCCTGTGTTCAGAACGAGAATGTCCACCTCTTTCACCTTTTTGAACAACGGATTGAGATCCTTTCTGAGATCGCAGACGACGTATCCGTGTCCACTTCTTTTCAGAAGCTCTTCATTTCTCGCACAGATGGTAACTTCCGCTCCTTCCTGACTCAGAGCGTTCGCCACGGCTCTTCCAATACCCCTGCTCGCCGCAAGAACGAGTGCTTTCTTATCCCCGATGCCCAGTTCCAAGGTCTCCTCCCCCTTCCAAGAACTCTATGAATTTCTCCACGATAGCAGAATCGAACTGTCGCCCCGCATTTCTTCTCAGCTCTTGAATCGATTCTTCGACACTCTTTCCTCTCTTGTAGGGCCTATCGCTTCTCATGGCCTGATAGGAATCCGCTACGCACAGAATACGGGCTTCGAAGGGTATTTCTTCGCCTTTGAGACCGTCCGGGTACCCTTTACCGTCCCATCTTTCGTGGTGATGCCTTATCCAGATCGCAACGTCCTCGAAACCGTCGATCTCCTTGACCAGTTCGTATCCCTTAACGGGATGTATCTTTATCAGCCCAAATTCCCGTTCATCGAGTTTATTCGTTTTGTTCAAAACAACCTGGGGTACGTAGATCTTTCCAATGTCGTGTAGAAGGCCTGCCCAGTAGAGTTTTTCCAACTTCTCATCGTCCAAACCGAACATCTTTCCGATCTCAACAGCGTAATAGGCCACCTCTTCCGAATGTCCTTTTGTGTAATAGTCGTAATACTCAAGTGCTTTCACCCAGGTTTTAACGATGTCTCTGTAGAGTTTCCTTTCTCTGTTTATCAACTTTCTGTACGTGCATATGGCAGAAACGATGGTTAGAAGCGACTTGAGAACTCCTTTTTCATCTTCGCTGAGATCGTCTTCCAGCACGATGTAACCGCGTTTTTCACCTGAATGAGATATTTCAAATACCGCTCCTTCAACTTTTTCAGGTGTGCGATCATCGAGAATCACTTTCAAGTCCTTCACATTCAGAAGGTATTTCACGATTTGTCCAACCTCGAAAGAGAATCTGGATTTGTCTTCGATGAAAACCAGTTTTGCCATTCTCTTCACTGATTCTCTGAATCTCTCGTTGAGCTCTCTGATCTCACCATAGAGCTTCTCGAGTTCTTCCTGGTTCGCGGAGACCTCCTGATAGAGGGCTTCTATCTCTTCGTTCTGGGCTTTCAATTCTTCGTTTGCTTCTCTCAGCTGAAGAGTTCTTTCCTCAACTTTTCTTTTCAGCAAATAGATGAACGACAAGGCAATGCCAAAAGCTATCGCGAAGGCCGAAGTTCCATAAAAGACCACCCTCAAGAGCCATGGAGGTGTCACGAGGGCAAGTGGTATGTAGTTTCTGATGATTTCATTTCTTTCTCTCTCGGAAATACGGCTCAGTCCAACATTTATAAGTGACAGAACACTCTCATTATCCCTCAAAACGGCAACGTGAAGATAATTTGTCTCAAGATGAAGAGTTCGAAACTCAGGAAGGATGTCACCCTTTGAAAGGTAATACCTTGCCACTATATCATCACCAAGGAAAACCGATATCTTTTTCTCTTTCAACGCTTTCACGATGGAAGAATAATTATCGAAAAACTCAAATTCCACATCAGGGTTTTTCCTGCGAAGAGTTTCCACAGCGCCTTCTCCTCTGAGAGCGCCAACAACGTAAGAAGACAGGTCTGAAAAATCTCCTATGGGAAGGTCTTTCCTGAAGAACACACAGGATCTCATTTCGAAGACTGGTCTGGAAAAGGAGAAAATTTCTTCTCTCTCTGGTGTTTTAAAGATCTGATCGATTGCATCCACTTTTCCTTCGACCAGCAACTCTTGCGCTCTGTACCACTTCACAGGCACGAGCTCAACTTCCACACCCGTCTTTTCTGAAAAGAGCTTCCAGAAATCGACGGAGATCCCGATAAGATTTCCGTTTTCATCGTAAAAAGAAAATGGTGCGTAGTCCTCATCGAGGGCTATCCGAAGGGGCTGAGAAAAGATCGAAAGTGAGAAGATCAGAAAGAAAAGAACAATCCCCCTGATCCCTATCACCCTCTTCCCTGTTCTGTTTAGATTCTATCATGTTCGAGAGGATCTTTGAGAACCTTTATCCTTCTTCCATGTTTCTCTATGTATCCTTCCCTCTCCAGTTCCTGAAAGACCCTCGAAAGCGCCGGTCTGGCACAACCAAAAAGTCTGGAGAGCTCTTCTAAGGTGACAGGGAGTGTCAACTCTCTCTCTTCGTTCATGTGATGCACCAGGAAGTTCAACACTTTTTCTCTGAGCGTCTTCATGGTGAGGAAAAAGAGCTTCTCAGAAACCACCCTGAAATGTTCCGACACATCTCTCAAAAAGAAAAGAAGAAACTCTCTATCTTTCATCAAAAGATCAATAAAAACCTCTTTCGGTATCGAGAGAATCTTTGAGTTCTCTCCTGCCACCACGTTCACCGGGAATCTAGGTTCGCTGGAGAAGATGAAACCAGATGCGATGATCTGAACGGGTTTTATTTCATCGATCTCAAGGGTTCTTCCGTTTTCGGAGACATGTTCCGTTTTCAGGGTTCCTTCCAGGAGAACGAGCACGTCTTCTATCGGTTCATCCTGGTATTTCACGATTTCACCTTTTTTGAACACGATTATTCTCCCACATGGGAGCAGTTTTTTCAGATCCATTCTCTCACCTCGTAACAATTGTTACAGACAGGATTATCCCAACCTAATTATACTTCATGGTGGAAAACCCAGAAAAAGGAGGGAAAAGCATGCAGATGTTCTGTTATCAGTGTTCACAGGCTGCGAATGGTACTGGTTGTACAGAGTACGGTGTTTGTGGAAAGAGTCCGACGGTTGCAAGGCTCCAAGACAACCTCGTCTTTGCCATAAAAGGGATCTCCGCCTACTACTACCACGCGAGAGAACTCGGTTACGATGATCCCGAGATCGCAGGTTTCCTCGATGAAGCACTCTACAGTACTCTCACAAATGTGAACTTCGACGCACAGTCCTTTGTGGAGTACGCACTCGAGGCGGGCCGAATGAATCTGAGAGCGATGCAGCTTCTGAAGAAGGCACACATCGAAACTTACGGAGAACCCACCCCTGTTGAGGTGGAAACCGGAACGAAAAAAGGAAAGGGAATCATCGTGACAGGGCACAACCTGAAGGCTCTCGAAGAACTCCTGAAACAGGTCGAAGGAACGAATGTCTACGTTTACACACACTCCGAGATGCTTCCAGCACACGGATACCCCGGTCTGAGAAAGTACAAGAATCTCGTGGGGAACTTAGGAAAAGCCTGGTACGATCAAAGAAAGCTGTTCGCAGAGTACCCCGTTGCCATCCTGGGAACTTCAAACTGTGTCTTGATTCCCTCTGAATCGTACAGAGACAGGATGTTCACAACAAGCATCGCAAGACTCCCCGGTGTGAAACACATAGATGGATACGACTACACCGAGGTGATAGAGAAGGCAAAGAGCTTGCCAGATCTTGAAGAAAAGCCGGGAAGTTACAAACTCAGAACAGGATTTTCCACGTCCGCAGTGGTCTCTCTTGCAGACAGAATAAAAGAACTCGTGGAGGCTGGGAAGATAAAACACTTCCTCGTCGTAGGAGGATGCGATGTACCGTTCAAGAGGAACGAGTACTACAGAGAGTTCGTTCAGAAACTCCCTAAGGAAACCGTTGTGATCACACTCGCATGTGGGAAGTTCAGGATAAACGACCTCGATCTTGGAGACATAGAAGGCATTCCGAGACTCATCGATGTGGGACAGTGTAACGACACGATCGTGGCGATAGAAATCGCCCAAGCACTCGCGAAAGTTTTCGGTGTGGAAGTCACAGATCTTCCTCTCACGCTCGTTCTCACCTGGATGGAACAGAAGGCAGTTGCGATCCTGTGGACACTTCTCGCGCTCGGTCTGAAGAACATATACGTTGGACCCGTTCTTCCCGCGTGGGTGAACGAGGACATTCTGAAAGTACTCACCGCAGAGTTCGGATTGAAGACGATCTCGGAACCGGAAAAGGACATAAAAGAAATACTGAAGGTATGAAAAGAAATACTGAAGGTATGAAAAGAAATACTGAAGGTATGATTTTCCCCGCCACCCGGCGGGGTTTTTTACTTTACGAATCTCATAGAAACTCTTCTACGATCTTCCCCAGTTCTTCGAAATTTCTTGCAACCGGGAAATCTCCAGAGGAATCACCTTCAGGTGAGAAGAGTACGAAATCTATTCCGGTGCTCCTGGCACCCTCGAGATCACTGTTGAGGTCGTCCCCCACGTAGAGGACTTCTTCTTTTTTCAATTTCATTCTCTCGAGTGCCATCCAGAAAATGCGAGGATCTGGTTTTTCAACTCCCGCTTCTTCGGAAGTGAGAACGAAATCGAAGAATCTATCGAGTCTCAGTTTCCTGCTTCTTTTCTCCTGAACGAATTTGACTCCGTTCGTCACAACAGCCATTCGGAGATCTTTCTTCTTCAGCTTTTCGAGGAATTCTTCTGCACCTAGAAGGAAATAGGCCTCTTCAGAGAGAAACTCCAGGTAATCTTTTGCAACCTCTCCCAGATCCAGCGGAAGGTCCAGCGTTTTCAGAAATTCTTCGAACCTGGCTATAACAACGACGTCTTTCGATACCTTGCCTTCTGCGAGTAACCTCCACCACTTTCTGTTTATTTCTCTGTACAAAAACACCTGTTCCTCGGTGAGAGGAATTCCGTACTTCAAGAACGTTCTTTTCAGAGCCTGATCTTCGCTCTTTTCAAAATCCAAAATCGTCCCGTCTAAATCGAATAGAACTCCTTTTTTCAACTCAATTTCAACTCCATTTCGTACTGTACGAGAACTCTCTGGAAGCCATTCATTTCGAATGAACGAGAAAGAGGATCATCTTCGGGCACTGCTGTGCATGTCACAGTAGTTTTTCCGCTCTCTTTTTGTATATGATCCACACACTCTCTGATGAACTCGTCCATGCTTCCACGCAGGGCAAAAGCGTCCACTATGTAGACACTCTGGGAAGTCTCACCCCAGACCAGGTACCCTTCTCCCTCTCTCCAGCTTGCTCTCTCCATTCGATATCGCCCATCCGCAAGAAGGAGAGTGGTACACTCCCTTTGCCAGTTCGGGTTTCTTTTAAAATCCGTTCTCGCCTTGAGGGCGTACATATGGATCCTTTTCTCGTCCGTTTCGAAGAACTTCACCGTACCCGTTCCATCTATCCTCCTGTCAAAGAAATAACTGTAGAGCTCCCTTTTCTTTTTGAAACCATTCTTCTCGTAAAATCGAACCGCTCTTTGATCATCCGCTACAACTTCGAGAACAACGCTCTTTACACCTTTCCACATGAGATGTTCCAGCGCATGCTTCAAGATCATATCTGCGAGGCCTGTTCCTCTTTTCGGTTTGATCACTCCCATGGAGTCTATTCTACCTCTGTCTTTCCTTATGCATAGGAGGATGAATCCCACCGGAACTCCATCTTCAAAAAACACGAAAGAATCGTCAAGAGAGATCGAATTTTCTCTCACATCGAGGTTGAAGTTGTAAACATCCCAGTTCACGGGTACCGCATAATCCCTGAAAATCTCATTCACGAGGTTCACAAGATCTATCACAGAAACTTCACTCGCTTTCTTTATGGTCACCCCATGAGATTCAACCCCCCTTGCTTTTTTTCGGGAGGAGTCACGTTTCCCGCCTTCTTCACGGCTTCTTTCCAAACTTCGAGCAGTTCTTCGAGCATTCCACGAACTTCCTTGATTTTTTCCACATCTTTTTTCACGTTCCCCTCAACAAGCCTCTGGAACATGTAGTTGTAAAGGGCTCTCAGGTTCTGTGCGATCGTCCCACCCTTTTCCATGTCGAGGGAAAGGTTGAGCTCGGTGATGATGTCCTGTGCCCTCGTCACTTTCTCGTTGAACTCAACGAATTTTTTATCGGCCAACAAATTCTCGGCCTCTTTCAAAACTTCTATCGCCTTCTCGTAGAGCATCTGAACGAGCTTAGCGGGACTTGCGGTCATCACCATCTTTTCAAGATAGGTGTTTTCCTTCATCTTTTCACCTCTCAGGACGGTTCTTTCTGAAGCAACTCTTCAACTCTTCTGAAGAACTCTTCATAGTATCCAAAGACGTCCTTGAGCTCCCCATCTATAAGATCCGCTATTTTCACCAGATCTTTACTTTGAAGAGCGTTCACAAAGTCTGTGAGGATACGAACCAGGTTCTCCTCTTCAACTTTCAGTCCGAGTTCTTTCGAATTGATCCCGGTGATTCTTACGGTGTTCATACGAACGTTCTCCATCGCGTTCAGTCCTTCGGCGAGATCGTTTATACTCCTGTATCCCTCTGTGGTTCCAGCAACAACTGCGTCTGCCACCTTACTAAGGAGAGGTTTCACCCGTTCTATGTACCTGAGCACCTCTTCAATTGTTTCGAGGAGAAAATCCCTCAATGGAGAGAGTTCCAGTTCGATTTCCATTTCCTCGTTTATTTCCATCTGCTTCAAGTCTTCCAGTCTGGAGAGAGGCTGTTCTTCTTGGTCTATAACTATTCTTTTCACAACGAGATTCTCTTTGTTTTCTCTCACTCGATTGAGAAGTTCTCCCAAAGTCTGGACCCCTTCAACGACTATCTCCTCACCGTTCACGATCACCTTCATCGAATCACTCCTTTCGCAAAGAAAAACCGTGTTAGCGCACAGATGGTTTTGGAATCTTCTATCTCCGCGTTCCTGAGCAGAGAAAGTACCTCTTCGATGTGTAATTCCTTAACTTCAATGAACTCATCCGGATCTGTGTTCTGAGTGGTCTTTTCCAGGTCTTCGGCAGCGAATATGTGTATCACTTCCGTGGTGAAACCCGGCGTGGTGAAGATCTTTCCGAGATAAGAAAGCTTCTTCGCCCTGTAGCCAGTTTCCTCCTCGAGCTCTCTTTCTGCACACTCTTCAGGAGACTCTGCGGGATCCATCTTTCCCGCGGGAAGCTCCAGAAGGACCTGCTCGATTGGATACCTGTACTGTTCAACGAAAAGAATCTTCTCACCGAGCACAGGAACGATCACCACAGCACCGGGATGATCCACCACTTCACGGGTGGACACTTTGCCATCTGGAAGCCTCACATGGTCTACCCTCACACTTATCATCTTTCCTTCGAAGACTCTTTTGCTCTCGATTCTCTCTTCGTAGAACTTCACCTTTACACCTCCAGTATTTTCTCCACTTCTACCGGAACGATGGCCGACACACCGTTTACCATGGTCACCCCATGTAGAAGATCGGCAGCTTCCATCACGATTTTATTGTGCGTGATCACGATGAACTGGGTGTGCTTCGAGTTCTCTTTGAGGAGCCTCTTGAATCTTTCAGCGTTGTAGTCATCGAGAGGAGAATCAACCTCGTCGAGCACGTAGAAGGGGCTCGGTTTTATCTCCATGAGGGCGAAAAGCAGAGCCAATCCCACGAGCGCCTTCTCACCACCCGAAAGAAGGCTCAGTTTCTGATCTCTTCTTCCCGGTTTTCTTATGGATATTTCAAAACCCGCGTCGAGAATACTTTTGGCTTCAGAAACGATGTTGAGCCTTCCCTCACCACCGAAGAAGAGAAGAGAAATGAACCTGTTGAAGCTTTCGTTCACTCTCTGGTAAACGTCGAAGAGTAAACTCTCTGCTTCTCGATCCGTTTTTTCTATGATCTCTTCGAGTTTTCGTTTCGCTTCCTCGAGATCTTCTTTCTGTTTCAGTATTTCTTCGTACTCTTCGCGGAGTTTTTCGTACTCGTCTATCGCCGTGAGATCGACGGGGCCGAGGTACTTTATTTTGTTTTCCAAATCTTTTATCTGTCTATAGATCTCCTCGAGCTTTTCCTCACCGAGTTCCTCTACATCTTCTTCGTTTCCGGAAAACTCCTCCAGAAGATTCGCTATCTTTAACCTGGTCTCCTGGAGAGCCAGATCTATCTGATGGAGGTGGTTTCTCAGTCCTTCCTTTTCTTCCTTCAGTTCGTTCATTCTGTTTTCCACTTCTTGAAGTTCTCGCATCTTCTCTTCTTTACCTGATCTGTGGAGTTTCATGGCTTCGAACACATTGTCCATTTCTTTCTTCAAGTGCTCGATTTCTCTTTCGTGTTCTCTTATGAACTTTCTGTAGTTTTCCATTTCCTCTTCAAGGCTCGTCATCTGCAACTTTATGTCTTCCGTTTCCCGAGCAATTCGTTCTATCGTTTTTCTTGTGTCTCGCATTTCCTTTTCGTATCGATCTTTTGTTTCCAGGAGATTTCCAACCTCTGCTCTGAGTGTGAAAATCTTTTCGTTGAGTTCATCGAGGATCCTCTTTTCTTTCTCGAGTTCTTCGGAGTATTCGGCCAACGATTTTTGAAGGTCTTCTCTGTTCTGTTTCAGTTCGTCGATTTCCTCGAAGATCTTTTCTCTTCTCGCGTTCAGTCCTTCTTCTTTTGCTCTGTACTCAACCAGGAGCTTCTCCAGATTTTCCACTTCTTCTTGAAGCTGATTGATGGTTCTCAGGATCTCGGACAGAACAGTCTTGGTCGAAGACGATTTCCTGGAGAGTTCGAACAGCTCCCTCTGGACGAGCGTTTCCTGGTTTCGCAGGTTTTCCTGTTCTGTCTTCAGACTGGCCAGTTCATCCCTATTTTCTGCGATTTGTCTCTCTGTTTCTTCCATTTCCTGCTCCAGATGCTTCAGTTTTATGTGTCTTTCAAACACGTTGATCGATCTTTCTTCCTTTCCTCCTGTTATAGCCCCTCTTCCGCTTATGAGTTCACCATCGAGGGTAGCGATTCTGGTGTTCAGCTGGTATTCTTTCTTCATCCTGATCGCATCGTCGAGTGTTTCCACCACTACGGAATTCCCAAAGAGAAATCCTCCAAGAACCTCGAGATCTGAAGGAAGTTTCACCAAGTCAACGGCGTACCCCACAAACCCTTTCTCTTTTTCCAGTCCGGATATCCTGTTGAAAGAACCGTCTATCAGATCGAGTGGAAGTATCGTCACTCTTCCTGCTTCGTTCCGCTTCAGAAACTCCACGATCGCCTTCGCTGTATCTACGTTTCTCACCACGATGTTCTGAGCCATCCCACCGAGAAGTACACTCACAGCGAGGGAGTACTTTTCATCCACCTCTATCAGGTTCGAGACTACATCAACGAGTCCGGGAAAGCGCTCCTTTTCCTCGAAAACTGCTCTCACGGCCCGTGAGAATCCCTTGTACTCTCTCATGTCACGCTCGATCATTTCTTTTTCGAACAGGATCTCTCTCAGTCTTCTCTCCTTCACGTCTATTTCCGAGGTGATTTTTCTGATTTCTTTCTCGACCTCTTCCAATCTCTCACGAACAGTGTTCAATTCTTCTGTCAATTTTCTTTCTTTCTCATCGAATTCTTCCACACGCTTTGATATTTCTTTGAATTCGCTCTTCTTATCTTCGAGTTCTCTTCTCCTTGTCAGTATCTGGTTTTCCGTTATTTTTCTTCTCTTTTCGAGGTCCTCGAGTGTTTCTCCTATCCTCAAAAGCTCGCTCTCCAGTTTGAGTATCTGCTTTTCTAACCTGGAGATCTCGTCCCTGACTTTCAGAAATTCTTTCTCTTTCTCACTGAATCTTGAGAGAAGATTTTCTTTTTCTTTTTCGAACGCTTCGAGTTCTTTTGCCTTTTTCTCGTATTCTCCTGTCACTCCCTTGAATATGTACTCCATTTCTTCAAGACGTCTTTTGTGCTCTTCTCTTCGCTTTTCCAGCTCGTCGAGCCTGGTGGATAACTCCACGTACTTGTTTTCACTGTCTGCGAGCTTTGAAGAGTAGAATCCTTTCATCTCCACAAGATCATTCTGTCTTTTTTTATAATCCTCGAGGAGCTTCGTGTAACGTTCTATCTCCTGGTCCATCTCTCCGAACTCACTTCTCAGAGTACTCCACTTCGTCTCCAGTTCCACCAGTTCTTTCTGGATATTCTTTATTTTCTCGTTTGTCTTCTTCTCTTCTTCCTGGTAGAATTCCAGTTTTTTCCTTTCTCTCTTCAAAGCGTTTCCGTAGTAGATTCTTTGAAGTTCTTCAATCTGAGCAGTGTATTCCCTGAACCTTTCAGCACGCTTGGCCTTGAGGTAGAGAGATTTCATCTGCCTTTCACGCTCGAACAGAACGTCTTTCACTCTGTCGAGGTTCACCTTCGTTCTTTCGAGGTTCATCTCTGTTTCCTTTTTCTTCTCCCTGTATATGGAAACCCCTGCAGCCTCTTCCAGCAGCAACCTCAATTCTTCTGGAGAGGCATTAACAATTCTATCTATCTGTCCCTGTCCCACAATGGAGTAGAAGTCCACTCCAAGACCGGTACCTGCAAAGCGATCTCTGATGTCTTTCAATCTGACCGGGTTTCCGTTGAGGTAGTAAGTGTTCTCTCCTGTTCTCTTCAATTCACGGGCCACGGTTATTTCTTCTCCGTTCTCTTCAAAGACGAGTTCCACGTAGGCAGAACCAGCGGGTGGAAGGTTCTCTGATCCCGCAAAGATCATATCGAACTTTTCACTCGCGCGGAGCTCTTTCTTCGACTGTTCACCGAACACCCATTTTATAGCATCTATGATGTTAGATTTTCCACTACCGTTGGGGCCAACGATAGCGGTTACACGATCGGAGAAACCTATCAGGGAAGGTCTTCCAAAGGATTTAAAACCCTTTAAGTATAGTTTTTTCAGTCTCAAACCGATCCCCTCCCACACGTTAGATTTTATCATCATAGAGTGATAAAATTGATAACTGCAAGGAGGTGAAAATATGCAGTACAGGGATTTCGGAAAAACCGGAGTGAAGACGTCGCTCCTTGGTTTTGGAGCCATGCGACTTCCCGTTATTGGAGAGGATCACTCGAATATCGATGAAGAGAAAGCCATCGAAATGATCCGGTACGCCATCGATCACGGCGTGAACTACGTTGACACTGCCTATCCTTACCACGGAGGAAACAGTGAAAGAATCGTGGGGAAAGCACTGAAAGACGGATACCGCGAGAGGGTGTTCCTTGCAACCAAGTCTCCCGTCTGGAAAGTGGAAAAACACGAAGATTTCGAGAAGATCCTTGATGAACAGCTGGAGAAGCTCCAGACGGATCACGTTGATATGTACCTCATGCACGCTCTGAACAAAGAAAGATGGGAAAAAATCAGGAATCTGAGATTCTTTGATTTCTTCGAGAAAGCGAAAGCAAATGGAAAGATAAGATTCGCGGGCTTTTCGTTCCACGACGGCTATCCAGTTTTTAAAGAAATCGTCGATGGGTACGACTGGGACTTCTGTCAGATACAGCTCAACTACATGGACGTGAACTACCAGGCAGGGCTGAGAGGATTGAAATACGCTGGATCAAAAGGACTTGCCGTTGTGATCATGGAACCGCTCAAAGGTGGAAAGCTCGCGAGACTTCCAGAGAAGGTCATGAAAATTCTAAGGAAATACAACAGAAACTGGTCTCCAGTGGAACTGAGTTTTAGATGGCTTGGACATCACCCGGAAGTTTCCACCATACTGAGTGGAATGAGCACCCTCGAACAGGTGAAACAAAACATAGAGATCATGAGCAAGATCACTCCCGGCAATCTCACAGACGAAGACATGAAGATGATAGAAGAGATAAGAAGAACCCTCGAATCTTTCGCTGTGATAAACTGTACTCAGTGTGGATACTGTATGCCGTGTCCGAACGGTGTGGATATACCCGGAAACTTCCGTCTGTACAACGAAACCATCATGTTCGAAGATTGGGAAGGTGGAAGAGGAACGTACAGATGGTTCGAGAGTCAAAAATCCGCCGCTTCCTTCTGTGTTGAATGTGGTGAATGCCTCAGTAAGTGTCCGCAAAAGCTCGACATACCGAACCTTTTGAAAAAAGTCCACAAGGAGCTGGTAGGGGTCAAATGAAAAAACTCGTCTGGCAGGTGCTCCTCGCGGGCACCGCCCTTCTGATCATTTATTCTTTCTTGATCGGCACCCCTCTTAAAATTCACTTAGCGACTCACTGGGAAATTGTCCTTCCCAGAGTTCTTTTTCTTCTCGGATCTTTCTTGCTGAACGCCCTGTTTTCCCTGACGGGATCGTATGTGGTTCTTTTCGGAAGCGCTTCTCTGTTTTTTGGAGCGCTGATAAATTTTCTGGAATTTTTCTTTGTTTATCCGCCTTTGTTCTATCCCGTTAAATCGATATTTTACGTGTTCGGTTCCCTCCTGATTTTGATTGGAATTTCTAGGGTACTTTTAAAACTGAAGAGATTAATCCTGATGTTCAAAGGACTCTTCGAAGAAAACAACGACATGGTGATCTACTACGATCCATCTGGAAAGATTGTTGAAGTGAATCAAGCCGTCGAGAAGTTCCTGGGGTACACCCGTACTGACCTTCTCGGAAAAACCATAGAGGAGATCTCCGGTTCAGTTGAAGAAAGATTTTTGTTTCAAATCGAGAATTTCTCACACGATGGGATAAAGAGTCTGGAAAGAGAATTTCTTTCAAAGGATGGGAGAACCGTTATATGTGAAAGCAAGTTGATTCCAGTATATGAAGGAAAGAAACTCGCTATGATTCAAGAGATCGCTCGTCCCATCGATGATATAAAGAAAATAGAGGACCAGATCAGAAGAGAAAGAAAAAGATTCCTCGCTTATTTCAACAACACTCCCGTTTTGAGCGTCATCCTGAGAGAAGATGGAACGATTGAAGATGTGAACGAAACAGGCTGTAAACTTCTGGGAGTGAACAGAGAACACCTTCTGAACAAAAACTGGTTCGACATGTTCCCTGAAAGCTTCCCACACGAAACTTTTGAAGGATCGTTCAAAGAAAAAATAGTCCACGAAGGTATCATAGATGGAAGAATCATAAAATGGGTGTTCATACCTCTTGAAAAGAACAGAGTGATGGTGACAGGTCTTGATATCACCGAATTGAAAGAAAACCTCACAACCCTTGAAAAAGACAAAAAATTCTATCAACTTCTTCTGGATCTTTCAAAAAGCCTTCTATCGCTCGGATGGAACGATTTCGTGTTCAAACAGTATCTTTCTCCGCTCGGTGAAGTGTTCGGTTCAAAGAGTGTGGCCCTGTACGAAAAAAAGAACGGGAATTTTGTTCTGACAGCCTCTCTCAACGGTTCTTTCGAAGAGATTTTGTCCAGGATACCGGAAGACATAGATTGTGAGAATGAAATGTTGGGAATTCCTCTTGAGTACGAAACTGAAACTTTTGCAGTGCTTCTCATCGGCTGTGGAAAAACCGACGAGAGACTTTTTGAGATGGCCAGACTTTTGAAAAATTACCTAGAACTCATCTACTGGAAATTGAAGGGGGAGGAGAGGATCCTCTGGCTTGCCGAACGCGATTCCCTGACGGGTGTGTACAACAGAGAAGCGTTCGAAAACAGACTCGCTTACCTCATCAACCTTTCAAAGAGGTACAACAGAAAACTCTCCTTCGTCTTCATCGATCTTGATGATTTCAAGCGTATAAACGACTCAAAAGGCCACCTGGTTGGAGATCGAGTTCTGAAGGAGTTTGTAAACAGACTCACTTCGCTTCTGAGAAAATCGGATGTAGTTGGTAGACTAGGAGGGGACGAATTCGGTATCGTACTCTCTGAAACGGATCGAACGGGAGCGGAAATTCTCATGAAGAGAATAGAAGAGCACTTCAGAGAACCTGTTCTGGTGGATGGGAAGCAGTTTTTTGTGAATTTTAGCTACGGTATCAGCGTGTTCCCCGAAGACGGAGAGAGTGTGAAAGAACTCCTGAAGGTCGCAGATGAAAGGATGTACATGAATAAATTCAGCAAGAAGAGGGGGAGAGAGAATGTCTGACAGACCAAGAAGGTACAAGATATTCATGGACAAAAAGAAGAGGATCGCTCTCATAGCACATGACAGAAGAAAGAGAGATCTTCTTGAGTGGGTGAGCTTCAATCTTGGAACGCTCTCCAAACACGAGCTTTACGCTACAGGTACAACCGGCGCTCTCCTTCAGGAAAAACTCGGTCTCAAAGTACACCGACTGAAAAGCGGACCCCTCGGTGGAGATCAGCAGATCGGTGCAATGATCGCCGAAGGAAAGATAGACGTGCTCATATTCTTCTGGGATCCTCTGGAACCTCAGGCACACGATGTGGATGTGAAAGCGCTCATCAGGATAGCCACAGTGTACAACATCCCCGTCGCCATCACAAGATCCACAGCGGACTTCTTGATCTCCTCACCGCTCATGAACGATGTGTACGAAAAGATTCAGATAGATTACGAGGAAGAACTGGAAAGAAGAATCAGGAAAGTGGTAGAAGGTGAGGAGGGAGAGACTTAGCTACAGCCCGAACACCCTCCACAGCTTCCTCCACACGAAGAGGAAGAAGAACCACCCTGGACGGAGAAGGAAATCTTTTTGTACACTCTTTCCTTTTCATTTGAATCACACTTGGGACACCTCACCTCATCCACTTTGCTGTACGAGGTGAACACTGTGTATTCTTCTCCACATTCCTTGCATCTGAATGCGTAAGTGGGCATCATCTCAGCCTCCCATCATGTATTGTTTCCAGAAGTTTTTCAGGAATATCAGAAACGGAAGTGCGATTAGAACGCCACTAAAACTGAAAAGATCGCCGAGAATGAGGATCGTGATCAGAATGATGAACCAGTGAACGTTCAAGGTGTTGCTCTGTATTTTTGGAGCGAGCACCCACATTTCCAGCTGATTCGCCGCAACGAGGATGATCGTCCCTATGAGAAGACCGCTCAAGCCATGAACGGAGAAGGCTAGCATCAGAAGAGGAATAGCGGATATCACCACTCCAAGGTACGGAACAAAATCCGTTATAAAAGCAAGCATCCCCAAAAAGAACGCACTCGGTATTTTGAAAATGAAAGCACCAAAGCCAACGAACAGCCCGACAAATATCGCAACGAGCACCTGACCACCCACGAACCTTTCGAACTCGGTGTAAGTGGCTTTCAGGAATTTTCTACCGTCACCTGGATTTGTGGGAAACAGGTAGTGTACATTTTCTTTTATGAGTCTCTTCAGCGAGGACACGATAAAGGCTGTGATCACTATGAGTATGGCAGCCGTTATGAAAGAAGGCACATAGCCTATGATTTTATTCACAAGCGAGAGGGCCCTTTCTGAGAAAGACGCACTGATGTTGCTCAATATGGAAGACAACCATCCGGGTATGTCAATGTTCTCCAAACCCGATCTTATTCTGTCTATCTCAGAGAAGACCTTCTGTGCTTCTCTTACGATCACTGGGAAAAAATTGACAGCCGAATAGGCTATCGTGAGGAAGAACAGAACGTTCGATATCACGCGAGGAAGAACACGCGGTTTTTTTATGAATGCCCCCAAAAAGCGTGCAACGTAATCGATAATTATCGAAAGATACAGCCCCATTATCAGAGCGGTTATAATGAAAGGGGAAAGTTTTGCGAGTATTAAAAACAGAACAAGATACAGCAAGGCAAAGTGTTTGTTCTTCAAGTTCTTCACTCCTTTCGATACTATTTTAGCAGAGGTGGGACAGTTGGAATCTTTGAGGGGACTTTTGATTCTGTTCGTTTTAACGGGCCACGCCATCGTTGGGGTGTACAGAGACCTCACTTTTCTCATACCACTACTCAGATTCGTGAGTCCCTCTGTTTTTGTCTTCGTGTACCTGTTTGGTTATTTGCAGGGAAGGGTGAAAAAGAATCCTCTGAAAGTGCTTCGGAAAACTTTTTCCTTCTTTTATTTTTATCTCTTTTGGGCTTCCGTTTCTTTCCTAACCTATGTGTTGTTAGATGAAAAGTGTTCAACCGTCTGGGTAACGAAGAGGGTTTTCAGCGTTGATGATTCAATACTCAAAAAGTATTTGATCACCATTTTTTCCTTCACTGGATCATGGCAGTACTACTTCGTACTGGTTGTAATGATTCTGCTGCTGATATCGATTTTTATAAAAGACCCGCGGAAAATTTTACCATTTTCTTTCGCCGGAGCTGTTGCTAACTCTTCCTTCGTGAGCTTCTGGTTCCTCACGAAGGACAGACTCCTTCCTCCTATAGAAGGTGCGTTGATCACTTATCTCAATCCTGTTCACTGGCTTTTTCCATTTCTGATGGGATACAAAGATGCCTTTGAAAAGAAAAAAAGAGAACCAAGAAGATTCTCCTTGTTTCTTTACACCATTTTCCTCGTAATTGGATCTCTGGAGTACTGGAAAGCGTACGAAAAGTTCCACACACTCCTGGGGATCGATCAATTTTCCCTCACAGGAGTGCTTCTGGGAATCTACAGTATAGAAGTGTTCACCTGGCTAGCTGAGAAGGCTAATCTGTCTCTTTTGAAAAGGATGGGAAGGTATTCTTTCCTTCTCTTCATGATCCACATGCCGTTTCAATGGATGTTCTACGTGTTTTTCGACTCCTTCGTTGATCTTCCCGAGTGGTGTTGGGTGATCATCATGGTGATGTTCTCCTTGATGATCATGGAAATTCTGCTGAAACTGGCGCGAATCCTTCCAAAACCGGTAAGAAAGGTAATCATCGGGGCTTGATATCAACCTTTTTTCAATTTTTTCATTCATTTTACCGTCGAACCCACTTGAAATTAAGAGGGGTATGTAGTACAATTATCCGTAGAGGTTCCGGCGTAGCTCAACCGGTAGAGCGCCTGGCTGTTAACCAGGTGGTTGCAGGTTCGAGTCCTGCCGCCGGAGCCATTTTTTTATTTCAATGTCCCCTTCTTAACATCCTTCATTCTGTACATCAATTCATCGGCTTCTCTCAGGGTCTTTTCAAGAGTTTCTTTAAAGGGAACCACGCCGTAGGAAAACTCCGGCTGAAGAGTATGGCTGTTTTTGAATTCAAGCAGTATCTTCTGGAAGATTTCCTGTGCTTTCTCCGGCTTACATCCTCTCAGTATCACAAGAAATTCGTCTCCTCCCATTCTCACCACGATATCAGATTGTCTCACGTTTTTCCTTGTTGTTTGAACGAGGGTCCTCAAAATTTCATCACCGGTTTCGTGTCCATAGGTGTCGTTGATCTTTTTGAAATTGTCCAAGTCCACGTAAACAAAAGTTTCGTCCCCGCTGAGCTGAAGCTCTGCAAGGATTCCTCGATTGTAGGCTCCTGTGAGAGAATCTGTGAGACTTTTCGTGTGAATGATGACGAGTCGAGTCAATATATCCCTGTAGTGGATGACCAGAATGTATGTGAATCCGATGAACATGGATGCTATTCCGTAGTTGGAGAGAAGTTTCAAATTACCTATTCCAAGACCTATTACAAGTCCATCGTGAACGACGCAGGTCATGAAAAACAAAATAGAACTCACCAGAACTTTAGATTGAATCTCTGGAAGTTGGAAGACAAAATAAAAAGCGTTCACAAAAAGCACAATCGCCACTGTGCTTATGAACTTTTCCATAGTGATCAGATCAGATGCCAGCCAGAACACAACAGCAGCTGAAACATCAAGAAAGAGAATCAATTTATCGAAAAAATCGCTTTTATTGTTGTACATCTTCGAAAAACCTTTCACAAGAAAGTAAAACCCCAGATACGCGGAACTGACCACAGTTTTTCTGAAGAAAAGCAAAGAAGACACGGATCCTATATCCGAATAGTCTAGCAAATCGAACAACCAGACGGCTCAAAGAAGGCTTGCTATTCCAAAGTAAACGTAAGATTTCCTCTCATCTAAAGAAAGAGACGTTGACAGAAGAATCAGCACTATCCCTATGGAAAGCGCCATACCTATGGCCAGCGGGATCATCACCCTCGTCATGAACGAAAGCAATCTGTACTTTTTTGTCTCCGAATATGGGATGATGTACACACCAGAACCCGTTCCGATTCTGTAAAGAACGCTCACCTCTAAGGTGATCTCATTGAAATCATCGGGAAGTTCGAATATCACCGGTTGATTCCAGAAGTAACCGGCCCTTTTCTCTGCAAAACCACAACTTCCTATTTTCACACCATCGACATAGACAGCAAGATAAGAGCGATACATATGTGGAATGTAAAGGTACAATCTGCCTTGATACGGTAGTTTAGATCTGTTAATCTTATGTGTCAGAAAAACTGTGGAGGGCTGTGAAAACATCTTGTCGAACGTGGAGCCCAGTATTTCCATTTCTCCGGATTCACTCACTGCTATCCACGACTCTACTAGATACCCCTCCATTTTCGCAGCGTAGAAGAAGATGGAAAATATCAAAATGAACAGAGCAGCCGCCACCACTATGGAGAAAAAGTAATACCTCAGATAGACAAAAATCTCAGACCCCCCTGAACTCGTGAATGCTGACTCTATTTTAACAAAAAAGGGAGCTCAGGGCTCCCTTAGACTTTTTGAACACCGTCTGAACTCTCAATCTCATGGAAGGTGAGATCTATCCCAAAACGCTTCCTGTAAGACTCTGTCAGCTCTTCTTTTATCTTCCCAAAAGCCCCCTTCTTCGAAATAACGATCACTCCCCCTCCAAAACCACCACCGACCATCCTCGCACCGAGGATACCTTCTTTTCCTTTCAAATAATCCACGATGAAATCCGTCTCCTCACAGGAAACTTCGTACAGGTCTCTGAGACTCTCATGAGAGGAAAAGAGCAGTTTTCCAAGGGTTTCAAAATCTCCCTCTTTCAAGGCCTGGACGCTCTTCAGAACTCTTTCGTTTTCTTCGAGCACGTGCTGGGCGCGTTTTCTCAGAGTACCTGAGAGCCTTTCAAGATCTTCTTTTGTCACCTCTCGGAAACTCTTTTTCCCAAGCACCTTCAGTACCTCTTCACACTCTTGTCTTCTTCTGTTGTACTCCGAAGAGGAGAGTTCGTGTTTTACATTCGAATCGACGAGATTGATCTCGTAGCCTTCCAGTTTCAAAGGAACGTACTCGTACTCGAGAGTCATCGTGTCCAGAAAGATCGCGTGGTCTTTCTTGCCAAAAACGGCCGTGAACTGGTCCATGATGCCGCATCTGACTCCCACAAACTCCACTTCGGCTTCACGAGCGATCTTCACAAGTTCGAGTTTCGACATGTTGAAACCGAAATACTCTGAAATCGCGTAAGCGGTCGCCACCTCGAGAGCAGCAGAGCTGGAAAGACCCGCTCCCATGGGAAGATCGGAAGAAACGGAGATTTTAACAGGAGACACTCTGAAGCCTCTTTTTTCAAAAGAGGCGATGACCCCTGAGATGTAATCCGTCCACTTGTTGAGTTTTTCTATCTTTTCCATCTCCACCGTCTCGTTCATGTTCTCCGAGTGGAAAACGAATCTGTCTGAATCTTCGATCGAGAGAAACACGTACCTGTTCACCGCAAACGGCAGAACGTAACCGTCGTTGTAGTCGGTGTGCTCCCCGATGATGTTTATTCTTCCTGGTGCCTTCACTCTCATATCTCCACCTCCGTTTCTCTGAGCTGTCTCGCTGCTTCTTCGGGAACGACCGGGTTTATGAACGCCCATGTACCCGTCTCAACACTCGCCATCCACTTCAGCTTGTCTTTGTCTCGTTTCGGTGGATTGAACTCCACGTGAAAGTGAAAGAAGTGAGACACGTCCTCTCCGTTGAAAGGTGCTTGGAAGAACATCATCATGTAGGGGAACTCCTGATCGAAGAGTTTGTCGTATTTCGCAGTCACCACCTTGAGAACTTCGGCAAACTCCTTCTTTTCTTCCTTCGAGAACTCCAGAAGAGTGCTCACGTGCCTCTTCGGATAGATATGCACCTCGTACGGAAAGCGGGCATAGAAAGGAACGAGAGCGAGGAAATGCTCCGTCTCGTAAACTTTTCTCTCCTCTCCTTCGTTCTCCAAGATCTCACAGATAGGGCACTCCCTTTTCTCTTCGTACCACTTTCTCATAGCGTCTATCTTCACTTCTATTCTCTTCGGAAGGAAGGGAAACGCGTATATTTGACCATGCGGGTGTGGAAGGGAAGCACCGACTTCTTTTCCGCGGTTTTCAAAGATGAAGATATATTTCACAAAGTCGTGCTGAGAGAGGTCCCTTGTTCTGTCCACCCACATCTCAACGAGTTTTTCTATCTGCTTCAAAGGCATTCCAGGAAGTGCTGTGTTGTGATCCGAGGTGTAAACGACCACCTCACAGACACCGCGGGACTCTTCTTTCTTAAAAGGTCCCCTTTCTTTCCAGTCCACAGGGGGTGGATCTTTCTTCAGAGAGGGGTATCTGTTTTCGAAGGTGACAAGGTCGTACTCCTCGGGAAGTTCGAGACCTCCAACACAGATGGGACACTCCGTTTTCGATGGCTGTACCGGTCTTTTCTGCGTGGCCGCCGAAACGATCACCCATTCGTCTGTGAGCGGATTGTACCTGAGTTCCATCATTCTCTCTCACCCTCTTCGTAGAAGTAGAAGTTTCTTCCGTCTTCTCTCCTGATCACTCTTTTTTTCAAGGGAGATTTTCCTTCTTTTTCCAGGTGGTATTCTCTGCCGTTCAGATCGACCATGATCTTGACGTTTCCTGAGAGAGTTCCGGACGAGACGATCTCGTATTTCAGAACCTCCGACATGATGTTTTGAACCCGTGGTTTTCCACCGAGGAGTTCGAGCGTTTCGTTCAGAACCTTTTTTCCGTGATCTTTGACGAGCGAAAGATCATCGCTTTCTATGATCATGTTGTCGAGCACCCCACACGTGTACGAGTAGAGTTCCTTTTCTTTCGGTGTAAGATCCGTTTTCTCCTCTCTCAGTATCAGACAGTCAGGGTCGTTCAACCAGAGTCTGTCGTGCATGAAGTACCTCGTTATGGCGTTTCTCAGCGCCCATTTTGCAGCGGGAGCTCCGTTGTCTTCTGTATGTTCTCCCCAGAACGGTGTGGTGTCCGGGCCTATCCTCATGCCGTCGACGTATCCCACCGCGGGAAGAAGAGGAGAACCGCATCCGAGGATGAAAGAATCTTCTCCCACGGCCTTTCTGATCATCTCCATTCCCTTTCTGAACGCCTGAATCGGTGTTATATTTTTCTTTCTTTCGCCCGGAATCGCGCCCGCGAAGAGAAAGTCGATCTTGAAGTATCTGTAGCCCATCTTTCTCAGAGATGAGAAGAGATCGAAGAGCCAGTTCAGAACCTCATCGTTCGAAAGATCGAGAGCGTATATCTTTTTGTTCCAGTTTCTGTAAGCCGTCTTTGGCTCTCCGTTTTCCTTCACCACCCAGTCCGGATGCTTGTTGAACACATCCGAAGTTTCAGAAACGCTGAACGGAGCGGTCCATATACCCGGGATGAATCCTTTCTCTGCTATGACTCTTGCCATATCTTCCACCGATGGAAAGTCTCCTTTTGTTACGAGCCAGTCGCCTATGTCCTTCTCATAGGCGTCGTCTATCTGGAAGACCTCGAACGGAAAATCCTTTGCGAGTTCCAGGTTCTTGAGGGTCTCTCCCCAGGTGAGATCGAGGAAGTAATGGTACCAGCTGCACCATCCAGTGGGTGTGTGTTTTGGAACTCTAGCGTTGTTCTCTCTTCCAACGAGTTCCGCGTATTTCTCCAGAAGAAGAGACGTGTTTGGATCTTCGAGTACAACGAGAGGTTCAAGGGGGACGAAGTCGTCGAACTCGACATCGAAGTATTCAAGATACGCCACAAGTTCCCCATCTTCCACAGCGAAGAAAGGATGGGCGATTTTCGAACTCAGAAATCCGTACACCCTTCCTTCTTCGGCCACGAAGTAGTCGCTCTGGAGGTTCCTTTCAAGTACATCGGGCACCACCGAAGCGGTGTATCTCCAGTTCGGATCTATCTTGGGTGGTTTGAAAGAGGAGACATCGACCACCCTGCACGGTCCCCAGGACTGCCAGTTGTTCACAAGTACCTTTTCCGGTGCTTTCGCTCGAAGAACCTCGAGACTTCCCGGATTTCCCTTCACGCTGCCGGAGATCTTCCAGCCGAGGTGTATCTTCTCCACCGCGAACTCAACCGTGAAGCTTTTCTCTTCAAGAACGAATCTTCCCTCTCTGAAGGTTTTTCCGAATATTTTCACACAGATCACCTCACGTAGATGGTTTTTCTCGTGTTCAGATTAGTATGTATCAGATGTTCACCCTTCTTCAATCCCTCCACTTTGAACACCAACTCTTCCCTCTTGAAGGGAGGAATCACCACTCGCCTCACCGAGTGCTCGTTTCCATCAACGAAGATCACTACCTGTTCTTCCTTGCTCAGCGGTGTATCGTTCAGAAGGGACAGTTTCACGTTCAGGGTGTCTCCTTCGCGTATCATGTCTTCTGAGGACATCCCAGCATGGAGCGTTTCGGGGATCGCCGGAAGAACCCTCCAGGATGGGATCTCTTCGCTAATCCTCATTCTGAACGAGTATCTGTGAGGTTCTGGAAGGAGCCTGTATTCGAGGTGTGGTAGTGCGCCCCAGCTGTCGTCTCCTCCAAGGCCCATCTGTCTGAAGTCCACATTCACGGTGACGAAGTCCCTCTCCGAGAGTTCGTTTATGTGCTGCGCCCTCTCGAGATCCTCCATGGAGAAGGGCCAGACGCTGAAATCTATCTGCGGCATGCCCGAGACGAAGAGTTTCAATTTGCCATCGGAAAGTGCGAACCATCTCACATCCGATCTGTTCCCCGTTTCCTGAGGCCTGACATACCTGTGTATCATCTCATCGACAGCCTTTCTGTACTTTGCAAAAAGTCCGCTCTCTTTTCTGTCCCAGTAAGTCTCGTGCGGTCCCCTTCCGTACCACTCCACAGTGTCGAACCCTTCAGGGACCGTGAACTGAAGACCGATCCTTGGAATCTCCTCTGCACCGTCGGCGGGAATCAGAGAAAGGTCCACAAGGATGTCCCCGTTTCCAAAGACGGTGTATGTTGTATACACCCAGCTGTTTCCTGGTACCTGATAGATACTCTGGACGGAAACACGGTTTGCTTCATTTTTCCAGTGCATTTTGAAGAGTTTTCTCTCTTTCGATGCCCTCTTCCAGACGGCGAGCCTCTGCGGCATCCTGTTTCCAATATCGTTGTCGGTTGGTGCTCTCCAGAAGTTGGGAACAATGGGACTTTTCAGGATCTTTCTTCCTCTGTGAATGATCTGCTCTAAAAGACCGGTGAGTTTTGAGAAGATAAACGCTGTGTCTTTTGTTTCAACGGTGAGATGTTTTCCATCCTCCCTGAGTGATACTCCATCTGAAACAGACCTTTTCTCAAAAGCTGGTGCTTTCAAAAGGAACTGCTCCCATGCCACAACGTGGCCTTTTTCTGCCCAGAGGGTATCCTCAGAAAGGGAGAAACTGATCTCGAGAAAGTACTCAGAATCGTCCATTTCCGGGAGTGGTATTTTCAAAAGACGTTTTTCTCCGGGTTCAGCAGAGATCTTGAATGTTCTTTCTTCGATGACCTCTCCATCCTTTCTGATTCTCCAGACACCATCGAACATCTCAAGGTTCGTGAACAGATACCTGTTTTCCACCTCGTAGGTGTCTTTCGATACCTGTCTTATTTTGACGTTCTGATAGATCTTCTTCACCTCGTAAAGTTCCGGCTCAGGTGTTCTATCGGGCAGTACCACACCGTTTATACAGAAGTTTCCGTCGTTTGGTGTGTCACCGAAGTCACCGCCGTACGCCCAGAATTCTCTTCCGTTTTCGTCCTTCTTTCTTATTCCCTGATCCACCCAGTCCCAGATGCACCCTCCGTGAAGGTACGGGTACTTTTCTATCACATCCCAGTAGTCTTTCAGATTTCCCACACTGTTTCCCATCGCGTGCGCGTACTCACACATGATGAAGGGTTTTTCTCTCTTCTTTGAAGCGTACTCAAGAAGAACGTCTATCTTCGGATACATGAGAGAGAAAACATCGACGTAGTACGATTCTCCCCTCCTTGTTGTTCCCTCGTAATGGATAAGCCGCGTGTTGTCTCTTTCCTTTATCCAGAGAGCGGCTTTTTCGAAATTCACTCCGTCTCCCGCTTCGTTTCCAAGAGACCAGAAGATAACACACGGATGATTCTTGTCACGCTCGACCATCCTCTGGATTCTGTCGAGATGTGCCTTCTCCCATTCCGGTCTGTTCGCAAGTGTCACTTCAGGATCCCAGCCTATACCGTGGGATTCGATGTTTGCCTCGTCTATCACGTAGAGTCCAAAATAGTCACACAGATCGTACCACTTCGTCTGGTTCGGATAGTGCGATGTGCGAACTGTGTTTATGTTGTGCTGCTTCATGAGTTTTATGTCCTGAATCATCCTCTCCACCGTCACCGCATGACCCCTGTCAGGATCGAACTCGTGTCTGTTCACTCCCTTTATGTAGAGAGGTCTCCCGTTGAAAAGAAGCGTCCCATCTTTTATCTCTATCTTCCTGAATCCGAAGTTGACCTTCTTTTCGTCCTCTCCCAGTTTCAGCTTCAGAACGTACAGGTGCGGTGTCTCCGCGGACCATTTTTTTGGATCTTCCACATCGAATGCAAAGGAAAGGACTCTGTCCTCCGGCTTTACTCTTTCTTTCACGAGTGTTTTTTCTTCTCCATCCGGTGCGATGAGTGTTAATTCAAGATCTTTTTCCTCTTCCTCACCGAGGTTTCTCATCTCCACGTCCAGAAAGATCTTTCCGTTCCTGTAATTTTCATCCAGATCCGTTCTCACGAACACGTCCCTGATGTGAAACTTCGGCAGCGCGTACAGATAAACGTCCCTGTATATCCCGGAAAGCCACCACATGTCCTGATCTTCGAGATAGCTTCCATCGCACCACTTCAGAACCTCAACGGTGATCAGATTCTTCCCTGGTCTTAGAACATCGGTGAGTCTGAATTCAGCGGGCGTGCAGCTGTCTTTGCTGAATCCAACTCTCTTTCCGTTCACCCACAGATAGAAGAAAGATCGAACTCCTTCAAAATGCAGAAAGATCTCCTTTTTGAACCAATCCTCAGGTATCTCGATCCACCTTCTGTACACCCCGGTCGGATTGTCGTCTTTTGGAACGAAAGGAGGATTCGGTTCAAATGGATACACCACGTTCGTGTAGATGGGCTTTCCATATCCTTTCATCTCCCAGTTGCTTGGAACTTCTATCTCATCCCAGTTCGAGTCGTCGAAGTTCTCTGAAAAGAAATCCTCCGGCACCTCGAAGGGATTCTTTACGAAGAAGAACCTCCAGTTCCCGTTCAAAGAGATGAATTCCTCAGGGTACTCCCATTCCCCGCTGAACGGGTTCAGATAGGTTATGAAAGAGGCGTGAGGTCTTTCCGTTCCTTCACTCACAAGCTGTGGGTTTTCCCATTCGTGGGGCATATTCTTCACCCCTCCACCAGAAAACAGGCCACTTTATGACCCGGGTTTATCTCCTTTAAAAGTGGTTCTTCTTCCCTGCATCTCTGGCTGGCATGTGGACACCTCGGGTGGAATCTGCACCCCGGTGGGGGTGTCACCAGCGAGGGTGGCGAACCGGGAATTCCTGTTCTCAGTTTCTTATCACCGATCGTTGGAAGGGACTGTATCAGATAACGCGTGTAAGGGTGGAGAGGATTTTTGAAGATTTCCAGCGTGGGCCCCTCCTCCACGATCTTTCCCGCGTACATGATCGCCATCCTCGTTGTGATCTGAGCGTGAACCCCCATATCGTGTGTCACCAGGACAACGGTGTTTTTCAAATCACTTTGAATCTTCCTTATGAGCTGCATAACAGCACGCTGAGCCACCACATCGAGTGCCGTCGTCGGTTCATCAGCGAATATGACGCGCGGTTTCAGGACGGTGGCGAGTGCTATGGTAACTCTCTGTCTCATACCTCCCGACAGCTGGTGCGGGAACATATTCAAAACCCTCTCAGGAAGGCCAAGATCCTTCAGATGCTGAACCGCAAGGTCGAGAAACTCCTTAGTCTGCTTTTTAACGTGACTGCTCAGAATCTCTATGAAGGTATCCCTCACTCGTTTCACAGGGTTGAGCACGTGCATTGATCCCTGCGGAATGTAAGAAATAAAACTCCACCTCAATCTCCTTGTTGCTTCACTTTTCAACAATGCTACATTCGTAGGCTTTCCTTCTATGTTGTACAACAACTCACCATCCATCAGACGTAGCGGTGGATCGAGAAGAGCAAGCAAGGCTTTCAAAAGCGTGGACTTTCCACAGCCCGATTCACCAGCTATGCCGTAAATTTCGTTAGGTAGTATGTCAAGGCTCACATTATCAACAGCTTTTACTATTTTTTTACTACCCCAGAGGTCCAGCACGTAATAAGCTTTCAAATTCTTTCCTGATATCAACGCTTCCATCTGTTGGATCCCCCTCAGTGTTCGTTTTCCTTCCATATCAGCAGTCCGTAAGGAGGAATCTTTTGATCTCCTAAAACTATCTGATCCTTCGCTGGTATTTCTAAATCTACCTCCTCAGAGGTGAAATTGAAAGCGAAAATATATTCACCTCTCCTTTGAATGCGTACTCCTTTTGGTAGCCTTTTCGTTTCAATTCCCGATTCTTTTGAAAGTGTTTCAAAGAAATCTACGAGGAAGTCTTCGTTCGGCCAGAAGGCAAGGTAGAAGACGTTTTCCTTTCGGAAAATGGCTCCAAAATCGTCTTTGAATCTTGCAATCACTTCCGTGATGGTGGGATCCACATCCTCTCTCCATATCGAGACAGGATACTCTTTCCCGTTCCAAATGAGAGTTTCAGCGTTGTACCCAAGGCTTTCAACCTGTCTCACCTCGATGGGTATGAGCTCTTTGAGAAGACCAGGAGGCATCTCGGGAGGAATCTGGAAGGTCTCTGTTTTGCTTCCACTTCTTGGACCGAATATGAGAGGACCGCTGTATCTTTTGAAGGTTTCCAAGGCTTCTTCCTTCACGATTGCAAGACTTGGAACAACGACCATTCTGTATCCTTCCAGAGAAGATCCGGGAGGTACTATGTCCACGTTCAGGCCAAGCCCTCTGAGGGCACTGTAGAATCTGAAGACAAGATCGAGGTAGTTCACCCTCTCGCCGTGCGGTTGTATGGAGAAGACCCACGCCGTTTCGTAGTCGAAAACAAGCGCCACCTCACTCTTCACCGGCTCGTTGATATCGATGTTTTTGAGCTTTTCGAAAACCTGCTTTACCTCGTGGTACCCGAAAGAAGGTGCTGAATCAGGTGCCAGAAGTCCAGAGTGCATTTGTTCCTGTGCGAAGGGGACCTGCCTCCATCTGAAGTAAGAGACCACCTCCGCACCATGTGCGAACGCCTGCCACGTCCAGAGTCTCACTGCTCCTTTGGCGGGCCAGAGATTGTAAGGAGCCCAGTTCACAGGTCCTGCTTGCTGTTCCATCACCCAGAATCTTCCTCTGCCCACTCCCCGGTACAGATCGTGCGAGAATGAGATGATGTCCGGGTGTCCCACTCTGTCGAACGGATTTTTTGTCTCACCCTTCATTCTCAGAAAAACGAGGGTGTGTCCGAGCGGGTAATTGTCCCAGGTCGCGAAATCCAGGTCTTTCGAGAGTTTGTAATGATCAAAATCTGTGAAACCGGACATGAAATTGTGTGTGATGAATCTTTCCGGCGAATACTCCCTTATGATCTCCACCTGAATCCTGTTGAATTCCACCACCTGGTCGGAAGCGAACCTGTAGTAATCGAGAAGATGCGACGGATTCGGGTCGGCAGGGGTGAGATTCGGAAGCTCTATTTCGTTGAAGGATCGATACTCCTGGCTCCAGAACACTGTTCCCCACGCTTCATTCAATTTCTTTATGTCGCCCTCGTACTTTCTTTCCAGCCATTTTTGGAAGGCTTTTTTGCACCTCGGACAGTAGCACCTCACTGTATCGTGACAGCCGTACTCGTTGTCCGTCTGCCAGCCTGCGACTGCCGGGTGTTTTCCGTACCTTTTCGCTATGATGGTGACGATTCTTTTCACTTCCTCTCTATAAACAGGGCTGGAGAAGCAGTAATGTCTTCTGGAACCAAAATTTTTCACCCTGCCATCTTTATCAACGGGAAGGATCTCCGGGTGTTCATCGATGAGCCATTTCGGAGGTGTGGCGGTGGGAGTTCCCAGCACGATCTTGAGCCCCATCTTCTCTGCCAGCTCAAGCGTTTTGTCGAGCCAGTCCCAGTTGAACTTTCCACGCTTCGGCTCTATCCTGCTCCAGGCGAACTCTCCAATCCTCACGTACTCTATCCCGAGCTCTTTCATCCTTCTGAAGTCTTCTTCCACTCTCTCTATTCCCCAGTGTTCAGGGTAGTAACAGACTCCGAGCATACATATCACCCCTCGTGAACGTTCACGGAAAGATAAAGAAAAAAAATCGATCAAGCATCAGCCACTTTCCCTCACAACGAGCTCCACATCCAAGATTACTCGTTTTCTTTTCTTTCTTCGCCCCTTCAATCTTTGAAGAAGCATCCTGAACGCCTCATATCCCATTTCGAACTTCTTTATCCTCACCGTTGTCAGAGAGGGGCAAACAAAAGAGGAATAAACGATGTCATCGTAGCCAACAACAGCTACATCTTCTGGTATACGATATCCACGTTCTTTCAAGGCCTTCATTGCACCGAAGGCGAGCAGATCGTTGTAGCAGAAGACCGCATCGAATTCAAGTCCCTTTTCAATCGCTTCCCGCATCGCTTGATATCCGCTCTCTATATCGATGTCTGTTTCAATGATCAGTTCCTCTCTGAATGGTATTCCGTACTCTTTCAAAGCTTTTTTGTATCCTTCAAGTCGCATGTAGGCAGCCGATTTGAACAGATATCCAGTGATCACGAGAATGTTTTTTCTTCCTCTTTTTATGAGGTGTCTAGTTGCAAAAAAACCTCCCTTCACCTCATCGCTGTGGATCTCATCCACTTCTAACTCTTCGAAGTGTCTTCCGACTATGACGAAGGGAACCTTTCTTTCGATCAGAGCTTTTATATCGTCTGATCTGTCCTGAACGGGTGTTATGAGAAGACCATCGACTCTCCTCTGAAGAAGCACTTCTATAGCTTTCTCTTCGTTCTCGTAGACTCTCTCGGTGTTCATGAGCATGATCTGATAGCCGTACTTCCTCGAGGCGGCTTCTATTCCTTTCAATACCTCCGCATAGAACGGATTGGCACTGTCGGCTATGATGACCCCTACGATGTTCGTTTGCTTGCTCCTCAGAGAGGAAGCAGTGGCATTTTTCACATAGCCGAGCTCTCGAGCGATTTTCAAGATTTTTCTCTTAGTCTCTTCACTGATGTCAGGCTTGTTGTTGAGTGCCCTTGAGACTGTGTTTATGGAAACTCCCGCTTTCTCTGCTATGTCTCTGATCGTAACGTACTTTTTCTTCATGGCCTAACCCTCCGGTTACTCTTCTCTGAAAAGATAGAAATCATCAATGAATCCCCAGTCACCTGCCCTTCCCTCGACAGAAACGGTGATCTTTATTCTTCCTGTTTCAACTTTTATGTTCCTTATCTCAGGGTTCTTCCATTCGAGCCAGCCCGTTGTTTCAACTTCTACAGATCGCTCAGTCCCACCGTAATTACTCACCTTCAGAGCAATTTTCACACCTTTTCCTCCCTGGGTCCAGAACCCTACTCTGTACACACCTGCTGGAAGTTCCACTTCTTGGAACAATTCGAAACTGAAGGATTCATCGAGCCAGAAATTTACTGCGTACTCTCCCTGGTGCGCGTTGCTTGAAGGATTGGCTTTCACAACTTTCACCGCTTTTCTGTCTCCCGAAACCTGCCAAGGCGAAAATTCTCCTGTTTCAAAGCCCGGATTTTTCAGATAGTTTCTGCTACCCTTCACAGTGAGTGTCGCGAAAATTTTCCGGTCGATGTCTTTAATGTAACCTTCCACTTCGTAAACACCGGATTTTTCGACGAGTGAAGGATCAAAGTTCCATTCGACGTGCAAAGATCTGATGGAATCGTCGCTGAACAGAACTCTCACAGCATCTGGAAACTTTGGAACTTCTCCCAGGTTGGTAGTAACCTCCACAGGAAGGATCTCTTTTATCGTAATCCCCATTGGCGATGACGTTTTCACCAGTTTGAAGACGTTCAGTGACGGGAGAACGTTCCCGTTGAAATCGAACATAGCCTGATTTTCCCAGGGGTTTCCTTCCCCGGTCTTCCATCCCGCACTCTTCACAGGGATCCAGTCCCCTTCCCAGTAGAAGATCCCGAGCCCATGGCCGTTGGGAACGCTGTTTACCACTTCTATGAGATCTCTCAGAAATGTTGCCTGTCCCTGAACGGTTGCCCTGTAACCACCTGTTAGTTCCATTTCTTCACCATTGAAGATGTTGGGATAGCCGTCTCCATCTTCGAGTGTCCAGGCGTAAGCTGTTTCAACAACGAGCACATCCTTGTTATATCTTGTGGCTATGTCGTAGAGGTTGTTTTTCAGATCCTCGAGGGTTCCGTGCCAGTACGGATAGTAAGATACACCTATTACATCGAAGTCCACGTTTCTTCTTGTGATCTCGTCGAAGAACCATCTGAAGAGAGAGTTGTTTCCACCTTCAGCCAGATGAATAACGATCTTTATATCCGGATCAACCTCTCTAACGGCCTTGATGGCAGCTTTCAAAAGTCTCGTGAATCCGTCGAAACCACCCGCACCTTCTCCAGAAATCTTGCCATCAGGCCAGAGAAAACCATTGTTCACCTCGTTTCCCACCTGGACCATGTCCGGAAGGGCTCCGTTCCTTCGCATGTGGTTCAGCACAAGTTTCGTGTAAGAATAAACCGCTCTTTCTAACAATTCGTCATGGAGATATTCCCACTCTTTCGGTTTGTTCTGCTTTCCAGGATCCGCCCACCAGTCGCTGTAATGGAAGTCAAGAAGCACTTTCATTCCGAGTTTCTTTGCCCTTTTAGCGATTTCTGTCATCTTCAAGTAATCGCAGTTACCCCCTCCGAGAGGATTCCCATTCTCGTCTCTCGGATCGTTCCACACCCTCAACCTGATCCAGTTTATTCCATGATTCTTCAGTATCTCAAGACAATCTTTTTCCACACCATTCTCGAAATATTTCCCACCCAGTTGCTCGATCTCGTAGAGCATAGAAACATCCATTCCAAAGATGAAATCCTCGCGCAGGTTTTTCACCGGGTTGACTATCAAACCAAAGGCCATGGAAGAAATCATCAGCACTAAAAGCACCCCTTTCATCGAATCAACCTCCTTCACTCTTTAACTGCACCCCTTGTAAGACCACTCACGAGGTACCTCTGGAGTGAGAGGAACAGGATCACCATCGGTGTCATTCCAAGAAGGGCTGCCGCAGTGAAAAGTCCCCACTCCGTTTCGTATGGACCCGTGGCGAACGCTTGAAGACCAAGAGCGTACGTGTAGTGCCTCACATTTTGAAGGATGATCCTCGCAACAACGTATTCGTTGAACGTTCCAATGAAGACCAGTAGGAACACCACCGTGAGAATTGGTCTTGCAAGTGGAATTATGATCTTGTAGAAACTCTGGAAACGCGTTGCTCCATCGACGATGGCTGCCTCCTCAAGCGAGGTGGGAATTGTGTCGTAGAAACCTTTTATCAAATACATGTTGTAAGCGATGTTGGTGAGGTATGCGAAGATCAATCCACCGAGAGTGTCAATTCCTATGAATGGAATGTACTTTCCCATGAAGTTCAGAAGATCGTATATGGCAATCATGAAGATCACACCCGGGAACATCTGTATCAGAAGGAGTGCCATGATTCCGTAACGCCTTCCAAAGAACCTCATTCTGCTGAATGGGTAAGCCGCTATAGCACACACGGTCGTTGTTATGAATGCCACTATCAGAGATACAATCACGGAATTGAGAACCCACAACCAGAAATAGTGTTTCGTTTTCTGTTTCCAAATCTGGTCTATTCTGAAAAGCTCCTTGTCTATATTTCTCAGGTCTTTCTTAACTTCGGAGAACGGTACAAGGTCAATCAGATTACCAGCTCGCCTCGATGCGACTGACATGTTCGCCCTGACTTTGTTGACGAAATCCATTTTCACAATGTCGTACATTCTGTTCAGAACACTCGAAGACACGTACACTCCCTGAGATGAAAGGGATATGAGATCACCGTAAGATCTTTCGAGGCCGCTCAGTGAGGTGTGCATTTCTTCCAGTATTGTCTTCAGATTCTCCGGGAAAACATCGAATTTGCTCGCAAAATCTCTGTACTCTTCTATCCACCGCATTTCCTTTACCACTCTGGATATCCTGCTGTAGAGTTCGTCTTTTTCCCAGTAAGAATTCATGAAATCTCGAAGAGTCTTCAGAGCAGAAGAGTACCTGAGGAGATCAGTTTTTTTGAAAGTTTTAACTCTTTCAAGTGAAGAGATCGTTGTTTCAAGATTGTATCTGAAAACGATCAGGTTCAGCGTTCTCTGAGGCTCCAACAGTTTCTGCTGAACCTCAGAAATTTTCTGCTGATACTCAGAAATTTTCGCAGTTAGATCCTTTTCCTGCATTTCAAGATCCTTTAGACGCTCATTGAGAACGCTCAGAACCGCTATTCTGTCTTTTATACTGGCAATAGTTTCGGCGGTTTCCTTCAGAATTCTGATGAGCCTTGGATGCAACTCTTCGTAGATTTTCACAAGATCGGAGAAAAGAAGACGGTCTCTCAAATCTTCGTTTCCTTCGGAGAGTTTTGTAAGCTCTTTTTTCAATTCCACAAGTAAATCTTTCAACGAATCGTATTCAGCGAAGGTGCTCATCTCATCGAGGATTTCATTCAGCATCTGAACGGTTTCTGAGATGTTTCGGGAGAATTCTTCATCATCCACAGGAAATGGACTTCTCAACGTAGTTTGTCTTATTTGTTCCCTGAGATTGTTGAGTTCTGAAAGTGAGATCTTTATCCTTTCCAGCGCTGGTATTATGTCTTTTTCGATCACGAGATTGGCTTCCATCACATCATCCTGGAGAGCACTGTACTGTTGCCTGAGAGAAGACATCTCCTCTTTCACAGCATTCAGTTCTCTTTGAGTTTCTTCAATGAGTTCATCGTATCCATCAGCCAATTTTTCGTAGCTTTCTTTCAGACTCTCTATCGCCCTTTCGTATCCGTCTCTTGTACCGCTGTCAATACCCGTGAACCTTTCCAGCAGCTCTTCCAACGCTTTATGAGCAGTTGAATTGTATCTTTCCTTTGAAAGGACGAGATAAAGAGCCGCTCTGTTTTCCTCCGAATCACTCAGATCCGGTATCTGGATGGATGAAAAAAGTTCTCTCATTTCCTCGATCGTTCTGTTTTTTATCTCTTCGGAATGATCGTTCAGAAACGCATCAACTCTTTCAAAGGAATTCACAGCGTTGTTCAACCTGGCCTCCGTTTCTGACAGATAGGTTTTCACTTTTTCGATAGAAATCTTTACAGCGTCCCTGAGTTCCTCTTCAGACCAGGTATCGTAAGGTTTTACCTTTGAAATCATTGCCTGGAGATCCTGCACGAGAAAGGGAAGATTCTTTTCAGGTGCCACAAGATCCCTGTAATGTTGCAGAGTCAATCGTGACGTGAACAGTTTTGAGGAAAAGGCTGCTTCATCTCTTCTGAGAGACGTTGTTACTACCCAGACAACGGGAAACAGAATCACCGCAATTATGAAAATGAGAAAGATGTGTGTAAAGATATTTCCTCTTCTCTGCACCATTATCTGCTCACCTCTTCGAATGCACCAGACAGCTTGAAGTTCACGAAGCTGATTCCGCCGACGAGGAAGAAGATGAGTATTGAAATGGCACTGGCAAAACCGAAGTCCTGTCCCTGACCACCTTCAAACGCCAGTTTGTAGACGTAAGAGATCAAAATATCCGTGTATCCTGTTGGAGTGGTCGAGTTAGGAATTGGAGGCCCACCACCCGTGATCAGGTATATGATTGTGAAGTTGTTGAAACTGAAGGCGAAACTGCTCACGAGGAGTGGTGCAATGATGGTCATAAGGAGTGGGAAGGTGATGTGTACGAATCTCCTGAATCTTCCTGCACCGTCTATTGCCGCTACCTCGTAGAGCTCTGGTGGAACGCTCTGAAGGGCACCGAGTGAGATCGTCATCATGTACGGAAACGTGAGCCAGACGTTGACGAGAAGGACCCCCACACGTGCCCAGAAAGGATCGTTGAACCATCTTAATGGTTCAAGACCGAAGAGAGGCAAAAGGAACTTGTTGATCACACCGTAAGACTCGTTCAGAAGTCCATTGCGCCAGACCAGAGCCGAAATGAAAACTGGAATGGCCCAGGGAATGATCAGAAGTGTTCTGTAGAGGTTTCTTCCCTTGAGTCTTGAGTTGTTCAAAACGAGCGCAAATGGAAGTCCCACAGCGAGGGAAAGGACCACACTGAGGACAGCCCACACAAAAGTCCAAAGAAATATTCTGAAGAAAGGACCGGAAACCTTCGGATCTTTAACGATCCTCAGGAAGTTTTTCCATCCCACAAAATCTATGAATCCAACAAGGAACGTCTCGTTCCCATTTTCGTCCACATCGTAGAAAGCACCTTCACGTTCTACCAATTCTCTTCCAGTGAGATTGTTCACCACTGTGGTCGTTATCTTCATTTTTCCACCGTCGTATATCTCTTTGTAAGCCAATCTGTAGAGTCTCTCCACGTACATGAATCTCCATTCTCCATCTGGAGCAATTCTCAGAGCTAATTTTTTTCCATCGGGAAGCACGTATTCTGCGTTCACCAAATAGCTTTGAGCTATTCTGCTCTTGAAGTAAGGTGCATTCAACCTCAGAATCTCGTCATCGGGTGAGTAGAAGCTCTTGTAGGTCTTCTCAGCACGGACTACAAGATTGATCTCCGAGAGATCCGCAGGCCATGGAACGATCCTGAAGGTGTCGCCGTTCAGTGAGATCGTTTCACCTGTGATCGGCACCAGATTGAACTGACTCAGGAGGACCTCCTGACCTCGTGCAACAACTGGTTTCGGTCTTTCACCAAGGAAAATGGTATCTCGCGTTTTGAAAAGTATTAGGAAGTCATCAGTAGGAGAGAGACCGTTGTACACCACGAACACCTTATATGAAACAGGAGTCGAATCTACCACATAAGAAAAATTTGGGTCATAGAGAAGTCTCTCTATAGCTTCCTGTCTCGACATGAAGTGGCCTGTTCCATAATTGGTGAACGCCACTTTGAAGGTGAAGTATATCGGATAGAGTACAAGAACAAAAAGCAAAATAAGAGCAGGTATGGTGTATCTGTAAGGATATCCTTTTGGGTTGATAATGAAGAAATCTATTAGAACCAACAGAGAGAAAAGCACTATCGAAAGTTCGTAATACTCGTTCTGGAAAAGAAAAACACCAGCCCAGAAAAGAGCGATGTTCAGAATAGCAAGAAGAAACCAGAGAAACAATTTAACGATGTTTTTCACTGTTTTCCCTCCCTGAATGTGTGGAAGGGGCTGGGAACCCAGCCCCGTAAAATTTTATGTTACTGAATCTGGGCTTTGATTCTTTCGACGGCGTTTTTGAGCGCTTCTTCGACCGTTGCTTTTCCGTTCACAACGAGGTTGAGTGCATCGTTCATAGCGGCCCAGACAGCGGCCATCTGTGGAACGTTGGGCATTGGAATACCGTTGGCTGCGCTCAGTGTGAAACCAACTACGTCTGGGTTATCTCTCACAAGTTCGAGTACGTCCTTTCTGGAGGGAAGTCTTGGGTCTCCAAGGTAGATCCTGTACATCGTTTCCTTTTTTGCAATGAAACTGGTCAGGAATTCGATGGCAAGGAGTTTGTTTGGGGATTTTGCGTTCACCATGAAACCCTGGACTCCAACGAAAGGTCTTGCAGGAACGCCAGGTTCCAGATCGGGGATCGGGGCTACACCGTAGTCTATTCCTGCATCCTTGTACGCCTTAACGGCCCACGGTCCGTTGATGATCATTGCCGCCTGGCCTTCCCTGAACATGGAATCCATGATCTGATAGTTGTCACTGGGATCCAGTATTCCCTCATCGACCATCCTTTTGAGGAGCTTCACACCCTTGATGGCTCCTTCGTTGGCCAGTCCAATATCGTTGACATCCAGTCCTTTCTCTGTCTGTTTGAATACGTATCCACCGTATCCGAAAATGAAAGGAGCAATGTAGTAAAACTCGGCCGCTGAGGTGATGAAACCTCTCACTTCTCCTCCAAATTCTTCATCGATCTGTTTTGCTGTCTCTATGAGTTCGTCCATGGTCTTTGGGGGTTCAGGAACGTAGTCCTTGTTGTAGATGAGTGCTATTGCTTCCATGGCGTAGGGAATACCGTAGAGTTTTCCACCGTAAGAGAACGCGTTGAGGGCAGTTTCATAGAAGTTCTTCAGATCACTGAAGTTCGGAATGGGTTCGATCAAACCGTTGACTGCGAGCTCACCTACCCAGTCGTGTGCTCCAACGATGATATCCGCACCCTGTCCTTCAGGAGCTGCTGTGAGGAACTTGGACTTGATGTCTTGGAAGTTCACGTACTGCACTTCAACCTCTACGCCGTACTTTGCCTTGAACTCCTCTCCGAGTTTTTGAAGGATATCGACCTGCTTCTCAGAGCACCAGATGGTGAGTTTCGGCTGAGCGAGGACAACGAGGGAAACGACAAGCAAAGCGATCACCAGAAATTTTTTCATACCACCTTCACCTCCTTAAATATTGAGTGTCTTCAAATCATCAAGATAGATATTACCATACGTAAACGTTACCGTGAAAGTTACCGTGATGTCAAACGATATCCCGAGGAGATTTTCGATGTTATTTCCAAATAATTTCTTGAGATCGACTTTTACAGCAAAAAAATGAATATTTCTGTGTTTGATTTACATAATGAAGAGGATCTTGAAAAGAGGGACGCTATAAATCCGAAGGAAGACCGGATTATTCTTACTCGCCCGAAGAAATACGGAGCAAATTCGAATTCGTCAGGGGAAGGATCAAAACAAACGAGTACAACCAGATCCCTGTGGAATGGTTGTTCACAGAAGGAGACATCGTCCACGGTCCGGATATCACTCCCGGTGTAGAAAAAAATGAAAAAGCCCCTCTTCGGAGGGGCTTTTATAATTGTTTCACGGATTCTCTTTCGATGATCTCAACAGGTAGAACGACTCTTCTCGCAACCCCTTTCTTCCCGGAAAGTCTCTCGTAAAGAATCTCGAAAGCCACTCTTCCCATCTCTTCCCTCGGTTGTCTCACCGTGGTGAGTGGAGGAATGGTATAGCTCGATATGGGATCGTCGTCGAATCCCATGATGGAAATTTCATCTGGAACAGATACACCAAGATCGTGAAGTGCTTTGAGCGCACCGAAGGCCGAAAGGTCGTTTATTGCAAAGATCGCAGTGAAATCCCTGCCGTGCTTCTTCAGGTACCTTTCCACCGCGTGGTAGCCGTGTTCAGCGAAATAACCGCATGGTGTGACTTTCACATCTATTCCGTGTCTTGTGCTGTAGTCGATGAAACCCCTTTCTCTGTCAGAAAAAGAGTAAACATCTTTTCTACCTTTCAAAAGGAGTACCTTTCTGTGCCCCTTTTCCAGAAGGTACTTTGCACACATTCTACCAGCGGCGTAGTTGTCGATGCCAACGCTGTCGAGCCTGATTTCTGGTTCTTCCCTGTCCACCACAACGACTGGAATGGCACTCTTTATCAATCTTTCAAGCTGTTCTTCGTCCTTCTTTGACGAGCAAACTATGATACCATCTACTCTCTTTGCAAAGAAAACTTCCAGTCTTTCCAGCTCCACGGAGGTTCTGTGAAGTGTTGTTGAAATCATGAGGGTGAAGTCTCTCTTTATCGCTTCTTTTTCTATGCCCGTCAATATCTCGTTGTAGTGAAAGCCACCGAAATTGGGAACGAGAACCCCGATGGTTCTCTTTAAAACAGCCCCCTTCACAGCGTACACAGGGTGATAATTGAGCTTTCTGATGGCGTCGATTACTCTCTTTCTCGTCTCTTCCGAGACGTTATCATAACCATTTATCACGCGCGAAACAGTTGCTATAGAAACACCAGCGAGCCTTGCTACATCTTTGATAGAGGGCACTTCAATCCCCTGCCTTCAGACAGAGTACTTTATGGTTCTTCTCTACCTCTACCATCTCCGGCTTTTGGACGAGACACTTCTCATCCCTTATAGGACACCTGTCGTAGTACTTGCATGGTGCGTTGGATGAAGAGACAAGCTCTGGAACGAATCTCTTGCTGAGATCCCACTTTCTGTCTATCTCCGGAACGGATTCGAGAAGCATTTTCGTATAAGGATGAATCGGGTTGTGAAAAACCTTCTCGGTGTCTCCCATCTCCACTATGTTACCCCTGTACATGATGAAAGTCTCGTCGCTGATGTAATATCCAAGTGAAAGGTCGTGTGTGATAAAGATAACGGACATTCCTCTCTCACGCAGATCACCGAGAAGATTCAATATGTCCACCCTCGTTGAAGCGTCGAGCATGCTGATGATTTCGTCGGCTATCAGAAGTTCCACGTCGAGAAGGAGCGTTCTCGCGATGAGAATTCTCTGCAGTTGTCCTCCGCTGAGCTGATGCGGGTACTTCCCTAAGATCTCGCGAGGGTTCATCCCAACTGAAGCGATCACTTCTTCCATTCTGGTCTTTCTTTCAGAATCAGGGGTGTCCGGGAAAAATTCCTCAAACACCATGTTGAGAACCCTGTCTATTTTGTATATAGGGTTGAAAGATGAGAACGGATCCTGAAAGACCCCTTGTACTTTTCTGTAATATTCTCTGAGTTCTTTTCCCTTTATTTGGGTTATATCCCTTCCATTGACCAGTATCTGACCCGATGAAGGCCTTATGAGTTTCAGGATGAGTTTACCCACGGTGGTTTTTCCACTTCCGCTCTCTCCTATGAGAGATACGATCCTGGACCGTTCTATTTCAAAGGAAACGTCATCAACCGCTTTGAGCCTTTCTTTACCGAAGAAACCCAGAGGGAACTCCTTCGTCAAATTTTGAACCTTCAGAAGACTCAATTTACATCACCTCTTTCGAAGAGCCAGCATGAGACTTTTCTCCCGTCAACGTCGAACACTGGCGGATCCTGTTCACACTTTTCGAACGCATAAGGACACCTGTCTCTGAATCTGCATCCTGGTCCTATGTTGAGGAGACTGGGTGGATACCCTGGAATTCCTTTGAGCTTCGTCTGGGAGTATCTGACACCTATCTTTGGAAGCGAGGAAAGAAGCATCTTAGTGTAAGGGTGAAGGGGCTCCTGAACGATGTCTGCCATTGGAGAGATTTCCGCCACTCTTCCCGCGTAGAGCACCATCACTTTGTCTGCGATCTGATAAAGAACCGAGAGGTCGTGTGTTATGAACGCGAGTGATCCCATGATTTTCTTTTCTCTCATCTCATAGAGCATCTGTATAACCGATCTCTGAGAACTCACGTCTAAAGCCGATGTGATCTCATCGGCTATGAGGACATCGGGATTCATCAACGTGGAGATCACCATCACCATTCTCTGCTTCATTCCTCCAGAGAGTTCGATCGGATACATGTTTAGAACTTTCTTTCCAAGGTTGACGATCTCGAGCCTTTCCTCGATAACATCTTTTTTTCTTTCAAAACTTTCTCCGTGTTCGTGCAGAAGGTCGTCTATGATCTGTTTTATCTTTTTCGTCGGGTTCATAGCGTCCATGGCATACTGTGGTATGATGGAGATCTTTTCGTACCTCACTTTCCTGAGCTCTTTTGGAGATAGTGCCATGATGTTCTTTCCATCGAGGATCGCTTCTCCTCCCATGTACTTCATGGGAGGTTTCAAAAGGATCAAGCCGTTTCCAAGAGTGGACTTTCCACAGCCAGATTCACCCGCAATTCCAAGGATTTCACCTCTTTTTATATCGAAACTCACCCCATCAACGGCCTTCACGTAGCCGTAGAGGGTTCTGTAATAAATTCTCAGATCTCTGACATCCAGTACCACTTCAGCCACGCCTATCACATCTCCCTGAGCTTAGGATTGAAGACTTCATCAAGGCCAGCATTCATAACGTAAAGAGTTGCAACCATCAGAGTGATCACCGCACCGGGAGTGATCGCCCACCACCACATGCCAAGCTGTATAGCGTTCCAGAGAGTGGCCTGCTGCATCATGATTCCGAGGGAGATACCCCTTGTCGGACCAAGACCGATGAAGTCGAGCCCCGTAGCTGCAAGAATGGCACCGCCGAACTGGAGAATGAACACCATGAAAACGTAGGACATCATGTTGGGCATGATCTCACCGAAAATTATTTTCATAGGTTTCCTCGCGGTGATTCTTGCAAGATCTACGAACTCTCTTGTTTTCAAGGAGAGAGTCTGTGCCCTGACAGCCCTCGCGGTCCAGGGCCAGGCGGTGAAACCGATTATGATACTCTCGATGAACACTCCTCTGTAAGGAAGGTACGCCGCTATGATGATGAGGAGCGCAAGTGTTGGTATCACCATGAGTATATTGGTGAACATCATCAGAAGTTCGTCGAACCATCCACCTTTGTATCCTGCAACAAAACCAATGAGAAGCCCAATAACCGTCGCCAGAGTTCCTCCAAGGACTCCCACGAACAAGGAGCTTCTGAGACCGTAGACGAGCTGTGTGAAAATGTCCTGGCCGAAGGTGTTGGTCCCGAGCCAGTGCTCTTTGCTCGGAGGTTGATATCCAGGTCCCACAAAAGCAAGGGGATCCTTATAAGGTGAAAGATAAGGTCCTACCAGAGCCAGGATGATCAACCCGGCGTACACACATATGGCAAAAATGACCTTTTTATTTTTCAAGAAGAAATGGACGAATTCTTTTCTCGTCATGGCTATCAAACCTCTCCCGAATAGGATTTTCTGATTCTGGGATCTATGATAACGTAGAAGATATCAACGAGGAAATTGGCAAGAAGCACTCCAAGGATGATGAACAAAAAGCACCCCTGAATCAGGAAATAATCCTGGTTCAAAATTCCCTGCATGAGGATGTATCCTATACCGGGGTAGGAGAAGACGATTTCCGTTGTGAGAGCACCTGCAACCACCGTTCCGAGCTGGATGGCAAGACCGGTGATCTGCGGGAGGATGGCGTTCCTGTAGGCGTATCTTCTGATGAGTCTCTGAGAAGATCCGAGTGCCTCGAGGTATCTGGAATAGTTCGCTTCCAGTTCGTAGATGATCATGTTTCTCATACCTATTGCCCAGCCCCCGAGCATCACAAGAAACAGAGAACCAAATGGAAGTACCCAGTGGTGCAGAAAATCGAGTATGAAATCCCAGGAGAATGAAGGTGTTATTCCAAAGCTGTAAGCACCTGCGAGGGGAAACAGAGGTATAACCACACCGAATATCCAGGCAAGAAGAATACCAAACCAGAAGTAGGGAGATGCTGTCAGAGTGTAAAAAACAGGCAGTGCAAAGTTATCGAGTCTCTTTTTCCTTGCAACGAAAGCTCCAAATCTGTTTCCTATCGCAAAACTCAGAAGAACGGCTGGAAGAAGCACTATCAGCGAGTAAGGCAAGGCACGAGCTATCACTTTTGCAACTGGTTGAGGATACATGTAGATGCTTATACCAAGGTCACCTCTGAAAAGCGCTTTCCAGAAATTGATGTACTGCTCCCAGAGGGGTTTGTCGAGACCAAAAGCCTGAGTGAAGTAGCTTTGAAGAACCTTGACAGATTCTGGAAGTCCGGCGAACCTTGAGATCAGAAAATTTATAGGGTTTCCTGGCATAAATCGAGGAATAGCCCAGTCAATTGTGACGGCAAAAAAGAAGGTCAGAATGTAGATCAGGATCTTCTTTGTAAGATACTTTCTCAAGACTCCTACCTCCTTCTTTTTTTAAAACCCCGCCCCGAGGGGCGGGGTCATCATTTTACTTTGCTTCAATACCAAAGAGCGTCTTGATTCCTGTGAGCTGCCACCAGCCGTTCCAGCCTATCGGGACAGCGTACGGATTCTTCTCCGTTGGCCAGTTGGTCCACACAGCTTCAGAAGCCTGGAACCATGCACCGTTGTACCACAGAGGAATGAACGGCAGATCCTTGAGCAGTATCTCTGACAGCTTGGCTACTACTTCTTTAATTTTAGCATCATCATTGCTTCTGTTGAGTTCGTCGAGAAGAGTCTCAACTTCAGGATTGGCGTACTTTCCAAAGTTTCCGGAGTAGGAGTACTCGGATTCTACTGCATCCGGATAGAACACACCGTTGAAATAGGACCAGATGGTAGCGGAAACACCGGTTGTAAAGTTGTTGAGTATGAGATCGAACTTTCCACCGTAGAGGTCGTCTGCGTATTTGGAGTAGTCGGGGTATTTAGGTTCGACGTTGATTCCGACTTTCACGAGATCTTCTGCAATGGACTGGATAGAAACCATCCAGTCGGTCCATCCATACGGACACTCGATGGTGAGCTTGAACGGTTTTCCGTTCGGGTCTTCTCTGAATCCATCCTTGTTCACATCTTTGAAACCAAGCTCGTCAAGGATCTTCTTTGCCATCTCTGGATCGTACTTGAATCCGTACATATCAACGACGTCTTTCGGGTAGTACTTCATATAACCGGGAAGCGGCAGGATTCCAGCAGGATTGGCGGCCGTTACCATGTTCTCGTAAGCTCTGGTGACGATCTTTTCAGGATTGATAGCATAAGCCATTGCTCTTCTGAATTCAGGTATGCTGAGAGGATACTTGTTCACGTTGACGAAGATTCCTGCAGTGTTTGCCGGAAGCATGTAAGGAGCGTTTTCGTACCAGGTGACGATTCCGTACGCTTTCTTCAGAACGGGAACACCTGGCAGGAAGAAGTTGCTCCAGTCGAGTTCTCCTTTCATGAGCATTCCCACTGCGACGTTGTTGCTGAGAACTCTCAATTCAACAATCCTTTCAGGTTTGGGGTTGTAACCGAGTTCTCTGATTCCCCACCAGTTCTCGTTCTTCTTGAAGACACATCTGTCGTCTGCCCAGCTTTCAACATAGTATGGACCAGATCCCACAGGGTACTCGTTGGCTGCCTGAAGGACTTCTTCCTCTGTTTTGTTTTCCCAGATGTGTTTCGGCACAATCGGTGTGTTGATAAGCATCTGTTTCCATTCCTGGTACCTTGGGTCGGAGAAGATGAACTTCAGCGTTCGTTCATCGACCCTTTCGATTCTGTCGAGCCAATTCCATACCGGGCTGTAGCTGATACCAGTGTACTTCTTGGCGATTTCGAAGGTGAAAGCCACATCGTCCGCCGTGAGAGGAACTCCGTCCTGCCATCTGAGACCCTTTCTGAGCGTGAGTACGTATTCGTTGTCACTGGCCCATTCTCCTTTTTCTGCAAGCCACGGTTCGAACTTGTCGTTCAGGGGATCGTAGAGAAACAGGGGTTCATAGACAAGACCGATGGTTCCCGCAACCGCGTTCCACGGCGTGAACGGGTTCCAGTTGGATGGAGGAGACCACAGCGCTCCACCCCAGTAGAGCGTTTTGTTTCTCTCGAAGCTCTGTCCGAAAACCGAAACCAATGCCAGAATCAGAACGAGAACGACTAAAAACCTTTTCATAGAAACACCCCCTTAAAAGAGTATGAGATCATTATTTCTACGTGTAAATGTACAGTGAAAATGTTTACATTCCAAATCCAGTCTCCCGGGATTATCGAGATTTATTTCCGATTATTTGTAACAAGTTTTCTTTAACTCGTTGTTACTCTCTCGAGATAATTTTCCAATGCATGTACGGCTGCTCCAAAGGCGATCACCGGTTCCTGTACTTTCGAAAAGCTTATATCCACACTGTGTTTGTAAAGAAGGTGTGTTTCCACTTCGATTTTGATCTTTTCCAGAAAATTCTCACCGAGTTCTTTGAAAAAACCTCCTATGACGATCTTCGATATCCCGAAAAGATGTATCAAATCCAAAAGGCCTACACTGAAATACCTCGCTATGTCATCAAAGTACTTCCTCACTCGAATATCACCAGAATCTCTCGCTTCAGTCAAAGAGCTGAACCCCATAGAACGAATGTACTCCAGAACAATATTTTCATTGCATATATCCTCCAGAAAGACGTACTCGTTTCCATTGAAAACCCTGGTGTATCCGATCTCTCCTGCGTATCCGTTTTCTCCCCGGTAGAGTTCTCCATCGATGATGATGCCAGCTCCTATTCCCTTTCCTGTCAGGATCCAGGCGAAAGAGTCATCCCGCTTTGTATACCACTTTTCTCCCACGGCTCCCATGTCCGCGTCGTTCTCCACCCAGACCTCGATGCCGTACTTCTCTTTCAAAAGGTTCGCCAGAGGAATCTGTGAAAGTGGAAAGTTTCTCGGATCTATGATGATGCCTCTTTCAGTATCTATCGGTCCAGGAGCTGCCACTGTCAACGCTGAAAGTTTACTGCCGAGTTTTTCCATCATATCTTTTGCGCGGTCTATAATTCTGTACATGACATTCAACGTTTCCTCTCTATCGCTCTGAGATGGAAGAGGATGTGCTTCGTGTGCGAGAATGTTCATACTGGCATCTATGAGACAGGCGGCTATTTCGTCCCTCGTCACCTCTATACCGAGAACATGAGCGCAATTCGACGAAATTTTCAAAGATTTTGTGGGTCTTCCCACCCCCTTCGGAGAATCTTTCTCTTCAACGATGATCTTCTTCTCCAGGAAAATCTTTACGATCTCACCGACTGTGGTCTTGGTGAGACCGAGTTCCTCCGCGAGTTCTACACGCGACACGGGTGATTTCATTATTCGTTTCAGAATCCTCGATATGTTTTCTGCTCTCACCGATTTCGGCAAGTTCTCACTTCCTTCACATGGAGTTCCTTTTCACGAAATCTACAATCTCATCAATATATCCAAACGCGAGAGCCACGTGGGTGTCTGCTGCACCGTAGTATATTGCAACTCTTCCTGTGTCGGCGTCGCAGAGCGCGGCACACGGAAAGACAACGTTTGGAACGAAGCCCACCGTTTCGTACTCTTCTTCCGGCGTCAGAAGATAGTACCTCGACCTGTAGAGAACCTTGCTGGGATCGTCGAGATCGAGGAGAGCTGCTCCAAAACTGTACACGTAGCCGTTGCAGGTGAGTGTCACACCGTGGTATATGAGTAGCCATCCTTCGCTGGTTTCTATTGGATACGGTCCCGCTCCTATTTTCAGATTCTCCCACCAGTTGTAACTGCTTCTTCCCAAGACGAACCTGTGGTTACCCCAGTGTATCATATCGGGGCTTTCACTGAGAAATATGTCTCCAAACGGGGTGTGACCGTTGTCGCTCGGCCTGTTGAGCATCAAGTACTTTCCTTTTATCTTCCTCGGGAAGAGAACACCGTTTCTGTTGAATGGAACGTAGGCGTTCGGAAGTCGGACAAAAGTTTTGAAATCCTTGGTCATGCCCACTCCGATCGTGGGACCGTGGTCTTCTGTACAGAAAGTTATGTAGTAGGTATCCTCTATCTTCACTACCCTTGGATCGTAAGCGTAACTCGGCTGGAACGGTTCTCCATTCACATCCACCCACTGTATCTCTTCTGGCTCTATTTCCCAGTTTATTCCGTCTTTACTCCTTCCGAAGTGAAGGAAGGGCCTTGTGTTCTTGTGATCGATCCTGAACACCCCTACAAACTCTCCGTTGTACGGTACAACTGCGGAGTTGAAGACTCTTGCCCCCTTTGGAACCGGGTTTCTTCCAATTATCGGGTTTTTGCTGTATCTCCACACAGGACCAGTGTAGCCTTCCGGCTTTTCTTCCCAGGGAATGTTTGGAATTTTCTCCGTAAACACTTTCATCCATGCTTCCCTCCTTAGATTTAGAGCCCCACCCAAGAGGGTGGGGGAAAATTTATTTTGCCGGTTTAAGATTAAATAGAATTTTCAAGGCACCAGTTTGCCACCAGTTGGCCCAACCACATGGCCAGGCATATGGATTATGTTCGTTAGGCCAGTTAGTCCAAACGTTATCTTGTGTTATAAACGCCATCGCTCCATACCAGAGAGGGATGAAAGGTAGATCTTTTAAAAGGATCTCTCCAAGTTTTCCACAGAGTTCGGTGACTTTCTCAACATTGTCAAGTGGTGTTCTGTTGAGTTCTTCAAGTAAACTTTCCACCTCGGGATTCTGGTATCTTCCATAATTTCCTGTGTAAGAGAATTCAGATTCTAAAGCATCAGGATAGAAAATAGTATTGAAATATGTCCAGGGAGTGCTGCTTATACCTGTTCCATTGGCATTCATTTCTATATCGAATTCTCCTTTGTACATGTTTTCATAGTATTTGGAAGAATCCGGGAAGTATGGTTCAGCGTTTATTCCAACCACCTTGAGTTGATCTACTATCACCTGAATTGCCTGCATCCAGTCGGTCCATCCATACGGACACTCAATGGTGAGCTTAATGGGTTTTCCATCTGGGGCTTCTCTGAAACCATCTCCATTTACATCCCTGAATCCAAGTTTATCAAGAATACTTTTCGCCTCTTCAGGATCGTATTTGAAACCATACTTTTCTACAACTTCTTTTGGATAGTACTTCATCCAAACAGAATTCGGAAGAAAACCAAGGGGATCTGCTTTTAAGACGGCTCCTTCATAGACTCTTTGAACTATTGGATCTACATTTATCGACATAGCAATTGCTCTTCTGAACTCGGGAAGGCTAAGAGGATATTTTCGTGCATTGAGGAAAAGACCAACAACCGTTGATGAGAGGTGATACGGTGGTTCGTCGTACCATGTATTGAGATTATAAACTTTTTTCAAAATGGGAACACCTGGGAGCATGAAATTACTGAAGTCCAGTTCTCCTTTCATCAACATGCCGAGCGCCACGTTGTTACTGAGGACTCTCACTATAACAACGTATTTCGGAGCAGGTTTCACACCCATAACTTTTGTTCCCCACCAGTTCTCAAAACGCTCGAAAATCATTTTATTCTGGTCCCACGAGTGAGCAACATATGGACCTGATCCCAATGGATACTCATTTGATGATTGAAGTATAGTGGTTTCATCTTTTCCTTCCCAAATATGTTTTGGAACAATTGGAAGTGTATAGAGGAGTTCATTCCATTCATGATATCGAGGATCTTTGAACACAAAAATGACGGTTCTGTTGTCGGGTGTTTCAATATGATCAAGCCATTCCCAAACACTACTGTAATGTATTCCCTTGTACTTCTTAGCTATTTCGAAAGTAAATCGAACGTCTTCTGATGTCAATGGAACATTATCATGCCAGTATATACCCTCTCTCAATACAACCCTGTAAGTCTTACTGTCTAACCATTCACCTTTTTCTGCAAGCCATGGATCAAAATTTCCAGTGAGTGGATCGTAAAAGAACATTGTTTCATAGACAAGTCCAGTTGTTCCTGGTACCGCATTCCACGGAGTGAACGGATTCCAATTAGAAGGAGGAGACCACAGAGAACCTCCATAGTACATAGTTTCGTTTCGTTCTAAAACTTGGGAGAACAGACTTGAGAAAAGAAAAACAACCACGAATACCAGTAAAAATCTTTTCATATTCACATACCTCCTGTTCTTTTATAAAGTCTCACATTATCGATGAAAATCGGTCCATCGTACCTCAGATGATCACCGACAATTCCTATGTGAAGTTCTTTCACCCCCGCTGTTCTGTCGAACTCAATTCTTACATGGAATCTTCTGTACTCTTTTCCGCCGAAAGTGATGATCTCCGCACTTTCCACGTTCGCGTTGTTCATGTCGAGGCCTATCTTCACCCAGCCGGGGTTCAGAACAGCGTACGGCCTCAGCCTTCCATTGAGTCCCTCGACGTTTGGAATGTAGATGTCGTACTCGAGGATCTCGCATTCTGGAAGTCTTTCGAACTTGCTTGCTACTCTCACTTCTTCCCAGTCGCTCTTTCCGGGCAGTTTCACGTTTAGCTGCAGTGCTCCATTTCCCACCTCGCCGTTCCATTCAATGTCAGGTGACCCGAACTCTGCCAGGTTCCACTGTTCCACCAGCTTTTCACCTCCTCTGGAGAGGAAAAATCAACCTCCTCTGCGAGCACGTACCGTGCTTCGTTCACCACTTTCACCCTGATGGTGTCTTCCACCGTCTTTCTCTGAAAGTGGCCCTCAAGAGACATTTCATGTTCTCCGTCCGGGATTCGGGTTGTGTCGAGATCGAAGCCGTGGATTCCGTATCCGAGATGTTCTATCTCATCTTCAAAAACCAGATCTTCAACTTTGACAGACAACTTTTCAAACGTGTTGCTGTAGTCGAAAACACCAGCCCTCACTTTCACGGTCTTTTTGATCTCCATGCCGTCTTTTGGAAGGATGAAAAAACAGGTGTCTTCTCTTCTGTCTTCACCTGTGTTGAACAGCTTTGCGTATTTTCTTATCAGTTTCGCTTCCGGGCTGTCATCGTTCACTATTCTGAAACCGTCGTAGTCCGGATAGTATCCTCTCTTGTCTCTGTCCGAACCTTCCCCGATTCCCGCGAGCATCCAGAACATCGCTCCATCTCCACCGAGATCGTAGACCAGATCGTTCCAGAGTCTGTAGATGGCCGTTCTGTTAACAGGTGCGCTCTCTGGAATTCCATATTCTTCCAGAACAACGGGTTTTCTGATCTCTTTTGCGATCTTTATGTGGTCTTCTATCCATTTCGCTCCCCACTGGGCATAGTTCTCTGGACTGACACCCCAGTGGGACGGATAAAGGTGAAACGTGCCGAAGTCCACCGTCTCTATCGAAAGGAGCTTCTTCCAGTCAACACCAGACCAGCCGTTGTAGGCCCACTCGGCTTCTCCACCGTAAGGTTTGACTCCTTCGTAGTTGTTGAAGAATCCTTCGTCCCCCACAGCCACGAGGTGGTTGGGATCCAGACTCTTTATGTAGGAGCTCATCTCCTTCACCCACTCAACGAGCGTGTTCCCCGATTTGTCCGTCTCACAGCGCGGTTCGTTTGCAAGCTCCCAGGCCATGATGGTGGGCTCTTCCCTGTAAGGAACTCCCGTGTAGGTATTGACATGGTTTACGAGGAAGGAGACGTACTTTTTGTACTCTTCTTTGATCTTCTCATCTCTGTAGAAATCGTCGTGATGGGTTCCTCCAAACCACCTCACGTACTGGTTCATCCCACCGAAGTCGTCCCAGTTGTTCACAAGAACGACGATGAGCTTTATACCGAGTTCTTTCGCTTTTGCAATCGTATAGTCGAGTCTTTCGAAACCGCTCTGGGCGTTCGATATTCCTTCTGGCACCCCGAAAACACCGGGCTCAGGATGCATATAGGTGTTCTTGTCCCTGCAGTAACTCTCCCCGTCGAGGAAACCCCAGATTCTGAGCACCTTTATACCCATGTCTCTGGCACTCTCCAGAACACTGTCTATCATTTTGTTGCTCTTGTAGTGCATGTAGTAGTTGTTGCTTCCAATGAATCTGAATTCTTTTCCGTTCAGAGTGAATTTTCCGTTTTCCACTTTCACGAACTCGTCACTTGCAAAGAGAATGAAAGAGAGCTCAACGATCAATAAAATGAACATAAATCTACGCATATCGATCCCTCCTGTTAATTAGTAATCTTTACTTATTTATCAGGGTCATCAAAAAGGAATTTATCACTCAGGTATCTGTAAAATCAAGTCCTATTTTTCGTGATTTTCGACGTTTATTTGTGAAGGTGAGCAATTATTTCCGATTAGAATCCAAAATCTCAGAATCTCTTCGGTTTGAACACTCCTTCCAGGTTCTCGAAGTGTTTCTTCCTCTCCCGGTATATTCTCTGGAACGTTTCCTTGAAGAGCACATCCACAACGGCGATCTCTCCGATGTTCTCCCTGAGGAATTCGTAGGTGTCGTACTTCACGGGCGGGCTTTGAAGCACCAGATGAACCACCTTGGCGAGTTCGGACTGCCCGTTCGTTGTGATTGCGATCGTCTTCGCTCCCATGTCTTTTGCCACCTGGGTGGATTTCACCGTGTCTCTGATGTTTCCCGTGTGACTGATCGAGATCACCAGGTCTTCACCGGTCAGATTCACGGCCTCTATTACCTGAACGTGCGGGTCGTTGGAAAAGAACGTGTGAAAGCCAAGAAGAGAGAACTTCAGGCTCGCGTACTCAGAAACCACTCCCGAGAGTCCCACACCGAAGAAGAGAATGCGGTGGGCGGAGAGTATCCACTCCACCGCCTTTTCCACGTTCTTCATATCGAGGGTGTCCTTGAGCCTTCTGAGGATGTCTATTTCCTCGTCTATGAAATCTCTTCTTTCTATGGTTTCTTCGATCCCACTGAGTTCTCTTGCAAGTGCGATCTTGAAGGCCTGGTAGCCTTCGAAATCGAGCTTTTTGATCATCCTGTGAATCGTGGTTTCGCTCACACCCACGATCTTTGCGAACTCTGTGATCGAGTAGTGGATGACATCGTCCGGCCTTTCGAGCACGTAATCCGCGACTCTGCGCTCTGCGGGACTGAACTGCGTGTAGACGTTCAGAATCTTATCTCTTATCTTCAACTTCCCATTCCTCCCTGAACGAGTGTTTCTTCTCCAGAAACACACCGAGCTGTTCGTACACGTACCTTTCTGCCTCTTCATCCGATAGAGATTTTACCTCTTCCGCAAAACGTGCGGTTCTTGCGAAGTAAAAAGGCAGAAGATTTTCCACCACTTTTTTGTCCCTTGTTTTCCTGTACTGAACAGCGCTCCTGTAGAGGGTGTCGACCCAGGAAGAGAGGCTCAGTGTACCGCTCTCTTTCACTTCCGACAGGATACCGCGATCTATGTATTCCACTTCTTCAAGGGTTTCTCTTGCGAGTTTTTTGAGGTTTTCGATGTCTATACTCATAGGAGGAACTTCCTCTTGAGGAGTTTCACCATAGATGGGAACGTCTTCTATCTTCCATATCTCTTTCCAGGCGTTTTCGTAGGTGATCACAAGTTCAAAAAGCGTTCCCACGACCTGAAGGAACATTCCTTTAAGGTGTTTTCCCGGGTCCTTCACGTCGTGCACCTTGGTTCCAAGAGTTGCCTGAACAACCTTTCCAGATTCGTTTATGGCGGTTGTGGTCATCCATATGTCGATCCCGAATCTTGCAATGTCCGTGTTCCAGATCTCTTTTGGCTTTCCCAGATAAATCTCGAGGAGCTTTCTTCCTACACCGAAATCCCCACCGATGGGCTGGCGCACCTTTTTACCGTAGAGAACGGCCGTCAGAGGAAAACACACGTTGTTCGTGATCGTGCCGTCGAACCTGTGCCTCAGGTAGAAGGGAGTGACGTAATCTGCCTCCCCTTTCAAAACAGGTCCTGCGAGTCTTTCCACCCACCAGGGTTTGACGCTTCGAAGATCCGCGTCGAGAAAGACGACCGCCTCCGCATCCTGCTTCAGGGCAAACTCCATGATCGCTCTCATCGCGCTTCCCTTTCCGGGAATACCTTCATAAACGAAGCTCTCTTTGGGAAGACCGAAAGTATCGGTCTCCATGAAGCGCTCTCTTGTCCCATCTGCCGATCCTCCATCGGAGTTCACGATCATACCATCACCATCGAAGAAATCTACAATTCCCTGCGCCGCTGTTCTCGCAACGTGAGAAATCGTTTCGGCGTTGTTGTAACTCGGTATCCCCACAACCACTTTCATGGTAATACCTCCCTGCTCAGTATGTCTTCCAGTCTCTCTAAACTGAAGTGTTTCTTTCCCACTTCAAAGTTGTGTTCGACAGTTTCCCTGTAAAGAGACGGATCGAAGAGGAGGCGAGAAATTTCCTCGACGGCCTTTTTCAAAATCCTCTCGTCCACCTTTACAAGGCCGTTCTCTCTGAAGTATCGATCTCCAAGACTGACGTATTTCAGGCCGGCTGGTTTTATATCTGATTTGAAGACTTCGTACTCGAAGAGCACCACGGGCTTTTTGGCTGCGATCGCTTCCAGAAGCTGATTCCCCCATCCCTCGAGTATCGATGGATACGTGACAAAATCAGCGACGTTGTAGAGCTTCCAGAACAAAGAGGTGTTTTTTCTCACTTCCTCGCTCAGGACAAGAAGCGATACTCCTTTTGAAGAAGCGTATTCTTTGAGTTCTTTCAGATACTCTTCGTCTTCGCAGATACCGGAAAAGAGAAGGATCACTTCTCCGCTGTATCTCTCTCCGTTGTAGAGATCAGCTTCTTTTTTCGATGTCAGTGTTTCCTTCAGAAGTGACACCACATCTATCGAAAGTTCGATCGCTTTTCTTCTATCGATTCTGGTTGCCTGGAGGGCCACAATCGTGCCAGGCGCTATCTGAAGTTCTTCTCTCACCCTGTGGTACATCTCTTCAGAAGTGATGGGAGAGCTGAAATCCATGACGTTTGGCACCACGACAGAATCGATGTTTCTGCGTCTTTTAAGCTCCCTTTGAGCGATCGTGTTTATGACAACGTGTTTCACGTTTGGAAGATCTGGAGGGAAGTGTTTATCAAGGATCTCCCTGAATCTTCTGTTTTCCGGAATCAGATGTTTCCTCTCCCACCAAAAATCGTGGTGATGCGCGACGAAGTTCTTTTCCAATCTCGAAAGGGCAAGGCCCAGGGACGGAAAGAGTCCAAGGGACCAGATGTTGTTGGGAACGATGAGATCGTAATCTTTCAAGGCTTCGTTCAGGATGTGGAAGAGCTCTTCCTCTTTTTCTTTCAAGAAATCGAGAAACTCTTTTTCACTGAGGAAATCTTTTATTCCTCCGAAGAAGTTCCTGTTCACCCTTTCAAAATCTGGATTTTCAAAACCGATCTCCTTTAGAGTGAGATCGACTCCCTCTTTCTTGTTTCCGGCAACGATGTGGACTTCGTGGCCCATCTTTGTGAGAACCTTCTTCCACTTTTCCATCTCGAGTGAGACACCATCCATGAGACCTCCCCGGTAGTGAATGAGCGCTATTTTCATTCTCTCTCCTCGCTTTCAAAGAGTTCCACCACGTAGTCGTAGGTTCTTCTCTTCATTCGAAGCTCGTTCAGCTCTCTCGCTGTTTTCTCGACATCTATCAGATACTGAAGGGAAAGTTCTATTTCCTTTTTCGTTCTCAGAAGAGAGAAGAGCCGATGCTTCGATCGAGGATCGTCCTTTCCCTCAAGATTGGTAATTTCATCTTCGAGGCTGGAGAGCGTTTCTTTCAAAAATTCGATCACTTCACCTTCCGGGTTCTTTTCCACGGAAACAACGGGAAACTCCGGGAAATTCAAAATGTTCAGTCTCGAAACAAAGCATTGTTTCTCTGAGAGAGACTCTATCGATTTCTCACCTATCTGAAGCGGTCTCAGACCTTCTATTTCTTCGAGGTACGGATTGTACACCCAGAGGTGATACCGATCCTTCACACCGGCCCAGGGGAGAGAAGAGAAGAAGAAAGTTTTCTCCTTTTCGGTGCCGTCAGCTTCAACATCTAAAAGAAGAGGAGGATTATCGAAGAGAAGGTACCATCTGAAGAACTCTTCGCTACGTGGATGAACCGGCAGTTCCATGAACGCAAGATCCACTGTGAAAACTCCTTCACACTTTGCCCCCGGAACATACATCATGGGTCCCGCGTCACCAACTCTGTTTTTAACCTCTTTTGCTATCCACTCAACGGACCTGCTCAAAGTGACGTGTACTTTTCCTTCTTCCATCCAGTACTCTCTAAGACCTCTTGCGAGAATAGTCTTTGAACTTTCTTCACTCCAGACGGACACAAACCCCTGAAACGGAAATTCCCTCACTTCACCTGTTTCTCTTGCTGCAAGCAAAATCCCCTTCAGTTCCTCAGGAGGTGTTTCAGGAAGAAGGTAGGAGTCCTTTTCCTTCCTTTTCACCACGTCAAAAGGCATCTTCGCGAAGATTTCGCCACTTCCCGTTTCATAAACCATTGAAAGCTTGTAGTTTTCCCCCTTTGTCTTCAACGCGATACGCCACTTCACGAGCGGGGTTTCATCGAAGATCACGCGTTCTTTCGTCTCGATCAGGCACTGCGAAGAACGTATCGTTCTTTCCAGTTCCACCACCATCGAGTGTTTCGTCTGCAAAACTGTTCTCATCTTCTCCAGAGAGATCGAAAAATCAGTTTCTTCAACAGAGGTGGTGTAAGCGTCACCATCTTCTTTGAACAGTTTCAAAACACCCGCTTTCCTGTTGTTCAGAACGAGTGTGCCGTCTCCTTCAAAATAGGCTCTGTAGTATTCGTTTTCCCAGGTGAGTTCCTTCACTTCTTTCTTCTCGTCGGCAACTTCTGTTTTGAACAGTCCTGCACCGTTTGTTTTCAACAGGAATGTCCTCTCGCCATCACAGAAGTGATGGTTGTAGGAGAAGGGCGATAGGGAGAGCACGTAGGTTCCCTTTTCGAGATCCGAACGTTCCACAATATGTCTCAGCCTGGATTCAACAGAAGATTTCACAAGGAAATAAATATTTCTGTACGTTCTCTCCATTTTTTCGTGGACGGGGTCAGCACAAACACCGCAGATGTTGTCGTGCGCGAGAGTTTTCAGATAATCCCTCCAGAAAAGATCACTTAACTCCTCTCCGTTCAGAACAGAGAGAAGATCGTTCATTTTCAAAAGCCTCTCTACAAGATCACTTTCAAGCTTCAGATAAGTCCTCGTGGAGAGTGTCCCTGGAAAGACACAGGCGTACCTTCCAGAAAGGAGCTCTCCGGAAAGAGTGGGGGCATCTTCAGGGAATCTCTCGGGAAACTCTTCTGGTGAGACGATCTCAACGTTCAGATAATCGCTGGGATCCTCGGGAGAGAGATCTATATCGTATCCGTCGAGAAGAAGAATTTCTCCAGATCTCGAGAATTTTGCGAGTTTTTCCACCTCGTGTTTCAGTCTCTTCTCAGCGATATCCCGCGTTTCCTTCAAATTGTAGAGGTTCCTGTATCCTCCCACGAGGAAAACACCCTGGACAGCTGTTCCATCGCTTCCTTTCCAGAAAAACTCCTGGGAGATCCCGTCGTTTTCGAAGGAAATTCCCCTCCACAGAAAGACCTTTTCTATTCCAAAGATTCTGTGCAGCTGAGGTTCCTGTGATATGTGACCGAAACTGTCGAGAAGCCAACCAGCATTCATGCGTTGCCCAAAGCGATTCGCGTCTTTTTCTCCTATCTCGAAATTTTTCAAAATGGAAGCCTCACCCGGGATTCTCCAGTCTATCTGGATGTAATACGGACCAACAAGAAGTCTTCCAGATCTCACAAGCTCTCTGAGATCTTCTTCGAGGTCCGGATGGTAAACGAGGAGATCCTCAGCTACGGCGGTTTGACCGTCCAGAACGTACACGAATTCTGGATTCTTCTGAACAAGCTCTTTCACTCTGAGAAAAACTTCTTTCAGCCATTTAGAGGTCACTTCAGAAGTGGTGAACCACTCTCTGTCCCAGTGGTTGTGAACAACCACCTTCACTATCATGAAATCCTCTCTCCCGTTTCAGGGTGAAAGAGATGGATCTTTTCAACATCCAGGAAAAACGTGATCTTCTCACCGCTTCTGAAATCCACATCCCCTGGAATTTTTGCGACGATCTTCTCACTTCCAACGTTGAGATGGAGAATCGTATCCGACATGAGTTTCTCGGCGAAATAAACCTCTCCTTCCAGCTTCAAAGTGTTCGGCTTTTCCTCCAGATAGACGTTCTCCGGTCGAATACCAAGGATCACCTTTTTTGCACCTGGATCGGTCTTCGCGGGAATCTTTATCTCACCGTTTTGGAGGACAACGCTATTTCCTTCCGATCTCACTTCCATCTCTAAGAAGTTCATCTGCGGTGATCCCACAAAACCAGCGACGAAGATGTTCACCGGATGGTGATAGATCTCAGAGGGCGTTCCAACCTGCTGAAGCTTTCCCTGGTTCATCACCGCGATTCTGTCTCCCATCGTCATGGCCTCTGTCTGGTCATGAGTCACATAGATGGTGGTGACTCCAATTCTTTCCTGAAGCTTTTTCAGCTCGCTTCTCATCTTCACCCTCAAAAGTGCGTCCAGATTGGAAAGAGGCTCGTCCATCAGGAGTACTTCGGGTTCGTGAACGATCGCTCGGGCAACGGCAACCCTCTGTCTCTGACCTCCGGAGAGCTGTGCGGGGTACCTGTCGAGGAGTTCGGAGATGTGAAGGAGATCCGCTGCCCACTTTACCCTCTTTTCTATCTCCTCTTTCGGGACTTTTTTCAGTTTCAGAGGATACGCGATGTTGTCGTACACCTTCATGTGGGGCCACACCGCGTAGCTCTGGAAGACCATCGAAATGTTCCTGTCCTTTGGAGGAAGGTTCGTCACGTCGCGATCGTTGAAAAAGATCTTTCCCCCGGTCACCTGTTCGAGACCCGCTATACACCTCAGAAGGGTCGTCTTTCCACAACCAGATGGACCGAGAAGAACGAGGAACTCCCCTTCGTTCACGACAAGGTCGATTCCATCGAGAGCCCTCACATTCCCGAAATATTTCTTCACTCCGTCTATTTTCACCTGCGCCAAGATCGATCACCTCTCATTTCAGGGTGATACCCCACATGCTTACAAGATATTTCCTTATGAAGAATATGAAGACCATCGCAGGAACGGCCATGATCGTTCCCGCAGCGAACTTGAAGTAGTCCGGTGATGCCATGGCGGTGTTCAGAATGTGTGCTGGAAGTGTTCTGTTCGTGAGTGTGAGGATCGAAGAAGCGAAGACTTCGTTCCAGGACATGATGAAGGCGAATATGGCAGATGCGGCGAGGCCAGGAAGAGCAAGAGGCAGCGTGATCCTTATAAACGCCTGGAATCTGCTGAGACCGAAGACCATCCCCGCTTCTTCGTATTCGACAGAGATTCCGGAGAAAACACTGGATGTGATGAGAACGACGAACGGAAGTATCATGGAAGCGTGAGCCAGTGCCACACCAAGCGTGGTATCCGCGAGGTTAAACCTCATGTAAAGAACCACAAGAGGTACCGCCACCACAATCAACGGAATCGATCTTGTCATAAGCATGGAAAGTCTGATGATGTTTTTTCCCGGAAACACGTACCTTGTGAGGGCGTATCCAGCTGGAAGCCCCAGCAGGAAAGAGATTCCTATCGAGATGAGCGCCACCTGCACACTGACCAGAGTGGCTTTCCCACCCCCGAGGGTGACGAACAGCTTGTAGAGATGTTCCAGTGTGAGACTACTCGGAAAGATCCTGCTGGGATTGTAGTAATCCGAGGACGGTGTTAGAGACGCAAGAACAATGAAGAACACCGGCGTCAGAAACCACAGGGAAATGATCACCGAAAGAAAAATTATGAAAAACTTCTTCATCATCGAGCCCCCTCTAAATGTTTTGCACTGAGGAAGGTGATGTAAAACCAGCTAACCACGATGGTGACAAGAGCGATCACGAGAGCGTACGCACTGGCCATCTTTGGGTCGTTCATGAAGGTGTACCAGTAGTAGGTCTCACCAGCGAGAACGGGAATGTCTCTTCCCGCAAGAAGCCACACCACACCGAATATCTGAAACGCGAAGAGAGTCCTCAGAAGGAGCGCCGACATGATCGATGGTTTCAAGAGCGGGAGTATGATCTTTGTGAATTTCTTCCATCTTGAAAAACCGAAGAGATCTGCAGCTTCGAGATACTCTTTGTTTATCGACTGAAGACCCGCCAGGAGGATGATGAAAACAAGGGGAGTAGCCCTCCACACCTCCGTGAGAACGATCACCCAGAATTCCCTCGCTTTGAACATGTATCCAAAGAAATAAATGGGTCTTTCTATCAGATGCAAATTCATGAGAATTTTGTTGAGATAGCCGTTCGGCGAAAATATAGTGTAACTCATGAGTGCTGCTGTCACATCACTCAGAGCCAGTGGGATCGCTATAAAGTAAAGTACCGTCGTGTAACCTTTGAACTTCTGATTGACGAAAAGAGCGAGTCCCAGTGCGAATATGAGCTGAAGGGGAACGATCACTGCTGTGAGAAGAATGGTGTTTTTCATGGCGCCCCAGAAACCACCATTCTCCACAAGGCGCTTGAAATTTCCAAGAAAACCTTCATCGCTTGTAAAAGCGAGTCTGAACGTTTCGAAGAGAGGATATCCCATCAACAAAACGAGATAAAGAACAGCTGGAAGGATCAAAAGAAAAGAAATCCATTTCCCTCTCATGGTGCACCCCCGGAAAAGGGGTGGGGATCCCCACCCCGGGTATCAGAAGAGACTTGCGTCGGGTTCTGGAAGTTCCGCTCCGGATTCTTTGAACAGCTGTCTGATTCGCTCACCGAGTTCCTTCACTACCTTCGCTGGGTCTTCACCCTGGAAGACGATCCTCGTGAAGGCCATTCTGTAGGTTTCGGTGAACTCTCCGCTCTTTGGTCCAAGACTCGGTATGAAGGAAACGATAGAATCCTTCGTGGCGGACTGATTTATCACACCTTCTGCGAGCACTTTGAGGGCACCTTCTGGCACGGCACCAACGGCTTCCTGAACCACTGGGAAGAAACCGACGTTCTTGAGGATTTCAACCTGCATCTCTGGAGAAGTGAGGAAGTCTATCACTTTCGCGGGTTCTTCGAAGTCCGCATCCTTCGGTATGGCAAGGCCCACGAGCACTATGATGTACCCTCTACCCATCGGCCCTCTTGGGACCGGTACAACAACGAAATCGTTAGGCTTTTCAACGATCGCGGGTTTGAGTCTTGCAGTGTGATCCCAGGCGATCCAGACTTCTTCTCTCAGGAGAGGATCGGCCATCCCGTCCCAGGTGGAGCTTGCCGGATGTACGTATTTGAAGAGCTCCTTCAGATAGTTCCACATTTCAACGGCCCTCACACTGTCGAACTTCAGAGCCTGCGCTCCCGTGAAGGATGGATAGATGTAGCCGTGGAGGAACCTGTGCCAGAGTCCCTTCGGTCCGATCGGGAAGCCAAGAAGGGGTTGTTTCGTCTTCTCATAGATGTTCTTTGCCCACTCGAGCAGAGCGTCGTAAGTCCACTTCTCCGTCCCCCTGATGACGTCTTCTTTCGAAAGACCGCGCGGCAGGTAGTCAAATGCCTTTTTGTTAACGGCCATCACGTAAGTTGCCTGGAGCCAGGGAATGAACACCTTTTCACCTTTCACATAAGCGAACTTCTCAAGCGTCTCGATGAAGGTTTTTCCTTCGAATTTGAGATCCTTGAGATCGCTCAGAAATCCTTCGGAAGCCATTATGTAGAGGTTTCCCTGGAGGTCTGCAATCAGGTTCAACGTATTTTTACCGGCTCTGATCTCCGCCTGGAGCCTGCTGTAGAGCTGTGGATACTCGAAGTTGAGGAACTCCACATCGATACCGCTCTTCTTCGAAAATTCCGCGAGTTTGTTGAGCATGAACTCCCTTTCAGCAGCGGGCGTCATCTGTGTAGAAGCGAAGTTTACCTTTCCGAACATGAGACCCGCAACGATCAGAAGAACCATGAAAAACAACCACTTTCTCACCTTGAACACCCCCTTGAAAAGATTTTTCAAAATTGGATATGTGATAGAAAATTTTCTACATCCATATCATAATAAAAAATTGCTCCCTTTGTCAAGAGGTGTTAACATAAAAGGGATATTCGTCCTTTTGAACACTCTATGGAGGGTTTTTTAAGATGGGAGTCTGCAGGATTTGTGGTCTTTCACTTGATGAGATCAGCGATTCGATAGGTGTCTGCCTGGAGTGCCTGAGAGAGGGGAATCTGGATTTTGCAAGGAAGGTCCACAGAAGATGGAGGGAAGAGATCGGTCTTCCCGTTGAAAGGTGGGCTCGTGAAGAAGGAAAGGTGTGTTTCCTCTGCGTCAATTCGTGCGTGATACCGGAAGGGAAAACAGGATTTTGCGGCGTTCTCAGAAACGAAGGAGGCAGGCTCTCCTATATAACAGGCTCTCACAGGAAGGCCTTCCTTCACTGGTACTACGATCCCCATCCAACGAACTGCGTCGCACTACCTATCTGTCCGGAAAGAGAACACAGGGGCTTTTACAATCTCGCAGTCTTCTTCGCAGGATGCAACCTCGACTGCCTCTTCTGTCAGAACATAGATCACAAGTACATGTTGAAAGACGAAAGGATATCCGAAGGAAAGATCATGGACATCGACGAACTCGTTGAGATAGCTATGAAACCACGCGTCTCCTGTGTGTGCTTTTTCGGGGGAGATCCCACTCCCTGGACTGTGTTCGCACTGGAGTTTGCCGTGAAGCTGGGAAATCGCCGAAGGATCTGCTGGGAAACGAATGGTCTTGCTCATCCCAGGATCATGGAGAGGATGGCCAGAGTCAGTCTTGAAAGTGGTGGCATAGTCAAGATAGACTGGAAGGCCTTTTCACCGGAGGTTTATGAAGCGCTGACCGGAGTTGACGGGAAGAGTGCCGTTAGAAGAATCATGGAGAACGTGCAGCTGGTTTCCTCCATGGGTAAGGGAAGAGAAATACCACTTCTTGTTATCAGTGTTCTTGTAATACCTCACTACATCGACGAAAAGGAAATAGAAGGAATCGCAGGGTTCATTTCATCGGTGGATCCAGAAATTCCCCTTGTTCTCCTTGCGTTCGCTCCTCAGCACCTGATGAGCGATCTTCCAACCACCAGAAAACATCACATGGAGAGAGTGAAACAGAAGGCACTCGAAAAGGGTCTGAAGAGGGTGTTCGTGGAGAACGTTTGGCTTCTGAGCTAAAGTCTCATTTCACTTCCCAAAACTCGACGAGTTCAAGCGGTATTCTGTCAATGAAATTCTCTCCGCTTCTCATGATGAACCTGTTTCCGCGGTATGGGTAGGAGGTTCCGGTGACCTGGTAGGAAATATACAGCTGTTCCTTTGCTCTTGTTATGGCAACGTAGAAGATCCTCTCTTCCTCATCGAGATTCCCTTCGGATATCGCGAAATAATTCGGAAAGTCTCCGGGATTCACAGAGATGACAAAAACGACTCTCCACTCGAGCCCTTTTGCCTGATGAACGGTGGTGAGAGTGACCTTTCCCTCTTTTTGAGAGATTTCTCTTTCTATTTCAACGTTTTCCGTCACAGCAAGATCCGTCAGGAAGGATTCGAGACTTGTGTAGCGAGACGCTATTTCAACGAGCCTTTCCAGATCCATCTCCCTTTCACGGAAATCAGGATACCTCGCTTCCAGATATTCGGAATAAAAAGAAGACAGGACGCGCTCTATCATTTCCCCAGGAGAATCGAGCTTTCTGATCTGATCGAGAATATCGATAAACCTGCTGTACTCACCACTGAAACTCACTTTCTTCAGTTCCTGGAAGGGATCCAGACCTTCTTCCACGTAAGCGCTGGCGAGATCCGCTATCTTCGAAGCCGTTCTGTCACCGATCCCGTAGAAGAGCTTTGCAGTCCTCAACCATGCGGATTTGTCCCTTGGATTTTGAACGATTCTGAGAAAAGAAAGAACGTCCTTCACGTGGGCGCTCTCGGTGAATCTGGGACCAGACAACACACGGAAATCTATTCTACTTCGAACGAGTTCCATCTGAAGCTCCAGAGAGTGCGAATGTGATCTGTAGAGAACTGCGATTTCTTCTGGTTTGAACCCTTCTTCTATTAACTCGAGAATCCTCTGAGACACGAACCGCGCTTCTTCGTATCTATCCCAGGTCTTGACAACAACAGGTTTCATACCATCCTTCTTTACCGGCTTCAGTTCTTTTGGAACGGATTTTTTCGGAAGCATGGCGTTTATGAATTTCACAATACTTTCCGTGCTTCTGTAGTTCGTCTGGATCTTGAAGATTTTTGTTCCGGATACCTTTATGAAATCTTCAACGTTTTCGTACCTTGCCCCTCGAAAGGAGTAAATACTCTGGGCATCGTCTCCAACCGCCAGGACGTTGCCGTGTTTCGACGATAGGTGTTCCACTATCCTGTACTGAACGTAGTTGGTATCCTGGAACTCATCAACGAGTACCCAAAGGAATCTTTCCGCCTCTCGATCTCTTATTTCTTTGTTCTCTTCTAAGAGTCTGTAAGCGTAGAAGAGAAGGTCTTCGTAGTCCACCACATTTTGAGAGCGTTTTTCCTGTTCGTAGAGATCGAAGATCTCCGAGATTTCTTCTTTCAAGTCCAGAAACTTTGGATTCTTCACTACGATACTTTCCCTCAAAGATTTGAGAGTATTTTTCATATAAGAATATATAGCCATCAAAACAGAAGGCTGGGGGAAGTTTTTTCTCTCTTCTTTACTCTTTCTTTCGAGGTACTTGCTTCTTGCATGCCTCATGAGGCTCTCCGCGTCTTCTCTGTCCAGGATAGAGTAATTTCGTTCCAAACCCACGTAAGGTGCGTACTTTCTCAAAAAGTAGTTGCACACATGGTGGAACGTTCCGGCGAGCATCTCAGAAAGCTCTCTTCCGGTCACCGTCTTCGCTCTCTCTACCATTTCCCGCGCCGCTGCTCTGGTGAACGTGACCAGAAGAATCCTGGAAGGATCCACACCGTTCGCCAGAAGATAGGCGATCTTGTACGTGATAACCCGGGTTTTCCCAGACCCCGGGCCTGCTATTACAATGCATCTTCCCTCTGATTCAACGACTGCTTTTCTCTGTTCCTCATCCAGATCTTCCAGAAAAGAAAGATTCGCTTCCTTGGGCCTTATCCGGTATTCTTTCATCTCTTCACCTCACCAAAGATGGAGCCGCGCGGGGAAAATGTGGGCGATGAGCATTCCGAGTCCAAGGCCAGCGAGCGCCTCCAGAAAGTTGTGCCCCAGATCCTTCTTCACAGCCGGTCTCAGAACGATGGCATCCATGAATATGATTACAAGGAGAATGGCAGCGATGGAAGTGTAGGGAGAGTCGAATCCCGTGCTTCGGGCGAGTGACCACGCAAGGCCAGAGACGGTGGCCACATGACCGCTGGGCATACCACCGTAGCTCTTCAGCATCTTCACGTCTCTTTTGATCAGAAACTTTATGAACTGAGCCGTCAGGAAAGAAATAACAGCCGTGGTGAACGGCGTGCTCCGAAAAATCTTCCAGACGTCAAGCACGGAATAGGAAATGGATCACATCCCCCTCTCTTACAATGTAATCTTTTCCATGTGTTTCCACAGCTCCGGCTTCACGTGCTTTTTTCAGAGAACCAAATTCCACGTATCTTTCGAAAGGAATAACTTCGGCCTTTATGAACCCTTTCTGTATATCTGAATGAATCAAACCCGCCGCTTCATAGGCAGTGGATCCTTTCTTTATAGTCCAGCTTCTCGCCTCATTCTGCGTCGCTGTCAAAAATCTTATAAGGTTCAGAAGTTTCAAAACCTTCTCGAAAAACTCCCTCCTTTTGTCACCGAAAAGGTTGTACTCTCTCCTGAAAACTTCCGCCTCTTCTTCCGGGAGAAATTTCAATTCTTCTTCGAGCTTCACGTTTATTATAATGTATTCCTCGTCCTTTTCTTTGACGATTTCTTCTATCAGTTTTCTTTTTTCTTCGTCCAATTCATCGACGTTGAAAACCAGTATCTGAGGTTTATCTGTGAGGAGGAAGAGGGATTCGATCACCTCTTCCTCGAATCTGTCGTGCCTTGGAAATTTCGAGGCCTTTTTACCCTGAGAGAGAAACTCCCGAAGATTCTGGAGGAGTTCTACCTCTCTCTTTGCTTCCTTGTCTCCCGTTCTTGCAACTTTCATCCGCTTTTCGAGACGCTTTTGAACAGTTTCGAGATCCTTGAGTATGAGCTCGGTTTCGACTATTTCTATGTCTCTTTTTGGATCCACGTTCTGATACGGATGAGAAACTCTTCCGTCTTCAAAAAGACGGACGACATGGGCTATAACATCCACCTTGCTTATGTGGTCAAGGAACTGATTTCCAAGTCCTTCTCCTTTGCTGGCTCCCTTGACGAGTCCCGCGATGTCAACAATTTCAACGAAAGGATGTACCACCTTCTTTGATCCTTCGTTCTTCGCGAGGATCCCTACCCTTTCATCCTGTACTACGAGAATCCCCACGTTCGGTTCAATCGTGCAGAAAGGAAAACTTTCTGCAGGTACGCTGTTGTCGGTCAGGAAGTTGAAAAAGGAGGATTTCCCCGCGTTGGGAAGACCTACTATTCCCACCCTCTCCAAAGTATCACCTCAGTATTCTTCTTCGTCAAAAAAATCCTCTTCGTCCTCGTCGAAGAAATCCTCTTCGTTGAAAAGGTCAAAATCTTCATCTTCGTCGTATTCATCCTCTTCTTCCTCGAACTCCTGTTCAGTTTCTGTCTGATGAATGGACAGGGGCTTTCTTGGATCAAGCATGCCGTCGAACACTTTCCTTTCTTTGCCGTTGACTACAAGGTACCCTTCCGCTTTGGCAGGTTTCCCGTAGGCAGTGATTACCATCATGATGAGATTTTCATCCACATCGTAACCCGGTTCTGACTCGATCACCAGAGCGTTGTCGTAGTAGAGTTTGTTCTTTACCTCACTGGCATGTTTCTGGATTTTACTGTTGTTGAGAATTTCCTTTGCAGTCTCTTCACTGATATGAATTCTGAGGATATACCTGAAGTCCACGCTCTTCACTCCCCTGAGAAATTTTTTTACGCTTTCCGAATTATACAGGAAAGGTTTTAAAAGTCAAGGGTTCAATCGTTGAACTTCTCCATATTTTTTGAAAGCATTGAGTGTCTTCAGATCTTACCTGTCCAGTACCAACTCCAATTGCAATGTCTTTTCGATGAAGGATTTTTCTTCACCCGCGCACGTGGTGATTCCGAATATGATCGCAAGGTCTTTGTTTAATTTTCCTGCTTATCCTCAAAGGTTATAACTTTCTAGGATGTCATCTGCCAAAATTTTATCTGTTCTGAAAGCTAAATCAACAGACGAATTGGGATAAACGATTGTCCGGTGCAAAATCATATGTTATAATACCAGAGGCTACGGGGAGTAGCTCAGATGGCCAGAGCGCCAGAATCGGGATCTGGAGGTCGCGGGTTCAAGTCCCGCCTCCCCGACCAAGGACGGGAGCAAAGGCTCCCGTTTTTCTGTTTTTTTCAAAGTGTTTACCTCCGATGTAATTTTCATTCATGATTGGAGTATAGAATTTTCAAAAAGGGTGAGGAGGCGAGCGTGTGAATTACGAAGGAAAGACAAAAATTGTTAGGGTCACCGGCGATTATGCCCTGCTCGAGTTCAAAGACGATATAACCGCTGGTGACGGATTAAAGCACGATGTCCTAACGGGTAAAGGATCCATCTGCGCAGAAACAACCGCTATCCTCATGAAGTACCTCTCTGAGAAAAACATCAAAACCCACCTCGTTGAATACATCCCCCCTCGAACGCTGAAAGTCATTCCTCTGAAAATGTTTCCCCTCGAAGTGGTCGTGAGATTGAAAAAGGCAGGCTCTTTTGTGAGAAGGTACGGTGGAGTTGAAGGGGAAGACCTTCCAGTTCCTCTCGTTGAGTTTTTCATAAAAGACGACGAAAGACACGACCCAATGGTTTGTGTTGATCATCTCGAAATACTCGGCATCGCAACAAAAGAACGGGCAGAAAAGATGAAAGAAACGGCGGTGAAAGCCACTCTCGCTCTCAAAGAGTTTTTTGAAAGAGCGAACTTCGAACTCTGGGACATAAAGTACGAGTTCGGCCTTGACAAAAGCGAAAACGTTGTTCTCGGTGACGAAATCTCTCCCGACACGTTCAGATTGAGAAAGAAGGGTGATATCTTCGATAAAGATGTGTACAGAAGGGATCTTGGTGATACCTTAAAAAAGTACAGGGAGGTGCTGGAACTTTGCCGATCTTTAAATTCGCAATAGACGTTCAGTACAGGAGCAACGTGAGGGATCCGCGCGGAGAAACGATCGAACGTGTTCTTAGGGAAGAAAAAGGCCTTCCAGTGAAAAAGTTGAGACTTGGAAAGTCCATCCACCTCGAAGTGGAAGCGGAGAATAAAGAAAAAGCGTACGAAATTGTGAAGAAAGCCTGTGAAGAACTTCTGGTGAACCCCGTTGTTGAGGAATATGAGGTGAGGGAGCTGTGAAACCCAGAGCCTGTGTGGTGGTCTATCCCGGTTCCAACTGTGACAGAGACGCGTACTACGCTCTGGAAATAAACGGCTTTGAGCCGAGTTACGTCGGGTTGGACGACAAGCTGGACGACTACGAATTGATCATTCTACCTGGAGGGTTTTCCTACGGAGACTATCTGAGGCCCGGTGCTGTTGCCGCAAGAGAAAAGATCGCCTTTGAAATAGCAAAAGCCGCTGAAAGAGGAAAGCTGATAATGGGAATATGCAACGGCTTTCAGATTCTCATAGAGATGGAACTCCTGAAAGGAGCCCTTCTTCAGAATTCGTCTGGAAAGTTCATCTGCAAATGGGTGGATCTGAGCGTGGAAAACAACGACACACCGTTCACAAATGCTTTCGAGAAGGGAGAAAAGATAAGAATACCAATAGCGCACGGCTTTGGAAGATACGTGAAGATAGATGACGTGAACGTGGTTCTCAGATACGTCAAGGACGTGAACGGCTCAGACGAACGAATAGCGGGTATTCTGAACGAGAGCGGAAATGTCTTCGGTCTCATGCCCCACCCAGAAAGGGCGGTTGAAGAACTCATAGGCGGAGAAGACGGAAAGAAAGTGTTCCAGTCCATCCTCAACTACTTGAAGAGGTGATGAAGTTGAGATATCTGAACATTCTCAAGGAGAAGCTTGGAAGAGACCCCACCTTCGTCGAGCTTCAGGCTTTTTCAGTCATGTGGAGCGAACACTGTGGATACTCTCACACGAAGAAGTACATAAGAAGGTTACCGAAAACGGGTTTTGAGGGAAACGCGGGTGTGGTGAACCTAGATGATTACTATTCCGTCGCTTTCAAGATAGAGAGTCACAATCACCCGAGTGCGATAGAACCTTACAACGGCGCAGCAACGGGTGTCGGTGGAATCATCAGAGACGTCCTCGCAATGGGAGCCCGGCCAACAGCCATATTCGACTCACTCCACATGTCCCGAATCATAGACGGTATCATAGAAGGAATAGCCGATTACGGTAACTCCATAGGTGTTCCAACAGTCGGAGGAGAACTCAGGATCTCTCCTTTCTACGCGCACAACCCCCTTGTGAACGTGCTTGCAGCGGGTGTTGTGAGAAACGACATGCTGGTCGATTCGAAAGCATCGAGACCGGGGCAGGTCATAGTGATCTTCGGAGGAGCAACGGGAAGAGACGGAATCCACGGAGCGTCTTTCGCTTCAGAGGATCTCACGGGGGATAAGGCAACCAAGCTTTCAATCCAGGTTGGTGACCCGTTCGCTGAGAAGATGCTCATAGAAGCGTTCCTGGAAATGGTGGAAGAGGGACTCGTGGAAGGAGCTCAGGATCTGGGAGCGGGCGGTGTGCTGTCAGCGACTTCAGAACTCGTGGCGAAGGGAAACCTCGGTGCGATCGTCCATCTGGACCGTGTTCCCTTGAGAGAACCAGATATGGAGCCCTGGGAAATCCTCATAAGCGAAAGCCAGGAAAGAATGGCGGTCGTCACATCGCCTCAGAAGGCGAATCGCATTCTGGAAATAGCCAGAAAGCACCTTCTTTTCGGCGATGTCGTTGCCGAGGTGATAGAGGAGCCAGTTTACAGGGTGATGTACAGAGACGATCTCGTCATGGAAGTTCCTGTTCAGCTCCTCGCGAACGCTCCAGAAGAGGACATTGTCGAATACACACCCGGAAAGATCCCGAAGTTTGAAAGGATAGAATTTGAAGAAGTGAACGCGAGGGAAGTCTTCGAGCAGTACGATCACATGGTTGGAACGGACACTGTGGTTCCACCCGGATTCGGCGCAGCCGTGATGAGAATAAAGAGAGATGGTGGATACTCCCTCGTCACACACAGCAGAGCGGATCTGGCCCTTCAGGACCCCTACTGGGGAACCTTCATAGCCGTGCTCGAGAGCGTGAGAAAGACACTCAGTGTTGGAGCGGAACCCCTCGCTATAACGAACTGTGTGAATTACGGGGATCCCGATGTTGACCCGGTAGGACTTTCGGCTATGATGACTGCTCTCAAGAACGCTTGCGAATTCTCTGGGGTCCCTGTTGCATCGGGAAACGCTTCTCTCTATAACACGTACCAAGGAAAACCTATTCCACCCACTCTGGTTGTGGGAATGTTGGGAAAGGTGAATCCACAGAAGGTGGCAAAACCGAGGCCTTCGAAGGTGTTCGCAGTGGGATGGAATGACTTCGACCTCGAAAGAGAAAGAGAACTCTGGAAAGCCGTAAGAAAACTCTCAGAAGAAGGTGCTTTCATCCTCTCTTCGTCACAGCTTCTGACGAGAACTCACGTAGAGACCTTTAGAGAGTACGGTTTGAAGATCGAAGTGAAATTGCCAGAAGTGGAGCTAGCACATCAGATGGTGCTCGTTTTCTCTGAAAAAACCCCCGTAGTCGATGCTCCTGTGAGGGAGATCGGTACGCTCTCGAGGTGATTATATGTGCGGAATTGCAGGAGTCTGGAACGTGAAAGACGCTTTTTCTGTCCTTCACGATGTGCTTCTCGGTCTTCAGCATAGAGGACAGGAAAGTGTTGGTGTTGTGGTAGATGGGTTCAAAACGATAAAAGGAAAAGGGCTCGTGGACACCGTTCTCACTGAAGACAGGTGGGAAGACGCTGAAAAGGGTATCGGGCACGTGAGGTACTCCACGGCCGGATCGCTCGAGGACATTCAGCCAATCGTGGCGTTCACGAGAAAGGGAAGGCTCGCAATCGCACACAACGGGAACATACCCAACGGCGAAAAGTGGATAGAGATGCTCAAAGAGAAAGGAGCAGTTTTTCAGAGCTCGCTTGACTCGGAGGTCTTCCTCCATCTTATTTCGATGTCTGAAGGAGACCTAAAAGAATCCATAGTGAAAGCGCTGAAGAAAGTTCCTCTTGCTTACTCTCTTCTCATCCTCCACGAAGAATTCCTCGCTGCGGCGAGAGACCCGTATGGCATTCGCCCCCTGTTCTATGGAAAGTACGGTGAGGGAATCGTTGCGGCATCGGAAGATGCAGCGCTGAAAGCGATTGGTGTGGAAGACATAGAAGAAGTTCCTCCCGGAACGGTTGTGTTCTTCTCGAACAACGGTGCAGAGACGGTGAAGTTCGCCAGAAAAGAAAAGCGGTTTTGCTCCTTCGAATTCATCTATTTCGCGAGGCCGGACAGTCACTTTCTCGATCAGAGCGTACATATAACCCGTTACAGAATGGGCGAGGAACTCTACAGAGAAAACCCGATAGAAGCGGACGTGGTTGTTCCAGTGCTGGACTCCGGGCTTTCCGGAGCGATGGGATTTTCTTCTGCCTCGGGTATTCCTCTTGACATCGGCCTTATGAGGAACAGATACGTGGGAAGAAGTTTCATTATGCCGGTGGACAGGGAAAAGATCGTCAAGAAGAAGCTCGTTCCCATAGAGGATGTTGTGAGTGGAAAGAGGGTTGTTGTCATCGACGATTCAATCGTCAGAGGAACAACCATGGGCATCATCGTGAAGATATTAAGAGAGGCGAGTGCGAAGGAAGTACACGTTGGCATACACTCTCCACCTGTGCGTTTCCCCTGTTTCTACGGGATAGACACTGCCAGAAAGAAAGAACTTGTCGCGGGAGAACGTGCCGTGGAAGAGGTGAAAAAGATAGTCAACGCTGACTCTCTCTTTTATCTTTCACTCGAAGGATTGAAAAGAGCCATCGGGAGGAGTGAACTGTGTGTAGCGTGCTTCAACGGGGAGTACCTTCACGAATAGTCGTTCTCGCGTCAGGGAACGGGAGCAATTTCGAAGCGATCGTGAACGCGGTGCGAAGCGGTGAATTGAGTGCGAAAATCGAGATGCTCCTTGTGGACAGAGACTGCTACGCGATAGAACGAGCGAAAAGGCTGAAAGTCCCCTGGGAAAAGCTCGAGAAATCCTGGGCGGAGTCTTTGAAAAAAAGACTCGAAGAGTTGAATCCCGATCTTGTGGTTCTCGCCGGTTTCATGAGGATTCTTCCGGCAGAGATCGTCGAAAGGTGGAAGTGGAAGATCGTCAACATCCACCCCTCGCTTCTTCCTGCTTTTCCTGGGACTCACGCCATCGAGAAGGCCTACGAATACGGTGTGAAGGTCACAGGAATCACCATCCACTTCGTCGACGAGGGAGTCGACACCGGTCCCATCATCTTTCAGAAAGCAATTGAAATAAAGAAAGACTGGACTCTTGAAAGACTGGAAGAAGAGATCCATAAGATAGAACATCAGTACTATCCGCTCGTCATTCAAAAGGTACTGGAAGGAAGATGGAATATCGAAGGAAGGAGGGTTATCCTTGAAGAGGATATTGGTTAGTCTCTACGAGAAGGAAAAATATCTGGACATTCTGAAAAAACTCCACGAAAACGGCTGGGAGATCTGGGCGAGCTCCGGTACCGCTAAGTTTCTGAAAGCGAACAGAATAGAAGCAAACGACGTGAGCACCATAACGGGTTTCGAGAATCTCCTCGGAGGACTCGTGAAGACTCTCCACCCGGAGATATTCGCTAGCATCCTCGGACCAGAACCCAGATGGGATGTGGTCTTTGTGGATCTCTATCCACCTCCAGACATCGATATAGGAGGAGTTGCTCTTCTTCGAGCGGCAGCCAAGAACTGGAAAAAGGTGAAACCCGCTTTCGACATGGAAACCCTCAAACTCGCAATTGAGAGAGATGATGAGGAGACGAGAAAGTACCTCGCTGGAATGACTTTTGCGTTCACCAGCGTGTACGACTCGATAAGGGCCAACCAGTTTGTCAAGGGAATTTCCCTTGCCTTCAAGCGAGAAGATCTCCAGTTGAGGTACGGAGAGAATCCTCATGAAAAGGCGTTCGTATACGGAAAACCCGCTTTTGAGATCTTGCACGAGGGAAAGGCAATCTCGTTCAACAATATATTGGACGCGGAAAACGCGTGGTTCGTGGCTAAGAACCTGCCAAAGATGGGTGCGGTTGTAGTGAAACACCAGTCCCCATGTGGTGCCACGATAGGAGAAGACAAAGTGGAAATCGTGAAAAAAGCCATCGAGGCGGACGACGAATCCAGTTTTGGAGGAATCCTGGCCGTGAACTTCGAAATGGACGGAGAAGTGGCGAAGTCACTGAAAAAGTACCTCGAGGTGATCGTGGCACCTTCTTTCACACAGGAAGCAATCGAGATTCTCTCCAAGAAAAAAGTGCGTCTCTTAAAACCTGAGGGTTACACTCCGTGGGCTGGAAAGATGGCATTTGGCTCTCTCGTCTTGAGTGAAAGAAAGTACCCCGAAGGAAGTTTTGAACTGGTAGTTGGAGAGCCTCTCTCGGAAAGAGAGCTTGAGGATCTGGAATTCGCTTACCGTGTTGTGGAAGGAGTGAAATCCAACGCGGTTCTCATAGCAAAAGACGGCGTGACTGTGGGTATAGGAAGCGGACAGCCTTCGAGAAAGAGAGCTGCGTGGATCGCCACCGTGATGGCAGGAGAAAAAGCGAAGGGAGCGGTTGCGGCCTCCGACGCGTTTTTCCCGTTCCCAGACTCACTCGAAATACTCGCTCAGGCAGGTGTGAAAGCGGTGGTCGCTCCTCTTGGATCCATAAGAGACGAAGAGGTGATCGCAAAAGCCAAAGAACTTGGAATCACGTTCTACAAAGCTCCGAGCAGGGTTTTCAGACATTGAGGGGTGAAAGCGGTGAGATTACACATACTTGGTTCCGGAGGAAGGGAACACGCAATAGGATGGGCTTTCGCGAAGCAGGGGTACGAAGTCCACTTCTATCCAGGAAATGCAGGAACGAAGAGAGATGGAACGAACCATCCCTACGAAGGAGAAAAGACCCTGAAAGCCATCCCCGAAGAGGACATCGTGATACCGGGATCCGAGGAATTCCTGGTAGAGGGTGTTGCAAACTGGAAATCCAACGTCTTCGGACCGGTGAAAGAGGTGGCAAGGCTCGAAGGATCCAAGGTCTACGCCAAAAGGTTCATGAAGAGGTACGGTATAAGAACCGCTCGCTTCGAAGTGGCAGAAACCCCAGAGGAGTTGAGAGAGAAGATAAAAAAGTTTTCCCCTCCTTACGTGATAAAGGCGGACGGGCTCGCACGAGGAAAGGGTGTTCTGATCCTCGACTCTGAGGAAGAAGCCATCGAAAAGGGATCGAAACTTATAATCGGAGAACTCATAAAAGGTGTGAAAGGCCCTGTTGTGATAGATGAATTTCTCGCTGGGAACGAACTTTCCGCCATGGCGGTCGTGAATGGAAGGGGTTTCGTGATCCTTCCCTTCGTCAGAGATTACAAGAGGCTGATGGACGGTGACAGGGGACCGAACACGGGAGGTATGGGCTCCTGGGGACCTGTAGAAATCCCTCCCGATACGATCAAAAAGATCGAGGAGCTCTTCGATAAGACCCTGTGGGGAGTGGAAAAGGAAGGTTACACATACCGGGGATTCCTCTACCTTGGCCTCATGCTTCACGATGGCGATCCTTACATACTCGAGTATAACGTGAGACTGGGCGATCCAGAAACGGAAGTGATAGTGACGTTGAATCCCGAAGGATTCATCAACGCAGTTCTTGAAGGATACCGCGGGGGTAAAATGGAGCCGGTGAAACCTCAGGGATTCGCTGTAGACGTCGTTCTCGCGGCGAGGGGCTATCCTGACGCTCCCGAAAAGGGCAAGGAGATCACCCTTCCAGAAGAAGGTCTCATATTCTTTGCGGGAGTCGCGGAAAGAGATGGTAAACTCGTGACCAGTGGAGGACGTGTGCTTCACTGCATAGGAACGGGAGAAACGAAGGAAGAAGCTCGAAGAAAGGCCTACGAACTCGCGGAAAAGGTCCACTTCGAAGGCAAGATCTACAGGAGGGATATCGCTCTATGAAATACACTTACAGAGAAGCAGGAGTCGATGTCGAGAGGGGAGAAAGCTTTGCGAAAACTATAAAAAGCGCTGTAAAGCTTCCCGAATGGGTGATGAAAGAGCCCACGGGATACGCTTCCGTACTCACGATCACAACTCCCCCGGTTGTTGTAACAGCCGATGGGATCGGCACCAAACTCATCCTTCACAGAAAGCACGGGACCTGGCGCTACGCGGCCGAAGACCTTGTAGGTATGAACTACAACGATCTGGTCTGCGTGGGAGCGAGGCCTGTGGCCTTTCTGGACTACCTTGGGGTCGAGAGAATCTCCGAAGAGCACGAATCGTTCATAAAAGAGCTCGTGAGCGTCCTTGACAGTGTGGGCATGAAACTGGTGGGCGGTGAGACCGCCGAGATGCCCGATGTTTATCGTGGAGACTGGGACGCTGTGGGCTTCGCTGTCGGTGTTTTAGAAAGACAAATACCAGTTGATAAGATAGAAGAAGGAGATGTGATTGTTGGTATTCCGTCATCGGGGTTCCACTCGAACGGCTGGTCCCTCATAAGAAGGATCATAAAAGAGGAATCCATAAAGATCGAGGAACTTCCCTTTGAACTTCTGAAAGGAACACGCATATACAGAGAAGTCATCGAAGTGTTCGACCTGGTGAAAGGGATCGCACATGTAACTGGTGGGGGAGTGTTGAGAGCTCTGAAGAGAGTCCTCGGAAAACTCGGGGCGCACGTTTCTCTACCAAAGAGGGACTTCGTTGATTGGATATTGAAGTATGTGGACTTCAACGAAGCGGTCAACACCTTCAACATGGGTGTTGGAATGTTTCTGATCGTGGAAAAACAAAAAGTGGACGAGGTTCTGGCCAGAGTAGATGGAACAGTCGTTGGGGAGGTCTCTTCAGACTGGAAAATCGAGTACGGAGGTGAGGGGGGATAAGTGTGATCGAGAGTTTCGTGAAGGGATTCAAGGAGATGGTTCAAAACACAAAACTCGCTGTGATAAGCGTTATGGCTCTCGTTCTGGGGTTTGTGGCGGAAATGCTCTACATCTTCACTGGGAAGTACGATTTTCTGAGCCTCGATTTCTTCGTCATAAAACTCTTTGAAGAAACACTGCTTGCACTGCTGATGGGGGCTCTTCTGATTCCAAGAAGAAGAGAAAATCCTCTCAGTCTTCTCGTGTTTTCAGCGTTTTACGGGTTGACGATAAGCGCTGGTTTTTCTCTGTTCGTTCTTCCCGGTTTTGTGGCCTTCATGTTTCTCTTCTTTGCTCCTCTGCTTTCCGTGAAGAACGAACCTCCTTCCAGCGTCCTGAAAAAGAATTACAGAATGGTGTTCAAAGGAGAGAAAACGGCGGACGTGTTCCTCTCTGCGGCCGTTGTATTCATCGTCTGGTTCATACCGTATCTGGGTTCCATAATATCGAATCTCTTGAGAGTTGTTCTGGTTTACTCTATGTACCGGGTAATGGAGGGATCCTATGAAAAGACTGAGAGTGACGCTGGCTCAGCTTAATCCGACTCTTGGAGACTTCGAGGGAAATCTAAAGAAGGCAGTAGAAACCCTCAGAGTGGCGGAAGACCGGGGAAGTGATCTTCTAATCTTTCCAGAACTCTTTCTTCCCGGTTATCCTCCCGAAGACCTCATGCTTAGGCTCTCGTTCCTCAGAGAGAACAGAAAATACCTTCAGAAGTTCGCTCAGCACACGAAGAATCTTAGTGTTACCGTCTTGATGGGTTTCATAGACAGCGACGAGGATGCGTACAACGCCGCCGCGGTTGTGAAAGACGGTGAGATCCTTGGAGTGTACAGGAAGATATCTTTGCCGAACTACGGGGTTTTCGATGAGAGAAGATACTTCAAACCCGGAGAAGAACTCCTCGTCGTGAAAATGGATGAAATCAAAGTGGGTATTACCATCTGCGAAGACATCTGGAATCCGGTGGAACCAAGTGCCTCGCTTTCCTTAGGTGAGGGAGTTCATCTCATAGCAAATCTTTCGGCTTCTCCCTACCACGTGGGGAAACCTGCTCTGAGAAAAGATTACCTCTCTATGAAGGCTTACGACTACCACGTGGCCGTGGCTTACTGCAACATGGTCGGGGGTCAGGACGAACTCGTCTTCGATGGAGGAAGTATGGTGGTCGACGCTTCAGGAGAGGTCATAAATTACGGAAAGCTCTTCGAAGAGAATATCATCACGGTGGATCTGGATCTGGACGAGAACCTCAGAGTCTCCCTTGTGGATCCGAGAAGAAGGTACATGAAGACCCATAATTATCCGGTGAAAACCGTGGAAGCGGGGAATCTTCGGGAGAAATCCGGGCATTTTGAACCGGTGGTGAATCCTCTTCCTGTGAGAGAAGAAGAGATGTTCAGGGCTCTGATCACGGGTCTGAGAGACTACGTGAAGAAAAACGGTTTTGAAAAGGTCGTAATAGGGCTCAGCGGAGGAATGGACTCTTCTCTCGTCGCGGTCGTAGCAACAGAAGCTCTGGGAAAAGAAAACGTGAAAGGTGTTCTCATGCCGTCCATGTACACCTCAAAAGAAAGTATCGAAGACGCGCAAACGCTGGCGAAAAATCTGGGCATAGAGACTTTCATCGTTCCCATCACAGATGTGTTTCATTCCTACCTCGAAGCGCTCAAAGACGTCTTCGTCGGGCGAGAACCAGATATAACCGAAGAGAACCTTCAGGCAAGGATCAGAGGAAACTACCTCATGGCACTTTCCAACAAGTTCGGATGGCTCGTTCTCACGACAGGAAACAAAAGCGAGATGGCGACGGGATACGCGACTCTCTACGGAGACATGGCGGGAGGATTCGCTGTCATAAAGGATGTTTACAAGACAGACGTTTATAGGATAGGAAGATGGTACAACAACTGGAGAGGAAAAGAGATCATCCCGGAAAACATTTTCGTGAAACCCCCCACGGCTGAGCTCAAACCCGGTCAGACGGACCAGGAGAAACTACCACCGTACGAGGTGCTCGATGAAATACTGAGACTCTACATAGAAGAAGGGCTCGATCCAGAAGAGATAGCGTCTAAAGGCTTCGACAGGAAGACCGTGCTTGAAGTGACGGAAATGATACGAAAGAACGAATACAAGAGGAAGCAGGCCGCTATTGGTGTGAAGATCTCCACGAGAGCTTTTGGAAAAGACTGGAGAATGCCGATCACAAACAGATTTAAAGAACCTCTTTGAGAACGTTCAGGATCTCCTCGGGTTTCACCAGAGCAACCGCACCCGCTTCAAGAAGCGCTTCACCGTCGTTCAAAGAGTGGACGACTCCATAAATTCTTTCTATGCCGGCGCTTTTTGCAGCCTCAACACCGCTCTTCGAGTCTTCGAAGACCACGACCCCCTCTGGAGCTACATTCAACCCTTCCAGAACGAGAAGATATATCTCTGGATCAGGCTTTCCGTTCTTCACCTGATCACCGAACACCATGATGTCGAAGTACCTTTCGAGATCGAGTCTTTTCAGCCTTTCCAGAGCTTCTCGCTGCGGTGTGGAGGTTGCGAGCGCGAGTTTTATTCCTTTGCTCTTTACGAACTCAAGCGCCTCTCTCACACCTGGGTTTTCCTTGAGAAGCTCAGAGAAAACACACTTTTTTTCTTCGTGGACCCTCTTTCTAAAGTTCTCCAGAGAATCTTCTATCTTCAGCACTTCCATGAGAATAGGAAGACCTTCTCTTTCCGGAACTCCCATTATCCTCCTGTGGAGATCCTCCGTGTAAGGTTTTCCGTAGCTTTCTGCGACTCTTCTGTAAGCTTCGAAGTAGAGAGGCTCTGTGTCCATGAGCACTCCATCCATATCGAAAATCACCGCTTCCATCCTTACTCCTCCTTTCTTTTAAAAGAATAACATGAAAAGTTTAACCTGTCTAAATCGGATCTTTGTGGTAGTATTAAATATGAAACCACAACCAGGGGGGTTTTAGATGGTATCCAGGAGAATATCAGAGATCCCAATATCGAAGACCATGGAACTCGACGCGAGGGCCAAGGCTCTTATAAAGAAAGGAGAAGACGTGATCAATCTAACGGCCGGTGAGCCGGATTTTCCCACACCGAAACCCATCGTGGAAGAAGCGGTGAGATTTCTCCAGAAAGGAGAAGTGAAATACACAGACCCTCGTGGTATCTACGAACTCAGAGAGGGTATAGCGAAAAAGATAGGTGAGAGATACAAAAAGAACATCTCACCAGATCAGGTTGTGGTGACGAACGGGGCAAAACAGGCTCTGTTCAATGCCTTCATGGCTCTTCTCGATCCCGGCGACGAAGTGATCGTGTTTTCTCCCGTCTGGGTCAGCTACATTCCCCAGATCATCCTCGCTGGTGGCACAGTGAATGTGGTTGAGACATTCATGAGTAAAAATTTCCAGCCCAGTCTGGAAGAGATAGAAGGACTTCTCGTTGGGAAAACGAAAGCCGTTCTTATCAACTCGCCGAACAATCCCACCGGTGTGGTGTACAGAAGAGAGTTCCTTGAAAGACTTGTGAAGCTTGCTATGAAAAGGAATTTTTACATAATCAGCGATGAAGTTTACGATTCACTTGTTTACACGGACGAATTCACATCGATACTCGACGTTTCCGAAGGATTCGACCGGATAGTTTACATAAACGGCTTCTCGAAGTCCCACTCCATGACCGGTTGGAGGGTGGGGTACCTGATATCGAACGAAGAAGTGGCGACCGCTGTTTCAAAAATCCAGTCCCACACAACTTCCTGTATCAACACGGTAGCACAGTACGCCGCTTTGAGGGCTTTAGAAGTGGACAACTCTTACATGGCTCAGACCTTTAAGGAAAGAAGAGATTTCGTAGTGGAAAGATTGAAAAAGATGGGTGTTAAGTTCGTGGAACCAGAGGGAGCATTCTATCTCTTCTTCAAAGTTCCAGGTGACGACGTGAGATTCTGTGAAAGACTTTTAGAAGAAAAAAAGGTTGCACTCGTTCCAGGATCCGCCTTTCTGAAGCCGGGGTTTGTGAGGCTTTCTTTTGCCATATCTACAGAAAGACTTACGGAGGCGCTGGATAGAATTGAAGACTTCCTCAATTCTTGTTGATTTCCTGAAGAGAAACTGGCACAGATACCTTTTCGGCGTTCTTTCGCTCATCGCGGTGGACCTCCTTCAGGTTTACATTCCACGTGTCATCGGAAAGATCGTTGACATGCTGAACACAGAGACGATGAACTTCGATACACTCAAAATAATGTTGCTTTGGGTAATGGCCGCCGCGAGTGGGATGTTCACTGGAAGGTTCTTCTGGAGGTTCTTCCTTGGTGGTACTGCAAGGAAGTTTTTCCTCGAGGCATCGAACAAGATGTTCTCAAAGCTGCTCAGTCTCACTCCTGGATTCTTCGATCGAATGAAAAGCGGTGAACTCATGGCAAGGTTCACCAACGACCTTAGCCTTCTGAGAAGAGTGCTCGGCCAGGGTGCAATACTCTTCTTTGATTCTTTCATCATGATCGTGCTGGTCTTTTTCTTCATGATAGGTAACGTGGGATGGAAGCTCTCCTGGATCAGCTTTGCGCCGCTTTTGCTTCTCGTCCCTGTTTCGATGAGCTTTGGACGACTCATACACAGAAAGGTATCGGAAGTTCAGAAATCTTTCTCGGAACTTTCCGGGTTCACCGAAGAAACGATTTCGAGTGTGCGCATTGTGAAGAGCTTCTCGGTAGAAGACGTTTCGTTCAAGATATTTGAAAACAGGGCACTTAAAAACTTTGAAGACACACTCAGTGCAATCAAAGTCTCCAGCATCTTCAGGCCCCTCATCAACCTTATCGCTTCGACCGCTTTTTTCCTCACCCTTCTTTACGGTGGAAGAGCCGTTATAAACGGGAAGATCTCTCTCGGCGATTTCATAGCCTTCAATTCCTATTTGGGAATGCTCGTCTGGCCGATGATGGCTTACGGTTTCATGGTGGATCTGTTCCAGAGGGGAAGAGCGGCTATGAGACGTCTGGACACGATCTTCACCGCCCAGCCCGAGGTTAAAGAACCCGAGAAACCAATCAGGATAGATCACTTTGAAAGTTTTGAAGTGAGAAACCTGACTTACAGATACCCCGGAACAGAACGGGAAGTTCTGAAGAACATCACCATAAAAATAAACAGGGGAGAAATGATAGGCATCGCCGGCAGCGTTGGGAGCGGGAAATCCACGATAGCAAAGCTCCTCATGAAGCTCTATCCGGTGGAAATGGGAAAGATATTCATAAATGGTGTGGACATTAACAATGTTTCTTCGGAGAACATCAGATCCATCGTCACTCTGGTTCCACAGGAAACGTTTCTGTTTTCAGACACGGTGAGAAACAACATAACAGTCGGTCTGGAAAACGTCGATAAGAAGAGGCTCGAAGAAGTGACAAAGCTCGCGGCCGTTTACGACGATATCATGAGCTTTCCAGAGAAATTTGACACGATTGTTGGTGAAAAAGGTGTGACACTTTCGGGCGGTCAGAAACAGAGAATCACCATAACTCGCGCTCTCATAAGAGATTTCGAGGTTTACATATTCGATGACTGTCTTTCAGCTGTTGACCCTGAAACTGAGGAAAGGATCATAGATTCGATCAGGAAAGGAATGAAAGGAAAAACAATCGTCGTTATCACGCATCGACTGAAGGTGCTGAAAAACGCCGACAGGATATACGTCCTGCACGAGGGAAGAGTGATAGAAGAGGGCACTCACGAGGAATTGATGATCAAAGGTGGTATGTACAGTAGAATGTACAGAAAACAGCTCATCGAGGAGGGATAGAGCGAAATGAAAGGAAGAAAGATAGGAGTTGTCACCGGCATATTCCAGTCCAGTCCGTACGAATTTTTCGTTCGAATGACCACCGAAAAGGCAGGAGAAGCGTACAAGGTATTCGCCCAGATAGAAGATGTTGTGAAGGTTGAGTACCTCACGGGGTATGGCACCGTCGTCACGTACGGAATGATCGTTGATATACAGAACAAATGGGATGGAGATCTGAGAAACGGCTACGAAGAAGAAGTTGCGCTCGAGAAGTTGAAACCTGCCTATCCGATATACATCGCGAAGGTGAAGGTGACAAGATCGTTTCTGAAAGAAGGAGACGAACTTCTCGAAGACGCTCCGGAGATTCCTCCAAACATAGGCTCCCCCGTCTTTCTCATCGGAGATGAGGAGATAGACATCGCTCTTGGATTCGATGAGTTGAAGAGAAAGAACGTTGCTCTGCCAGTTGGCTTGCTGAAGAACGGAAGGCCGGCTTATCTCGATTTGAGATACATTCTGGGAGACAACGGAGCCCACATAAACGTCTCCGGACAGTCAGGTGTTGCGGCGAAAACGTCTTACACCACGTTCCTCGTCAAGTCGATGATAGAAACGTCCAGTAAAAACGATGGAGAGCTGATGAGAGAGTTGAGAGAGGCGAGATACATCATCTTCAACGTGAAGGGAGAAAGTTTGCTGTTTCTCGATCGTTTTTCGAAGGAGTGGTATTCAGAAAGAGAGAAATGGGATGAAATGTACAGGGTTCTCGGCATTGAACCGAAACCTTTTGAAAATGTCGCATTCTACGCTCCCAGCAGGGAGAAGGGAGCTTACATACCGGATGTCAACAAGAGGTTGGGCGGTGTGAACATTTACGGCTGGGACGTGTTCGACATCGTCGAAATGAACCTTCTGGAACTCATGTTCGATCCAGACGAAATGACGAGAAACCAAAACTTTCAGCTCGCGGTCTGGTCCCTTCAGGAGCACCTTTCCCAGAAAATGGAAGAGATGTACCAGGAATTTCTGAAAAAGGGATACATCGTTGACAGAAAAAAACTGCCGTCAGAGGCACTGCGCGAAGTAGTGATGAAAAAAGGTGAGGTCGTGGATCTTCCGCTCGATCTCGATAGTTTGATAAAAGATCTTGGAGAAGGCGGAAGGACAAGAGAGTATCTTCTGGGGGAACACGTTCAGAAGCAGACAATCGGGATGCTGATCAGGAGATTGAAAGCCGCTCAAAAGATGGATTTCGACAGGCTCTGGGTGAAACCACCTCTGAAAGTGGAACCGCGGCAAACCAATTATCGAATCGACTGGAACGTGCCGGGAAGGGTCACAGTCATCGACATTTCAAAGCTGAGAGAACGTGCACAGTCGTTTGTTGTAGGTGCAATTCTTTCCGAGGTAATGAGAGAAAAAGAAAGGAACAGTGGTTTCACTCAGCCCGTTTTCATCTTTCTGGACGAACTGAACAAGTACGCACCAAGACACGGCGGAGGAGCCCTCGCGAATATCTTCAGAGATGTGGCGGAAAGAGGAAGATCTTTCAGAGTAATCCTTATTGGAGCCGAACAGACCGCTTCCGAAGTGGACTACAGGGTGATCACGCAGGCTGCCACGGTGGTTGTGGGCAGACAGAAAGGAGCCGAACTCATAAAGCCCGAGTACTCGCACCTCACAGAGCACTACAAGAGAAAAGCAGCACTCTTGAGACAGGGAGAAGTGATCATAGATCAGCCGTTCTTGAACCTTCCTCTCACGGTGAAATTCCCGCTTCCAGCCTGGTGTACGAGAGAGGTCGGATGGTACCCGGAGGAAAAAACAGGGGAAGAAGAGAAGTTCATCTGAAGTGAACTATGAATTCCGATCCAACGAGCCACTGGGAGTTCACTTCCAGTCTGTAACCCATCGTATCGCACAGGTGCTTCACTATGGAAAGTCCCAGGCCAGAACCAGGTGCCATTTTGAGTGCTTCTGAACCTCTGTAGAAGCGTTCGAATATCCTGCTCTTTTCCTCTTCTTTGATACCGATTCCCTGATCTTTCACACTAAGTCTTTCACCAGTGATAGAAATCTCCACCATAGACTCGGGATAAGAGTACTTCACGGCGTTTGAAACAAGATTCCTCAAAATTGTGTAGAACACGAACCTGTCCGCTTCGATTGTTTCAACATCCACGGAAACGTTCACCTCGATCTTCTTTGAGTCGATCTTTTCTCGAAGCTCTTCCAATACTCTGTGAACGATTTCTTCGACAGGAATGTACTCCATCTTGAGTTCGTAAAGACCCAGCTGTATCATGGTGATCACCTTGAGCTGTCTGATGATCGTTTCCATCCTGTCCAAGGAGCGCTCAACTTTCTTGAGTATTTCGAGTTTTTCTGGATCGTCTTCTAAATCCTTCAGAAGAAAAACGTTCGCCTTCGACGCGGAAAGAGGTGTGAACAGCTCGTGTGAGATGGCCGTTACAAAATCGAGTTTAGCCTCGCTGAGGGTTCTCTCCTCGGTGAGATCGCTCACGAAGAGAAGATTCTTCTTCGGTAGAAAGTGGAAAGAAACGAATCTTTTCGAGTGGGGTTCAAAAAAATAGGCGTTCGTTTCGAGGGAGAAATTCTTTTTTTCTTGAACCTCTTTGATGAATCTGTCCATCTCTCTGCACGTGAAGATCGACATCAGATTCTTTCCTCTTTTGAAGCCGAGTCTCTCAGCAGGTTTGTTCGCACCTTCCACTTCCAGCCCTTTCAGTATCACAACTGCCTCTCTGATATGATCGAGATCTTCAAGTTCTATCACCCTCATCACCTCGTGTTGAAAACTTGTACCCCAATCCCCTCACCGTTTTTATCCATCCCTTTCCTATCTTCGACCGAATGGCGCTGATGTGGACGTCCACCACCCTGTCAGAGACGTAATCGTCTCCCCACACCCTGTTCAGGATCTCCTCTCTTGAAAAGACCTTGTTCGGAGTTGCGGCGAGGAGTTTTAAAAGCTCGAACTCTTTAGCTGTCATTTCAACGTTTTTCCCATCGTATCTGACTATGTAATCCTCTGGAAAGATCTCGAGTTTTCCAAATCTCAGTGCCTTTTGTTCTTTACCCATCCTTCTCAGAACTGCTCTCACACGTGCGAGAACTTCCCTTGGATTGAACGGTTTTGTCATGTAGTCGTCCGCACCGAGCTCTATTCCAAAGATACGGTCCATGTCCCTGTCCCTTGCCGAGATGATGATGATAGCCATTTCTGGGTGAGAAACTTTCATCTCAGGAATTTCGTCCATCGCCATACCGTCGGGAAACATGAGATCGAGGAGGAGCACGTTGTACGTTTCCTCAGAGAGCTTTTTCTTGAGATCGAAAAGGGATTTCGCTTCGTCGCACTCGTATCCTTCGGTTTCCAGGTATCTCTTCAACACGCTCCTTATATCTTCGTCGTCTTCAGCTATCAGCACCTTCACTCCCACTCTCAACACCCCTCAGGAATTCCTTCATGTTTTTCCCCGTTTCTATGTATATGACTTCCTCACAGAGGTTGTTGGCGTGGTCTCCCATTCTTTCAAGATCTCTTGCGATGAGTATGTAAACCAGCGCCAGCTCGGCCGAGATGTTTCCTTCCTTTATCCTTTCCACCACGATTTTTCTGATCTTCTTTTCCATCTCGTCTATCACGTCGTCGAATTTCCAGAGCCTGAAGGCCAGATCCACATCCTCTTCAACGAAGGCTTTGAAAGCATCCTGAACCACCTTCAGGGTGCTTCCGAACATATCCTTGAGTTCCTTAAGCATCTCGAATTTGACCTTCTCCTTGGAGAGAAAGAGACACTTCTCAGCCATGTTGCAGGAGAGATCTCCTATCCTCTCCAGATCGTTTGAAAATTTCAAGATGGTGATGATGTACCTGAGCTGTTTCAGGATGGGATTGTACCTCGCTATGATCTGGTATGCCTTTTCTTCTATCTCCCTGTTAAGTTCGTCTATCATATCGTCCGACTCGAGGACCTTCCTGGCGAGTATCTCGTTCATCGTCTCGAGGCTCTCTATCGCGTCGTTCAAAGATTCAGAGACCAGAAAGAGCATCTTCGAGACATCGGACTTGAGAAGTGTGAGTTCCCTTTCGAAATGAACGTGATCGACCATACTTTCCGCCTCCATCATCCGATTTTTCCTGTCAGGTACTCCTCGGTGAGTCTGTTCTTCGGCCTTTCCACGATCTCTCTTGTCGGTCCGTATTCGATGAGCTCTCCTCTGTACATGAACGCTATGTAATCCGCTATTCTTATCGCCTGACCGATGTTGTGTGTGACGATCACGATGGTGTAATTCTCGGAGAGTTCTTCCAGAAGTTTTTCTATCCTCTGAGTCGCTATGGGATCGAGTGCTGATGTTGGCTCATCGAGAAGAATCACCTCGGGTTCAACGGCGAGGGCCCTCGCTATACAGAGCCTCTGCTGCTGACCGCCCGAGAGTCTCGTACCAGACTTGTTCAGTTCTGACTTCACCTCATCCCATAGGGCTGCCTTCTTCAATGATTCTTCGACTATCCGGTCGAGAATGTGCTTGCTCTTCACTCCATGTAGCCTGGGGCCGAACGCGACGTTGTCGTAGATCGACATGGGAAAAGGTGTCGGTTTCTGGAAAACCATACCGACTCTCTTTCTGTACTCCGTCACGTCGAGCTGGGGATCGTAGATATCTTGTCCCTTAAAGTATATCTTCCCTTCGACCCTGAACCCAGGTAGATGATCGTTCATTCTGTTGATACTCCTCAGGAGAGTTGTTTTACCGCATCCGGAGGGACCTATTATGGCGGTTATCTGGTTTTTGAAGATCTTCATCGTCACGTTCTTTACGGCTATCTTCTCACCGTAGTAAGCGCTGAAGTTTTCGATCTCAATGATGGGCTCCATTCTTTCTCCTCCTCAAAAAGAAAGCTGTTCCGTATATCAAGGCGACTACTATCATCAGAAAAGCGGCCGTTCCCTTTGCCATCCACTGGGCCGATTCACCGTAGGCCGCCGTGATGTAGTATATGTGCGTTGGCAAGGTCATAACAGGAGAGAAAAGACTCTTCGGAAGCTGTGTTGAATAGAACACGGCTCCCGTGAGCAGAACAGGAGCAGTCTCTCCTAGGGCTCTTCCACCACCGACGAGAACCGCCGTTATGATCCCTTTCCTCGCAGCGGGAAGAAGAACTTTGAAGATCACCTCTTCTTTCGTCGCGCCGAGTGCCAGCGCTGCTTCTCTTATCTCAACAGGTATGGCCTTCAGGGTTTCCCTCGTGGAAGAAGCGATAACGGGAAGTGTCATGAGAGAAAGAGTCAACGCAGCAGCGAGCATGGAAGTTCCGAACTGAAGGGCCACGCAGAAAAAGGCGAGTCCGAAGAGTCCATAGACGACCGAAGGAATACCGCTCAGAGCGGTCAGAGAGATATCTATCCACTTCGTGATCACATTGTTTCCGTACTCAGAGAGAAACGCCCCAGTGAAGATCCCAAGAGGAATCGATACGAGAAACGTGAGCACCATGAGGCAAAGACTGCCGAAGACGGCGGGAAAAATTCCTCCCTCCGTCATACCGTTCTTCGGGTAATCCAGGAAGAAAGAAGGTGAAAAGTACTTCACTCCTCCCGCGAGAACCAGTACGAACATGACCACAACAACTGTGAAGGCAACGTAACTCACAGCTCTGAAAACGTACGAAGCGATCAAGTCTTTTTTCATTTTGTCTGCCTCCCCGATATGTACCTGGAGAGTCCTGCGAGAACAAGGGAGATCACAAGAAGTATAACTCCAGCCGCGAAGAGCACATGATAGTGCATGCTTCCAACGGCCACCTCACCTATCTCGCTCGCAATCGCAGCTGTCAGAGGTTTCACCGGATCGAAGAAAGAACGCGGTATTATGGCAGCTCCTCCACCAGCCATGAGTACGATCATCGTTTCACCGACAACCCTGTTCACGGTTAGAACGAAGGCGTTCAGTATACCGGGAAGCGCTGCTCTGGTGGTGACCTTGAAAACCGTGGTGAATCGAGTCGCTCCGAGTGCCAGGGCACTCTCTTCGAGGGCCACATCGACAGAGTCGAGTGCTTCAAGGGAAAGAGAAACGGTGTAAGGAAGGGCTGTGAGAATGAGACCGATGGATGCGAGCAGAAAGTTTTCGGTGGACCATACATCGAAATTGAGCAGAATGGGAGCGATGTACAGAAGAACGAAGAGTCCTATGATCACAGAAGGTGTCCCGGCGAGGAATTCCACTGTGGTTCTTATGAAGTTTTTCTCGAAGTCTTTAGCGTAAGTGTGGAGGAAAAAGGCTATCAGGTAACCGAGGGGAAGCAACACGGCAGAAGAAAAAGCCGTGAGGAGCAAAGTTCCGGCTATCATAGCAAGCATACCGTACTCCGGTGGATCCGCTGTTGGGTACCAGTAAACACTCGTGAAAAGCTCGCCCCCGACTTTCACGAGGGCGGGCCACGCCTCCTTTACGAGAAAGAACACGAGAAGAAAAAGTGCGAAAATACCGACAACAGAGAAGATGAATATTACAGATTTTCTGAAGAAATTCGCTACCTCTCTGTTCAGAATGAATCCCTCCTCACTGACCGTAAGCAGCAATGTAACCGGCTTTTTCTACCAATTCCTGTCCTTTCTTCGAGAATGCGAACATGATGTACTCAAAGACAAGGCTTCCCATTTCAGGAAAGCCGTTTGTCGCATCAACGAACATAAAAAGAGGTCTTGCTATCGGGTACTTTCCCGTCAGGATGTTTTCCTTCGTCGGGTAAATGCCATTTACCTTCAGAACCTTCACGTCGTCAGTAACGTATCCCACACCGACGTAGGCGATGGCGTATGGATTTTTGGAAACGCTCTCTATCTCGAGCTGGGTGCTTTCAACCATTCTCACGTAAGGAACCATTCTCGCTCCACTGAGGACTTTGTTTTCAAACGTTTCGTAGGTTCCAGATGCGGTGTTTCTCGAGTAAACAACAATTCTCGCTTTGGGAAGATTCGGATTAACCTGTGACCAGTACTGGATCTCTCCTGTGTAGATCTTCTTCAACGTTTCGATGGAGATGTCATCAATGCCGAGGTTTTTGTTCACGATGATCGCTATTCCGTCGAAACCGATGAGGAAAGGAATGAAGTATTTTCCTTCTTTGTTCATTCGTTCGATCTCTTCAGGTTTGAGCCATCTGCTGGAGTTGGCGATGTCGGTCGTTCCGTTGAAGAGCGCTGCGATTCCCGTGGAAGATCCCGCACCTTCAAGAGTCACCTGAAGATCCGGGTGAAGCTTTTTGAACTCTTCAATCCAGAGCTGGGTGATGGGAAAGACCGTGTTGGAACCCTTGATGACGAGCGTTTCTGCTACAAGAAAAACCGAAGCTAACGAAAGAAGAAGCACTACGAACCTTTTCATAGAACACACCTCCACATCAGGATTCTACCACTTTTTAGTTTCCAGATTTTCTTTGTGTGATTTCACACGGTTTGTTAAGAAATGTTAAGCTGGCTCTTCGTTCTGAAAGAACAGAATGATCAGTTTTCTTCCAAAAAAGATGCGTCTCTTTTTTCAGGATCTGGAAAAGAAATTCACGAACAAGGCGATTCTTCTCTACAGACCACGGGGTGTGGGTAAAACCACTTTCCTTCTGTCGATGGCAAGAAAACACGGTTTTCTTTACGTTTCAGGAGATGAAATTCTCCTTTTGGACGTTCCACTGCACGATCTTCTTCATGAGATAATGAAAAATTATCCGGGCATCATCATCGACGAGGTTCACTTTCTGAAAAACTGGAGTACTATCCTTAAGGTTCTTTACGACAGCTTTCCAGACAGGGTTATATGGACGAGCGACAGCAGTTCGGTTCTCCTGAGAAAGAGACTATCAGATCTTTCGAGAAGATTTGTTTTAATCAGAATGCCGTTGATGTCCTTTAGAGAATTCATCCACTTTGAAACTAAAAAAAACTCTGAGGAAGTTGAGTTCTCCCTTTGAGGCCTCTATCGATTACGCTGCTGAGGCTTTAAAAGAAGCGAACCTGCTGAGTCTCTTCTTCAGAAAATATCGAGGGACTGGAACAAGACCGTTCTATGTGGAAGGTAATTTTAGAGAGAAATTAATGAACGTTCTGCAAAAGACTGTCTACTACGATGTACCACACTTTCTCGGTACAGTGACAGAAAATCACCTTGGAGTTATGAAGGCAATTGTCGGCCACCTCTTACATTCGAAGATACCAACGATAAACGTTGAATCCATGTGCAGAGAATGGGGTGTTGGAAAACAAAAGTTTTACCAGTTACTACAGACAATGGAAGAAATAGAGCTTGTTAACATCATGCGAAAAGAAAGAGTAGAAAAACCCTTTTCAAAAGGGGCAAAGATTTTCTTATCTGATCCCGCCATGCACTACGCTTTCGAGGGAGAAATCGGAAACTTCAGGGAGGCTTTTGTTGTCTTCGCATTGAAAGAGGTCGGGAAAATATACGCTGCTAAAAACGAAGAAGAGAGACTACGTTTTCGAGGAAATGAAGATAGAAGGTGGAAAGGGCAAGAAAAAGAAATCGAGTGATTTCGTGATAAGGGACGATGTAGATCTTCCTGTAGAAAACGTGATCCCAATGTGGATGCTAGGGATGTTGTGGTGACTTCTGAAAGGTGGTATAATATAAACAGAAAGTGATAAAAATCACAAAGCTCCTGAGGTGGAGGGAAAAATCCTGACACCGGGGGAGGGGAAGGATAGAAATATACCCCTCTCCCGGTACATGGAGAGGGGGTTTTTGTTTTGGAAAAGAGATTCTACATCCTCACCATCGTGGTGGAAGACCGGGAAAGGGCATACCGACAGGTGAACGAACTCCTCCACGACTTCTCTGAAGAAATTCTGCTCAGAGTCGGCTATCCCGTTAAAGAAGAGAACATGGCGATCATATTTCTCGTTTTGAAAACCAACAACGACACGATAGGTGCCCTCTCCGGAAAGCTCGGTCAGATTTCCGGTGTTCGCGTGAAAACAGTTCCTTTGAAGAGGTGATGCGTATGTACGTGTTCGTGAAAGAGCGTGTAGAAAGCAGATCTTTCATTCCGGAGGAAAAGATATTTGAACTTCTGGAAAAGACGAAAAATCCAGATCCTAAAAGGGTGAGAGAGATCATACAGAAATCGCTGAACAAGAACAGGCTCGATCCGGAAGAGACGGCCACCCTTTTGAACGTGGAAGATCCAGACCTTCTGGAGGAAATCTTCGAAGCTGCTCGCACTCTGAAGGAGAGAATCTACGGAAACAGAATCGTTCTCTTCGCACCGCTCTACATAGGAAACGATTGTATCAACGACTGTGTTTACTGTGGTTTCAGAGTTTCCAACAGGGTGGTGGAAAGAAAAACGCTCACGGAAGAACAACTGAAAGAAGAAGTCAGGGCACTCGTCTCCCAGGGACACAAAAGGCTCATCGTTGTCTACGGGGAGCACCCCAAGTACTCACCGGAGTTCATTGCAAGAACGATCGACATCGTTTACAACACAAAATACGGAAACGGCGAGATCAGACGTGTGAATGTCAACGCTGCTCCTCAAACGATTGAAGGCTACAAGATCATAAAGTCTGTGGGAATCGGGACCTTCCAGATCTTTCAGGAAACGTATCACAGAGAAACCTATCTGAAGCTTCATCCGAGAGGACCTAAATCGAACTACAATTGGAGACTTTACGGCCTTGACAGAGCGATGATGGCAGGAATCGACGACGTTGGAATAGGCGCCCTCTTTGGCCTTTACGACTGGAAATTCGAGGTGATGGGACTTCTCTACCACACGATCCACCTCGAGGAGAGGTTCGGAGTGGGACCACACACCATTTCTTTCCCGAGGATAAAACCTGCTATAAACACCCCCTACTCACAGAAACCAGAGCACGCTGTGAGTGATGAGGATTTCAAAAAACTCGTTGCCATAATAAGGCTTTCCGTTCCGTACACAGGAATGATCCTCACGGCAAGAGAACCTGCAAAACTCAGGGACGAAGTGATAAAGCTCGGTGTCTCGCAGATAGATGCCGGCTCCAGAATAGGGATCGGAGCGTACTCACACAGAGAAGACGACGAAGACAGAAAGAGACAGTTCACCCTCGAAGATCCAAGGCCACTCGATCAGGTGATGAGAAGTCTTCTGAAAGAAGGTTTTGTCCCATCCTTCTGCACCGCATGTTACAGGGCAGGAAGAACGGGAGAACACTTCATGGAGTTTGCAATTCCCGGTTTTGTGAAGAACTTCTGCACACCGAACGCCCTCTTCACGCTCCAGGAGTACCTCTGTGACTACGCAACAGAAGAAACAAGAAGAATAGGAGAAGAGGTCATAGAAAAAGAACTCCAGAAGATGAATCCAAAGATAAGAGAGAGAGTGAAAGAGGGCCTTGAAAGAATAAAGCGCGGTGAGAGGGATGTCAGATTTTAAAAAGATCCTCGAGGAGATTGCAGAGAAATACGACTGCAAGATCTGGATATCCGAGCGAATCGGAAGAAGATGGTCCTTCTACAAAGACCTGAAAGCGGGGAGGGAAAAGTTTCTCCCCGCCCAGATCCTCCTTGAAAACGGAAGATTCGGTGTCTTCGCAGAAGACTTTCCCGAGGACAGAAAGGACGAAGTGATTCCCCTTCTAAAGAAGATTCTGGAAGAACTGGAGTGATGAAACCATGACAGGACAGGAAATTCTGGAAAGACTCGAAAAAAGAGAGTTCACAAGAGAAGTTTTGAAGGAGGCACTCTCCAGAAACGACAAGGAGTTCAACGATGCGCTCTTCAAACTCGCCGACGAGGTGAGAAAGAAATACGTCGGAGACGAGGTTCACATCAGGGCCATCATAGAGTTCTCGAACGTGTGCAGGAAGAACTGTCTTTATTGCGGTCTCAGACGCGGCAACAAGAATTTGAAAAGGTACCGCATGACTCCAGAGGAGATCATCGAGCGGGCAAGACTCGCCGTCCAGTTCGGAGCAAAAACGATCGTTCTTCAATCTGGGGAAGACCCCTATTACGTGCCGGATGTGATCTCGGATATTGTGAAAGAGATAAAAAAGATAGGAGTTGCAGTCACTCTGAGTCTTGGAGAGTGGCCAAAAGAGTACTACAAAAGGTGGAAAGAGGCAGGAGCGGACAGGTACCTCCTGAGGCACGAGACGGCGAATCCCGTTCTTCACAGAAAACTGAGACCGGACACATCGCTCGAAAACAGACTGAATTGTCTTCTCACGCTGAAAGAACTCGGATACGAGACAGGAGCGGGCTCCATGGTGGGTCTTCCTGGACAGACGATAGACGATCTGGTCGATGATCTTCTGTTTTTGAAGAAATACGATTTCGACATGGTGGGAATAGGACCATTCATACCTCATCCAGATACACCACTTGCGAACGAAAAGAAGGGAGACTTCATCCTCACATTGAAGATGGTGGCACTCACAAGAATCCTTCTTCCAGACTCAAACATTCCAGCAACTACCGCCATGGGAACGATCGTTCCAGGAGGAAGAGAAATCACTCTCAGATGTGGTGCAAACGTCATCATGCCCAACTGGACCCCATCACCATACCGGCAACTCTACCAGCTTTACCCCGGAAAGATCTGTGTCTTCGAAAAAGACACCGCCTGCATCCCCTGTGTTATGAAAATGATAGAACACCTTGGAAGAAAACCTGGAAGAGACTGGGGTAATAGAAAAAGGGTCTTTGAAACAGTCTGAACATAAGGTAAAATATGATGTGGTACACAATCTCACTAGGAGGCTTTCTCATGAACATAGATGACATCCTGTTCTCATATGGGGAAGAAGATGTTCCTTTCAAAGCACTGACTTTTCCCATCTTCGAGACCACGAATTTTTATTTTGAAAGTTTCGACGAGATGTCGAGGGCTCTAAGAAACGGAGACTACGAGTATGTATACAACAGGGGAAGCAATCCAACGACGAGGCTGGTTGAGAAAAAACTTGCCACTCTGGAAAAGTGTGAGGATGCTCGCCTTGTCTCATCCGGAATGAGTGCTATCTCCCTTTCCATCCTTCATTTTCTGAACTCGGAAGACCACGTGGTGTGCGTAGACGAGGCGTACTCTTGGACAAAGAGGTTCTTCAGGTATCTTTCCAGAAAATTCGGCATTCAGGTCAGCTTCGTTCCCCCAGACGCAGACAGGATTCTCAAAGCGATCACGAAAAAAACAAAACTTATCTACCTCGAAAGCCCCACAAGCATGAGAATGAGGGTCATCGACATCAGAAAAGTTACGAAGGCAGCAAAAGAACTTGGAATAAAAACCATAATAGACAACACATGGGCTTCTCCTATCTTTCAGAACCCAAAGACACTCGGAGTGGACATTGTGGTTCACTCTGCAACGAAGTACATCTCAGGCCATGGAGATGTGATGGCAGGAGTGATCATCGGAGACAGAGAAGACATGATTGGCATTTTCCAGGAGGAATTCAAAAACATCGGGCCCGTTCTTTCTCCAATAGAGTCATGGCTCATTTTGAGAGGACTCAGAACACTGGAGATCCGCATGAAAAAGCACTATGAAAACGCCCTCGTAGTATCTGACTTCCTCATGGATCACCCAAAAGTCCTCGAGGTGAACTACCCGATGAATCCAAAGTCGCCTCAGTACGAACTTGCCTCGTCACAGATGAGCGGTGGATCTGGTCTGATGAGTTTTCGACTGAAAACGAAGAGTGTAGAGAAGGTGAAGGAGTTCGTTGAGAGTTTGAAGGTCTTCAGAATAGCGGTGAGCTGGGGAAGTCATGAGAACCTTGTTGTTCCAAGAGTGGCCTACGGAAACTGTCCGAAAGAGGACGTGAACCTGATAAGAATCCACGTGGGCCTTGGAGATCCAGAAAAACTTGTGGAAGACCTGGATCAGGCGCTCAAAAAAATTTAAAGCCCCCAGACGGGGGCTTTTTGTTTTTGGAGATGAGATTACCACCAGAAAGCATCGATGATTTTCGTGATATTAACGTTTTGATTATCTTGAGATACTCCATTTCCGTATGTTTCTCTTAGACTTCCTACTACGAGTTCTGCTATGCTTTGGTCTTTTGTATCATACTTAATTGTGATTTCAATTTGAGTGTCGTTATTGGTGGCACTAGTAGTAAGCGTTTTCAGATTAGGATCATCTAAAAGATCATCATCAACAAAACCTTTTCCTTGTAGCTTGTTTCTCCAGTAATTAATATCTTTTCCATTAACATCACTTGACGCTGGTAGTGTTGCCATAAGATATTGTTCCAGTCCTTGCTCCAAACTCCTCAACTGCACCGCTATTCTCGTCGCCCTTGCCTTCCTCATCGCACCCGTTGCCGTTGGAACCAACACTGCCATCAGAGCTGCGATGATAGCCATGACGATCAGAAGCTCAATCAATGTGAAACCCGCTCTTTTCTTCATAAAATCCACCTCCTTAGTTAAAATTTGTTAAATATAGATTTTCATATTTTGTATTATACACCTTGGTAATATAGAATGTCAATATCATAAAGGTGAAATATTACTTACTAAAGATAGAAGAAAACAGTTAAATTCAAAGAAGAACAAATTTGAGACCTTTCTTGTCACGGATTATAACATACTTTTGCTATAATCCACGAGAGGAGGTGATCAATTTGGATTTCAGAAGACTCACAATAGAAGAGTGCCTGAAACTCCCCGACGAAGAAAGGGAGAAACTCCTACAACTTTCCCTGGGAACCATCAAAAGACTCGATCCATACGTGAAGGCGTTCATCTCTGTAAAAGAGAATGTTTCCGTTGAGAAGAAGGGAAAATTCTGGGGAATTCCCATCGCCATCAAGGACAACATCCTGACCCTTGGAATGAGGACGACTTGCGCTTCTAAAATCCTCGAGAACTACGAATCCGTCTTCGATGCCACCGTTGTGAAAAAACTGAAAGAAGCGGGTTTTGTCATCGTTGGAAAAGCGAACCTCGACGAGTTCGCGATGGGATCCAGCACCGAAAGATCCGCGTTTTTCCCCACGAGAAACCCCTGGGATCTCGAGCGGGTTCCCGGTGGAAGCAGTGGAGGTTCTGCCGCTGCAGTCGCTTCAGGAATGGTCGTTGCAGCTCTTGGAAGCGACACAGGGGGTTCTGTGAGACAACCTGCGTCGCTCTGTGGCGTGGTCGGGTACAAGCCCACCTACGGACTCGTCTCCAGATACGGCCTTGTAGCATTTGCAAGCTCTCTTGATCAGATCGGTCCCATCACGAAGACGGTGAGAGACGCTGCCATTCTCATGGAAATCATCTCCGGAAAAGACAAAAACGACACCACTACGATGGACAGAAAAGTGAATTTCCTCTCGGAGATCGAAAACGGCGTCGCAGGTATGAGGTTCGCCGTTCCGAAGGAGATCTACGAGCACAAGATGGAAGACGGTGTGGCAGAGAGGTTTGAAGAGTCCCTCAAACTTCTTGAAAAGCTTGGTGCGAAGGTAGAAAAGGCCAGCATCCCGCACATGAAATATTCCGTTGCCATCTATTACGTTATCGCTCCCGCAGAAGCAAGCTCCAACCTTGCCAGATTCGACGGTGTCAAGTACGGTCTCAGGGTAAAGGAGAAAGGTTTAAAAGAGATGTACATGAAGACCAGAAACGTCGGGTTCGGTGAAGAAGTCAGAAGAAGGATCATGATAGGAACCTTCACGCTTAGTGCCGCCTATTACGAGGCCTACTTCAACAAAGCAATGAAAGTGAGAAGAAAGATCTCCGATGAGCTGAATGAGGTTCTTTCTCAGTATGATGCCATTCTCACTCCCACCTCTCCTGTTACTGCGTTCAAAATCGGAGAGATAAAAGACCCGCTCACTTACTACCTGATGGACATATTCACCATACCGGCGAATCTTGCCGGACTTCCGGCAATCAGTGTGCCGTTTGGGTTCTCAAACAACCTTCCCGTGGGAGTTCAGGTAATCGGAAAAAGGTTCGCAGATGGTAAGGTTTTCAGAATAGCGAGGGCCATAGAGAAGAACTCCCCCTACAACGAAAACGGCATGTTCCCGCTCCCGGAGGTGGAAGCATGAGATACAGACCCGTCATAGGTCTTGAGATACACGTTCAGCTTTCAACGAAGACCAAAGCGTTCTGCTCCTGTCCGGCGGATGTTTTTGAACTTCCTCCGAACACGGCGATCTGTCCCGTCTGTACAGGTCAGCCAGGAGCACTTCCCGTTCCCAGTGAAGAGATGATCAGGTTCGCTGTAAAGACCGCTCTCGCGTTGAACTGCAAGGTTCACAAGTACTCCAGATTCGACAGAAAGAACTACTTCTACCCGGACCTTCCCAAGGGATATCAGATCAGCCAGTACTTCTACCCGATCGCAACGGAGGGTTTCCTAGAGATAGACGGAGACGAAGGGAAAAAGAAAGTCAGAATCAGAAGGCTCCACCTCGAGGAAGACGCCGGGAAGCTCGTTCACGAAGGGGATTCCATCACCCGCGCGAGCTACTCTTTGGTCGACATGAACAGATGCGGTGTTCCTCTCATCGAGATCGTCACAGAACCCGATATTTCCTCCCCGAGAGAGGCTCGTGTTTTCATGGAGAAGCTGAGATCCATCGTGAGGTACCTCGGTGTGAGCACGGGAGACATGGAGAAGGGAGCGCTCAGGTGCGACGCGAATATCTCCGTTGTTGACACAGAAACGGGAAGACAGAGCAACAGGGTGGAAGTGAAGAACATGAACTCCTTCAGGTTCGTCGAGAGGGCTTTAGAGTACGAGTTCGAGCGAATCGTGAAAGCGATGGAGAGAGGAGAAGACGTGGAAAGAGAGACTAGAGGTTGGGACATGGCAACGAAGACCACTGTCTCTATGAGGGGAAAGGAAGAAGAGAGCGATTACAGGTACTTTCCGGAGCCAGACATACCACCCGTTGTTCTCTCTGACGAGTATCTTGAAGAGGTGAAAAACGAACTCCCAGAGCTTCCAGACGAGAAGGCAGAGCGCTTCATGAGAGAGTACGATCTTCCGGAGTACGACGCGAAAGTGCTCACCTCGAGTAAAGAACTCGCCGAGTTCTTCGAAGAGTGTGTGAAGGTGGTGAACAGACCGAAAGATCTCAGTAACTGGATCATGACGGAAGTTCTGAGAGAACTCAACGAAAGAAACATCGAAATCACCGAGTCAAAACTGACCCCACAGCACTTCGCTGATCTTTTCAAACTGATGGATGAAGGAAAGATTTCCATAAAGATCGCAAAGGAGATATTCCCGGAGGTCTTCGAAACAGGAAAGATGCCTTCTCAGATCGTAGAGGAAAAGGGTTTGGTTCAGATCAACGACGAAAAACTCATCGAAGAGCTGGTGAAAAAGGCGATGGAACAGAATCCAAAGGCGGTTGAGGACTACAAAGCGGGCAAGAAGAAAGCGATTGGCTTCTTTGTTGGCTTTGTTATGAGAGAGACAAAAGGAAAGGCAAATCCGGAACTCACCAACAGGATCGTTCAGAAACTCCTGGAAGGGAAGTGATATTTTGAAAAAGTACCTTCTGCTTCTTTTCCTTCTGATCGTGGGAGAAGTTGTGTTTTCTGCCTCCTTCATTTGGACTTCCAGTGGATACTATGTCAGATTCGGAGATACGCTCTTTTTCGAGGCTTTCGAGGACGGATGGGGTGTTGGGATGTCCGTCACCAAGAGTGAGGCAAACTTTCAGAAGCTCGGCTTTTTGAAAATAAAAACCTCGGAGGTACTACTGAAAGCTGGCATTTCCTTCGGAAACACCTGGAACGTCTCTTTCTTCATCGACCAGAGAGACCTCGTTCCATTTCCCGGTAGCCTCCACTACGAATTCTTCATAGGAAGGTTTGGTGGATACGCACTTCTTGAACAGAACTACAACATGAAAATCGGTGGTTACAGGCTCTCTCTTGACAACTTCTCGTACATGTCCGAAAACACCGTCATGTTTAGTAGTGGCCACATTTCCATGGGAAGCACCTCCCTTGCCTACAGAGTTCTGAACAACACCTTTCTTTTTGGTGTATCGGATCCAGACAACGTGGTCTTTCTGGGTGTAGGTGGTCTCAACTGGAAACTGTCCGGTGGAGCGGGTTTCAACTTCAAGCCTACCAACGGAGTCGACCTGAAACTCCTCGTTGCAGCCTCTAGAGATGAGGTTGCTTTCGGTTTCATGGGGCGTGTCAGAAAGGGAAACACCGATCTAACCTTCGTTTTCAACACGGGCAGGTTCTACTTCAACGTGAAATTTTAAAATTTTAAGCATATTTCTTCATAAACGGGGATAATCTTGGATATCCCCGTTTTTTCATCTAAAACGGCGCTTGTAATTTTTTGTAAGCTTGACTATAATTTTGGTCAGGGAGTGAGAAGATGAATCTAAGCGGTGTATCTTTCTACAGTCTGGCAGAAGCGAAGGCAAAGTTCTCACAGGTCGTTGAAGAAACAAAGGGAAAAGATGTGGTCGTGACAAAGAACGGAATTCCGGCTGTTGTGGTGATCGATTACGAGAAGTACAGGAAATTGATGGAGTTTCTTGAAGAGATACTGGACACCTACCTTTTGGACGTTGGCAATGTGGAGAAGTACCTTGAACTCAAGAAATACTTCGAATTCAACGATTCTCAGGAGGTGTGAGGATGGCTCAGGTTGTGCTTGAAAACGTTACCAAGATCTACGACAACAAGGTCGTCGCCGTGAAGAACGCGAACCTGGTCGTCGAGGACAAGGAGTTTGTGGTTCTTCTTGGACCATCCGGTTGTGGGAAGACGACCACGCTCAGAATGATCGCCGGGCTTGAAGAAATCACCGAGGGAAAAATCTACATCGATGGCAAGGTCGTGAACGACGTAGAACCGAAAGACAGAGACATCGCCATGGTGTTTCAGAACTATGCTTTGTATCCGCACATGACCGTCTACGAGAACATGGCTTTCGGTTTGAAACTGAGAAAATACCCCAAAGACGAAATCGACAGAAGGGTCAGAGAAGCCGCAAAAATACTCGGAATTGAGAACCTGCTCGATAGAAAACCAAGACAGCTCTCCGGTGGTCAGAGGCAAAGGGTTGCCGTTGGAAGGGCGATTGTGAGAAACCCGAAAGTCTTTCTCTTCGACGAACCTCTCTCCAACCTTGATGCAAAGTTGAGAGTTCAGATGAGAAGCGAGCTTAAAAAACTCCATCACAGGCTCCAGGCAACGATTATCTATGTGACACACGACCAAGTGGAAGCAATGACAATGGCAGACAAGATTGTTGTTATGAAGGATGGAGAGATTCAGCAGATAGGAACCCCACACGAAATATACAACTCTCCAGCAAACGTTTTCGTTGCCGGCTTCATCGGAAGCCCTCCAATGAACTTCGTTAACGCGAAAGTCGTGAGAGGAGAAGGAGGTCTTTGGATACAGGCATCCGGCTTCAAAGTAAAAGTACCGAAGGAATTCGAAGATAAACTCGCAAACTACATCGACAAGGAGATCATCTTCGGTATCAGGCCTGAAGACATCTACGACAAACTATTCGCACTGGCACCAACTTCAGAGAACACGATCACGGGTGTTGTGGATGTGGTCGAACCTCTCGGAAGTGAAACGATTCTCCATGTGAAAGTTGGAGACGACATGATTGTGGCATCCGTTAACCCAAGAACACAGGCAAAAGAAGAACAAAGAATCGATCTGGTACTCGACATGACGAGAATGCACGCCTTCGATAAAGAAACGGAGAAGGCTATTATCTGAGGGGGCTGGCCCCCTCACTTTTTTATTTTGAAATCGATCACGTCCCCATCCTCGAGCAGTTCAGTGAACATGGTTCTCCTTCCGTTTTTGAGAAGTTCGTAGTCCTTGAGTCCGTCCAGTTTCAGATCCTTGAGAAGGTCTATCACCATGGGTTTGAAGTCTTTCAGCTCCACTTTTTCTTCGTCTATTCTGTGGAGGATTTTCAAAGGAATTTTCTTCAATTCACCGTTGAATGAGACAGTGATGTGGGGAACTTCGAGCGCTTCTTCAAGAGTTTTCTTTCCCTTTTCAACGAGGTCGATCTCTTTTCCGAGCGAAATTTCTTCATTGTCTTTCAGAGGAACTCCCCCTTTGAGGAGATCAAAATTCACGAGGGTGACCCTTTTTTCTTCACCGTTCACGATGACCTTTGTCTTTCCGTAAGAGATCTTCGACTTTATCTCGGAGATCTTTATCTTTTCCGGAAAGCTTATCACATCTCCTTCTTCTACGACCGTATCGTGTGGTACTGGGGTTCCGTTCTTCATGATCTCCGGGAAGATCTCCTCCACTCTTCCATCAGGGAGTTTCACTTTCACAGGTTTCACAAGATCTTTTATTCTCAGTGGAATTTTCTCCTCCTCGGTTTGAATATCTATCCTGTCACCGTGCTTCACTCTGGAGGAGAGATTCGCTTCCTCGCCGTTCACGAAAATCTTCACAGAGGTCTTTCTCTTTGGCCTCAAGAGAGTCTTTCCGTTCAACTCAAAGGAAATCATCTCTCCACCCACGAGCGAGGAGAACCTGTATCCCGCCTGTATGAGCACCTGCATGACCGAGTACCTGCCCACTCCTCCCATGAGCTTCACAGGAACTCTGTTCACGAAAACTTGAGAAAACACAGATCCCCTGTTTCTCATGGCGCTGTAAGCGATTCCCACAGGAGTGATGTACTCGCTTCCTTTGACCTTTCCGGTGAGATCCTCAACAAGACCGGTGCTTTCTACACTCTTCAGAGATACTCTGTCGAGAGGAAGATCCATCTTCCTGGCAAGACTTTCCACAAAACCAGGTACCTTCGCACCGCCGCCGACCACCATCACGACAGACGGGGCTCCACCGTTCAGCTCTGTCGCGACTGTTGAAATCTCCGTTGTGATCTGATCCATAACCGGCTTTATCGCTTCGGAGACCTCCTGAGCGTTCAATTCGATTTCTCTGTCCAGTATGTTCTTCACCTTCACTCTTCCTTCTGAAAAAACGGCTCTCTTCACGTGCTCCGCTGTCTGGAAGTCGAGCAGAAATTTCTTCCCTATAGCTTCCGTTATCTCGTCACCCGCCATGGGGATCATTCCATAGGCCACCACCGTTCCTTCCTTCGAGATGGCTATATCGCTCGTTCCCGCACCTACATCGACGAGAGCTATGTTCAGATACCTGAGATCCTCTGGGACGGCCAGATCCATTGCCGCTATCGGCTCCAGCGTCACATGAACCGGTGTGAGCCCTACAGTCTCCAGAACCCTCATCAGGGAATCTACAACGTGAACGGGAAGGAAAGCGGAGACCACCTTAACGTAAGCCTTTCCGCCTCTGTGCCCCTCAAGCTTTTTCATCCACATTCCGTCGAGCCTGTACTCGACGACGGAGTATCCCACACAGAAGAAGTCCTCTTCCACGTTTTCCTGCGCCTTTGTCACCGCTTCTATTTCAAGCTTCATCACGTCTTCGCGGGTGATGTGTCCAGCCTTGGAAAGATCCAGCTCCGCCTCTCCTGTTTGAGTTTTCAGAAACCTTCCCGCAAGGGCCACAGCCACCTCTTTCAGTTCGATTTCGTTTCTCGACTCGAGTCTTTCTTTCACCTCCTTCACCGTTTCCGCCACTCCGAGCACGTCGTGAACCTGACCGTCGAACATTGTGCGTGTTTTGTGCTCTATCAGTTCAGAATCCACGATTCTGATTGTGCCTTTCTCCTCAACGACGATCAAACCCGCTATCTTTCTGGTGCCCACATCGAGAGCGAAGATCACACTTTCACCTCCACAACCGTGACACCCGTTCCCCCCTCAGAAGGTGTTCCGAATCTGAAAGAAACCACTCTTTTGTCCTTTCTCAGCATCTCCCACACTCCGGATGCGAGCTTTCCGGTGCCTTTTCCATGTATTATGTATCCCTTGCTGATGCCGCTCATCACCAGGTCATCGATGAACTTCTTCACAACCGGTTCCGCCTCTTCAACAGTCATTCCCCTTATGTCTATCTCCGTTCTGAAGGTTGAAAGCCTGTAGGAGAACGCTGAAGATTCTTCCTTCTCTTCTTTTTTTGCTTTTCTCAGTTTCGACACGGGCACCTTCAATCTGAGGAAACCGAAATCAACAAGGGCGGTGTCACTTTTCACCTCAACGACCTTTCCCACAGAGGTTCCGCCTTCCATTCTCACGTGATCTCCAGGTTTTATTTCTTCTTCAGGCGCTTCTTCGATTCTCTTTCGCTCCAGATCTTTCTTCTCCTTCTCTATCGTCTTCACCGCTTCTCTCATCTCATCAACGCTGCCAGTTTTTGCCACGTGTATCGCCTGATCGAGTTCTTTTTTGACCTTTCTGATGTAATCGTTGAGCTCCTTCAATTCCCTGTCGAACTCTTCTATCTTCATTCTTCTCAGTTTTTTATAGTCTTCTTCATACTTCTCCCTCAGTTTCAAGTACTCTTCGCGTTCTTTCTGGAGTTTTCTCTTCTCCTCTTCGAGAAGCGAGATCTTCTCGTGGAGAGACCTTATGAGCCCCTCGAGTTCCATCTCCTCCTGAGAGAGTCTCAACCTGGCGTTTTCGATTATACGTTTGTCGAGTCCTAATTTTTCTGCTATCTGGAAAGCGTGAGAACCTCCGGGAACCCCCACCAGGACCCTGTAAGTTGGTGAAAGGGTTTCCGGATCGAACTCCATGGAAGCGTTCAAAAGCAGGGGATGGTTCATGGCGAAGACCTTCACAGGTGTGAGGTGTGTGGTCGCAAAGATCGTCGCCCCTTTTTCCAGAAGATTCTCTATTATCGCGATAGCGAGGGCGGCTCCTTCTACCGGGTCCGTCCCTGAACCCAGCTCATCGAGGATGACCAGTGAATCACTGTCGGCGTTCTTCACGATCTCCACAATCTTCTTCATGTGTGACGAGAAAGTGCTGAGGCTCTGTTCTATGCTCTGCTCCTCGCCGATGTCCGCCATGATCTTTGGAAAGACCTTCAGCTCTGTGCCCTCATCGCAGGGGAGAGGGAAGCCACTCATCATGAGTGCGGTGAAAAGACCAACGGTTTTCACAGTCACAGTCTTTCCGCCCATGTTTGGACCCGTTATGATGAAACCTCTTTTGTTCGGTGGAAGTTCAAGATTTATTGGAACCACTCTTTCTTTTGGTATCAACGGGTGTCTTGCGTTGACAAGCCTTATCCGCGAGGAAGGTTTCACAACGGTTCCGTTGAACTCTCTTGCAAACTTCACCCTCGCGTAGAGAGAGTCGAAACGCGCTATGAGTTCCACGTTCCTCTCAAGGTCACTGAGCCTGGAAAGGAGCATGTTCGTCAGCTGTCTCAGGATCCTACTGATCTCCAGCCTTTCCTCCTCTTCTAAAAGACGCACCTTGTTGTTCAGTTCGACGAACTCGTCGGGTTCCAGAAAAACGGTGGCACCGGAAGAGGAAAGATGGTGAACGATCCCCCTCACCGCGTTCTTCATGGAAGCCTTCACAGGGAAGAGATATCTTCCATCCCTGTAAACGTACATCTGTTCTTGAAGGATCTGGGAGTGCATCCTGACGAAATCATCGGCCTTTCTCTTTATCTCACTGGAAAGACGCTTCTTTTCCGTTCTGATCTCTCTTAATCTGGGACTCGCACGGTCCGAGATCTCTCCATCCTGTTCTATGCACCTATTCACCTCTTCTACGAATTCCCTGAAGGAGCTGAGCCTGGAGAAGGTCTCTTTGAGCCTGATGTATTCACGTTTTTCAAAGTCTTTTTTCAGAATGTCACAGCCTTCGAGAAACACAGAAACACGGAGAAGATCCCACGGTTCCAGAGAGGATCCGGACTTCACCTTCTCCACTTCCTGAGAGATGTCGTCCAATCCTTTTATGGGGGGCTCTCCCCACCTGACAAAGTAGTTCAGAAGCTCCTCCACGAGTTCGAGCTCGTCCCACGGGTTCACCGTCGGTCTGAGAGTGTCCAGATGTTTTCTTCCCAGGTCAGAGAGTGCATATTTCTTTATTATCTCCACGACTTTTGGAAAATCGAGTGATTCGAGATAATCCACTCTTCACCACCCCAGTCTTATGAACAGAGGAAATCTGATGCTCGAGTCCTTCAATGTTATCGAATAACCGAAGCCCCATTTCATTCCTTCATACTTTTTCCAGAATAAGTTAACGACAGCAAGATAAGGCTTCGAAGAAAAGCCCACCCTTGTCTCAAAGGTGAACATGAAATCCCCCAGATCCAGATTCCTCACAGCACCGATGAAAAAACAGAGGGAGGAAAAATCCCAGAGTTCCACACCCGTTGTATACTCTCCAGTGTCCATGCCCACAGACGACACGGTTTCTCCTCGTGAAAAATCGTAGGAGAAACTCACAAAGACGTCTCCCTTCATCTGAACGGAGACAATCACGAGCAGAACGAGAATGATTTTTCTCATGTTTTCCACCCCGAAACGATTATACTATGATGGGGAGGTGAAGAGATTGCTCTTTCTCGGAGTAGATGTGGGGGGAACGAAAACACTGGCCGTTCTCAGCGACGATCAGGGAAACGTCCTGGCCGTTCACAGAGGAAGAGGAGCAAACTATCAGGTCGTTGGAAAAGAAAGTGCTGTCAGGAATCTCAAAGATGTGATCGAAGGCATCCTGAACAGGGCTGGAAAGACCAGAGAAGAGATCGATTTTGCCTTCTTTGGATACGCGGGAGCGGACTTCGACTACGAGATGAAGATCGTGAGAGAGATTCTGGAAAATCTCGGTCTTGAAAAATTCGACTTCGACAACGACGGAAGGATAGCCCTGAGATCTGGGGTTTTCAACGACATCGGCATCATGGTGAGCTGTGGAACAGGTAGCATCTCCTACGCTTCGGACGGCAGAAGAGTGAACAGAATAGGAGGCCTTTCTTTTTCGCTAGGTGAGAGACTCGGCTCGCACTACACCGCTTCTCTTGTAACCTCCGCTGTGATGAGGGCAAAGGACGGCAGAGACGACTGGACGACACTCGTTGAAGAGGTGGAAAAAGAGATCGGCCCGGTGGAGAACCTTTTGAGATACGACTACGAAGGAGGATACACAGCGGAGTTGGTCAAAAAGGTGAATCAGGCACTGTTCAGGTGTGCCGAAAAAGGTGATGCGGTTTCTCTCAGAATTTTCGATGAGATCGTGGTTGAAGTGAAAAAAATCATCGACGCGCATAGAAAGGCACTGAACTTCACACCTCCCATCAAACTGATCCTGGAGGGAAGCTTCTTCAAGAACGCTCCTTCACTTCTGATAAACATGATAGAGAGCGCAATTGGTAGAGAGTACGAAATCGTCATACCGGAGCACGACCCTGTGATCGGTGCCGTGTTGTTTGCAATGGAACGGGTGGGACTGAGAGTAACAGAGGACCTTTACAACAGACTGGTGAGGAACTACCTCAGGGAGGTGAAGAAATGAGAATTGCGGTGATAGGTGGGGGAAGCAGCTACACCCCGGAGCTGGTGAAGGGACTCCTCGACATCTCCGAGGATGTTCGTATTGATGAGGTGATCTTCTACGACGTCGATGAAGAAAAGCAGAAAGTCGTCGTTGATTTTGTGAAGAGACTCGTCAAAGACAGGTTCAAGGTGCTCATCAGCGACACCTTCGAAGGTGCTGTCGTGGACGCGAAGTACGTGATCTTTCAATTCAGACCGGGCGGACTCAAGGGCAGGGAAAACGACGAAGGCATTCCTCTGAAGCATGGTCTCATAGGTCAGGAGACAACAGGGGTTGGGGGATTTTCAGCGGCTTTGAGGGCGTTTCCCGTAATTGAAGAGTACGTTGATACCGTGAGAAAAACATCGAACGCGACCATCATAAACTTCACCAATCCATCCGGCCACATTACGGAGTTCGTGAGAAACTACCTCGAATACGAAAAATTCATAGGTCTCTGCAACGTTCCCATAAACTTCATCCGGGAGATCGCAGAGATGTTCTCAGCAAGGCTCGAAGACGTGTTCCTGAAGTACTACGGCCTCAACCATCTGAGCTTCATAGAGAAGGTCTTCGTAAAAGGTGAAGACGTGACGGAAAAGGTTTTCGAGAACCTGAAGCTGAAGCTCTCCAACATACCAGACGAAGATTTCCCGGCGTGGTTTTACGACTCGGTGAGGATCATCGTGAATCCTTACCTGAGATATTATTTGATGGAGAAAAAGATGTTCAAAAAGATCTCCTCGCACGAGCTCAGAGCAAGGGAAGTGATGAAGATAGAGAAAGAACTCTTCGAGAAGTACAGAACCGCTACCGAGATACCGGAAGAACTCACAAAGCGCGGCGGCAGTATGTATTCCACTGCGGCGGCTCACCTGATAAGAGACCTCGAAACCGATGAAGGGAAGATACACATAGTGAACACGAGGAACAACGGCTCGATCGAAAACCTCCCGGATGATTACGTTCTCGAGATTCCGTGTTATGTGAGATCCGGTAGGGTCCACACGCTCTCGCAGGGGAAAGGAGATCACTTTGCTCTTTCCTTCATCCACGCGGTGAAGATGTACGAACGACTCACAATAGAAGCGTATCTGAAGAGATCGAAAAAACTCGCCCTGAAGGCTTTGCTCTCCCATCCCCTCGGACCCGATGTGGAGGACGCAAAAGACCTTCTCGAAGAGATACTGGAGGCGAACAGAGAATACGTGAAACTGGAGTGAAAATACAAAAGAGGGGGAATTTTCCCCCTCTTGTTTTTGGTCGACCATTTTGTATTATACCACAAACTGTTCCTGTTTGTCAAGCACTTTTTCTATTCCGTTTCTTCTTCTGAAATCATTATACCACTTTCCCGTGAAAAGACAAGTCCCCCTCAACTTTCGAATTTATTCCTCAACTCCTTCGCAAGTGTCACCATGTTTCTGAGCGATGGAATTACTTCATCCCAGTTTCTCGTCTTGAGACCGCAGTCGGGATTGATCCAGATCAGTTCCTCAGGCAGTACCCTGAGAACTCTTTCGACTATTTCCCTCATTTCGTTGATGGAGGGAACAGCAGGAGAGTGGATGTCCCAAACACCAACACCGATCTGCTTGATCCATCCCTTGAAATTTTCAAAGGCAGAAATGATCTCACCTTTACTCCTCGAAGCCTCAATGCTGATCACGTCGAACTCCAGCTGGTGGATGTACTCAATTATTTCGTTGAAATCCGAGTAGCACATGTGGGCGTGGATCTGTGTTTCCGGTCTCGCGTTGGCCGCCAGGTTGAAGGCGTTTATCGCCCATTCGAAGTACTCAGGCCATTTACTCTTTTTGATGGGTGCTTTTTCTCTGAACGCGGGCTCGTCGATCTGCACGATTTTTATTCCCGCCTCTTCCAGATCCTTCACTTCTTCGTTTATCGCAAGGGCTATCTGGTAGGCTATTTCTCTCTCTGGGATGTCTTCCCTGTAGTAGCTCCAGCTCATGATGGTGACGGGTCCTGTGAGCATTCCTTTGACGGGCTTTTCCGTGAGAGACTGAGCGTAGGTGATTTCTTTGAGCGTCATGGGTTCTGGTCGTGTGACGGTGCCGTATATGATTGGTGGGCGATAACACCTCGAACCGTAGGAGAGAACCCAGCCGTTCTGAGTAGTGGCGATGCCGTTCAACTTCTCAGCGAAGAACTCAACCATGTCGGTTCTTTCAAACTCACCGTGCACAAGAACGTCGAGTCCTATTTCTTCCTGAAGTTCTATAGCCTTTTTTATCTGTTCCTTTATGAAAGCTTCATATTCTTCTTTGGAAATTTCTCCCTTTCTGTATTTTGATCTCATCTTTCTCACTTCAGGAGTCTGCGGGAAAGAGCCAATGGTCGTTGTTGGAAAGAGTGGAAGGTTCAGTCTTTCTCTTTGGATTCTGTCGCGCTCGGTGTATTCTTTCTCCCTTCTGAACGAATCTTCTGGAAGATTTCTTACCCTCTCAACAGCTTGGAGGTCCACCGCGAAATCTTCAAAAGACACGTTAGGAAGGTCAAATGTTTTGCCTTCCAGGAAATCTTTCAACATTTTTAGCTCTTCGAGCTTTTCTTTTGCAAAGGCAAGTTTTTCCTTCAATCCGCCTGGCAGATTGTTTTCCAGTTCCAGAGTCACTGGAAGATGAAAGAGTGGGCAGGAATTTGAGATGGCACTCGCACCGAGTTTTTCTACCAGCGATGCCACCTTTCTGAGATCCACTTTCCAGGGCTGGCGGCCGTTTATCACACCAGCCACGAGTTTTTTGTCTTCCGGGAACCCGTGTTTTTCGAGATTTTTCAGATTTTCTTCGTTCGAAACGAAATCGAAGTGAAGTCTCTTCACCGGAAGGGAGACGCACGCTTCGTAGTCGGAAACGCTGTCGTAATAGGTGAAAACAGTCAGTGGAAATTCTGAAAGCTCACGGTACACGTTCAGTATCAGATCCCAGTGGGCCTTTTCAAGATCGCAGACGAAAGCGGGTTCGTTCACGAGAATCTCCTTACAGCCATTTTCCACGAGCTTTTCGAATACTTCTTTGTAAACAGAAACGAGGCTTTCCAGCAGTTTTTCCATTTGATTTGGTCTTCTGATCCACTCGCCGTTTCTTTTGGAAAGGTACAGGAAAGTGAAAGGACCTATCACCCACGGTGCTGTTTCTATTCCCTTCGATTTGAAGAACAGATAATCCTCAAGAGGTTTGTTTTCGAGAAGATAGAACTCTTCGGTTTCTATTTCCGGAACGAGGTAGTGATAGTTGGTATTGAAGAATTTGGTCATTTCCAGAGCCTTTCCACCGCGCGCCATATCGAAGTACGTTGAAAGTCCTCTGTACTCACCGAACCTCTCCGGAACTGCCCCCACCATCACCGCTGTGTCGAGCACAAAGTCGTAGTAGGAAAGTTCGTTTGAAGGAATCACATCGACGTTCTTTCTGTAGTTTTCCACCATGTACATTCTGAGTTTGTTCATCTCTTCCTCGAACTGTTCTTCCGTGATCTTTCCCTTCCAGAAATCCTCCAGAGCCTTTTTGAATTCCCTCTTTTCTCCTATCTTCGGAAAACCGAACGCGTAAGCCTTCAACCCTTTTCACCTCCATTTGTTGTATGTTTTGAAAACATGATACCACATGTTGTGTGTAACATGGTTAACAGAAGGAAAATTTGCATAAACATTTTTTGAGGGAAAAACTGGCTCTTTCAGATTGTGATGTGTGATATACTCAAAGTCAGAAAAATCGATGAAGGAGGGAACAGGTATGGTCGTGAGATCTTCTGAAATCACCCCTGAAAGGATTTCTAACATGCGCGGTGGGAAAGGTGAAGTGGAAATGGCACATCTTCTCTCCAAAGAAGCTATGCACAACAAAGCAAGACTCTTTGCCAGAATGAAACTCCCTCCCGGATCTTCCGTGGGGCTTCACAAACACGAGGGGGAATTCGAAATCTACTACATCCTCTTGGGAGAAGGCGTCTTCCACGACAACGGAAAGGACGTTCCCATAAAAGCAGGAGACGTGTGCTTCACGGATTCTGGAGAGTCTCATTCGATAGAGAATACAGGAAACACAGACCTTGAGTTTCTGGCGATAATCGTTTTGCTCTGATTAACTTTTTCGCCCCGCGATCACCACAAAAGCCCCTTCGCCGTATCCTTTTAAGACAGGCTCAACATCGGTGAGTTTTGAGGGATGGTTGAAGAGTGTCTGAACCACTTTGAAGTCCCCAAAACCCACCATTTTCATTAGGTGCACTATCTCTTCGGTCGAGAAGAATCTTGCACGTTTGTAGAAGAGGCTCTTTTCCTTCTTTTCTTCGTACTCTCTTCCCAGAAAACTTTCTCTGCCCACAATACCAACGATAATGTGTCCTCCTTTTCTGATCACTCTTTTTGCTTCCTGCAAAGCCCTCAGTGGATCATCCACAAAGCAAATCGTGGTGACCATCAGTGCAAAGTCGAAGCTTTCATCCTTCAGTGGCAGATTTTCCGCTGTTCCTTCTATCACCAGTATTCCCCTTCTTCTTGCTATCTTTCCCATGCGTTTTGAAGGTTCCACCCCGATCTTTATCTTCAAAGGAACAGCGAACCTTCCTGTACCAACTCCTATCTCCACTCCCCTTCCCTCTGGAAGAAGGGCCTTCACCGCTTTGAGTTCAGAAAGATAGGCGAATTTATGCTTTAAGAACCACTCCTCGTACTCGTTCACGAAGTGTTCAAAGACATCCCACATGCTTTTTCACCGTCCTTCCTGATAAAATAAAGTCCACGGGAGGTGACACCTTTGTTCGAAGAGTACACCTCTTTTGTTTTCAAAAACAGAAAGAAGATCTTCGCGGTGGTGCTGGTACTGAACATTTTAGCACTCTTTGGGCTTTTCAGGCTTCACTTCACAACTGAGTTTTCCATTCTGATGCCTCAGAAATCCCGTCAGAAAGAGATATACGAGAAGATGAACGGTGTCTTCAAAACAGGAGAACAGCTTGTGGTGATGGTGAAGACGAGCGTCGATCCCCTGAGCAGAGAAGGAATAGATGAGATCTTTGAAATAAAGGAAAAACTCTCCTCCGTTGAAGGTGTAAAGACAGTCATACCACCCATTCCGGAGAAGTTTCCCGCTGGCTTCAGGCTAGTGGAGACAAAAAACATGTCCGAAGAGCAGTACAGAGACTTTCTAAACTATGTTGAAAACATGAAAGACTTCCTCAACGTGAGGAAAATGGAAGATGGATACTACTCCCTCTTCATGATACTTCCCAGAAACAGTGTAAATCCCGATGAAATCGAAAGTGCTCTTTCAGGATATGAACATTACCTCTCTGGAACACAGTATCTGGAAGACCAGATATTTCGCTATCTTCTGTTCATGATATTCACGCTTCCTCCACTCGCCGTTGTTCTTCTTCTGAACGTCTTCAGAGTACAACTTGGAAGGTTCAGGTACGCTATTTTATCTTTGATACCGGCGGGATTCGCCGCCCTCTGGACGCTTGGCTACGTGATGGGATGGATGGGACAGAACCTTTCCATCATCACGGTTCTGGTTCCCATATTCACCATCGTCATGGGAAGTGCCGATGGGCTTCACTTCGTCTCGCACTTTCTGGAACGAAAGAAAGAGGGAGAGAATACGTTCAACGCCATCAAAGATACTCTCGAGAGTGTTGGAAGGGCGATGATCCTCACCACACTCACCACGATGGCAGGATTTCTCTCTTTTCTCACTTTGAACTCTCAGTCCATGAAACAGATGGGACTCCTCGCCGCCGCTGGAATCGGTCTTGCGGGAATTTCAACGTGGATCGTACTTCCCGTAATACTGTCAGGAATGGAAGATGTTGAGATCAAAAAGAAGGAAAGCAGCCTGGCCCGGCTTTTTCAAAGACTTTCAAAGCGAGCGTGGATCATCACACTGGTGGTTCTTTTCGCCTTCCTTCCAGGCACATTCCTTCTGAAGGCAGACCTCAACATTCTGAAACTCTACAAAGGCTACACAAGGGTCAGAAAGAACGTGGAGAAGATAGAAGAGATCTTCGGAAGGGCTCTGCCCGTTTATGCCGTTTTCGAGTCAGAGAATCTGCTCTCTCCAGACTTTGCCCGGAAGGTCCTTTCGATGGAAGAAAAACTGAAGAGCAAAGGATACGATGCCTTTTCCGTCTACGATATCCTTGTGAAGATGAACGAACATCTCTTCAAAGAAGAAGGTTACCCGAAAATCCTTGCAAGGGCGCTGATACTCAAAAGACTTCTTCCAGAGGAGTACACGAACAACTTTCTATCCGAAAGCACAGGAAGGGCTTTCATCTTTCTGGATAACCTCGACAGAAACACTCTCGAGGAAGTGGAACACATAGTGAAAGAAAGCGGCTTTCAGGTGACGGGGCTTCCCTACATCATAAAAGAGATGAACGACTCGATCGTTCATCAGCAGGTACTTTCGGTGGTGCTTGCTGTCAGCATGGTCTTTCTCCTTCTTGTTCTGTTTCAGAGAAGTTTTGTCATTCCAGCAAAGGCGATCGTTCCTGTTCTGATCTCGCTTGTGTCTCTTTTTGGTTTCATGGGGCTTTCTGGGATTCCTCTGAACCTGATCACGGCAAACATGGCCGGAATAGTGATCGGGGTTGGAATAGATTACGCCATACATGTGACGGAGCTGTTCAGATATTACAGGGATCTGGAAAAGACGGTAAAGATCGCATCCACACCAATTCTGGCAAACGCCTTTGGTCTTTCTGTGGGGCTTTCCGCTCTGATTCTGTCACCCTTCACGTTCCACACTTATCTTGTCGCAATCATGTGGGTCACGATGACCGTGAGCTCTTTCATGAGTCTTGTGGTTTTGCCAAAACTTCTGGAGGTGAAAAGATGAGGAAAAACGAGTACACCTGCACCTTGCTCGAGCCCGGTGTATGGCACATCGCCGACTACAGGGGAGACAGTATGTACCTGGTAGTGGGAGAAGAGAAAGCCCTCCTCATAGACACCGGTATGGGAGAAGGTGACCTGAAAGGTTTCATAAGATCCATCACGGAAAAACCCATCGAAGTTGTTCTCACCCACGCCCACTGGGATCACATCATGCAGGCAAACCAGTTCGAAAAGGTGTATCTCAACCACAGGGACCTTCAGATCATAGAACTGTTCAAAATACAGGTGGATTACAAAAACTTTCTGGACGTGAGAGAGGGAGACAGTTTCGATCTTGGTGGAAGAACGCTCGAGGTGATCGAAGTCCCGGGACACACACCAGGGTCGATCGCTCTTCTGGACAGAGAAAACAGGCTGCTTTTCAGCGGGGATTCGGTGGGGGCAGGACACACCTGGATGCATCTTCCGGGATGTCTTCCACTGAGAGAGTACCTTAAAAGCCTGAAAAAACTCAGAGAGATCGACGGTTTCGAGAAGATCTACCATGGGCATCTGAGTGGCACACAGTTGAAACCTTTTGGACCAGATTATCTGGAAGACCTCATAAAGGCTGTGGAAGGTGTTATCGATGGGTCACTGAAGGGCGAGCCGTATCCCTATGGAAACTTCAAGGGTCTCTATGCAACATGCGGCACGGCAGTTCTGGTGTACAATCCAGAGAAAGTCTGAACGATTTCTATTTTTCTCTTTTCGTGAGATACTCGATCAGTAAACCCACACCGATTCCTATGAAAAGAGACGCAATGAAATAGAACACGGAATGTTTGAAAAGAATAAAACCAACTCCAAGCCCTATCAGGGCCGTTCCACCCGTGATACTCATCTTTTTCATTCTGCCCATCTCCTCTTTTGATCCAGTATCTTCATTGTACTCTCAAAATCCTTCAAAGTCCACTCAACGTTTGATCTTTTTTTCGCTGCTTCTTTTGCCAGCCTGTCAGCCTCATCGTTGCAAAAGTCTCCAGAGTGACTCTTCACCTTCTCAAAGACCACTTCAAGACCGCTCCTGCAAAACTGCTCGTAAAGGTACTTGTAAACACGCGTCACCGGCTCTTTTGTTCTGTACTCTTCCGTTGCCCACTTTTCAAGCCCTTCAAGATCGTGCCTGAGAATGAGTCTTTTTGCTCCTTTCTTCAAAGCACAGTCCATGGCAAAAAGTGCAGCCATGATCTCTCCGGCTATGTTCCTTGAGTCTTTGAACTCATCGATGTCCGTCCAGAAGTAGTACTCTTCCTTCTTTCCCCTGTAGCACAGAACCACTCCAGAACCACAGACCACATCATAACTCCCATCCACATAGGCGATCATCGTCTCTTCGTCAAGTTCCGGGCAGGTGCATTCATCTTTTCCCTCAAGATATGCCTTTGCATCCTCTATCTTCTCAAAACTTTTGTACTCTGCTCCCGGAAAGCCCTTTACCTGTTTTTCTGCCTCTTCCCAGGACTCATAGATTCCTGGTACCCTTCCTTTCCTCACAGCGTAGTATTTTTTTGCCAACTTCATCACCTCTCAAACCCATTTATACCATGTCCATTTAAAATCGATACAATTTGGAGAAATTAAGGTCCTGGATGTATAATAGACCCAGTCGTTGAAGGGGGGATTTTCCGTGGAAAAAAGAGTTCTGGGGAAAACAGGTGAAAAGCTCTCTGTGGTCGGATTCGGCGGAATCGTTGTGATGAACGAGTCCGTGGAATCTGCAAAAAAGATAGTTGCCAGAGCGATCGAGAGGGGCATAAACTACTTCGACGTTGCTCCTTCCTACGGAGACGCCGAGGAAAAACTTGGCTCAGCGCTGAAGCCTTACAGAGACCAGGTGTTTCTGGCCTGTAAAACGATGGAGAGAACAAAAGAAGGTGCCTGGAAAGAATTGAACGAATCTCTGAAGAGACTCCAGACGGATCACTTTGACCTTTATCAGTTCCATGCTGTGACCACGCTCGATGAGGTGGAGGCCATCTTTTCACCGAATGGAGCTATAGAGGCCTTTTTGAAGGCAAAAGAAGAAGGACTGATAAGGTACATCGGTTTTTCTGCTCACAGTGAGGAAGCTGCACTTTCGATGCTGGAAAGGTTCGATTTCGATACGGTGCTTTTTCCACTGAACTGGGCAAGCTGGCTGGGAAAAGGATTTGGCAAAAGACTTTACAGCAAAGCCCGGGAGAAAAACATGGGAATTCTGGCAATAAAGGCTCTGGCAAAAAGACGTCTGGAAGAAGGAGAAGAAAAACGCTGGGAAAAATGCTGGTATCATCCTGTGGATGATTTCGAAGAAGCATCCATGGCACTTCGCTTCACACTATCACTGCCCGTCACCGCAGCTGTGAGTCCAAGTCACCAGGAATTTCTCTGGTGGATGTGTCAAATCGTTGAAAATCAGGGAACGAAAATCAGCGAGGAAGAACTGCAGATACTGAAAGAAAAAGCGCAGGAACTGACACCCGTTTTCCCACTCGATCACTCTTGAGTCATCCAGTGTAATATCCTCACCAGTCTTCTTCTTGCTCTGCCGTCTTCTTCGCACCAGAAGGCAACGAACAGGGGCTGGACCTTGAGAGAGTGCCTACTTGCAAACTCTCTCACCACATCCGGCCCCTTTAGCCTGATCCCAAACCTCACTCCATCGTACCTTCCATAATTCCTCAGAAATCTGTCAAGGAGTTTTCTGTCGGACTCTTTCATCTCGATGTATTTCAAATTGCGCTATCTATTTCTGAGAGAGCCTCCTCATAAAGCTTTTCATGACGGTATTTCAGAAATCTTATGTAATGTTTCCAGGATGCGTCATGGCACGTTTTGAAGCAGTATGTAACAAGTGGCCGTGAGAAAAGAAATCCATGCTGAAATGGTGCTTTCAAAAGTCGATGACTTTTCAATCCTTTCCCTCCAAAACTATTATTTTTACGCTATTTTATCACACTGCTGTGTAACGTTAGGAGTGAAATTACACAAAACATGAAATCTCAATGAAAATCCTCTATCGCAGAACGCTTTGAAATGGGCTTTTCAAAACCAGGAAGATTTGAAAGGTCACAAAGGATCTGTTCTAATGAGGAAAGGGATGAAAATCATGAAAAGCTATCTTATACGCATTCGTGTTTCCTAGCCTTTTCAATGATTATCAAACGACCATGATGGATCTATCTGACACGAAGACCATTGCTGTGACATTCTTTGGTTGAGAGTCTTCCCTCTATCCTGAAAAATTGGATAAAATAATTTAGAAATGTTGAAAAGAAACAGGTGCCAAAAAACTCCTCTCCAGAACTTTTGAGATTATTTTCAAAGTTCCGTGAAAGGGTGAAGTTGGTATGAGAAAAGTCGTAGAAGTGTCCGGTGTCAGGAAATCCTTCGGAGAACTTCGAGTTCTCGATAAAGTTGATTTTTACGCAGAAGAGGGAGACTTCAAGGTAATCGTCGGCGAGAACGGTTCGGGAAAAAGCACACTGCTGAAAATCATGATAGGTCTCTTGCTTCCTGACGATGGGGAAGTGAAGGTTCTCGGCGTTGATGTGAAAAAGCACTGGAAGAAGCTATCTGCGAGAATAGGGGTAGTTCTTGCAAACGAGAGAAGTCTGTACTGGAAACTCACTGCCTGGGAAAACCTCGATATCTTTGGGGGTGTATATGGCGTACCGAAAAAGGTCAGAAGAGAACGAATGGAAGAGCTTCTCAAAAGATTCGGTCTGTTCGAATACAAAGACAAACCCGTCGAAGAGTTTTCAACGGGTATGAGGAAAAAGTTGATGATTTGTAAAGCGCTAATTCACGATCCAGAGGTACTGTTCATCGACGAGATACTCAACGGTCTGGATCCACCGTCGGTGCGTGAAATGGTCGGTTTTTTGGATGAACGGAACAGGAGGGGATTGACTATCGTAATGATAAGTCATGTACTTCACGTTCTTCCCGAGAATGCCAGCGTTGTTCTTCTTAGAAACGGTCGTGTACAGATGGAAGTGAGATACAAAGATATCCGCAGCGAAAGAAGCGAAGTATATGAGGTGTTCGAAAACCTCATCAGGGGGCGAAATATGGATGAGGAAGATACTCCATCTGGTTCTGAAGGAAATGAAGATAAGGCTTAAATACAGGTTCGTGTGGGTGAACATGGCTCTGACTCCGTTTTTCATCATAGGGCCTTATGTGTTTTCTTCCAGAATCGCTGATGTGAACTCGCTTGCAGAGAACGTGTTGATAGGAGCCCTGCTCTGGTACTGGCTGAACCAGTACTTCTTTGGGGTGGGAGACGGATTCACAGAAGAAAGAGAAGAAGGCGCCCTCATCTCCGTGGTACTTGCTCCAATCAGTCTTTTGGCTTTTTTGTTCTCAAAAGCCGTTGACACGTTTCTAATGAACCTGTACATAACATTCTTCACATTGCTTTTCTTCTACTTTTCCGGTATAAATCTTGAGATCCATCTTTACTTTCTTCTTTTGCTGGCGGTGAGCGGTGTTTACATAACATTCTTTTCGATATTTTTCGCAGCGTTGTCGTTGTGGAAGAAGAGAATCAGAAGCATAAATTCCACTGCCCAATTCTTTTTTGGCGTCCTCTCAGGGATGGTCAATCCTGTTGAGAATTTCCCTTCTTACGTTCGACTCATCTCGTACATGATACCGCTCACCTACCTCATCTCCATAGGAAGAAGCATAATAAAAAACGGAAACATGAGTGGCTTTGTTCCCCAACTCCTGATACTGACAGGTTTGAGTTTTGCCTATCTGATCCTCGGAGTATGGTTGCTTAAAAAGGCAGAAAACGAGATTCGAAAAAAAGGAGAATGGGAATCATGGTGAGAAGTCTGTATCTTGCAAAAGCCAGTTTCCTGAGTGCGAAAAGATACAGAATAGACTGGTATGGAGCTTTCCTCACACCCCTTCTGACGATAATGCCCGTTGTCCTGCTCTATTACTTTGGCACAGAATCAGGCCTTGTACGGTTTTTCTACGGTGCGACGAACACGAAGAACATCATCGGATACCTCCTGCTAGGGGCAGCTTACTGGAACTACGTTGAGGTACTCTGGGGATCTGTCTTTGCTTTGAGGTACTACATGAGAATAGGACAGCTGGAAGAACTGTTCATCATGCCCGTGAGTTCCATAGGGTACATCCTCTCGTGGTCGGTTTTTGGTCTTGTGAAAGTTACCGTGGAGTCTGTTCCGATAATCGTCCTGGCAGTGCTGCTGAATCTGATGACCTTCAACCTGGTTGAGTTTGCCCTTGCAGCGGGTGTTGTTATTCTTTCCATAATCGCTTCTTTCGGTCTTGTCTTTCTGTTTTTTGGCATCACGTTGAGATTCAAAGAAGGGGACGAACTGGTGAGTTTGCTTGGTAATGCCGCTCCTCTGATTGGTGGTATGTTTTTTCCTGTGAATGTTCTTCCAAAAGTGCTGGAATATCTTGCATATGCTTTTCCATTTACGTGGGGGTTGGACCTCACACGCTATTTTCTCATGAAAACAAACACATTGCTTGACTTGAAAAAAGAATTCATCATCTTGATTGTTTTATCTTTACTGTACTTAGCTTTTGGCACCATTTCTTTTAAGGTACTTCAAACCAAAGGAAGGAAAAATGGGTTGCAGGGTTTTTGATGATTCTTTCACGTCCCATTGCTATATTGTTCAACAGTGGATAAGTAGCAATCACCGTGGGAATTTATCAAATGAAAATAGGTCTCGTGCAAGCGGGTGGTTTGGTGGCAGTGTTGGTGGTCGCAATCTTTCTGGAAAAGAGTGCCAGAGGCTGCTACTTTGCAAAAATTTCTGCATTATCAGAATCCGCTGATATTGATTGAAGCGGGGGAATTAGATGGAAGCCGCCGTGGTTGTGGCTTATTCTTATTTTGTCTTGAAGTTGGAGTTTGCCATTTCGAATCCCGTGATGTTTGCCTGTTCGTTTCTGATACTGGTCCTTTCCTTCATTTCCACCTCTTTCGTTTTTGCAACGCTTTTGACACTCTCAAAGAACGCCTTTTCATGGATGTCAACGATCCAGTATCCGGTGTATTTCATCTCGGGAATGCTCTTTCCGATAGACATTCTTCCAAAATGGATTCGAGTGATTTCCAGTTTCCTTCCCATAAGCTGGTCAGTTACGCTGATGAGAGATTCCTTTGAAGTTGGCAGTGCTGGAAAGGATTTGATTTTCAACGCACTTTTACTCACGCTTTTTTACTTTCTTTTAGGACATGTTCTTTTCAAAAAGATAGAAAGAAAAAGCAGAGCGGAAGGGGAGCTGGTTTGAGAAGTGAGGCTGCTCAGACATTTTTGGATTTCGTACAAAGGGGTTTCCCTGTGGCTGAACTGGAAAGCCTATGCCGCTGAAAAGATCATCAATCCGATTTTTCGGCTGCTCTTTTACTCAACACTTCTTGCATATGGATATAAAACGCTGCACGATGCGAGAGCTTTCATAATAGCAAATATCATGGCTCTGTCTTCAATAAGCGTTTTTAAAGGGCTCGGCATAATATTTTTCTCCGAGCGAGATCAGGGATCGTTGATTTTCTTCGTTGTTTCGCCTTCATCGAAATTCAAAGTAATGCTAAAAAAGATGCCTTTTCACATAATCGATGCACTGACCACGGTGATTCTGGGACTGGCTGTTTCATTTTGCTTTTTAAAACTCGATCCCTCCATTACTGCGAGCCTTTTTGCCCATATGACGATAGGTGTACTGGCTCTGAGCAGTTTCGGAATGACGGTGGCAGCTCTTGGACTGCTGATGAGAGATATCAACATGCTCCTTGGTGTTGCAGAGATGATGGTTTTCATCTTAAGCGTGCAAGTTTTCCTGTAGAAAGACTGCCCGTGTTTTTCAGATGGCTTTCACAGCTTTTGCCGCTTTCGCGTTCGGTCGAAAGCATAATATACACTCTGCAAGGATTTAAAATGAAGGCCTGGATTTCAAGTGCCTGGGAAGCATCAGTAGGTCTTGCATACCTCGTTTTGGCCTATTTCACACTGCGGTTGATTGAATTTGCAGCAAGAAAGTACGGAAACATCGATATGTATTAGCGAACATTGGTGATGGGAAGGCCTTTCTGAAAAATCTTCCAGAACACCAGGGAGGGAAAGTCATGAATCTCAGGAGTATCCAGAAAATTCTTCGCTTTTACTCTCTGATTCGAAAGCGTTTTCTGGTGCTCATAGTTATAGGTGGCTTTCTTGCAACGTCTTCGGTCGTGTTCGATTTCTTCATCCCTCTTCTTGTGAGAGATGTCATCGATGGGCTGGCCGGACTGGAACTGAGGTTAAACACGATCTACCTTCTTGGATTTCTCTATGCACTGTCTTTCGTTCTTACGTACGCTGGAGACCAGATCTACCTGAAAGCAAAGTACAGAGCCGTAGCAGATCTGTCCAGTCGCATTTTCAGCCAGTCGTTTTTCTTTCCCTGGCAAAAGCTAAAACAACAGGGCTCTGCCTACTATGCCACTCTGATAAACCATCAACTCAACGACGCATTTTTCCTGCTGGATTACGGATTTTTTCAGAACGTTCTGGTGATAATACGTAGTGTATTCATACTGGCAACCGTCTTCGTATGGAACAAAGCCTTTTTTGGCCTGTTTGTGGCAAACGCTGTGATAGTCGGTATTTATCTGAACATCATCGGCAGAGTAACCGAACGGCCGTACGCACAGATGTATGAAATTCTACGTCGTGTAACAGGTTTCATCACCGAGACGTTTGAAAACATCCACGAAGTACTTGCCGGAGAAGCTCAAAAGAAACGTCAGAAAGAGTGCGAGACGATGTATCAGCAGGTGGCAGACACCGTTTTGAAGGCAGAACTTCCCCGCTCAAGATTCGACAAACTGATGGTGAACCTGCCGGAGTATTTCACACGGCTCTTCATTCTCACCTACGGAGCATACCTTGTGATAGACGGAAAGATGACCGTGGGAACGATATGGGCACTGTGGACATACTTTTCTTTTGTGACGGCACCTCTGTACATGTTCAGAGAACTGGCACGTGTCATAACACGAGTGTCGGCGAACCTCGATGCTGTACTTGACTACTTCGATGAGGTAAAACGTGCTGAAGAGACCTTCAAAAAACGTGAAATAAAACCCGTTCCCGGAAGTCCTGTTTATGAACTGATAGACGTTACTTTTGGCTTCGAGCCAGGAAAACCCATTTTAAAGCAGGTCAGTTTCACGATTCAACCCCGTGAAATTGCTGCCATAGTGGGACTTTCCGGAGAAGGAAAGTCCACTCTGCTGAACATACTGCTTGGCCTGGAACAGAACTACGAAGGTGTGGTGAAACTCTTTGGAAACGATCTGAAGCAGGTAATGCCCTCGGCTGTTTTCGAACATGTTGCTTTTTATTCTCAGAACGTCGGTATATTCAACGACACTCTGGAAAACAACATAGTTCTTGGAAGAGAGTACGATGAGAAAAAACTCGAAAGAATCATAAAAGAACTTGGAATAGAACATCTGAGAGGAAGAAAACTTGGAGAAGGAGGAAGTTTCGTCTCAGGAGGAGAAAAACAGAGGATACAACTTGCCAGACTCTTCTATGCAGACAAACCAGTTGTTGTTCTGGATGAACCTCTCACAAACCTGGACACGATAACAGAAAAATTCTTACTGGAGAAATTGATTGAATTTTTGAAAGAAAAAACAGCCATCATGATATCGCACAAACCGAATATCATAAGGGTTGCGAGTAAGATAATCTTCCTTGAAAACGGAAAAGTTTCGTCTGTCGGAGGGTTCGAAGAGTTGATGCAAAACAACACAACGTTCAGAAGGATAATAGAAACGTACGTGAATGAATCGAAAAGGATCGCTGATAAAGATGTCTGAAATCAATCTACAACAACCTTCCAATCCAGGGGGGATGGGGGTTGTTCAATGCTGATTCCATGGTACGCAACTACATCTTGTGAACCGGTACGGTTATGAAGTGTTTTCCTCTATAGGAGAGACGTACGTGACTCCCTCGTTGTCTGACAACCTCATATTCTAGATCTTCTAACTTATCAAACGATCCGCAGATACATCCCTCGGTAGTTTCATACCGCAATCGTCACATCCTTCACAAAGCGAGCATGTACGTACTTAGGAGCACCCTCATCGAAATGGCATTTGACCGCATCTTTTATCATCTCAAGGAGCTCTTCCCAGGTATCTCCCTGCGTGAATATCGAATACCTCTCAGTTTTTTCGATGTATCCTCCGTCCTCCGATTCCACGGCGATGAAGACTATCTCCTTTTGCGTCTCCATCTTCCCAATCTCCCTGAGGAGATCACAGATTCTCAAGTACTTTCTTGAATTCCTCCACTGATATACCCGCTTCACGGATGATTTTTCTTATAAGTGATTTGGGCAAGGCTCTTGCATGAAATGGGATGGTCGTATATCTGCCATTGCTGTGCCTGTAGAACACATGACTTCCTTTTTGGCGAACACGTTGAAATCCAAGTTTCAGTAAAACCTTTTCCATAGTTTTTGGATCAACTATTGGAAGATAACTCAAGTTTCCACCTCTATCATCTCAAGAGCCACGAATTCCTGGTGATTTATTTCATCTCCTGCTTCCTCCAATACGAGTTCAAGCACCTCTTTTAAATTCCTTCTCACTTCTTCTAAGGAACTACCTACAGTATGCACACCCGGAACGTCCGGAACCATTCCAACATATTGCTTTGTTTCAGGATCGTATTCAATGATAGCTGTGAAAATTTTGCGCACGTTTTTCACCCCTCATTTTTCCATCATGACAAATGATATGGCAATTTCGATTAAATTATAGCAGGAGAAAGAGATTCTAAGGCTGGAACTCCGGGTTCAATTCAGGACCATATGCTTCAAGACTCTTTCCAGTCTTCTTCTTGCTCTGCCGTCCTCTTCGCACCAGAAAGCAACAAACAGAGGTTGAACCTTGAGAGAGTACTTTTTTGCAAATTCTCTCACTACTTCTGGACCTTTTAACCTGATGCCAAACCTCACACCATCGTACCTTCCGTAGTTCCTCAGAAATCTATCAAGGAGCTTTCTGTCTGACTCTTTCATCTCGATGTATCTCAGAACAAATCTTTCCAGTCTCTTTCTTTTCATCCTTGCAAGGGCTCTCTTCACTGCTTCTTTTCTTCCTTCAACGAAAGGATGAGCCTTCACCATTGAAACAACAAATTCCATGGTCCGGTGATCTTTTGCCATGAAGTCAGCGAACGATTCAATATCTTCAAGGAGTGTGTATGCCTTTTTGAGTCTTTCTTTCCTTGAAAGGAATTTCCTATCAATAAGAGCCGTGTAGGTGGAAAGGAAAAGGATTTGTCTTTCCTCCAATCTTTTTGTTTTTATCTCTCTCAATGCAGCCGAGAAATTCTCTTCTATCCTCAGTTTTACCCATTCACTTAATAAGGGAGGAGGAAAAGACAAAATGTTGGATTTTTCAAGAGCCTTTGCTATTTTTCTTAACGTTTCTCCCCTGATCTTTTGTGTTTTTCCGTTTAATATGTCGCTCAGTCTGTTTCTTGCAACTCCTGTTATTTCTGAGAGGTGTTTGATGGATGTGGTGTTTCTTCTCAGAAATCTCTGGAGAGATTTTGTGTTCCTATAGAGAGAATTGTTCAATCTCAAAAACAGTCTCTGGTCTTTTTTCAAGAGATCACTTGCGCTGTCTTTTAATCCTTCAGAAGCGATTTCAATCAGTCTGGCAGTTTCAACGATTGCGGGATCAGAAGTTGTCCTTTGAACCTCAAACAATGTGTCCAGCGCATAGAAACGCGGAGCATCAAAAAAGTATCCATTCCAGTAGAGTGCCTCTTCTGCCATATCTTTGGCTTTTTCTGGATCTTTCTCCTTTGTATACCATGCCATATCGTTAAGACAGGCAATTATTCCAGAAGGATGAGGAATTTCTTGCAGTATTTTCAATGCTTTTTCATAGGACTCTATTGCTTCTTTGACGTTTCCTGTTCTTGCCATATATCTTGCTTTTCCTATCAGTATAAAAGCATAAGAGGATTTCTCCAGATGATGAGCCTCTGGCTTTATTCTCCCTAAACATTCAAAAGCGTTGTGTAGATACATGGAGCAATAGTTCAGAAGGTTTCCAATAAATATGCTCCTGAGATTCGGTGAAACGTTTCTCATTCTACCGCGTAAATGAGAGTAAAGTTTTATTCCTTCCTCGTGTTTTCCCATATAACCGAGCACGGTGAGTTTTTCTGAAAGAAGAAAGTAGCGAAAGGCGATCGAGTTGCAAACCTTTATTGCGTTATCTATCTCTGAAAGAGCTTCCTCGTAAAGCTTTTCATGACGGTATTTCAGAAATCTTATGTAATGTTTCCAGGCTGAATCATGGCATGTTTTGAAGCAGTACATAACAAGTGGTCGTGAGAAGAGAAATCCATGCTGAAATGGTGCTTTCAAAAGTTGATGACTTTTCAATCCTTTCCCTCCAAAACTATTATTTTTACGCTATTTTATCACACTGCTGTGTAACGTTAGGAGTGAAATTACACAAAATATGAAATCTCAATAAAAATCCTCTATCGTAGAATGCCTTAAAAATGGCTTTTCAGAACCGGAAAAGTTTGAAAGATCACAAAAGATCTGTCTTAATAAGGAAGGGGGGTGAAAATCGTGAGAAGGATCATTCTCACAATAGTTATTCTGCTTTCTCTCTTATACACGCTTGTGTTTCCCAGTCCTTCTGATGATTATCAAACGACAGTGAGGAAAAAAACTGTTGTTCACACCTTCCTGATAGAGAAGTTGCATTCGGAAGATTTAACTGTTGGAAATTAGGGTTTCTTTTGTTTATTAAGTAATTCTGAATCCGAACACCGGTGTTCGGAAACCACATACGAAAGGAGGGGATGCTATGCAGAAGATGCCAAAACCAGTTGTTCCTAATGATTATTTGAACCCAGGAAAAGGATGTGGAGGAGCTGGTCTCGTCTGTGGTTGGTGTGGTTAAGGAAAAATAGCAGCCGCTTTTTTCCCTTTCCCCTGGCGAAAGGCCAGGGGAAGGGGTTCATCAAGAGGCTCTATTTCATTTTACCAAGGAGGTTTTAAGAGATGATAACCATTAATCTACCCAAGGTCTTTTTCTCATTGATCGAAGCTCCTCGCAATAATAGGTATCTTCTAGACAAGGTTAATTTTGATTTCTACAAATTAGATGATAGTATACAAATAACAAGAAAGGCTTCTTCTTACCTAGTTCGCACTAAAGCCAAAAATGTCATAGAAGAGCTCGAAAAGTTAAAGAAAAATACTTTAATTTCTCTGAAAAGAAAGTTGGTTAAAGATAATGATATTTTGCGTTTAGCGCTAAATGTATCTCAGGTTTGTAGATTAAAATGCAGATACTGTTATGCTAACGCTGGAACATATGGTAATCCTGGCTTTATGAAGAGAAATGTATTAGTACGGACCCTTGATTTCTTTCTTTCGAATTATAATGTGCACAATATACATATTTTTGGTGGAGAACCTCTCCTAAATATTGAAATGATAGAAGAAATGTTCAGAATATTGACATCAAAGTATGCTAAAAAATTCAATAATCTGCGAATAACCGTAGCTACAAGTTTATTTGTTTCAGAGGAAACTATCAATCGCTTTATTAAAATTTACGAGTCCTATAAGGATAAATTCCAAATCTATATGGTTGTTAGTCTAGATGGGCCGAAAGAAATACAAGATAATACAAGACCTAGTCTTGATAGCAAGTCTAGCAGTTTTGATCGGATAAAGAATAACATAAATTTGCTTAAACAGAAAGGTTTTTCTATATCATTTGAAGTTACCTACACCAAGTTACACAAGCAACTCGGTTGGAATATTTTGAAAATATACAAATATTTCTATACCGAATTCAATGCTGCAAATGTGATTATCTCTCCGGTGTACGACTGGAATGGTTCTTTAGACAAAAATTTACGAATCGATATTTCCATTGCTCAAGAATATTATGAAATAATAGCTTCTCTGTTAGAAAAAAGTCGCAGAGGAGATTTAAATGACTTTGATCGTGCCCTGCTGTGTAAATTACTGATGAATTATCTCAACCCTAGTGACTCTTCTGGCAAGATAATTGTTAGTACATTTTGCCCTGCTGGGTCGAATTCATTTATTGTAGATATTTTTGGAAACATATACCCATGCCAGCTGGTTGTAGGAAATTTAAAATACAGAATATCGAATGTTGTAAAAGATAATGAAGAAAAAATACTAAAGAATTTGAAAGACTGGAGGTATAAAGCTTTGAGATTATTTACCAAAGCTAGATACAGCAAGTGCAAGGATTGCTATTTCTTGTTTTACTGCAGTAGATGCATTTTTAAGCGTGATTACCAAAAAGATATGTTCAAAGCATGTGATGTTGAAAAGAAAATAATAGAAACAATTTTGGAATTTGATCCATGGACATTATTACCTTTAATGGATAATTTTAACGGAGGATGAAAACTATGAACCTCTTCTTATTTACAGGTCATCTCAGAGACGATATCAGAAAATTCGAGAGGAAGTACAAAAAACACTATCCGATTTTCTTCTTACTGGAAGGCCTGTTTTTGACCACCAACGTTCTTACTCCACTTCTCATCAAAAAGACCATCGACAGTGCGTTTTACAGAGGTGATGTGGGAGAAATCGCTCTGTTCTCAGTACTATACTTCATCGTTCTTGTGGCCCAGTCTTTCATCATGTACAAACTCAACTACTCAGCTGCGAAGTACTTGCTGAACGCATCCCGGGCTAGGGAATCGAAGAGCGCATACGCAAAAATCCTGGCGCTTCCACTGACTTACGCGAACTCACAGAACACCGGTGATTATCTTTCGGTTTTCATGAGGGATGTTCCGAAGGTAGCTTCGGGAGTTTACCTTGGAAGGTTGCAGTTTTTCTTCAACCTGGGATTTTTCCTTGCTGTTCTTTTCCTTTTGTTCATTCTGAGTGTAAAACTCACTCTTGTGGTCCTGGTGAGCATCGTTCTGTTTTTTGTGTCAACCTCGATTCTGAGGAAGATGGTCATCAGGGCTTCTCAGAGAGATCAGGAATCCTACCAGAGGTTTTTGAAAAGATCCAGGGAAGTGGTGGAAGGAATTCCTGTTCTCAAACAGTTTTCTGGATCTTCGTTTCTCAAAAACTTCCTCGATTCAAGTGCCGGAGAATGGAGCAGGGCGAGTATCGCTCACAGTACGGCAAATGAACTGTCGAACAGAAACATCGACATTAACAGATGGATCGGGAGTACCATCGTTCTTGCCTTCGGTATTTATCTTCTCTGGAAGGGTGAGATAAGTGTCGGAACACTTCTGGCCTTCGAATCTTACATGAACTGGATGTACGACATCGTCAGAATGGCGCTCACAGGCCTGACAATGTTCTTTTCGACGCTTCCAAACTGGGAAAACTTTGCGAGAATATTTTCCATGCCCTTTGAAAGAGCAAGCGGTATAAATCTTGAAAAGTTCGAAAAACTGCAATTGAGGAATGTGTATTTTAAATACGACGGAACTCCTGTTCTCACTGGTTTGAATTTCGAGATAAACTCCGGGGATAAGATCGCAATTGTGGCAAGATCTGGGGCAGGAAAGAGCACGCTCGTTTCTCTTTTCAACAGGCTACTGTCTCCCACAGAGGGTGAAATTCTCATAAACGGTGTTCCCATCGAACAGTACTCTCTTCAATCACTCAGAAGAAACATCGTTCTTGTTCGCTCGAACGATATACTCTTTGATACAACAATCAGAAACAACATCACCCTTTTTGAAGACTTTCCAGAAGATGAAATCGAAAATGTTCTCAAAATGTGTGAGTGTGACTTTGTTGAGAAACTGGAAAGCGGAATAGACACGATCGTAGGAGAGAGGGGAACAAAACTCTCAGATGGTCAAAGGCAGAGAATAGTCCTCGCGAGAGCTTTGATAAGAAAACCACAGGTTCTCATCCTAGACGAGGCCACCTCTGGTGTTGATGGCAAGACGGAGGAGAGGATTTTCGAGAAAATCTTGAGGGAAATAGAAACTGTGATTATCATCTCACACAGGCTTTCCACTGTGAGAAAGGCCAAAAAGATATACGTCATGGAGAACGGACGGATTCTGGACTCTGGTTCTCACGAGGAGCTGATCGTCAGGTGTGAAAAATACACAGAGATTCTAAAGGAGCAGTTTGTAGAATGAATTGGGAGGAAAAGTGGGCATGAAAACTGGAAAGTTTCGGCTCTTGAGGAAGAATCACATAGCACTTGCCGTTTTGACAACTGCGAGCTTAGTTGCCTCGGGTTTTTTCTATTCCAGAAGGGTCACTTTGCTTCAAAGTGCCGTTGACAGAGCGATTCACAGCAAAGAACTTTCATCTTTCCTTGGAGACATTCTGTTGTTTCTTGTGTTCCTCTTGTTAACCATTATTTTCGATTTCCTGGCCAGTTTCATGTCCGCTGTCAACAACGTCGGTATGTTCAAAAATTTGGTCAGAAGTCAGATAAGACTGATGCTCGACGCTGATATGCTTGAACTGAAAAAGCAAAACACAGGAGAGATAATAACCCGCATGTTCGATGATGGGTGGTATATAATCAGTCTGTACTCCTCTACAATTCCAGACCTTGTGGCAACATCGTTCAAAGTAGGACTGCTCGTTTTCGTGTTCTACCAGCTCAGTCCCAGGATTCTTCTCATTGCCCTGCTTCTGTCTCCTCTCTACAGTTTTCCACTATCGAGTCCCAGACGGAGAATAATGGAACATCAGGAAAAAGAACGCTCGAGTTTTGAGAAATGTGTCAAGTTTATAAACGAGACGTTGAGTGGGGCGGCGGTTATCAAGGCATTCGAATCGAAGAGATTTTTCTACAAAGAATTCGGAAAATTAACTAACCTGTGGTTGAACACGTCGAATACGCTCTTCAATGTGGTGGCGAAAACGGAGAGTCTCTATCCGTTTTTAAACGGATTGCTCCCGATACTCGTTGTTGCTCTATCGTCTTTTCTCATCGCGAAAAAGGAAATAACAATCGGAAGTGCGATATCGTTTTTCTACTTCATCAGCGGTTTTTATTCATCAATAAGCAACGTTTACAGTTCTGTTCTAGACATTATGAGATCAAGGACGTATAAAGAACGAATTTCAGAGGTTATGGAACTCAGCGCTGAGAAAGGTGGTGGAAAAGAGCTCGGAGACTTCAAACAGATGAGTTTGCAAAATGTTTCCTTTGGATATCCAGATGGCGGGGAGATACTCACTGATTTAAACATAAAGATAGACGCAGGCGACAGGGTGGCCATAGTGGCGAGTTCTGGGGAGGGAAAGAGCACACTTGTGTCACTCTTCAACCGCTTTCTCACACCCACAAAAGGTCAGATCCTCATCAACGACATCCCTATCGAGCAGTATTCACTTTCTTCACTCAGAAAGAAAATCATCCTTGTTCGATCGAACGACATCTTGTTCGATACTACCATCAAAAACAACATCACGCTTTTTGAGGACTTCCCGGAGGATGAGCTGGAACGTATTCTCAGGATGTGTGAGTGCGATTTCGTCGAGAAACTGGAAAACGGGATACACACCGTTGTTGGTGAAAGAGGAACAAAACTCTCGGACGGTCAAAGGCAGAGGATCGTCCTTGCAAGGGCTTTGATCAGGAAACCACAGGTTCTCATCCTGGACGAAGCCACCTCTGGTGTGGACAGCGAGACAGAGGAGAAAATCTTTGAAAAAATTCTGAAGGAAATCAACACCGTGATCATAATCTCCCATAGGCTTTCCACAATAAGAAAAGCAAAGAAGATCATCGTACTGAATAATGGAAGAGTGGAAGCCGAAGGAACACACGAAGAACTCATGGAAAAATCTCCCCTTTACAGGGAGATTGTAAGGAGTCAATTGGAGGTATAAGAACAGTAGAAATGTTTGTGTGGGGAAAGTACTGATATAGATTTTCGAGTATTTTCTTGAATTCTTCCACTGATATACCCGCTTCACGGATGATTTTTCTTATTAAGTGACTTGGGCAAGTCTCTTGCATGAAATGGGATGGTCGTATACTTTCCATTGCTGTGCCTGTAGAACACATGACTTCCTTTTTGGCGAACACGTTGAAATCCAAGTTTCAGTAAAACCTTCTCCATAGTTTTTGGATCAACTATTGGAAGACGACTCAAGTTTCCACCTCTATCATCTCAAGAGCCACGAATTCCTGGTGATTTATTTCATCTCCTGCTTCCTCCAATACGAGCTCAAGCACCTCTTTTAAATTCCTTCTCACTTCTTCTAAGGAACTACCTACAGTATGCACACCTGGAACATCTGGAACCATTCCAACATATTGCTTTGTTTCAGGATCGTATTCAATGATAGCTGTGAAAATTTTACGCATGTTTTTCACCTCTCATTTTTCCACCATGACAAATAATATGGCAATTTCGATTAAATTATACAGGACCATATGCCTCAAGATTCTTTCCAGTCTCCTTCTCACTCTTCCATCCTCTTCACACCAGAAGGCAGCAAACAGGGGCTGAACCTTGAGAGAGTACTTCCTCGCAAACCCTCTCACCGCTTCTGGACCTTTCAATCTGATCCCAAACCTCACTCCATCGTACCTTCCGTAGTTCCTCAGAAATCTGTCAAGAAGCTTTCTGTCAGATTCTTTCATCTCGATGTATTTCAAAGTGAATCTTTCCAGTCTCTTTCTTTTCATCTTTCCAAGGGCCTTCTTCACCGCTTCTTTTCTTCCTTCAATGAAAGGATGAGCCTTCACCATTGAAACAACAAATTCCATGGTCCGGTGATCTTTTGCCATGAAGTCAGCGAACAACTCAATATCTTCAAGGAGTGTGTATACCTTTTTGAGTCTTTCTTTCCTTGAAAGGAATTTTCTATCAAGAAGAGCCATGTAAGAGGTAAGAAAAAGGATTTGTCTCTGATGAAAGGGAAACTCTTTAAGCTTTTCTGGCGATTCCTTGAATTTTAGCTCAATCTCCATTTTTATCCACTCGTTCCAGACAGGAAAAGGTGCCCCTGTATCAACACCAGATGTCAACAGTTTTCTTATCGTATCTGCACGAATCATTTTTGTTTTCCCTTTCAATATATCTGAGATACCTTTGGAGCTGAGAGTTTTTCCTTTCCAAGCGACCTTTTCAACATATCTTCTCAACTGACTTGTGTTCGGATAAGTTGATCTTGTGTAGTCCAACACAAATTTCTTCGCTTTTTTGAGTAGAGACAGATAATCTTCTGGTACGGGAAGCGAAACGATGATATGTGCAGTGCTGTGGATAGACGGTGAATCCATGTCTTTTTCCACAACAAACAGAGTATCCAGGGCTCCAAAGAGATTTCCTGGTTCCTCTCTGTAGTATCCTAGCCAGAAAACGGCTCCTTTAGAAAGATCGTAGGCGAGTTTTGGGTGTTTTTCCTTAATGTCCCATGCCAGATCGTTCAAAGAGGAAACCATACAGGTTGGATGGGGAATTTCTCTGGACAGTTTGTAAGCCTGTATGTAATCGTGTACCGCCTCAGAGAGTCTTCCAGAATCTGCTTCCCTTCTTGCCAGGGAAAGATATAAAAAGGAAAGTGTGGATTTTCTGTAATCGTTTTTCCACACCCTCACCTTCCGTAGTGGCTTTATTCCGCTTGCTTCAAAGTTTATTAAAGTAACGATCACAGTATCTCTTATTGATTTTGACATCTTGGGAAGGTTTCTTTTCAGGTACCTGTACAGATTCATATCTACTTTGCCTGTATATTTTAAAAATGCCAGTTTGTTCGCCAAAAGAAAATATTTCGCTGCTTCGGATTTGCAGCTTTTCAAAATTTTATCTGTTTTCTGAATCGCTTCTTTGAAGTTTCCTTTCCAAGCGAGTTTCAGTATACAGAGAACCTCTCTGCACTCTTTTGGAAGGTTTTCTTCGAGTAGCATGTAATTCACTGCTGGAAGAGAAAAAGCACCGTACTTGAATGTCTCTTTCAGGCCTTCTATACTTTTCATCTTTACTCCCTCTGTTATAGTTATACCTCAAAAAACCAAATTGTTTCAAAGCCCATGAAATCTGGTGCTGAAAATGTGCTTTTAAAGAGGATTTTGGAACAGCCAAAACTTGAAAACCATATAAGGTTTGATAAAGTGATGACAGGTGATCAGAATGCGAAGGGTTTTGATGATAATCTTTTTGATACTCGTTCTCCTGTCTACAATCATTTTCGCTGACAAAGTGAAGACAGATAACGAAACGCATTCCTGGAAAAGTGAGATTACGGAACAGGTTCAGGTTGCACCCAAAAGTGCAGCTACTTGTGAGGTTACTTTCAAAGGTTCAACTGCTGGAAATCAGAGTTTTTAACCCTTGTTCTGCTGTACGTAAAAAATCATTTTTATTTAAGTTCACAGAAATTTTGCGATCTAAAAAACAGCCCTGTAAGTTCTTTTCAAATCATTGAAGAATTTTCTTTAAAACTTGAAAACCATATAGGGTGTTTTAGCATCTGTGCGGGGGGTGAGAAATATTGGCACCGTGCAGATGTGGGAAAGTTCCTGAGTTGTTGAGGAGGATTTTGATTCTGATGGCAAGACAGACGCAGGGAACGAAATGCAAACTTTTTGAGAGAGTGTATATAATATCTTTTAATATACTTTTTAGGAGAAGCGAAAAAGACCGATGGCTCAAGTGAGAGGTAAAGGATGAAAATTTGTACAAAGGGCAAGAAATGGTTCATTTTGGGGGATGAAACATGAGAACTTCTCTTCTTTATAAGATCAAGGAAGAAGAAAGAATACTTCCTTCCAAAAATTTAAAAGGCAATGAAATCATCTTCATTCTGGCTTTTCCTGACATATACAAGTACGGTTTGCCGAATCTAGGAATCCAGACCCTGTATAAAGAGCTGTATCTTAGAGATGATGTTGCTGTTGATAGGTATTACACAGACGAAGATCAGCCTTTCTCTTTCGAATACGGTTTCAAACTAAAAGATAGTGATTTCATAGGTATTAGTTTTCAATACGAAGGAATCGTGTTAAATGCTTTCAAAATATTGAAAGCAGGTTCTATACCATTGATCAATCTTCTCAGAGAAGAGAACGATCCCATTATAATAGGTGGAGGACCTGTAGCTAATTATAATCCACTGCCGTTATCTCTAGTTTGTGATGTCATAGTCTTAGGAGAGGCAGAAGAGGCTATTCATAAAATCATAGATTCATACAAAGTTTATCGAAATGTAAAAAGAAAGCGTATGAAATTCCTGCAGGCTGTCTCTCAAATAGAAGGGATTTACGTGCCTTGTATTCACGGTTTTTTCCAAACGGGTATGGTGAAACAAACCAGTCCTGTTGATATAAACGAACATCCAGCACATAGTATATTCGTTACTAAAAATACCGTTTATGAGGAAAGAGTTTTTTCTATAGAAGTGAGACGAGGATGTACCCAAAGATGCAGATTTTGTTATATGGGGCATAGGTTAAAACCACCTAGAACTTTAAGATGGGAAACATTCAAGAAAATAGTTGATCTAGCAATTGATCAGTGCAATGTGGAAATAATTAAACTCTTCTATGAAGGACTAGAAACTAGGATTGTAGAGCATTATCTTGAATACATCATTAAAAAAGGAGGGAGAGTGAGGATCGGTTCTCAGAGATTAGAAAAATTGTCGAAGCGGATAATAGAGATTGCTGCAATTTCCGGCCAAAGAAAGATAACTGTAGCACCAGAAACGAGCGGAAGATTACGCAAAGTAATAGGTAAACACGAAATAAAGGATGAGGAAATATTGGAAGTGGTTAGGATCTCTTCCCTCTATGGCATACCAGATTTCGGTCTTTACTTTATCTTAGCCATACCTGGCGAGACATTTGAGGATTTAGATAAGATAGCAGATCTTATAATGAAGGTTCGGCATCAAATGAACAAACTAAAGAATACTGATGGGCGCTTGGAAATAGGTATAAATCCTTTATATCCTAAACCTTTCACTCCTTTCCAGTATGTGAAACTTCCGTCGCTTAAGAATATTGAGGACAGATTTCTTTACATTGTAGAGAAAGTTAAAAAAGAAGGATTTCCTGTGGTTATATCAAATGATGTTGTTGACGAAAAAGTGGAAAAAAGACAAAAAGATGAAAATGAAAATGAGTCGCTTGTAAAATTTGAAACAACGGTGTTTCATCCAATTTCTTTACTCCAACCAATGATTTCAAGGGGAGGATTAGAAATAGCTTTCTTGCTACACTATTTGCATAGCAAACGCTTCAATACTGTCAGTGATCTTGAGAATCTCCTGAATGAGTTTGGTATAAATGCAGCTTGGTACTTTGAGGAATATATTGATAAATACTGTCCTTGGAAGATCCAGAAAACTTTAATATCAGAAGATTATCTATTAAAAGAATATTTTAAGGCTTTGAACTTTATATCAACAGATGAGGAATGTAAGTTAAATTGTTCTCAATGCTTTAATCGATGTATTGATATATCGACGACCAACTATCAGGGGGGAATGTCGAATGCTTGAGATTGTGGCCTTCAGAGGGGATGAATATGGTCTTTCAGCCAGGATACTGGCTGATTTTCTCGATGAATTCAGAATCCATGAAATGTCCCCCGATAACTTCAACGGGAAAGAAGAGATAGAAAATGACTTCATAATCGTGTGCAATCCAAAACTGCTGACGGAAAATTTCCTGAGGCAGGCGTATGAATACTCCAGAGACAGGGGCATTTACTTTGGAGTCATATCTGCCCTCTCCATCGATCTGCTGAGAGAAAAACTCGCAAATTACCAGGAACAGATCTCACTTGATCCCCAGCAGTATCTTATAATCTTGAGGAAGGAAAACAAAAGTATAAAACACAGACTCAACGCGGAAGTTTTCACGCGGTACGAAAGCACGGTGGACAACTTCGACAGAGTGAAGCACAAAAAGCTCTGTTTGAGCATGGTGATAGATGGAAACAGAAGGCATCTGCATCTGAGTGACGGAAAGATCTGCGGAATCAACAGAGACATCCCTCTGGAAGAGATTTACAGATACTTCCCGGACTGTCAGAACTGCGAATATGAGAGGGTTTATGCTCAGGATGTTCAGGCTGAGTGTATCTTCATGGACTCGTGCTCAAGCACTCTCATTTCCACCTCAGAGAAGGGAGAGTACATAAACGTTGGAATGAACTTTTTGAAGAACGCAAAGGTCCTCATCAGCTCTTACAGGCCAAAACAAGGCTATAACAGTGAGGCTCTTCTTTTCCATCATCTCATCTCTCACGGATTCGAGGCAGGAGAAGTGCTCTACATTCTGAACACGAACTCCTACAACCACTGCTCGGACTACCTTCCGTACATACTCTACGGCTTTCCAAACGCAAAGGTGACCATTCCAGAAAAACTGGAAGTGGACAGGCTGAGAATGGGGAAAAGCGAGATCGTTTTAGAAATCGACAGAATTGCTGGGATGAGGCTTTTAGAGATTCATGCAGGAGAGGATATTCTCAATGAAGTATTGAAAAGGCAGTTCTATGTGTTTTCCAGCGACGAGATAAGGAAGGACGTGTTCTACTCGGTGATACCCTATCCGCTCAAAAACAGTATCAAACTCTTTTTGTATTCATGGGAAGAAGTGAATGGGCCGTTGAGAATTGTTTTCGGAGTGGGGAAAAGGCTAAGAGAAGATGTGTATTCAAAAAGATATTTCAACATGAGAAAACTGGAACTTCTGGGATTCAGGCACAAGAAGATTCAGAATCAGGTTCACGATTACTTCTCGAAGATAAACGAGCAAACGGAGGTTCTGGACGAAGCAAACAGAAACCTGAAAAACTTCGATTTGCACAGATTGAGTAAGAATCTGTCAGCAGTGGAGGAGAGAATCTACAACCTTCTGGCCGATCATCTTCTTTCACAGAATCCGAAGTTTTTCATAGAGGTGTACGGCGAAAACATGACGGTCAGATGTGCAGAAGAAGACCTTCACAAAACCATCAGGTGTCCGTACTGTGGTAATTACCTGTCAATAAAAGAGAGCGAAAACACTCTCGTACCCATGAAAAGATACTCTGGATTTTGCAGCAACTGTCACAACGTTTTCGACACCGAGAGCGTTCATCCCCCGAAGTATCCTGAGATAGTCCTTGTTCACGAGCAACCCGACAGAAAGATCTTCTACGTGAAAGTCTGGAATGAAAATGCCCACACCACGAACAACCTGGTGTGTTTCAACCTGTGGTGTGAGAACAGAAGTGAAATGGAAAACATTTATTTGAGCAGAGATTTTCAGGTCTTCACGCTTGAGCCTGGTGGGGAGGAAAAGTTCGAAGTCGAGGTGGCCCTGAAAAGGACAGATCAGAGAATCAACAAGACCTACTGTCTCTACGTATACTGGTTTGAAGACTTCAATCTCAGTGTCAGCACCTACACCTTCAGACTGAAGAACGTGTAGAGGAGGTGAAAGGAGTTGAACAGAAACCTCCTTCTTTTCGCCTCCGGTTCGTTCGTTTCGCTGATCGGCACCAGGATCTATCAAGTTGCACTGGCATGGTGGCTCTACTCGAAAACCGGCTCGAGCGAATACGTGGGCCTCTTCATGATATCCTCTTTTCTTCCCGCCATAATAGTGAGTCCCTTCGCTGGAACGGTGGTGGACAGGCACAGCAGAAGAAACATGATGGTTGTGATGGATATTCTCAGGGGAGTTCTGTTCATGTATCTGTTTCTCATGGAATATTTCTCAGAGTTAACGATGGCGCTTCTTCTGATCGTCACCGTTCTTGTCTCCGTGTTCGATTCTTTCTTCAATCCAGCAGTTGATTCCCTGCTTCCCGATCTGGTCAGAAAAGAAAACCTGGTCAGGGCGAATTCACTCTACAGGTTGCTGAAGAACCTCTCAAAAATACTTGGACCTGCCCTTGGAAGCCTCCTTCTGAAGGTAGTGGGACTTGCAGGAGTGATTCTCATAAATTCTCTGTCCTTTTTGATTTCAGGAATCTTTGAGATGTTCATAAAGGTTGAAGAAAAGCATCTGAAGAAAGTGTCGAAGGAAAGAAATATGTGGCAGGACATAAAATCTGCTCTTTTGTACATAAGATCGGTGAGGTTCATCCTGGTGACGATACTGGTCATTGCCATCATGAACTTCTTCACAGGTTCAATGCACGTTCTGCTACCTGAACACGTCTCGAAACTGGGAAAGAGCGAGTGGGTCTATGGAACGTTGATGAGTATGCTGTCGTTTGGGGGACTGATAGTCACATTTCTGATGGCAACGATAAGAACAAGAGCCAGCGTGAAAACCCTGGGTTTGAATCTGGTGGGGTACGGGCTGGCTGTTTTCGTGTTTGCCATGACGGGTAACCATTGGCTTATGTTTGCCATGTATTTCCTCATTGGAATCTTTCAAACCCTTTTCAACATAAACGTTATCACACTGCTTCAACTGGCAATACCGGAGGAAATGAGGGGAAAGATCTTTTCCCTGATCTCAGCCGTATCTTTCTCGCTACTGCCCGTTTCCTATGGTTTCTTTGGATTTCTCTCCAGTTACGTTGCAACGGCGCACATCTTCATAACCACTTCCATGGCGCTCATCGCAGGAGGCGTGCTGATTTCTCTTCAGAGGTTTGAGGGGTGAGCGGTTGAAATATCAAGAAGATCTGTTTACCAGCATCAATGAGTGTAATCAAAGGACCGTGATACCAAACACTCCTAATAATAAAATAACGAAAAGGAGCATTACTACTCCTTTTCTTTGGTTGTGAGTGATTTTGCTTTATCTTGTTTGACAAAGTAAATGCGTGTAGGAACTGAATAATATCTCGTCACTCTTTCAGTATCATCTCCCACCAAACTTCTTTGATTCAAAGGTAAGCCACAAAGGCTCACCTCACTGCCAACCAAGCTTCACAACCCAAAAATCAGCGCTTCCATGATTTCCAGTCACATCTCCATCGTTTGATTTGGTAAATCCAGCCACTATGTATCCTCCATCTGTTGTCTGCTGAACTGACCAAGCACTATCCGAACCAGATCCGCCCAGTGCTTTTTGCCACTGCATGTTCCCATTGCCGTCAAGCTTTACTACCCAAGCATCGAGTGATCCATGATTTCCTCGGATAACCCCATCGGTTGAATAGGTTCCTCCAGCCACTATGTAACCTCCATCGGTTGTTTGTTGAACTGAAGTGGCCCAGTCATTTCCGGATCCGCCAAGGGTTTTCTGCCATTCTATGTTTCCATCTTTGTCAAGCTTTACTATCCAAGCGTCAAGCGAGCCATGATTTCCACTAACATCTCCATCATTAGACCAGGTAAATCCAGCTACTATATACCCACCATCGGGTGTTTGTTGAACTGAAAAAGCCCAATCCCAATTGGATCCACCGAGAGTTTTCTGCCATTCTATGTTTCCATCTTTATCAAGCTTTACTATCCAAAAGTCACCGTTTTCATGATTCCCTTTGACATCTCCATCGTTTGACTCGGTATATCCAGCCACTATATACCCACCATCGGGTGTTTGTTGAATTGAAAAAGCATAATCATCACTGGATCCACCAAGAATTTTCTGCCAAATAATTTCTGGCGCAGTTTCAGCTATGCAAATTAAAGAAACAGTAACAAGCATTATACCAAAGAACACAGTGATAAACATCTTGCTCATAAAAACACCCCCCTTACACCATTTAAGTGAACTCTGTCGATTTCTCCAGGCTTTCTGAAAACCTCATTTACTATTTAATTGGTGGTATTGTATCACAAAGCCCCTGATATGCAAAATCTTCTCACTTCAAACCTTAAAGCAAAGAATTCTTTAAAAGCTTCTTTTCCCTTCTGCCTCAACAAAAAAATAATATTTCACCAGTACAGGATATGAGCTTTGCCTTTTCTGATACACCCTGGCTATTATGACCTCACCTCCTTCCACTAGTTATAGTCCGTTTCTTTGTGTTTCAACTCTGGAACAATTTGGTGAGGACCCATAAAAAACAAAAAGCCCGGCCATTTCGACCGGGCTTCCCTATTCATTCAACGTACAGCAGGATAGAACGGTCTATTCTTCTTCGTTCCACTAGTGGTAAAAAGAGACGAACAAGTTCTTCTTCTGTCTCACTGTCGATGGGAACACGGTTTACAACACGAAACGTCATAATCCAGGCTCTGAGGCCTTCTTCTCCGTCTTCTAAAATGCCGTAGAAAGGAGAGTCCGTTCCAGGTATGTGCCCTCTGATGGTCGTACCAAGCCCTGTAAGCTTTTCAAACGTTCCTTCTTTTGCCACAAAAGTGTACTCTCTGCCGTCTGTACCCTTCACAGTTTTTCTGATCACCACAATCACCTCCTCATTCGACCGTTCTGAGATCACTCTCGTTTTTTCCAATTCCAAAACTATGGTATCATTAAGAAAAAACAAACAACGGACGATGGGGGGCGCCGCAAGAAGTGTCTTCAATGTGGTTTGCAGTTCTTTCATCGAATGAGGTGAGGAGAAAACCCGTTGGAGTTAGGCGACTCGGGAGAGACCTGGTGTTCTGGAGGGACAGCTTGGGAAAAGTCTACGCCCTGGAAGACTTCTGCGTGCACCGGAGGGCTAGGCTCTCAGCGGGGAAGGTTATAAACGATAGAATCCAGTGCCCCTTTCACGGGTTTGAGTACGACGGTAACGGCAGGGTGAGGCTTATACCGGCCCTCGGGAAGAACTACAAAGTTCCTGATAGATTTAGGGTTAATTCATACCCGGTTTACGAAAAAAATAACATAATATGGCTCTGGTTCGGAGAAGGAGAGCCAGAGAAGGAGCCAAAGTTCTTCGATGATATAGATGAGGACTTCGCTTATGCGGAGTTCAGGGAGCTCTGGAACGTCCCGTTCCCGAGGGCGGTTGAGAACCAGCTCGACGTCATGCACCTACCTTTCGTCCACAGAACCACCATAGGCCGGGGAAACAGGACCCTGGTCCACGGCCCCGTCGTCAAGTGGATAGACGAAGACAGTTTCATTTTTTACGTGTTCAACGAGGTCGATAGGGGGCAGAGGGTCAAAAGACCCGAGGAACTCAGCGGGGAGGAGTCGAGGGTTTACCTTGAGTTCATATTTCCCAACCTCTGGCAGAACCACATAAGTGAAGGTACGAGAGTGGTAGCCTTTTTTGTTCCCGTGGACAGGCAGAAAACCATGATATACCTCCGCTTTTACGTGAAAATGACGGGATTGAAACCCGTTGATTCCATCATAGCCCGTTTAAGCATGCCCTTAAACAGGATAATCCTCCACCAGGATAGGAGAGTTGTGGAGACCCAGGAGAGGGACATAAGGAAAGATGTCCTCGTCCAGGGTGACCTGCCCATAATGGAGTTTCGCAAAAGGCTTTATAAGGAAAAGAAACTGATTGATTTCCTGTTTGGTGGAGGTCAGTGAGATGTCCGGAGTGAAAACCTATGACCCGACTTCATGGAGACCAAAGCACCTTGACCTCCTGCTTTCAGCTGTAATAGCCTTCTCTCTCCCTGCTGTGGCGGGATGGCTCTATGATCTGAGCGGGGTCCTCATTCCCATGCTTATCTACTACTCCCTCGCCTGGGGCCTTGTGAAGCTGAGAAGAGGCGTTGTAGGCTATGGAACACCCTTCCCGAAAAAGCCTCCCAAGTGGTTCTATGTGAACGTCCTTGTAATACTCACGGCCCTATTCTTTGCCTACCAGGCACGGATTAGAGTTGAGGAAGTTGACCGGTTTGGTGTTCTCCTTACGGCACTTTTGTGGGCTCCGGTGAATGCTTCGACCGAACAGATACTCTGGCTCTACCTGTTTGATTCATGGGACCTGTACCCTGAAAAACCCAGGCTCAGATATCGCCTTGCAGGCCTGGTGTTCTTCGCCGCCTTCGTGGGGCTAATACACACGATGTTCTGGACAAAGTTCCTCCATGTAGCAAGTCCCGAGGGATTCTTTGGGGTGGCGTTTGTGCTGATGACGACCATTTCAGGGTTCATCCACATAGTGGTATGGCGTCAGTCCGGAAACATGGTTTTCACGTTCATACCACACTTTCTTCTGAACCTCGGCCCGCTCTTCTGGACGGGCTATAGCATAGTACCATACCTGTGGAGGTGAGAACCTGCGTCTCTGGTCGCTCCACCCAAAATACCTTGACGCCAAAGGGCTCGTGGCACTCTGGAGGGAAAGTTTACTGGCTAAAAAAGTGCTCGAAGGAAAGACCAGGGGGTACAGAAACCACCCGCAGCTTGAACGTTTTAAAAACCATTCAGAGCCGTTAAAGGCCATAAACGCCTACCTCTTTGAGGTATGGAGGGAAGCGGAAAGGAGGGGCTACCGCTTTGACATCAGGAAGATAGAGGTAGTGGAACTCAAGGAAAAGATCCCGGTCACGAAGGGCCAACTTGAATATGAGTTTCACCACCTCCTCAAGAAACTTCAGAAAAGAGATCCAGAGCGATATGAAACATTGAAAAGCGAAAAGGATATCCACGCCAGTCCTGTGTTTCTGATCATCGAGGGAAAAGTAGAACACTGGGAAAAAGGAGTCTTCCCTTGAATGGATACGAACCTTTTCTGGTTTACCCCGTTCTCATGCCTTCGTTTTCTTTCACTGGATACAGTCATATCCTTTTCTATCCACGAACACTTAAGGCAAGAACCCATAAAAACAAAATAACCCGGCCAAAACGGCCGGGCTGTTCATATCGATCTGGTAGCGGGGGTGGGATTTGAACCCACGACCTTTGGGTTATGAGCCCAACGAGCTGCCAGACTGCTCCACCCCGCACCGTCTAATTCCGTTTTTATAATATAGCATTTCTTTTGTTGCCTGTCAAGGGGAGGGTATCTTGCAAGTTCTCTGTGGTATATGATAAAATTAAAAACAGACGAGCGGGTGTAGCTCAGCTGGTAGAGCACCAGCTTCCCAAGCTGGGGGTCGCGGGTTCGAATCCCGTCGCCCGCTCCACAACCCGGCACATGCCGGGGTATGTTTTTGTGGTATAATCATCCTTGACCCCAGTCTGGGGAAGAACCTGGGCTGGCGGAGACTGATAAAATGGAGGTGTTCGGTGGTGTCTCTCGACCCTGAAAAGAAAAACGAAATCATCAAGGAATTCCAAATCCACGAGAACGACACAGGATCCGTTGAGGTGCAGATCGCTCTTCTCACTGCGAGGATCAAACATTTGACAGAGCACCTGAGAAAGCATCCAAAGGATTTCCACTCCAGAAGAGGACTCATGAAGATGATCGGAAGAAGAAGAAAAATGTTGAAGTACCTGAGACACAAGAAACCAGAAGTCTACCGAGAACTCATTGCCAAGTTAGGTATCAGGAAATAAAATTTTCAGGAGGGGGAAGCGGGCTTGTTGCCCGCTTCCTGATTTAAATTGATTGGGTAGAGGTGATAGGAATATGAAGGAATGGCGACGTAACATCCTTGGAAGAGAACTCGTAGTTCAGTACGGAAAAGTAGCGAAACAATCGAGTGGTTCAGCCCTGGTGAGGTTTGGTGACACAGTTGTTCTGGCAACCGCAAACATTTCAGACAAAGCAGTGGAAGGAATCGACTTTGTACCTCTCACCGTTGAGTTCCAGGAAAGGTTCTACGCTGCGGGAAAGATTCCCGGTGGTTTTATCAAAAGAGAGGGGAAGCCCAGTGAATCTGCCATTCTCTCAGCCCGTCTCATCGACAGGCCAATAAGGCCTCTTTTCCCGAAAAAGCTCAGAAACGAGGTTCAGGTTATCGTGACCGTGCTTTCGGTGGATCCGAACGTTCCACCGGACGTTGTGGGAATCTTTGCCGCGTCCCTCGCATTGAACGTTTCAAAGATACCGTTTGAAGGTATAGTGGCGGGTATTAGGGTTGGTTACAGAGACGGACAGTTCATAGCCTTACCCAGTGAGGAAGACATAGAAAAGGGTCTGATGGATATCACCGTTGCTGGAACAAAAGACGCTGTCACCATGGTCGAAGGTGAAGCAAAAGAAGTAACAGAAGAAGATATGGTGAAGGCCTTGAGATTCGCCCACTCCGTCATAAAAGAACTAGTCGATTTCCAGGAAGAGATTCTCTCAGAGTTCAACGTGGAGAAAATCCCCGTTGTCGAGCCCACACCACCTGAAGGCCTCGTTGAGGCTTTCAAAGATCTTCTAAACAAAGAAGAACTGGAAAGAAGAATCCTCGTAAAGGTGAAGAAGGAAAGAGAAGTGGCTCTCAAAGAGTACGAAGAACAGCTTCTGAATCAGATTGCAGAAAAATTGTCCGTAACCGATTTGGAAGGAATCAAACCCTTTGTCTCGGAACTCTATGAAGATGCCGTCAAAAAAACAATGAGGAGATTGATAGTGGAGAAGGGTATCAGAGCGGACGGGAGAAAACCGACCGAGATCAGACCCATCTCCTGCGAGGTTGGATTGTTCCCGAGAACACATGGCTCTGCTCTTTTCACCAGAGGGGAAACACAGAGTCTCGGTATCGTTACTCTTGGCGCTCCCATGGACGTTCAGATCATAGACACACTCCTCGAAGAAGGCGTTAAGAGGTTCATGCTGCACTACAACTTTCCTCCGTTCTGTACAGGAGAGGTGAAGCCGCTCAGAGGTCCCAGCAGAAGGGAAATCGGGCATGGACATCTGGCAGAAAGAGCTCTGAAGAACATGCTTCCACCCGAAGAAGAGTTCCCCTACACCATAAGAGTGGTTTCTGAGATCCTGGAGTCCAACGGTTCTTCCTCAATGGCCACGGTGTGTTCAGGATCCCTGGCGCTGATGGATGCTGGAGTTCCTATCAAGAAGCACGTTGCAGGAATAGCGATGGGGCTCATTCTCGAAGAAGACGCCGAGATCATACTCACAGACATCATTGGAATGGAAGACCACTACGGTGATATGGACTTCAAAGTGGCTGGAACAAGAGACGGAATCACCGCCTTTCAGATGGACTGTAAGGTCTCAGGTGTCTCAGATGAACTCCTCATGAAAGCGCTCATGCAGGCAAGGGAAGCGAGAATGTACATTCTCGACAGGATGTATGAAACCATCTCTGCTCCAAGACCGCATCTGTCCAAGTATGCACCGATCATAAAGGTAACCAAGGTCGATCCAGAAAAAGTGGCAGATGTCATAGGACCTGGAGGCAGAGTGATAAAGAAGATCATAAAAGACTTCGATGTGAAGGTGGAGATCGACGACGAAACAGGCCTCGTCAAGGTCGTTGGAAGTTCTGAAGAAAACGTTGACAAGGCCATCGAACTCATAAGGGAAATAGCCAAAGAAATAGAAGTGGGAGAAGTTCTGGAAGGAAAGGTCACAAGGATAGAACCTTACGGGCTGTTCATAGAGGTGAGACCGGGTAAGATAGGCCTCCTCCATCAGAGCAAAGTAGGAGAAGATATGAGGCAGTTCTTGAAAAAGGTGAAAGTCGGTGATACCATAAAGGTACAGGTGATCAACATAGATGACCTCGGAAGACTGCAGTTCAAACGTGTCACAGAGGGGGAAAACACTCAGCATGGAAAGACACACAATAAACGAAATTGAGATTTTCACCATACCTTTTGACAAGGCGCGGACGATCTCCTGCGCCTTTTTAATTAAAAAGGGATCCGCTCACGAGCCAGAAGAACTTGCGGGGATCTCCCATTTCATAGAACACATGGCTTTCAGGGGAACAAAAAGCTACGATCACTTTTCTCTCAAGTACACCGTAGAAGTGGTTGGAGGAACTCTCAATGCCTTCACCGATAAACTCGCCACCGCTTATTATGCAAAAGTTCCGGAGTTTCACTTCGGAAAAACGCTGAACGTGTTGAAAGAGATAACTTTCTATCCCATTTTCTCTCCCGAAGACACCGAGATAGAGAGAAAGATCATTCTTGAAGAGTACAAGATGTCCCAGGATGATCCAACCAGTAAACTCTTCGATACTCTGGTGGAAACTGTCTGGCCCGGGCCCTACGGAAGGCCCATCATTGGAAGGAAGGAAACTATTGAGAAGATCTCGTCGGAAGATCTCAGAGAGTATCACAGGAAAAACTACAATCTTCCGGATACCAAAATCATCCTCGCTGGAAAAGTAAACGATGACTACCTTTCTCTTCTGGAAAAAGAATTGAGCGAATTAGAAAGGAACAAGCCAGGAGATCCTCTTCCACCTCCACCTTCGTTCGAACACACGGAACCCAGATACATCGTGAGGAACGACCTGGAGCAGGTACACATTGCCATGGCAAGACCCATTTGTGGAAGAATCAGTGAAGATATATACCCGCTTTATGCTCTCAACACCGCACTGGGAAGTGGAATGAGCTCCATTCTGTTCCACGAAATAAGGGAGAAAGAGGGCTTCGTTTACGATGTGTTCTCCCAGATCTACGCGCTGAAGGAAACAGGAATCATCATCGTGTACGCGGCTCTTTCTCCTGAAAAGATAGATGAGTTCTTCTCAAAGATGAAAGACGTTCTCTCCAATGAATCTCTTTTCATGAAGAATTTCGAATACGGAAAGATGAGATACCTTGGAAAGCTCGATATGGTCACAGACAATCCAGCCGGCATGATGAGTTTCGTGATCGATGATCTCTCTAATGACTCTCTGGAGACCATAGAGGAAAGGGTCGAGAGAATAAAGAACGTTTCGAAAGAAGACTACAGAAGGGCCTACGAGAGATTTATTGCGGGTAACTGGAGCGTGTTCGGAATAGGACCTGAGTCCGGGAAGATTATTGAAAAACACGAGATGATCGTTTGAGGAGGGATTGGATGAAAGAAGCCCTGACCTTTGACGATGTGCTGCTTGTTCCACAGTACAGCGAAGTCCTTCCAAAAGACGTGAAAATAGACACCAGGCTCACAAGACAGATACGAATAAATATACCACTTGTGAGTGCCGCCATGGACACAGTGACCGAAGCGGCTCTGGCAAAGGCTCTCGCAAGGGAAGGCGGCATTGGAATCATTCACAAAAATCTCACTCCCGATGAACAGGCGCGCCAGGTATCGATCGTAAAGAAGACCGAAAACGGCATCATATACGATCCTATCACCGTAACCCCGGATATGACGGTGAAAGAAGCAATTGATCTCATGGCAGAGTACAAAATAGGTGGACTTCCCGTTGTGGACGAAGAGGGAAGGCTTGTTGGCCTGCTCACAAACAGAGATGTCAGGTTCGAAAAGAACCTTTCAAAGAAGATAAAAGATCTGATGACACCAAGAGAAAAGCTCATCGTTGCCCCTCCAGACATCTCCCTTGAAAAAGCAAAAGAAATTCTCCACCAGCACAGAATAGAGAAACTTCCCCTCGTCTCAAAAGACAACAAGCTCGTTGGATTGATCACCATCAAGGACATAATGAGTGTGATAGAACATCCCAACGCGGCGAGGGACGAAAAGGGAAGGCTTCTCGTGGGCGCAGCGGTTGGAACGAGTCCTGAAACCATGGAAAGGGTGGAAAAGCTTGTAAAAGCGGGTGTGGATGTGATCGTCATAGATACCGCTCACGGTCACTCCAGAAGAGTGATAGAGACCCTCGAGATGATAAAAGCGGACTACCCGGATCTACCAGTTGTAGCCGGGAATGTGGCGACCCCGGAAGGAACGGAGGCACTCATAAAGGCGGGAGCGGACGCTGTGAAAGTAGGTGTGGGTCCCGGATCGATCTGTACAACGAGAGTGGTAGCTGGTGTCGGCGTTCCTCAGCTCACGGCCGTTATGGAATGTTCTGAAGTTGCAAGAAAGTACGACGTTCCCATCATAGCAGACGGAGGAATCAGATACTCTGGAGACATTGTGAAAGCACTTGCAGCCGGTGCCGAGAGTGTCATGGTCGGAAGTATCTTCGCCGGTACCGAAGAGGCACCGGGAGAAACGATACTGTATCAGGGTAGAAAGTACAAGGCCTACAGAGGTATGGGTAGCCTTGGCGCTATGAGATCTGGAAGTGCGGACAGATACGGCCAGGAAGGGGAAAACAAGTTTGTCCCCGAAGGAATAGAGGGTATGGTGCCGTACAAAGGAACCGTAAAAGACGTGGTGCATCAGCTTGTGGGCGGACTCAGATCCGGTATGGGATACATCGGTGCCAGAACAATAAAAGAACTCCAGGAAAAGGCAGTCTTCGTGAAAATCACTCCAGCTGGAGTGAAAGAAAGCCATCCACACGACATCATCATAACGAAAGAATCTCCGAACTACTGGGTCCAGGCTTAAGAGAGTTTCTTTATGATTTCGTACTCTTTCATCGCTTCTTCGTGCATGCCGATTTCTTCGTAAAGACGGGCGAGCTTCAATCGAAGCTTCACGTTTTCCGGCTGTTTCTGGAGCAGCTTCAAATAAATCGAAGCTGCTCTTTTTTTCATGCCGATTCTCCTGTAAAAAGACGCTCTGAATCGAGCAGAAAGAAACGGGAGAGCAAGAAGAACAGGGAGAAACGGGTAATATCTATCTTTTTTCTCTTCAGACATCTCCGACTTTTTCGAAACAGCGGCCAGTTTTTCTCTGAGCTTTTCTTTGGGAATGGTGAGCTGTTCGTACTCGTCGAGGATCTCCTCCACGTTCCCAGAGGCGTCCACCTTTGCAGAGATGGAAAAGTATTTCTTTATCTGTTCTTCGAGTTCGTCTGTTTCACTGTATCCCAAGTGATGTGCCACTTCAAAAAGTCTCAGAATATAGGAGTAATTCTCCTCTTTCAGAGGTATCTCCTTTGCTTTTCTCACAAGATGGTAGGCTATTTCTTCGGCATTTTCCACCTTCGAGAGAGCTTCCACCACCTCGAATGAGAACACGAAAGGATCTTCAAGAAACCTGTTCACAAGATCTTCGGCGAACTTCTCGGGGTTTTCTAATTTCAAACTGATGCCGAGCTTCCAGAAAAATGGTGAAGAGAGAAATTCCTCCACGTCTTGCAGTTTCTCAGCAAAACTTTTCAGCTCTGGAAAGATTTTTTCCAGCAGGGGAACTTCTTCCTCGGAAAACATTTCTTCTGTGTCTCTTAGTTTTTCAAGGAGAGCTTGAAAGTCTTCTGAGATGATTTCTCGAGAGAGGGAGGGGTGTTTTTCAACGAGCTTTTTTTTGGCAAAGAGAAACTCTCCAGCATTTTCTAATTCTGGATCAGAGGGGTGTTTTTTCATGTAGTCGAGAAAAAGATCTATGGCGTTGTCCAGATTCGTTTTTGAGAGGTCTTTTATCTCCTCAAGAGATAGCGCCATCGTCAGAAGAGAAGGTATCAGTAGAAGAAGAATGAAGATAATTCTCAAAACTCTCACCCCGCCTCAAAAAGGGGCCTGAGAAATTTCCTCCAGAAGACTTTGAAAAACAGAGCGAGCGGCACTCCCACAAAAGATCCGAACAATCCGAAGAGTTTCCCAAAAAACAGGATGGACAAGATTATGTAAACGGGATTCAGCTTTTCGAGGCCTTTCATCAGCTGAATGAAGACAACGAAGGCAACGGCATGTATGAGGATCGCAAAGAGTGCTATGAGAAGAACACCTTTCACACCGAGAGTGAGAGAAAAAAGAAGTACAGGGATGTATTCCAGGACCACTCCGACGATTGGAATGAAGTTGGTCACAAAAGCCCAGAGGCTTATGATGGCGCTGTACTTCAAGTTGAAAGCTTCGAAAACAACCCAGTAAGAGAGTCCTATTATCACAGCATTTATGAAGATGACCCTTATGTACCTTCCCATACTCGCGTACACACCACGGAAAAACTCTCTCGCTTCCGCTCTTGCACTCTTTGGATAGATGAGGACAAAGAAGCTGGCTATTTCGCGAATATAGAACAGGGTGTAGCCGAGTCCGAAAAGCGTGAAAACAATTATCGTGGTAACAGAGACAAAATTCGTTGTCACGAGCGAAAAGACATAGTTCAGGAAATCTGTGAGCTTTGGTTCAAGAAAATTCATGATCTTATCGAACACCGGCATCAATTCAGGAGATTTTATGTAGTCTTTCCATATCTTGCTTTCAAAAACTTTTGTCATGAATTCGATGAAACTCCCAAACTCGTTGAAAACAGGAGGAATGATCATGTAAAGCGAATAAACCATCACGAAAAAGAAGAGAAGAAGCGCTGCTATCCTGGAGAAGTACTTTCCAAATTTCAGCTTCTCCAGGAAACGAATGACCGGATCTAGAAGGAGTGTGAAGAACACCATCAACACAATCACTGCAAAGACATCCGGGAAAATTTTGAATACGAGAAATGAAATCAATATGTACAGTGTCGTGAAGAAAAAAGCTTTGTCCTCTAAGATCTTCCTGAACTCCTTCAACTTATTTCCCTCCGAGTTTTTCGAGACTCCACTCGACTATCGTTTTGAAAAACTCTTTCTGGTGCTCTGGATCTTCAAAAAGTTCATGGTATCCTCCAGGAAAGCTCACCAGTTTTTTCTCTGTGTTCAGCGCTTCGAAAAACTTCTTGCTTCCCTCAAAAGACACCACCCTGTCATCGGTTCCGTGAAGAATGAGAACTGGAACCTTTATCCTTTCAGCGTCTTTAAGAACCTTTTTCATATGGGAGAGCATATCTGAAGCGAGCTTGAAAGAGATCCTGTCGTGAACGAGGGGATCTCTTATGTACGCTTCCACCGCTTCTCTGTTCCTGGAAAGATCGCTCGGGTTTATCCCGTTGCTCATCGTGAGGAATGGAACAAAAAAGGACAGAAACCTCACCATGAATTCAAGGACCGGAGAATGGGTATCTGGAAGCAGGATAGCGGGGGCCGACACCACCAAACCTTTCTGGTTCTCTGGCTGAAAAATCTGAGTGAATCTGATAGCTATCAATCCACCGAGACTGTGACCAAAGAGCACGAACCTTTCCAGGTCCTTCGTGATCTCGTTCAATATTTTAAAAACGTCATCAAAACGAAGGTGCCCCCTTTTTCCGGGAGATTTGCCGTGACCCGGTAGATCGAAGGTGATCACCCGAACACCCTCTGAAACGAATTCTCTCACAAGTCTTCTGTACCTCCCGGAGTGTTCACCGAGACCGTGTACGATCACAACCGTACCTTTCCAGTCTTCTCCGTGTTTCTGGATGTTCATTCTCATCCCCCCAGAGATCTTTCTATTCTTCTCAAAAAGATCTCCTTTCCAAGAAGAGGAATAATGTTGACGAGTTCAGGACCTTCTTCTCTACCGGTCAGGACCCTTCTCAGTGTCATATAGAATTCTTTTGGCTTTACACCGTGTTGTTTCAGTACTTTCTTGAAGACAGGTGTGATTTCTTCCATGGTCCACCGAACGTTCTGGAGCTCTTCTTTGAGCTGTGAAAACACTCCTTTCATTTCTTCCGGTATTTCAACAGGTGCTGGATCTTCAAAGAAGAAGCGGGACTCTTCAGGAAATTCTGAAAGCACCTCTACTCTCTCTTTTGTGATTTCCAGTACCTTTTTAAAGTACTCCTCGTCGATTATTTTTATCCCGGCTTTCTCAAAGAACGGCTTTGCCAGTTCTGCGAGCTTCTCAATCGGCATGTTTCTCAAATAGTAACCGTTCATCCATTTCAACTTCTGTGGGTCGAAAATCGCAGGGTTCGGGCTGAGCCTGTCCAGAGAAAACGAAGAAATCAATTCTTCGAGAGTGAGGAGTTCTTTACCCTCTGGGTGAGACCATCCAAGAAGTGCCAGATAGTTGACAAGCGCCTCCGGGAGATATCCCATGTCTCTGAACGCTTCCACAGAAGTGGCTCCATGTCTCTTGCTCAGTTTTTTTCCATCGGGTCCCAGTATGGTGGAAACGTGCGCAAAAACGGGGGGAGCCTTTTCAAACGCTTCGTAGAGAGCGAGCTGTCTCAGTGTATTTGAGAGATGGTCGTCTCCACGGATAACGTGTGTTATTTCCATGAGCATGTCATCCACCACACAGGCGAAATTGTAGGTGGGAAGACCGTTGCTTCTCATTATCACAAAATCTCCAATTGCTCCTGTCTTGAACACAACCTCACCTTTAACCACATCGTTCAGTACGTAGTCTTTTCTAGGCATCTTGAAGAACACAGCCGGCCTCAAACCCTTTTCTTCGTATTCCCTTCTTCTCTCGGGAGTATCAAACTTTTCGAACATCTCCTGAGAGTAGTGAGGTGCTTTTCCTTCAGAAAGGAGTTTCTCCCTCATCTCTTCTATCTCTTCAGGGTAAGCGTAAACGTAATAGGCCTTCCCCTCCTTTACAAGCCTTTCAGCGTATTCTCTGTATATTTCTACTCTCTCGCTCTGCCTGTACGGACCGTGGTCTCCTCCCACGTCCGGTCCTTCATCCCACAGAAGACCAAGCCACCTGAGAGATTCCATGAGCTTCTCTTCGTACTCCCTCTCAGATCTCTCCAGATCGGTGTCTTCTATTCTGAGGATGAACTTTCCTTTTTCTTTCCGCGCGAAAAGAAAGTTGAACAGAGCGGTTCGAGCTCCTCCAACGTGGAGAAAACCTGTAGGGCTCGGTGCGAATCTCACCCTTACCAATTCAGAACACCTCCCAGTGTGTATTCACCGCTGAGGATCTTTTTCAGCACTTCCTCGGGCGAATGCGGCGCTCCAAATACGTCGATATACCTTCTTCCTACATCAGAGGGAAAATGGGCGTCCGATGTCACTATCACCCTGAGATTTTTCTTCCGGGCATTTTCTTTTCCTTCTCTACTCACCACTTCAGCAACAGGAACCTCGAGATCTGGAAAGAAGCCGAGCTGATACAAGACACCGAATCTCTTCTCAACATGCGCGTAAACCGGCATCCCTCCATAGGATTGAATCAGCTCCACAGCCTGAGACAGTGTGAGATCTGAAGGAAAACCGAGCGGAATGTCTTCGTAACCAGTGTAATTTCCCTCTTCGTCAACAAAGAGCTGGTAGCCCATTTTCTCATGATCGTGTTTCACCGATGGAAGATGTTCGTAAACGATCTTCGTGACTTTCAATGCGCTTTCAACATCGGAAAAAAAACCGAGCACGTGAACATCTTCCACTGTCTGTATCTCTATTCCAGGGACAACGAGTTTCTTCATTTTCAGAAAAGCAGGGACGTTTTTTGCGCTGTTGTGATCAACTATGCCGAGAATCTGTATATCCCTCGATGCTCTCTCCACAACGGGTGGTATCATCAGCAAATCTGCGCACGGTGACAGACACGTGTGCACATGTAAGTCTGCCTTCATCTCAACCCCAGCTCGTACACCTTCCCGGAAACCATGAAGGAGTTCTCCTGAGATTTGAGGAGCACCACACCGTTCTCCTCTGCCTTCTTCACAGTGTCCTTTTCGTATTCATGACCGTCACAGAGAACGATTCCCTTTATTCCGACAACCGTGGCAACCGCTATTATGTTGACGTGAGACTGCACCGTGATCCAGAGTGTCGAAGGCTGGGCTTTCCCCAGCACTTCACTCAAAAGGTCACAGGTGAAACCGTGTTCCACTTCCGTGTTCAGATCACCGCACACATGTTCAAGCCCCAGTTTTTCCACTATCTCCCCTATCCTCACCTCTATCCCTCCTGAAGAACACCATCTCAACGATTACACCCTTTCCCACTTCCGAGATGATGACCATCTTATCGGAGTACCTTTTCATGTTTGGAAGCCCCATCCCTGCACCAAAGCCGAGCTCTCTGATGTGGTCTGGAGCTGTTGAATAACCTTCTCTCATCGCGAGTTCCAGATTTTCTATCCCTTTTCCTCTGTCTTCTACCCTCACCGTGATTTTCTCATTGTCGATAAAGCAATATATGTATCCATCGGATTCGCTGTGGATGACAACGTTTGCTTCCGCTTCATAAGTAGCTATTGCGATTCTTCTTGCCAGTTCTTCATCCACTCCTCGCTCCAGGAGAAACCTCTTCAATTTGGAAGCCCCTATTCCGATCATGTTCACATCGAAGTAATCTATGTGGAAAACAAAATCCGCTTTTCCTTTTTCCAGGACTTCTCCCGTGATCAGTGAAGTTCCTTTTTCCAGGACTTCTTCCATCCTTTTGTCGTGCAGGTACATGATGCCGAGTTTTGCCAGAAGAAAATAGATGATGTCGTGCTTTGTCACGATCCCCACAAGTTTTCCCTCATCGTCGACAACGGGAAATCTCCCGTAACCGTATTTCTCAAAGGTCTTGACGGCGTCCTGGAGGGTGTCTGTTTCTTTCAAACACACCACGTTCTTCGTCATGCGCTTTTCAACCCTGTCTTTTATGTAACTTCCCTCGAGGGCCTTTATAATGTCTTCCAGACTGACGATTCCCACCACCCGTTTTTTGTCATCCACAACGGGCACGCCTGAAATCCTCTTTATCCTCATAATTTCTTTCACGTGAAGAAGCGTCTTGTCCGGTGTTACATATATCACATCCGGATTCATGAATTCGGAAACTCTAACATCCTGGAAGATGGTCTGCAATCTGTCTATGATGGAAACGCTCATTCTACCCCTCTCCTGACGGGCTTCAAACCGTTCATGTAAAGTCTGCCACAAGTTTCGAACATGGAAAGATTCGTTGCAAGAACGGTGATGTTGCATTCTTTCGCAAAATTGACTATAGTCTCAGGAATATCTTTTTTTCTGACGAAGAGAACAGCGGGTATCCCCACCACCATGGCGGTTCGCACGGCCTGTGGAGAGTGAAGCCCTGTGATCAGAAGAACGTTCGGCTCAGCAAACGCGAGAACATCACTCATGAGATCTGTGGCAACGGCTCTTTCTATGTTCAGATCTTTGTCTCCACAAAGGATCTCTCCTTCCACGATTCTGGCGATCTCTTCTACTGTCACATAAACACCTCCTAAGAAACCTTCCTGAGAATTCTAGGAGGTTTTCTGTCTTTTCTTCTGAAACGAAGCAGAGAATAATAGGCGAAAACGCTTCCCAGCGCAAGTACGAAGGTTACCCAATCTTTCAGCCTAAAAAGGTATCCAGTTATCACAGTCACCGCGAATATCACAAGGGGAAGAAAATAAACGAGTGTTGATACCTTCAAAGGATCGTACTCGGGTATGTCTACCATAACCTCATCACCGGGCTTCAAATCTTCTCCACACCAGTCTATCTCGAGTTTTATCTCGTTGTCGGAAAGACAGATGTTCTTTGCCGGGCAACTCCCACAAGCGCTCGTTCTAGCTTTTGTCACCACCACTTTCCCGTCTTTCACTTCTCGAACATACATTTTTTCTACGATGGTATCACCCCTTCACAACACCAAGAGGAATCATCCTGGCCACTCTTCTCGAAATACCTATCTCATGAACGATCTGCACCACTCTATCCACGTCTTTGTAAACCTCAGGAGCTTCTTCAACCAGAGTCTTTTTACTCTTGCTCATGACGACAATATTCTTTTCTGCCAGTTCATCGAGAACTTCTCTGTAATCCAGCCTTTTCAGGGCAGCGGACCTTCCAAGGACTCTCCCCGCTCCGTGTGCGGTGGAACCGAAGGTCTTTTCTTCGGCTTTCTTTGTCCCCACCAGAAGATAGGAAGCAGTCCCCATGTCACCCGGTATGATGACGGGCTGTCCCACTTCTCTGTAGATCGAAGGAACCTTTTCGCTTCCGGGACCAAGAGAACGTGTAGCACCCTTTCTGTGAACGACCAGTTTTCTTCTTTTTCCGTCAACTTCGTACTCTTCCACTTTTGCGATGTTGTGAGCAACGTCGTAGATGAGATCAACACGTGTGTCTCTCCCGAACACTTTCCAGAAAGCTCTTCTAACGAGATGCCCGAGGATCTCCCTGTTCGCGAACGCATAGTTTGCCGCGCAATTCATGGCAGAATAATAGGCCTGTCCGAGTGGATGTTCGAACGGAGCGTTTATGAGCTGTTTGTCGGGTAGATTTTTGTTGTGTTCCTTCAGTTTATCCCTCATGAGCCTTATGTAGTCGGTTGCAACCTGATGTCCGAATCCTCTGCTTCCGGAGTGGATCATCACCGTGATGGTACCGATCTCCAGCCCAAAAAATTCAGCGAGTTCTTCGTCGTATATTTCCTGAACCATTTGAACCTCCACGAAGTGGTTTCCCGCACCGAGAGTTCCGAGCTCGTCACTTCCTCTCTCGAACGCTTCTTCTGATACGTACGAGGGATCCGCTGGATGTATTTTTCCACCGTCCTCGATTCTTTCTAAATCTTCCTCGAGACCGTACCCTGACTTGATAGCCCACTCCGCACCTTCAACGAGAACTTTCCTGAGCCCCTTCTTGCCGAGAACGATGTCTCCCGTTGAACCAACACCCGCGGGAACGAATTCGTATATAGCTTCGACGAGAGGTCTTATTCTATCTTTCACATCTTCGTAGGTGAGATCTGTCTTCATCAGGCGTACTCCACAGTTTATATCGAAACCAACACCACCTGGCGAGATGATTCCTTCTTTCACATCGAAGGCGGCGACTCCTCCTATTGGGAAGCCGTAACCCCAGTGTATGTCCGGCATTGCGAGGGCGTATTTCACGATACCGGGAAGCGTGGCCACGTTCATGAGCTGTTTCATCGCTTCTCTGAACTGAGGATCGTTCACACTCTCAGCGTCCGTGAATACGATCGCGTCAACCTTCATATTTCCCTCTTTTGGAATTCTCCAGATGTATTTATCGAGTCTTTCTATCTTCATAATTTCTCCCTCCCACTTTTAGTTTATCATTAAATAGTGGAGGATAGATTATGAGTGAGGTTCGTTTCGCTGTCGATGCCTCGCTGGTACCGCTTGCAAAAAAGTTGAGAACCCTCGGGTTAGATGTGATGGTTTGTTACTCTGAAGAACCCGGGAAAGTCCTTCTGATATGCAGGAAAGAGGGTAGAATTCTTCTCACAAAAAGACCTTCTCTTATAGAATTTTTCGAAAAATATGGACAAGAAGTCTTCTATATTAAAGACGAAAAAGATTTGAAAATGGTGGTAGAACATTTTAAACTGAAACCAGAACGTGCAAGGTGCCCGTACTGTAACAGAGAACTCTTGCCGACTCCACGTGAGGAAGTGATTGAAAAGGTGCCTCTGTACGTTTTTCTGAACGCAGAGAAATTCTCCAGATGTCCCAGCTGCGGAAGAATCTTTTGGAGAGGATCTCATTTAGACTGGGTGAAGGAAGTGATACCAGATGGTTCCGGAGAGACTGAAACAGATAAAGGGAATAAGGATTCTGGAAAGCGGGGATGAAATCCCTCGGGAAGGTTTCACCTGTAGATTTGGAAAGTACACAGTTGTGGCAAATAATGAAGAGTCTTTCGAAATCGTCAGACTTCACAAAAGGCTCACCGTTTATGAGCTGCTACTCTCTCTTGTGGATTCAATGTGCGTTCATCCGAAAGAGGAAGCTCTCAGGTTTTCCCTCAAAAAAGTCAGAGAATTTCTGGATGCGGAAGAAGTCTATCTGATAGAGGGCGATGTTTCTTATTCTTCGAAGGGAGAGAAACTCTCCATCGATGAGATAAAAAAGAAACATCCAGGGGCGAGTGTGAGAGAGTGGAAGAACAAACTGCATCTTGTTGTGGTTCGCGAAGGCGCATTCGATGAAGAAGAAGAGGTACTCTGTACGAAACTTTTAGAATTCATCGGAAACGTATCAGAAAAACTCTGGAGGCTTAAAGAAGAAGTCCAGAAATTGAAAAAGTCGTACGAAGAACAGCTGAAAGTTTCAGAGATACAGAAAGAACACATAAAGAAAATGAGAATAATTTACTACGTCAGCCAGGCCATGAGATCTGTTTATGATCCGAACAACCTTTACCGTGTGATTTTGCTCAGTCTTGTTTCAGAGAGAGGATTCAATTTCGACCGTGCTGTTCTTCTCAAAAAAGATGAAGGTACAGGCTCTCTGATGGTCGTTTCCGCGGTGGGTGGCGACACACCCCAGGAACACGAAGAACTCAAGAGATACCTCAGAAAAAGAACCTTGCGATACACAGATCTGGTACAGTTTCTAAGGGAGGAGGCGCTCACATTCTCGTTTGAAACGAAATTCAATGAAAAAATAAGGGGAAAGAGATTTTACTACAGAGAACATCCGATATTCGAAAGGGTGGTTTTGAGAAAGAGCATAGTGAGGACTTCGAGAGAAACCCTCGAAAAAATCAGGTACGAAGTAGAAGATGTCATAAGTATTCTTGAAAACGATGAATTCCTAGTCTTTCCACTCGTTGGGCGGTGGGACACTCTTGGTGTTGTGATGGTGGATAACAAATTCAGCAAAAAGGAAGTCACCGATCTGGATCTGGACGTGCTCAAACTCTTCTCTGAAAGTGCAGGCCTTGCTCTGGAGAACACATATAATTACGAAAACCTGAGAAAGAAGACTCTGGATCTTCAGCGTCAAAACGAACTCGTGGAACACCTCAGGAACTTCAGTGAAAGCATTCTGGAGAGCCTGGAAACAGCCATCATAACGCTGAGCAAAGATGGGCGCGTAACCGAATGGAACAGAAAGGCAGAACAACTGTTTGGTCTGAAGAAAGAAAACGTACTCGGAAGAAGGCTCAAAGATCTCCCCGGCTTTGAAGAGATCGGATCTGTCGCAGAGAGCGTTCTTGAAAACAAAGAACCCGTGTTTCTCAACTTCTACAAATTCGGAGAAAAGTATTTCAACATAAGATTCTCCCCTTTCAGAAACGCTAAAACACAGTTGCTCGAGGGGGTCATCATCACGATCGACGATGTCACAGAGCTGTACAAATACGAAGAGGAAAGAAAAAGAAGAGAAAGACTTTCCATACTGGGAGAAATGACAGCAAGAGTCGCTCACGAGATAAGGAATCCAATAACGATAATAGGCGGCTTCATAATGCGCATGAAGAAGCATCTTGACGATCCAGAGACGCTGAAGAAATACATCAACATAATAACGAACGAACTATCCAGGCTCGAAACGATCGTCAAGGAAATCCTGGAATACAGCAAAGAACGGCAGGTGCTGGAATTCACCGAGTTCAATCTGAATGAACTCATAAGAGAAGTTTACGTTCTATTCGAGGAAAAGATCAGAAAGATGAACATAGACTTTTGCTTTGAAACGGACAACGAAGACCTCAGAGTTGAAGCCGATAGAACGAGGATAAAACAGGTACTGATAAACCTTGTTCAAAATGCAATAGAAGCGACAGGAGAAAATGGTAAGATAAAGATAACGTCGGAAGATATGTACACCAAGGTGAGAGTGAGTGTCTGGAACTCGGGTCCTCCCATACCGGAGGAGATAAAAGAAAAGATATTCTCACCGTTCTTCACCACAAAGACTCAGGGAACAGGTTTAGGGCTTCCGATTTGTAGAAAGATCATAGAGGATGAACACGGAGGAAAAATATGGACAGAAAACAGAGAAAACGGGGTTGTTTTCATCTTCGAAATTCCAAAGACACCAGAAAAGAGGTGAGAGAATGAAAAGGATACTGGTTGTCGACGATGAGCCGAACATAAGGGAACTTTTGAAAGAGGAACTTCAAGAAGAAGGCTACGAAGTTGACACGGCAGAAAACGGGGAAGAAGCCTTGAAAAAATTCTTCTCCGGGAATTACGACCTGGTGATTCTCGACATAGAGATGCCTGGTATCAGTGGACTGGAGGTAGCCGGTGAGATCAGAAAGAAAAAGAAAGACGCAAAGATTATCCTCCTCACGGCCTATTCTCATTATAGATCCGATCTTTCTTCGTGGGCAGCGGATGAATACGTTGTGAAGTCGTTCAACTTCGACGAATTGAAAGAGAAAGTGAAGAAGCTACTTTCGTGACACAGGAGGTGTGAAAAGTTTATGGAATACAAAAACACACTGAACTTGCCAAAAACTTCATTTCCAATGAAGGCAAACTTGGTGAACAAAGAAAAAGTTTTTCTCGAAGAATGGGAAAAGATGGACCTTTACAACTACGTACTCGAACAGAGAAAAGGAAAACCCCTTTTTGTCCTGCACGATGGACCCCCTTACGCAAACGGTCACATCCACATTGGAACGGCCCTGAACAAGATTCTGAAGGACATCGTTGTCAAATACAAAACGATGAGAGGATACAGGGCACCGTACGTTCCAGGCTGGGACACTCACGGTCTTCCCATAGAACACAGGGTGTCTCAGGAGTTGGGTGAAAAGATAAAAGAAATGTCACCCGCAGAGATCAGAAAGAAGTGTGAGGAATTCGCTCTCAGATTCGTTGATATACAGAGAGAAGAATTTAAAAGACTCGGCGTTCGCGGAGATTGGGAAAATCCATACATCACGTTGAAGCCAGACTACGAGGTGAAAATACTGGATGTTTTCAAAACCCTTGTAGAACAGGGAAACGTTTACAGATCTTTGAAACCCATCTACTGGTGTCCGAGATGCAGAACTGCCCTCGCGGAAGCGGAAATCGAATACCACGATCATAAATCTCCTTCCATATACGTGAAGTTCAGATCAAAAGAAGATCCGAATTTCTTCATCGTGATATGGACCACAACACCCTGGACACTGCCGGCAAACGTTGGTATCGCTCTGCACCCCGATTACGAATACTCGGTGGTGAAAGTCGGAGAAGAGAAATGGGTCATCGCAACGGATCTTCTCGATGCTTTTTCGAAAGAGACTGGAATCGATTGTTCCAATGTCGTCGAGAAAATAAAAGGAAAGGATCTGGAAGGAAAAGAGTTCGTTCATCCCATCTTCGATGACAGGACCTCCAGAGTCATTCTTGCCGATTACGTATCTCTCGAAACGGGAACAGGCTGTGTCCACATAGCCCCCGGTCACGGTGAGGAAGACTACATCTACGGTCATGTGAAATACGGTCTTCCCATCGTCTCTCCCGTTGATGAGGAGGGACGTTTCACGGAAGAAGCGGGAAAATACAAGGGAATGTTCATAGAAGATGCCAACGAGGTGATCATAGAGGATCTGAAGAAAAAGGGAATTCTCGTTCACGCGTCAAGTATCACACACTCCTACCCACACTGCTGGCGCTGTAAGGGGCCTGTGATCTTCAGAGCAACCGAGCAGTGGTTCATTTCTGTGGATCACAACAACCTCAGACAGAGAGTGCTGGAAGAAATAGACAAGGTGAAGTGGATACCGGAATGGGGCCGGAACAGGATCAGATCCATGGTGGAGGAAAGGCCCGACTGGTGTATCTCAAGACAGCGTGTCTGGGGAACTCCCATACCAGCGGTGAAATGTAAGGAATGCGGAGAAGTGGTTCTCGATCCGAAGGTGATAGAACACTTCATGAAAATCGTTGAAAAAGAAGGAACGAACGCGTGGTTTGAAAAAGACGTGGAAGAACTCATCCCCGAAGATTTCGTGTGTCCAAAATGCGGCAAGCGATCTTTCGAAAAAATGCTGGACACACTCGACGTGTGGATAGATTCTGGTGCCTCCTTCGAATACATAACCACGAAGAGAGAAGATCACCCGTTCCCCCTCGATATGTACCTTGAAGGTAGCGATCAGCACAGGGGATGGTTCCATTCTTCCATCTTCCTTGCCGTCGCAAAGAGGGGGTCCGCACCTTACAAAGAAGTGCTAACACACGGATTTATAAAGGACGAACAAGGAAGAAAGATGAGCAAGTCCCTCGGAAACGTAGTGGATCCCATGGAAGTGGTGGAAAAATACGGTGCCGAGATTCTGAGACTGTGGCTTGCGAGCAGCGACTACTTCAACGACATAAAGATATCCATGAGGATCGTCGAACAACAAACAGAAGTTTACAGGAAGATAAGAAACACGTTCCGATTCCTCCTTGGAAATCTGGAAGACTTCGATCCCGAACTCGACAGAGTTCCTCATGAAAAACTCTTGACGATCGACAGATGGGCTCTTGGACGACTGCAGGAGATCATAAAACGCGCCACCGAATATTACGACAGCTACGAATTCTCGAAGGTTTACAATCTCGTGGTGAAATACTGCACAACGGAACTCAGTTCTCTCTACCTGGACGTCGTAAAGGACAGACTCTACGTGGAAGCGAAAGATTCAATATACAGAAGATCGGCGCAGACGGTGATGCACGAAATACTCATCTCTCTGATGAAGATCCTTGCACCCATCATGACTTTCACGATGGAAGAGGTTTACTCCCACCTTCATGAAAAGGACAGAAAATACAAAACGGTTCAGGCGGAATACTGGCCAGAGTACAGAGAAGAGTTCATCGATAGAAAGCTCATGGAAGATTTCGAAAAACTACTCTCTATAAGAGAAGACGTGTTGAAGGCCCTCGAGGAGAAGAGACAACAAGATGTGATCGGTCACTCCCTCGATGCTGAGGTCGTACTTGTACCCAAAAATGACACCATCAAAGCGCTTCTGGAAAAATACAGAGACATACTCGAAGAACTCTTCATAGTATCGAAGGTATCCCTTTCGGATACTTCGGGAGAACTGAAAGGAGAACTGGTAGAGGTGACCGTCAAACATGCAGAGGGTGAAAAATGTCAGAGGTGCTGGAAATACACAACGGAGATCTCTACTTCCGAAGATTTCCCGGGAGTTTGTCCAAGGTGTCTGGCAGTTTTGAAAGGAGAAAGGAAGTGACAGCGTGGAAGACATGAAAGTTTCTTTTCTGAAGATTATCACAGAAGCGTACGGTTTGAGGGCAACCGATGTGCACATCTCGGTGGGTTGCCCTCCTTATTACCGTATAGACGGGAAACTCGTACCACAAGAGAAATACGGAAAACTCACAAAAGAATCCATAATGAACGCTCTGAAAGATCTGTTCGCTGAGATCGGACAGCCGTTCCCACCTAAAACGAAAGAAGTGGATTTTTCCTTTACCGTGGCAGAAGCGATAAGGGTGAGGGGAAACCTCTACTACGAGAGAAAGAACCCCGCTCTCGCTTTCAGGTTGATACCAAAAAAGATCAGAACTTTCCAGGAACTGGGACTACCAGAGATCTTGAAAACATTCGTTGAGAGAAAGTACGGCTTGATATTGGTGGCTGGTCCTACAGGAAGCGGAAAATCCACCACACTCGCCGCCATGATAGATCACATCAACGAAAATTTCCCACACCACATAATAACGATAGAAGACCCGATAGAATACGTTTTCACAAACAAAAAATCTGTGATTCACCAGAGAGAACTCGGCTCAGACACGGACTCTTTCTACAACGGATTGAAGTACGCTCTGAGGCAGGATCCGGATGTGATCCTTGTGGGGGAAATGAGGGATCTTGAAACAATGGCTCTCGCTCTCACCGCGGCGGAAACGGGACACCTCGTTCTTGCCACGGTTCACACGAACTCCGCAGCTTCCGCACCTGAGAGAATCATAGATGTTTTCCCGGCACATCAGCAAAGACAGATCGCACTTCAGCTCGCAAACACCTTGATCGCCGTGATTTATCAGAGACTTGTCCCGAAAGCCAACGGAATAGGATTCACTCCGATCCTGGAGATCATGGTGGGAACTCCTGCCGTGAGGAACCTGATAAGAGAGAACAAGCTCCACCAGCTCGAATCTCTGATACAGGCTGGTGCAAGGCACGGAATGGTCCTCTTCGATGACGCACTCGTGAAAGCCGCACTCAAAGGAGAGATATCCAGAGAATCCGCTCTGCAGTTTGCCAGGAACCAGGAGGAGGTGGCTCGAAGATTAGGAATGAAGCCCTCGTAGAGAAGATCTCCTCGATAGTGAAAGAAAAGAAAAAAGAGATCGAAAAGCTCCTCGCCAGGCCAGATCTGACTCCCGAACAGATGAAAAACTACGGAATAGAATACGCAAAGATAGAAGAGATAGAGAGTATCGCAAACAGAATAAAAGAAACTCAGGAGTTCATCGAACTCTTGAGAGAGGAGGGAGAAAACGAACTGGAGATAGAAAAGTACGAGAAAGAACTCGATCAGCTCTATCAGGAACTGCTCTTGCTTCTTTCTCCAGAAGCGAGCGATAAAGCAATCGTAGAAATCAGACCAGGCACGGGTGGAGAAGAAGCAGCTCTCTTCGCGCGGGATCTGTTCAGAATGTACACCAGGTACGCAGAAAGAAAAGGCTGGAACCTCGAAGTCGCTGAAATTCACGAAACGGATCTCGGCGGAATAAAAGAAGTGGTCTTCTTCGTAAAAGGAAAGAACGCTTACGGTATTTTGAAGTACGAAAGCGGTGTTCATAGAGTCCAGAGAGTTCCTGTCACAGAGTCTGGAGGGAGGATCCACACGTCCACCGCTACCGTTGCTGTTCTTCCGGAGATTGAAGAAAAGGATATAGAAATCAGGCCGGAAGACTTGAAGATAGAAACCTTCAGGGCATCGGGACACGGTGGACAGTACGTCAACAAGACCGAATCCGCTGTGAGGATCACACATCTTCCAACGGGAATAGTGGTGTCGTGTCAGAACGAAAGATCTCAGTATCAGAACAAGCAAACCGCTCTGAGGATCCTCAGGGCAAGGCTCTACCAGCTACAGAAGGAACAGAAAGAAAGGGAGATCTCACAGAAGAGAAAATCACAGATAGGAACCGGCGAGAGAAGCGAAAAAATCAGAACTTACAACTTCCCCCAGAACAGGGTTACGGATCACAGAATAAACTACACCTCTTACAGACTGCAGGAAATCCTCGATGGAGACCTGGACGAAATCATATCGAAGCTCATAGAACACGACATAGAAAACAACCTCGAGGAAGTTTTAGGAATCGGAGCCTCAGTCGAAGAAAAGTAATAGTGGAGGTGTGAAGATGTTCAACTCGAACTTCTACACGCTAAAACAGGCGATGGACGTTGCTCTTTTGAGACAGAACGTTCACTCACTGAACATAGCGAACGTGAGCACACCCGGTTACAAGAGAAAATACGTGGCATTCGAGGAACTCTTGAAGGAATCAGAAATGAAACTGAAGCTTTCGAAGACAAACGAAAAGCACCTCATCGGTTCAAAGAGTGTCGTAGAACCACGTGTTCTTGTGGACAACACAACCACCATGAGAAACGATGGAAACAACGTTGATATCGATTACGAGATGGTCCAGCTTGTGAAGAACGGACTCAGGTATCAGGTGCTCTCCAGGCTCATGTCGATGAACATAGATAGGTACAATGCTGTACTGAGGGGTGTCAGATGATGAGCGAATTCGAGATCATGAACATCAGCGCAACTGGAATGTCCGCTCAGAGACTCAGAGTCGAGATCGTCTCAACAAACATAGCGAACGCTGAAACCACCAGAACTGAAACAGGAGAACCTTACAGGAGGAAGGTACCTGTGTTCGCCGAGTATCTGAGAAGAACACCAAATGGTAAAATAGAAAGCGCTGGGGTGAAAGTTGTAAAAATAGAGGAAGACCCTTCACCGTTCAGACTCGTGTACGATCCCGCACACCCTGACGCGGATGAGAACGGATACGTGAGGATGCCCAACGTGAATATCGTTAGAGAAATGGTGGATCTAATAAACGCGCAGAGAGCATACGATGCGAACGTGGCGGCTTTCAATGTGACAAAGGCTATGGTGAACAGCGCCCTTCAGATAGGAAGGGGGTAATGGGTGATGGTTGACAGGATAGAGGGGCTCGGCCCTTTGAGCCAGAGTGGAAAGACTCAAAAGAAAAATGAAAACAACTTTTCAGAAGCGCTGAAAGAAGCCCTGGAAAAGGTAAACGACATACAGAAGAAAGCCGAGAAGGCAGCGGATGATTTCGCCCAGGGCAGGATAAGCAACATACACGAGGTTATAATAGAAGCCGAGAAGGCTTCCATAGCGTTGAGGCTCACCGTCGAAGTAAGAAACAGAATCGTGGAAGCTTACAGAGACATCATGAGGATGCAAATCTGACGGCGACCTTCTCGCCGTCTTTTATTTTTTTCAGATCTTCCAGCCCTTCCACGATCTTTCCTATCACGTTTACAGCACTCGCTGGTTGAATTTTGTCATCGCTCATGGGAGTTTTCCCAAAGAACAGACACAGCGCTTTTCCCGGAGGCCAGTATCCAACGTCCCCTACCTCAACTACTTCCCTTGGGTTTTCCATCTTCTGAACGTTCACAGGAGTTGAGAAGTATATCTCCTCGCCCCAAGTGTTCACGACACTTTCGAATGGAATTTTTTCCTTCAACAATTTGACGACCTCGTATTCCTCATTGAGATCTATCACACATTTTCCACTTTCAAAGAGGAGTTCAACTCTCATGTTCGCTCCCTCCTCAAAGAAGAAGGGCACCTTTTTGGAGGTGCCCGGATGGTGCCGGGGATCGGACTCGAACCGACACGGGGTTATAAACCCCAGCGGATTTTAAGTCCGCTGCGTCTGCCAATTCCGCCACCCCGGCTCATTTTTTTATTATACCACATCGACAGAAAGATTATTTCAACCTTACAAAATTCAGAACTTCTTCATAATAACCGTGCATGTGTTATAATCAATTAGGAAAACATAAGAGGAGGGAACGAAATGCTCAGGATTGTGGATCTGCACGCAAAGCTGAGAGACGAAGACAAGGAAATATTGAAGGGTGTGAATCTGGAGATAAAAAATGGAGAAGTACACGTTCTCATGGGTCCAAACGGTAGCGGGAAATCGACCCTCGCGAACGTCATCATGGGAAATCCCAGGTACATTGTAACAGAAGGAGACATCTTTTTTGAAGGGAGGTCTATAAAGGATCTGCCCACGAACGAGAGAGCAAGACTCGGTATAATGATGACTTTTCAGAATCCATACGAAGTCGAAGGAGTGAAACTTTCTCAGTTTCTCATCACAGCCCACAGAAGAATTCACGGAGAGGATAAAAACTATCTGGAGTTGAGAAAAGAACTCGAAGAAACTGCCGAAAAACTTGGTTTAGACAAAAATTTCCTCGAAAGGTACCTGAACGTCGGATTCTCTGGTGGGGAAAGGAAAAGGTCCGAGATTCTTCAGAGTCTTTTCCTACGACCGAAACTGCTCATCCTCGATGAGATAGACTCGGGTCTCGACGTTGACGCGTTGAGATCGATAGCGAACTTGATAGCCAGACTGAACGAAGAGGGAGTGACCCTTCTCATCATCACACACTACAAGAGGCTTCTCGATCATTTGAAGAGAATAGACAGGGTTCACGTTTATGTGGATGGACACATAATCACAAGCGGCGGTCCGGAGCTGGCAGATGAAATAGAGGAAAAGGGCTACTCCCTGGAGGGTGTGAGATGATGGAAAGACTGATAATTGACGATTCCCGGTTCGATTTTGTACCGAAGGTGAAGACCGCCTACAAAGCACCCCCCGGTCTCGACGAGAAGCTGATAAAAGAGATATCCCGTGCGAAAGATGAACCGGAGTGGATGTTGAAGCACAGATTAGAGTCACTCAAAGTGTTCAGCGAGTGGCACAATCCCAGATTCGGTGTGGACATATCCGGCCTCGATCTCGGAAAGATAGTTTCCTACATAAAGCCTGACGCAAAGAAGGGTACCTCCTGGGACGAAGTTCCAGAAGAAGTGAAGGAGGCTTTCGATAAACTCGGGATACCGGAAGCGGAAAGAAAGTACCTCGCAGGTGTGGGAGCTCAGCTCGACTCGGAGATCGTCTATCAAAACATGAAGAAAGAGCTTGAAAAGCTGGGCGTTATCTTCCTCGATATGGAAAGTGCTGTTAGGGAGTACCCTGATCTTGTGAAGAAGTATTTCATGAAACTCGTTCCCATCACCGATCACAAGTTCGCCGCACTTCATGGAGCCATATGGAGCGGCGGAACCTTTTTGTATGTCCCAGCGGGCGTGAAAATTCCCATGCCGCTTCAGGCGTATTTTCTGATGAGCAATCCCGGTATGGGACAGTTCGAGCACACCATCATAGTCGCTGAAGAAGGCAGTGAAGTCACTTTCATAGAGGGTTGTTCTGCTCCAAGGTACAACGTCATCAATCTTCACGTTGGGATGGTGGAAATATACGTCAAAAAAGGTGCGAAAGTCAAGTACCTCACCATTCAGAACTGGAGCAAGAACACCTACAATCTCAACACGAAGAGATCGATAGTCGACGAAGAAGGATCGATGACCTGGGTCTCAGGCTCACTGGGAAGTCAGAAGACAATGCTGTATCCAATGACCATACTCAAGGGAAAAGGTGCAAGGGCAGAGAGCATGTCCATCACTTATGCAGGGCCGGGACAGCACATGGATACTGGTTCCAAAGTTGTTCATCTTGCTCCATACACGAGTTCGCTCGTTAGCGCAAAGAGCATCTCTCTCGGTGGAGGCTGGGCTTTCTACAGGGGGCTTTTGAAGATTACAAGGGAAGCCGTAAAGAGCAAAGCCTCCGTCGAGTGTGCAGCTTTGATGCTCGACAATCGATCGAAGAGTGATACCGTTCCGATCATAGAAGTGGAAACAGACAAGGCAGACGTTGGACACGAGGCAAGGATCGGAAGAATAGGCGAAGAACAGATCTTCTATCTAATGAGCAGGGGACTCTCTGAACAAGAAGCAAAAGCAATGATAGTGAAAGGATTCGTTGAACCTGTGGTGAAAGAACTCCCGTTCGAATACGCTGTTGAGTTGAACAAGTTACTCGAACTGGAAATAGAGAAGAGCATAGGGTGAGGTGTTCATTATGGAAAAGACTCTGGTGATAGAACATGACGGTGAAAGAGCGGTCGTTTGGGAAACTCCTCAGATTTTTTCCGAAAACGATTACGACTACGAAGTGCTTGAAAAGGCCCTGGAGAACACCGGTGGCCCTCTGAAAGAGTGGAGAAAGAAGAAGTACCAGGAGTACAAAGAATGGGGATTCCCAAGATGGAAAAGGTGTAATCTCGATGGTATGGCTCTTCCGGAATTGTCTTTCAAGCGGATAGATCTCGACGTTGATGTCTCTCTCCTTGAAAAGCTGGACTTCGAAGGTACTCACAGGAAATTCGTTCTTCTTGGAGACACGTTCTTCACGGATTTCAAAGTATACAGCGATGGAAAACACGTGGTGAGATTCGACGGAGACGGGATCGAAAACGTGCTTGTGGTCGTCGAAAAAGAGGCGGAGATCTACAAACTCTCCAGCACGGATCGATTCAGAAATACGGTGATGAGGATCTTGGTGAAAAAGAACGCATCGCTGAAGTTCTTCAATCTGGACTTTTTTGGGAATTTTTCCTTCGACAACGTGTTCATCGTTCTCGAAGAAGGTGCAAGACTCACGTTGAGAGACTTCAAAGCGTTCGGTCACAGAAAAGCGGGGTACATTCTTGTGAAATTGAACAAAGCGAGCAAGGCAGACATAAAGTCGTTCTTCTACCAGAACGGATCAGGAGTAGCCGATTTGCTCTATCTTATGAGATTTGAGGGAGAAGACGCCGAAGGGAAATTGAAGGGAAACGGCGTAGTGGATGGTGCAGGAAAGATCGTTTTTCGCGGAATCCTGGATGTGAAAAGGGGTTCTAAGAACATCGTCGCAGAAGAAACAGAACACACACTCATTCTCTCTCCAGAGGCTCGAATGGATGCCATTCCGAGTCTCTGGGTGGACGAGAACGATGTCACCGCCTCACACTCCGCGAGTTCCTCCTCTCTCGACGAAGGCGAACTCTTCTATCTGATGACCAGAGGTATTGACGAGATAGAAGCCAAGAAACTGATCGTTCGGGGAGTGTTCAACGAACTGCTCGACGAACTGGACGAGTCAATGAAGGGAGAGGTAGAAGGTGTTGTCAACAAGATTGTATGAAGACTTTCCAACTTTGAAGATGAAGATTAATGGAAAAAGGATCGTTTATCTGGACAGCGCAGCCACTACATTGAAACCAAAGCAGGTTGTGAAAAGACTGGAAGAATTCTACTACAACAGCTACTCGAATGTTCACAGAGCTGTCCACACTCTCGCCGTGCGCGCCACCACCGAACTCGAGGAAACCAGAGAAGAATTTGCAGAGTTCCTGGGGGTTTCTCCCCAGGAGATAATCTTCACCTCGGGTACCACCATGGCCATAAATCTTGTCGTTGTGTCTCTTTTGAGGAGTGGTATTCTGAAAGAGGACGATCTGGTTCTGGTCTCGCTTCTGGAACACCACGCGAATTTTGTTCCCTGGCTCAGACTTTCGAAACTTCACGGATACAGAATCGGCTTCATCAGACCCTCAGGAAGATTCGGGACACTCGAGATGGACGACCTGCTGAAACACATGAATAAAAACCCAAAAGTTGTTGCCATAACAGGCCTTTCCAACGTGACCGGCCAGAGAATACCCATTGAAGAACTGAGGAACGTCTTTCCGAATTCCATCATTCTCTTGGACGGCGCCCAGCTGGTACCTCATGAACGGGTGAAACCGGAAGATATAGGAGTAGATTTTCTCGCTTTTTCACTTCACAAGATGCTCGGCCCCACTGGTGTCGGTGTACTTTACGGAAGGAAAGAGCTATTGGAACAGATGGAACCATTTCTCTACGGAGGAGAGATGATCGACAAAGTGTCCCTCGAAGACGTCACATTCAACGAATTACCTTACAAATTCGAAGCGGGAACTCCGAACATAGCAGATATAGTCGCATCCAGGGAAGCCTTGAGGTATCTGAAGGAAATAGGTTTCGATGCGGTTCATGAAAAGATAGAACAGCTCACCCGGATGGCTCTGGAAGAGATGATGAAAATCGACGGAGTGGAGATTTACGGACCTCTCGACAAAAGACAGCACGGGATAGTCTCGTTCAATATAAAGGGAGTACACCCACACGATGTAGCCCACATTCTCGATCAGGAATTTGGCATAGCCGTAAGGAGTGGACACCACTGTGCGCAGCCTCTGATGAGTATTTTGAAAGAACACTCTCAGATTGAGTTTCCAAATTCCACCTGTAGAGCCAGTTTTTACATCTACAACACGGAAGAAGATGTTAAAATTCTCGTTGAAGGTGTGAAAAAAGTAAGGGAGTGGTTTTCAAGATGATGTACTCGGAAGCCATCCTGGATTACGCGAATTCCAAAAGATTCAGAGGAAAACTGGACGATGCCACCGTTATCGAAGAGGGAAAGAACATCTCCTGTGGCGATGAAATCACACTCTACCTGAAAGTGGAAGACGGTGTTGTGAAAGATGCCAAGTTCGAGGGAATGGGATGTGTTATCAGTCAGGCTTCGGCTTCTCTGATGCTGGAGAGGATCGTCGGAGAAAGAGTAGAAGAAATATTCTCCCTCATCGAAGAGGCAGAAAAAATGAGTCGGGGCGAAAACTTCGATGAGGGAAAGCTGAAGAACGTAACACTCATGTCAGACATAAAGAACTACCCCGCAAGGGTGAAATGTTTCATTCTTGCCTGGAAAACCTTGAAAGAAGCCCTCAAAAAGATTTCACGGTCTTGAGAAAATCTATGAGGTATCCCTTCAGATACGAAGATACTTTCCCTATGAGTTCAAGGGTGTAACGTTTCAAAAGAACGAGGTCTCCTCTCCGATCCGCCTCTCTGAATTCTTCAACAGAGATAACGGTGAAGCTTTCCAGATCACCCGTTCTTTCTTTCAGTTTTTCTCCAAAGACCTTCTTTATCTCTCTGTGGACCTTTGGAAAGTACGATAAAGCGAGTTTTCTCACTTCCTGAACGAGGTGCCACTCGGACTTCAAAAATACGGGTGTAGCTTCTTCGATCGTCTTTATCGTTTCTTCATCTCCGGAGTAGATGAGATACGCTAAATAATCATCGTATACGTAATGGGCGTTCATCAACATCTTCATGATGGATCTGTCGAAGAGTGCCTGAAAGATTTCTCCCACCTCACCAGGAGTGTTGTGATAGGGCTGTGATAGATCTTCGATGTAGTGAAGAGCCCTGGCGAGGAACCTGTAGCCCCAGTATCTGTCTCCCTTTCTAAAGGCTTCTTTTGCCATATCGTGGAAGTAGTAAAAACTCTTGTCCGCTTCGAAGAACTCGAGGCCAAGGATTCGATACTTCATGTGACGCACACCCTGACTGTTTCCTATGAGGAACTGATACGGTGACAGATCGAGGCCCTGGTCCATTCCCCAATCCGGCTCCGAAGAGTACACGGTCAGGATCTGCCAGGCAGGAACCTTTCCGTCTTCAGGAGAGGGATTTGGAGGTAAAATCGCTCCTTCCCAGGCCGACATCGTGTTTTGACCACATACATCCTCGAGAACGAGTTTTGAGAGATTGTAAACTCTGTTTTCCTGATAGTTGTACGGTGTGATGGCGACCATTTCATCTGGTACAATATCTTTCACGATGTAGTAGGTCAAACCCTCGTGACCGCTCCAGGAGAAAACAATGGCGGAAACGACTATCAAAAAGACGATTGAAAGTTTTCTCAACCCGATCACCTCCAATCAAAGTCTAACACAAAGAGGTGCATAGAAGTATGAAACTCTATCTCATAAGACACGGCGAAACCATCTGGAACGAAAAGGGCCTGTGGCAGGGAATCACGGATGTTTCTCTCAACGAAAAGGGAAAAGAACAGGCAAGAAAGCTGGCAAACAGTCTGGAAAGAGTCGATGCCATTTACTCGAGCCCACTCAAAAGAAGCCTCGAGACAGCAGAAGAGATCGCTAAGCGTTTCAAAAAAGAAATCATCGTCGAAGAAGACCTGAGAGAATGTGAAATATCCCTCTGGAACGGTCTCACGGTGGAAGAGGCCATCAGGGAGTATCCTGTGGAGTTCAAGAAGTGGTCGTCGGATCCGAATTTTGGAATGAAGGGTTTAGAGTCCATGAGAAATGTACAGGATCGTGTGGTGAAGGCGATCATGAAGATCGTCTCACAGGAAAGGTTGAACGGTTCAGAGAACGTGGTCATCGTATCACACTCTCTGTCTTTGAGAGCTTTCATCTGCTGGGTTCTCGGTCTTCCGCTTTACCTTCACAGGAATTTCAAGCTGGACAACGCGTCTATCAGCGTGGTGGAAATAGAGAGCAAACCGAGACTCGTTTTGTTGAACGACACGTGTCACCTTAAGGAATCTTGAACACCCCTGCATATGTGGTATCATATTCTATGTGGACGGCGGCGTAGCCAAGCGGTCTAAGGCGGGGGTCTGCAAAATCCCTATTCGTGGGTTCGAATCCCACCGCCGCCTCCAGAGAGCCAGGCTACACGGCCTGGCTTTTTATGTTGGAAGAAGGGAGGTATTGATGATGAGAAAAGTGTTTCTTGTCCTGCTGGTAGTTCTGTCAATCTCGATTTTCGCGAAGGCCACTCTTTACATCTACAACTGGGCAGATTATATTCCCGAAGATGTGATCAGAGCTTTCGAAGAGAAGTACGATTGCCGCGTGGTATATGACACCTACGCTTCAAACGAAGAGATGTACGCCAAATTCAAAGCCGGTGGTGGAAAAGGCTACGATTTGATATTCCCTTCCGGCGACTATGTTTCGATAATGAAAAAAGAAGGAATGCTCCAGAAACTCGATCTTTCCAAGATACCGAATTTCAAATATCTCGATAAAGACATTCTCACGAAGACCACCTACGATCCCAACCATGAGTACAGCGTTCCTTACATGATTGGATCTACCGTCGTTATCGTGAACAGGAAATACGTGAAAGAGTACGAAAAATCTTGGTCTATTTTCGATAGGGAAGATCTCAGGGGAAGGATGACTCTCCTCGATGACATGAGGGAAGTCCTTGGTGCTGCCCTGAAGTATCTCGGTTACTCCGTCAACACGAAAAATCCGAAAGAACTGGAAGAAGCGAAACAGGTTGTTCTCAGATGGAAGAAGAACATAGCCAAATTCGATGCCTCTTCATACGCTGATGGTATTGTTTCTGGTGAGTACTGGGTGGTGCACGGATACGCGGAAAACGTCTTCCAGAGGATACCTGAAGGAGAAGAAGAATACTTCGACTTCTTCATACCAAAAGAAGGCGGTACGTTGTGGATCGACAACATGGTGATCCCCAAAGGAGCAAAGAACGTGGATCTCGCGTACAAGTTCATCAACTTCATTCTCGAACCAGAAAACGCGGCGAAGATAGCAGACTATCTTGGTCTTCCCTCACCGAACGTGGAAGCCAGAAAGTACATGCAGACAGAACCTATTTACACTGTAGAAGATCTCAAAAACTGTGAATTCATTGAAGACGTGGGAGAAGCCCTCGAACTTTACAACAAAATATGGCTCGAGATCATCATGTGATGGAGTGAGAGAAATTGATCGGTGGAGAAGTTTCAATAAAGAACATCAACAAATTTTTCGATGATTTCCAGGTTTTGAAGAACGTCTCACTGGATATAAGGAAAGGAGAGTTTTTCTCCATACTCGGACCATCGGGATGTGGAAAAACGACGCTTCTTCGTGTGATAGCAGGCTTCGAAGGAGTGGAAAGCGGAGACGTTCTTCTGGATGGAAAATCGATACTGAATCTGCCTCCAAACAAAAGGCCCGTGAACATCATATTTCAGAACTACGCCTTGTTTCCTCATCTCACGGTTTTTGAAAACATCGCGTTCCCGTTGAAACTCAAAAAACTATCCGAAAGCGAAATAAACCAGAGAGTGAACGAACTGCTTTTGCTCATAAGAATGGAAGAACACGCTCAGAAAATGCCTTCTCAATTGTCTGGTGGTCAGAAACAGAGAGTAGCGATAGCGAGGGCCCTCGCCAACGAGCCGAGGGTCCTCCTTCTCGATGAACCGCTGAGTGCTCTCGACGCGAAACTGAGGCAGGAACTTCTTGTTGAGCTTGACAACCTTCATGACAGAGTCGGTATCACTTTCATTTATGTGACACACGATCAGGCTGAAGCGATCAGTGTTTCAGACAGAGTCGCTCTCATGAACGAAGGGGAAATTGTTCAGGTTGGGACTCCCTACGAGGTGTATGAGAGCCCGGTCAACGTTTTTGCGGCGACTTTCATTGGAGAAACGAATCTCATGAAAGCAGAAGTTGTTGAAGTAGAAAACGATTACTACATTGTAGAAAGTCCTGAGATCGGCCGGTTCAGATGCTACAGAGACAAGGAAGCGAAGAAAGGTGATAAGTTGCTCATCACCCTGAGGCCAGAAAAGATCAGAATATCGAAAATGGGATTTCAGGCCGGTAAGATTTTCAACGTGTTTCACGGAATCGTAGAAGAAGAAATATACATGGGGCACCAGACGAAGTACTTCGTTCGGCTCGATGAAGGCTACATAATGAAAGTTTACAAGCAACACGCAAGGTACATACTCGATGAACCGATCATAAAATGGGAAGATGAAGTGTTCATCGCCTGGAATCCAGATGACAGCTTCATTGTAGAGGTGCTTAAAGAATGAAGTACGCCTACTTTCTGTGGTTGCTCTTTCTCTTTATCCTCCCTATCTCAATAGTTTTCATTTATAGCTTTCTGGAGCCACAGATCTACGGTGGGGTCAAGTGGAACTTTTCCCTGGAAGCGTACGGCTATCTTCCAAGGTATCTGGCACTCATCTGGAGATCTGTTTGGATCGCTGGTGTTGCGACGCTCATCACCCTCGCTGTGGCGGTTCCAGTTGCCTTCTACATAGCCAGAAGCAAGCTGAAAAACTTTCTTCTGCTTTTGACGGTCATACCTTTCTGGACCAACTCTCTCATCAGAATTTACGCCTGGAAGATAGTCCTTGGCAACAACGGACTCATAAACCAGTTTCTCGGGTTGTTCGGTATCGACCCCGTTCAGTTTCTCTACAACTCCTTCGCCGTCATACTGGTGATAGTCTATACCTACCTGCCTTTCGCTATACTTCCTCTTTACGCTGCCATGGAAAAGGTAGAAGAAAGCATCCTTGAAGCGTCTCTGGACCTTGGAGCCAGCAGGATGTACACGTTCGTCAGAGTCCTTCTTCCCAACGTCAAAGCGGGCCTTCTCACAGCTTTCGTTTTCGTGTTCATTCCTGCCCTTGGAGCTTACGCCATACCGGATCTTGTCGGTGGCGTGAACTCCAAGATGATAGGAAACGAGATCGTAAGGCAACTTTTGACCGTCAGAAACTGGCCCGTCGCGTCTGCAATGTCCAACATTCTGACCCTGATCGCTCTCCTGAGTATCATCCTTGTGATGAAAAGGGGAGAGAAACGTTGAAACCAGGAAGATTCGTAAAAACCATCGTGATCCTGACAATGGTGTTTTTCTATTTGCCACTTTTCATAGTGGTGTTGATGTCCTTCAACTCCGCGAAATCTCCTGTTTGGAGTGGTTTCACACTCAAGTGGTATCTGGAACTGTTCACCCGAGAATATTCGGTTTGGCATGCGTTCAAAAACTCACTGATCGTGGCCATCGCCTCCAGCGCTGTATCAACAGCGATTGGAACCCTGACGGCAACAGAGCTCTTTTGGAGAAAGAGCAGATTAGAAAATTCTATCTGGTTTCTCACGTATCTTCCATTCGTAGTACCTGATGTGATCATTGGTATCTCCTTGCTTTTACTTTTCTCGATGCTCAAGATTCAGCTGGGACTCTTCACCATAACACTCGCACACGTAACCTTTTCGATTCCGTACACTATGATGATCGTTCATTCCAGACTTCAGGATTTCGACAAAAGCATCATAGAGGCAGCTTACGACCTTGGAAGCACAGACTTCCAGGTGTTTTACAGGGTGATCATTCCAAACCTTGTTCCCGGTATAGTGGCCGCCTTCCTTCTTGCTTTCACACTTTCTATAGATGATTTCGTGATCACCTTTTTCGTGGCAGGTCCAGGATCTACCACCCTTCCGATTCAAATCTATTCCATGATAAGGTTCGGTATCTCACCCACAGTCAATGCCATTTCCACCTTCATGATTGCTGGGACTATCCTGATCGGTTTTGTGCTCAGAAAATTTGTGAGATACATCTTCTGATAGAATTGTGTTAAGGGGAGGGATAGAATGATAGATATAAAGCTAATCAGGCAGAATCCCGATTTCGTGAAGGAAGCCCTCAGAAAACGAAGAGAAGATCCCACTATAATCGATGAAATTTTAAAAATCGATGAAGAATGGCGCACTGCCATCACAAAAACCAACGAACTGAGATCCAGGAGAAATGAAATTTCCAAAAATGTAGCGAGATTGAAAAAAGAAGGAAAGAACGCAGAGGCAGAGGTACTCATCGAAGAAGGAAAAAGAATAGGAGAAGAGATAAAAACCTTAGAAGAAAAAGAAAAAGAACTTCAGAAGAAGCTGAACGATCTTCTTTTGATGGTCCCGAACATCCCGCATGAGAGTGTTCCCGTTGGAGAAGACGAATCCCAGAACGTCGAAGTGAGAAGGTGGGGAGAGCCGAGAGAATTCGACTTCACCCCGCTTGCTCACTGGGACCTCGGACCCGCGTGGGAGCTCATGGATTTTGATAGGGCGTCCAAACTCAGCGGTTCCAGATTCACCGTTATGTATGGAAAACTCGCAAGACTCGAAAGGGCTCTGATAAATTTCATGCTCGATGTTCATACAAAGGAGCACAACTACACGGAAGTGTGGGTTCCACATCTGGTGAAAAGAGAAACCATAACCATAACCGGACAGCTTCCCAAATTCGAAGAAGAGCTTTACTTTGCCGAGAGGGACGACCTATTTCTTATCCCGACCGCTGAAGTCCCACTCGCAGCACTTCATAGTGAAGAGATCCTCGAAGAGAAAGAACTACCAAAGAAATACGTCGCTTACACTCCCTGTTACCGTAGAGAAGCGGGAAGTTACGGGAAAGATGTGAGGGGAATGATCAGGCAGCATCAATTCGACAAGGTCGAGCTTGTATGGGTGACCACACCGGAAAGATCTTTCGAAGATCTTGAACAGCTCGTAAAAGACGCCGAAACCATCCTTCAAAAACTGGAGCTTCCTTACAGAGTCGTTGCGCTCTGCACCGGAGATCTTGGGTTCACCTCTGCGAAAACCTACGATATAGAAGTGTGGCTTCCTTCCTACAACGCGTACAAAGAAATATCTTCCTGCAGTAACGTGACGGACTTTCAGGCGAGAAGAGGAAACATGAGATACAGAAGAAGATCTGATGGAAAGCTCGAATACGTTCACACGTTGAACGGATCGGGTATCGCTGTTGGAAGAGCACTCGTTGCGATACTGGAAAACTATCAGCAACCAGACGGCAGCGTGAGGGTACCGGAAGTGCTTGTTCCATACACAGGGTTTGAGGTGATACCGTAGTGCCTCACCTCTTTTATGGAGTGGCTCAAAACGGTGAGGTGATATTCGACGAAAGAGAAACACACCACATGAGGGTTGTACGCTTAAAAGAAGGGGATGTAATCGAAGCGACAGATGGGAATGGCTTTTCATACACGTGTATTCTCGAAAACCTGAAGAAAAAAACGGCCACAGCCAGGATCGTAAAGGTGGAAGAGAAAGAAAAAGAACCCGTGGAGAAGTTGAGCGTTGTTGTTCCAATCGGTAGGTGGGAAAGAACACGTTTTCTCATAGAAAAGTGTGTTGAACTCGGAGTGGATGAGATCTTCTTTCACAAATTCGAAAGATCCCAGTACGAGCTCAGCCTGGATAAGACAAAAATCGTTGTTAGAGAGGCAGCCAAGCAGTGCAAAAGATATCTCTTTCCGAAGGTAGATTTCCTGGAGAAATTAGAGTTCAGCGGAAACGTGATAACACTGGATCTGGATGCCTTTCAAAACCTGCTCGACGCGAACTTAGAAGGCTCGATAACGGTGGTGGTTGGCCCTGAGGGAGGTTTCTCTGAGAAAGAAAGAGAATTATTGAGGTCTTCTACAACCGTTGTGAGCCTTGGGAAGAAGATACTCAGATTCGAAACAGCTGCGATATTGACCATCGGATACATCGCTTTAAAAAAACAAAAAATCTGAACGGAGGTGTTTACACATGAAGAAAGGCGAAAAAATCCTCTCTTTTGTCAAGCAAGAAAAAGAATTGATAGAAGACTACAGAAAAAGCCTTCATGACGTCAAGAGAAGTGATGAAGTTGGAGATGTTTTCATCGAGTTCGCCCTCAGATTCCTTGAAAAGGTTCTGGAAGACTTCAAACCTGAAGAATACACCGAAGACATCGCTTTCGAACCAGAAAAAGAGAGCTACAATCTGAGCGAACGTCTGAAGGAAAGGATAGGGGAAGATCTTCTCAAGAAGAGCGATCTTCCGGCCATTCTTCAGCGATTCTGTGAGATGGCAACACACAGATGGAAACAGCTCAAAGCCGATGAGGAAAAAACAGACTTCTTCAAGAGACCCGGTCACGAGATGAGGAGAGATTGAATGAAGAATGAAAGAATACTGGTCGTGAAAACGGAAGACTTTTTAAAGGAGTTTGGCGAATTCGAAGGATTCATGAAAGTGAACCTCGAGGACTTTCTGGATATTCTGGACCAGTATGGATTTTTCCGGGAAAGAGACGAAGCGGAATACGATGAAACGACAAAACAGGTGATACCTTACGTGGTTATCATGGACAGTGATAGGGTTCTCATCACGAAAAGAACAACCAAACAATCCGAAAAGAGGCTTCACAATCTTTATTCTCTTGGAATAGGTGGTCATGTGAGAGAAGAAGATGGGGCAACGCCACGGGAAGCGTTTTTGAAAGGACTCGAACGCGAAGTGAACGAGGAGGTAGATGTTTCGCTAAAAGAACTGGAGTTTCTCGGACTCATAAATTCATCAGTGACCGAAGTGAGTAGAGTACACCTTGGTGCTCTGTTCCTTGGCAGGGGAAGGTTTTTTTCTGTAAAAGAAAAAGATCTGTTCGAATGGAAGCTCATAAAACTCGAAGAACTGGAGAATTTCTCAGGAGTGATGGAAGGTTGGTCAAAAATATCGGCAACGGTTCTGTTGAACTTGTTTCGTACGCAAAACTGAATCTCTACCTGGATGTACTTGGGAAAAGATCAGACGGATACCACGAGATAGTGGGATTGTTTCAGACGATTTCTCTTCACGACACACTCATTGTAGAAATCTGTGATAGAGATTTCCACTTGGAAAGCAACGTAGCTCTACCCCCGGACAACACGATAAAGAGAACCTGGGACATCTTCAGGAAAAATACAGGAGAAGAATTCGGCCTCAAAGTCACGTTGAAAAAGAAGATCCCGCTGGGTTCTGGCCTCGGCGGGGGAAGTTCTAATGCTGCAGCGATTCTCAGGTACCTTGGTGAAGTTTTCAAAACACCTCTTGAGGACCTTCTGAATATAGCGTCTCAAGTGGGAAGCGATGTGCCTTTTTTCCTTTACGGAGGAACCGCCCTTGTGAGGGGAAGAGGAGAAATCGTAGAGAAACTCGAGGATATCGAAGGATACTCTGTCGATTTGTTCTTCCTGGGCATCCACTCTTCAACGAAAGAGATGTACAGGTCTCTCACACCAGAAATGTACAGGAAAGGACCTGGCAAAGTAGAGGAACTGCACAGGGCTTATCTCGAAAGAGATTACGAAAAGATAAAGGAGCTCTCTTACAACGTGTTCGAGAAGGTGTTCTTAGAAAAACACCCGGAGGTAATGAATGAACTGAGGAACTTTGGCGACGGTTCCATTGTGAAAATGATGACGGGAAGCGGGAGTGCTTTCTTCGCTCTCTATCCTCTGGACAAAGGAAATTACTCGTTTGTGGGAGGTGTTTAAGTTGGATCTCAAACGTTTCATAAGAGATATACCGGATTTCCCACAGAAAGGCATCGTATTTCGCGACATAACTCCCCTTTTGAGAAATCAGGAGGCTTTCAAAGAAGCGATCGACGGAATGTGCGAACTCGTTTCTGACAGGGAGTTCGATCTCGTGGTGGCTCCCGAAGCGAGGGGTTTCATCCTCGGAGCTGCCATGGCGTACAAACTGGGAAAGGGCTTCGTTCCAGTGAGAAAACCTGGAAAACTCCCCTACAAAACTGTGCACGAGGAATATCAGCTGGAGTACGGCACTGAACAGCTCCATATCCACGAGGATGCCATAGAAAAAGGTCAGAAAGTGATCATAGTGGATGATGTGCTCGCAACGGGGGGAACAGCGGAGGCGCTCATAAGACTGGTTAAAAAACTCGGTGGAGAAGTGGTTTCTCTTGCTTTCCTCGTTGAGCTCTCATACCTAGAACCAAGGAAAAGACTGGAAGGTTACGATGTTAAAACTCTGATAGTCTACTGAGAGGTGAAAGTATGAGTTTGAAATTCGACTTTTCCAACCTCTTCGAACCGAACATCTCCGGTGGTTTGACAGATGAGGACGTAAAAAGCGTAGAGGAGAGAGTTACAAGTGCGGTTCGAAACTTTGTAGAAAACACTCCCGATTTTGCAAAGCTGGACAGAAGTTGGATCGATTCTGTTAAATCTCTCGAAGACTGGATAATAAACTTCGATACGGTCGTTGTGCTGGGAATCGGTGGTTCTGGACTCGGGAACCTAGCTCTCCACTACTCCCTCAGGCCTTTGAACTGGAACGAGATGACCAGAGAGGAAAGAAATGGGTACGCCAGAGTGTTCGTGGTGGACAATGTGGATCCAGATCTCATGAGCTCTGTTCTGGATAGAATTGATCCCAAAACAACTCTTTTCAACGTGATTTCGAAATCCGGTTCCACTGCCGAAGTAATGGCAACCTATTCGATAGCGCGCGGAATCCTCGAGGCTTATGGGCTCGATCCAAGAGAACACATGCTCATCACAACAGATCCGGAGAAGGGCTTTTTGAGAAAACTTGTGAAGGAAGAAGGTTTCAGAAGTCTCGAAGTGCCTCCTGGAGTGGGAGGAAGGTTCAGCGTTCTCACACCTGTTGGACTCCTCTCGGCCATGGCGGAAGGCATCGACATAGATGAACTGTACGAAGGTGCAAAAAACGCTTTCGAAAAGAGCATGAAAGAGAATATCTTTGAAAATCCAGCGGCAATGATAGCACTCACACACTACCTTTACTTGAGGAAAGGAAAGTCCATTTCAGTGATGATGGCGTATTCGAACAGGATGATCTATCTTGTGGACTGGTACAGACAGCTCTGGGCGGAGAGTCTTGGAAAAAGGTACAACCTCAGGGGAGAAGAAGTTTTCACCGGTCAAACTCCAGTGAAAGCATTGGGAGCGACCGATCAGCACTCACAGATACAGCTCTACAACGAAGGACCGAACGACAAGGTAATAACATTCCTGAGGGTTGAAAACTTCGATAGAGAAATAGTGATCCCGGAAACCGGAAGAACTGAACTCAGTTATCTTGCAAGGAAGAAACTCTCCGAGCTTCTCCTCGCAGAGCAGACAGGAACAGAAGAAGCGCTGCGAGAAAACAATAGACCGAACATGAGAGTGACGTTCGACAGACTCACACCGTACAACATAGGTCAGTTCTTTGCTTACTACGAGGCTGCCACTGCCTTCATGGGTTATCTTCTTGAGATCAACCCGTTCGATCAGCCCGGTGTGGAGCTCGGAAAGAAGATCACGTTTGCTCTCATGGGAAGAGAAGGTCACACTTACGAAATAAAGGAAAAGTCGAAGAAGGTGATCATAGAATGAAAATCTTCGAAGAAGTGATGAGAGAAGGAGAAAAGGTTTTCTTCATAGAGGGTGGCCCTCTCGGTGAGGATGGAACGTATATCATCGTTTCAGATGATCCAACCATTGAGGAGAGGATCGCAAAAGTCATCGAAGAACTGAACGCGACAAGTGTTATCTTTCTTGCTGAAGATGAATACGAAAGGTTCAAAAACGAGCTCGAGAAAAAGGCAAAGAGAATATGGTGATCGGTGTTACTGGAAAGATAGGAACGGGAAAGTCCATTGTCTGTGAGATTCTGAAAAACAAATACGGAGCCCACGTTGTAAACGTGGATAGAATAGGTCATGAAGTGCTTGAGGAAGTGAAGGAAAAGCTTGTTGAGCTTTTCGGAGAATCCGTTCTGGAAGACGGGAGAGTAAACCGAAAGAAACTTGCTGGCATCGTCTTCGAATCACAGGAAAACCTGAAGAAGCTCGAATCGCTCGTCCATCCCCTGATGAAGAAGAAGGTACAGGAAATTATAAACAAAAAGAGCGGCCTTGTTGTAATAGAGGCCGCTCTTTTGAAAAGAATGGGACTAGATCAACTGTGTGATCACATCGTCACGGTGGTTGCAAACAGAGAGAAGATACTGGAGAGAAACAGAGAAGCGGACAAACGTTTGAAGTTTCAGGAAGACATTGTTCCACAGGGAATAGTGATAGCAAACAACTCCACTCTCGAGGATCTTGAAAAGAAGGTAGAGGAAGTGATGAAACTCATATGGGAGAAACGAGAATCACAGGGGGAAAGTACAGAGGAAGGAAATTAAAGACAGGGGATTTCTTCAGACCCACCATGTCTTCCGTGAGAAGTGCCCTGTTCAACATGATAGATATCGAGGGAAAGAGCTTCCTTGAACTCTTCTGTGGAAGCTGTGTGGTGAGCTGTGAAGCGTTGAGCAGGGGAGCGAAAAGAGTGGTCTGTGTCGACAGATCAATTCGTGCCCTCAGTATATGCAGAAAAAATCTTAGATCACTCAACGAAACGGCCACGATCATCCACAGTGACGTAGAGGCCTTTCTCCAAAACACCGCTGAAGAGTTCGACGTGATCTTCCTCGATCCTCCGTACAACGATGTAGAGATCATAAACAAAACGCTTTCTCTGCTTCCAAAAGTCATGAAAGAAGGCAGTTTGGCCGTTCTGGAGAAGAGCAAAAGAATCGAACTGGATTTTTCAAACTTCGAAGTCGTCAAAAGAAGGGATTACGGTGAGACCGAACTGGTTTTTCTGAGGGTGAAACGATGAAGCTGAGGCCCTGGGAATTCTACGATAGAATAGCGAGAGTGTACGATAGTATGTACGAAACACCAAAGTGGAAACTCTATCATAGGCTGATTGAATCTTTTTTAGAGGAGTATCTGAAAAACCCCTGCAGAGTTCTCGATCTCGGTGGAGGAACCGGAAAGTGGAGCCTGTTTTTACAAGAGAGAAGCTTCGAAGTGGTTCTCGTTGATCCGTCAAGAGAGATGCTGGAGATAGCAAGGGAAAAGGGTGTTAAAAACGTTGTTGAAGCCAGGGCGGAAAATCTCCCCTTTCCTTCAGGTACTTTCAAAGCAGTTCTCGCTCTCGGTGACGTTCTGAGTTACGTTGAAAACAAAGATAAAGCATTTTCAGAAATAAAAAGAGTACTTGTCTCCGATGGATTGTTGATAGCGACCGTGGACAACTTTTACACTTTTCTTCAGCAGATGATCGAAAAGGACGCGTGGGATCAAATCCCGCGCTTTTTGAAAACACAAACCACAGATGTGGGAAACGCACTCTTTTCTTTCAATTCCTATACCTTCAAACCAGAGGATCTTACTCTGGAAGGATTCGAAACGGTAGATATCCGTGGAATCGGTGTGATGGAGTACTCGGACAAACAGATCAGTGAAAGAGAAGAAATCATCTTCCAGCTGGAGCGGGAGCTTTCAAAGGACAGAAGCATCATCTGGAAAGCCGATCATATATTCTTCGTTTTGAAAAAGAAAAGAGGAGCCTGAAGGCTCCTCGGTGGTGGGTGCGGCAGGGATTGAACCTGCGACCTCTTCCTCGTCAAGGAAGCGCTCTCCCACTGAGCTACGCACCCATTCCGTTTAATTATGATACTACAAGCACTCGAGTATGTCAACCGTTCGGCCCAATTTCCCTATACTGTTCAACACTTACCAGAAAATTCCCGATGAAAGTACTTGAAAAGGGTGAAAACCTGTGCTATTATATATGTCGGAGTTGCCGAGGTGGTGGAACTGGCAGACACGCATGGTTGAGGGCCATGTGGGCTTCGGCCCGTGCGGGTTCAAGTCCCGCCCTCGGCACCAGAAGTCAGCCGGAGGATATTTCCTCCGGTTTGTTTGTTATCCCTCCAAGCCCAAGAAGAATCCCCAGAATTATGAACAGATAGTAATTGAAGAACCTCCAGACGAGCAAGGATACCATCGCGTCAGTCTTTTCAATTATGTTCGAGTACACAACGTAATAAACCAATTCCGTTGCACCACTGGCACCGGGTGTAGGGAAAAAATACACGATAAGGCTGAGGGCAAGCTGGATACTGACCACTTGGAAAAGTGACACATTCACATTACGATTGACGGCTTTCATCGCAAAATAAGTACTTGAGTGTATCAGCACGACCATCAAACCTGATAGAATCGCCACCGCTAAAAACTTCAGCCTGGAAGTTCTCCAGAATTCCCTGGTGGCCGAAACGTATCCAAGTACTTTTTCCTCCACGAGTCTTTTTAAATCGTCCTCCGATTTTCTGGAGAAAAACATGAAGATCTTCAAAACAGGCCGTGACATGAAAAATCTTCGCAGAAAACCCTTACTGAAGGACAGAAGGATTATGAAAACATAGAAGAGCAAAGCCAAAACGATTCCTGCGAAGAAAAAGTCGCCGAGGATACCGAGTTTTTCGAAGGTATCAAGATAAACCAAGAAGAAGACAAAACCGGAGATGACGGAAAATGAAAAAGAAGAGAAAAACCTCACCGCTATCGCAGATGCCGATTTTTCAAAGGGAATTCCAGCCCTCGTGAGGTGATAGATCTGGAAGGGTTGTCCTCCTGCAGTGAAAGGTGTTATTGCCCCCACATAGAATCCCCAAAGGGAATTGGCCACACAGGTCCTGAAGGGAATATCTTTCAGGAGTATTTTGGTTCTAAGAGCGTCCGCTAAAACGATACCAAGAAAGTTCAGTGAAAGAACCATCAAGAAGAAAGGATCTACGCTCTTTAACTCCTTCCATGCGTCACCGCTGCCCAGAATAGAGAACATGAGAATCGTGGCTCCAAGGCCTATGATCAGAGCTGAGAATAACTTCTTCTTCATAGCTCTCTCCTTCCAGTGTCTTTATTAGAAATATTAACATACCACATGGTAAGATTTTTCTGGGAGGTGATACCACATGTTCAATCTGGAAGAGTACACTGAAAAGGCTCAGAAGGTAATGATGAGCATTCAGGATATAATGACCCGATACAGACAAAACCAGCTTTCCAGTGAACACATACTGCTCGCGATACTGGAAGAAGGAAACAACGTTGGCGTTGAACTTCTGAAAGAGTTGAACGTGGATATAAACAGACTCAGAGATGAAGTGGAGGTGTTCATTGGGAAATACGGAGTTAGAGTCCCTGAAGGTTCATCTGTCTCTCAGATTTTCATAACCCCAGACGCAAGGCATGTCATTGAGAAAGCAAGAGAAGAAGCGAGAAGAATGGGAGACTCAAAAATAGGAACCGAGCACCTTATTTTGGGTATGGTACTGTCACCTGATTCCACGGCATTTCGAATTCTCTCGAGATACGGTGTAACACCTGAGAGAGTCTATGAGGCCATAAGGAAGATCAGGTCAACGGGTAAAACAGATGAGGCAGAGAACGTGGAAGCGCTCGCTCGTTTCACAGTGGATCTCACTCAGCTGGCCCGCGAAAAAAAGCTCATGCCCGTAGTGGATCGTGAAAAGGAAATCAGAAGGGTGATACAGATACTGTCCAGGAGAACGAAGAACAACCCGGTTCTCGTAGGAGACCCGGGAGTGGGAAAGACTGCCGTCGTCGAAGGGCTCGCCCAAAGAATAGTTGAAGGAAAAGTCCCTCTGTTTTTGAGAAACGTCAGAGTCTTGAAGCTTGACATGGGGAGGCTGGTAGCAGGGACCCGTTTCAGAGGAGATTTTGAAGAAAGACTGAAACGTCTCCTCGATGAATTGAAGAGGAAAAAAGGAGAAGTAATACTCTTCATCGACGAGGTGCACACGGTGGTAGGAGCAGGAGCTGCTGAAGGTGCTCTTGATGCTGCGAACATAATGAAACCAGAACTCACAACGGGGGAGATTCAGATAATAGGAGCGACCACCGTTGAAGAGTACAGAAAATACATAGAGAAAGACAGGGCACTTGAGAGAAGATTCCAGCCGGTCATGGTGGAAGAGCCGACGGTCGAACAGACAATCGAAATACTGAAAGGGTTAAGAAAGGTCTTTGAAGAGCATCATCACGTGAAAATAACAGATGACGCTCTGGAAGCTGCGGCGAAACTCTCCGCGCGATACATAACCAACAGATTCCTCCCGGACAAGGCCGTTGATCTGATAGACGAAGCAGCTGCGTACGTGCGCCTCGAATCCTCGTACCCTTCAGAAGAACTCCTGAAACTCGAAGAAGAGATCAAAAACCTTGAAGACAAAATAAACGACGCCGTTGTGAAGGGAGAATACGAAGAAGCGGCAAAACTGAAGGTCGAACTCCAGAAATTGAAAAAAGAATACGAAGAAAAGAGAAAAAAAGAAGAAAAGGTGGAACCCCATGTCGATGAAAACGTCGTGGCGAAGATCGTGGAACAGTGGACAGGCATTCCCGTATCTCGAATCATGGAATCTGAAAGAGAGAAACTACTGAAACTCGAAGAATTCATCCACCAGCGCCTGGTGAATCAGGAGGAAGCCGTAAAGATAGTGGCGCGGACCATAAGACGCGCGAGGGTCGGTATCAAGAACCCGAGAAGGCCCATCGGTGTCTTTCTGTTCCTCGGCCCAACGGGTGTAGGAAAGACAGAGCTCGCCAGAACCCTCGCGGACGTGCTCTTCGGCAGCGAGGACGCCATGATTAGACTCGACATGAGCGAGTACATGGAGAAACACTCCGTTGCCAGACTCATAGGGGCACCTCCGGGTTACGTAGGTTACGAAGAGGGAGGACAGCTCACCGAGGCTGTGAGAAAAAGACCTTACAGTGTGATTCTCCTCGACGAGATAGAAAAAGCGCACCCAGACGTTTTCAACATCCTGCTTCAGGTGTTCGAAGACGGGCGATTGACCGACGGGAAGGGAAACACTGTGGATTTCAGAAACACCATCATCATCATGACGAGCAACATAGGAAGCGAGAAGATCATCGAAATGTCAGAAAATGGCGTGAGAATCGAGATAGAAAGAGAACTGCGAAACACCTTCAAACCCGAGTTTCTGAACAGAATAGACGCAATAGTCTATTTCAAACCGCTCACGATGGAAGAAGTGAAGAAGATAGTGGAAATCATGGTGAGGCAGCTCCAGGAGATGCTGAAAGAGAAGAACATCTCCATCGAGCTCACAGAAAGAGCGAAGGAGTACCTGGCAGAGGCGGGTTATGTGCCATCTCTCGGTGCAAGACCGCTTCGAAGAATCATAGAACTCGAACTCGAGTCGATGATAGCAGATAAAATCCTGGAAGGAGAGATAAAAGAGGGAGACAGAGTTCTGGTCGACGCGGACGAATACGGTCTGAAGATAGAGAGGAGGTGATGATCCGTGGAGGAAAAGAAAGAAAAACTCTCCATGAAGGATCTCATTCTCCTCTTCTTCAGCACTATAAGTGCTCGGTGCTGGGCAAGGCTCGGCCTCACGGAAGACGAATACGGAGACTACTACCAGGACCTCGAAGAAGCACGGCTTGGAATAGACACGCTCGACGCGGTATTCAACAAGATAAAGGATCTCGTGGATGAGGAAGTTCGCCGGGAAATGGAAGGAGTGATTGCTACCCTGAAACTCAACTACTTTCATCAGTATCAAAAGAGCAAGAAGAGGGAGACAGAGAACGCATGAACGTAGCGATTCTGCTCGCAGCGGGAAAAGGTGAAAGAATGTCTGAAAACGTTCCAAAACAGTTCCTCGAGATAGAGGGTAGGATGCTCTTTGAGTATCCACTTTCTACATTTTTGAAAAGTGAAGAGATAGATGGTGTTGTGATAGTAACACGCAGAGAGTGGTTCGAAATTGTAGAGAAAAGAGTGTTCCACGACAAAGTACTTGGAATAGTTGAAGGAGGAGATACACGAAGTCAGAGTGTGAGAAGTGCCCTCAAATTTCTTGAAAAGTTCTCTCCTTCTTACGTTCTTGTGCACGACTCGGCACGACCGTTTCTGAGGAAAAAACACGTGCTGGAGGTTCTCAGAAGAGCCCGTGAAACGGGAGCGGCAACTCTTGTGTTGAAGAATTCCGACACGCTTGTAAGAGTTGAGGGTGACAGAATGGAATACATCCCAAGAAAAGGAGTGTACAGGATTCTTACACCACAGGCTTTTTCTTACGAGATCTTGAAAAAGGCCCATGAAAACGGCGGCGAATGGGCGGACGACACGGAACCAGTTCAGAAGCTCGGAGTAAACATAGCCCTCGTCGAAGGAGATCCTCTATGTTTCAAGGTGACGTTTAAAGAAGATCTGGAACTGGCGAGAATCATCGCCAGGGAATGGGAGAGGATATCATGATTTACTACGGCACGATGTTCGATCACAAGGTGAGATTTTCGATCGTTCGAATGAGAGAGGTGGTAGAAGAGGCTCGAAACAGGCACAACCTCTCGTACCTCGCCACTGTGGTCCTCGGAAGAGCCCTCATCGGTGCGGCTCTTGTGACACCATGGCTCGCCGAAAAAGAAAGGTGGACGCTGGATATAGAGGGAAACGGACCGATAAAGAGAGTCGTTGCACAGTCGACCAGCGAGTTCACCGTTAGGGGATATGTGGCAAATCCCATGGTGGAACTGCCTTTGAATGAGAAGGGAAAGTTCGACGTTGCCGGTGCTATCGGTCAGGGTGTTCTCAGGGTAATAAGAGATTTGGGATTGAAAACTCCCTTTGTCTCTCAGGTACCTCTGGTGAGCGGTGAGATCGCCGAAGATCTGGCTTATTATTTCACGGTTTCTGAGCAGATCCCTTCTGCCTTCTCCATCGGTGTTCTCATGGATTCGAACGGTGTGAAGATAGCAGGAGGATTCGCCGTTCAAATCATCGATCGCACTCTTGAGCAGGAGAAAGTGGAGATGATTGAAAGGAACATAAAGAAACTTCCGTACATAACCGAGCTTTTCCAAGAAGCGGAACCCCTGGACGTTCTGGAAAGAATATTCGATGAGAAGGTAGGGTTCGTCGAAACAGCAGAGATAAAGTACAAGTGTGATTGCAACAGAGAAAAAGCCAGAAACGCCCTTCTCGCTCTGGACAAAAAAGAACTGGAGGATATGCGAAAAGAGGGCAAAGGAGAGGTCATCTGCAAGTGGTGTAACACGAAATACGTCTTCTCCGAGGAGGAATTAGAAGAACTCCTCAAGTTCAAGGTAGATGACTCTAGTTCCTGAAAAATTGGAGATCTTCAAGAACCTCTCTGTGATCTCAAGAAATATCCTTTCGGTGTCCATCCGTGCGAGGGCACTTCTCAATTTCTTTGAAGGAAACACCACAACAAAATCTCTTCCGGATTCCACAAAAAGTTCCGCAGTGTAACTGAGATTCTTTCGTTTTACCTGAACTTTCAGACTTTCCCCTCTTCTTGAGATCGTGGCGTAATCTCCTCTTGAGAGCACTGAGGCTTTTCTCACGAGCTTTGCAAGGACCTGCTTCTTCGCTTCTATCCGTTCTACGGTCTTTTCTTCCAGCAAAGCCCTCAGTTTTTTGATCTCTTCTTCTTTCACTTCGTCACCACAAACTTCCATAACAAAATGAGGATACTTCACCACGAGTTTTCCAGATTTCTCATAGAAGTCCAGAGTCTGAACATCCAGTCTTTGAAAAGCTTTGAAAATGTGCCTCACCGTGACGTACGGAATTTTTGTAGAAAAGGGCTTCTTCGGAATTGTAGAGATCTGTGCGAGGGTCATAATGCCTGCTGATGATCCAAACATCAAAACATCTTTTTCCTCAAAAAGAAGAATCAGGAATTCCCCTTCGTCGAGATTAGAACTGGCAAAGTTCAACGCTCCTTCGAATTCACGCTTCGTGAGTGTGCAGAGAAATTCCTCTTCGCCATCTCCTGGAGGAATTTCTCCCGTTTTGCACCGAACGTCCAGAACTTCATTCCCCGCTCTCAGAACGAGCCGCTCCTGAAGGACAGTGATCTGTACATCACTGACTCTAACATCACTCAAAAAATACTTCACAAGATCTAGAGAAACGATCCTGCTGCCTTCGAATCGGGGTATCTCCCCCAGGAATATCTCCACTTTAGCACAGTTGTCGCTCGCACTCACCCAGAGCCCATCTCTGTAAAAGAAACTGAGAAATCTCGCAGTGGGTTCGGTTGTTCCAACCAGTTTATCGAGCAGATAGACCCACTCTTTGAGTTCATGAGCATCAACGACAAGTTCCACAGAGTTTCACCTCAGAAACTCTTCGAGACGTTCCAGAACGCCTCTTATCTTTTCCGGATGTCTTCCACCCGCCTGGGCAAAATTCCTTCGGCCCCCTCCACTTCCACCGAGTTCCTTCGCTATGTTCCGTGCTATGGAAGAGGCATCGTATCTGTCAAGGAGATTCTCAGAAACCTTCACAACGAGGGAAACCTTGTCTTCGAACTTACTGAGGAGAATAACAATGCCTTCCCTTTCCTTTTTCAAAACGTTGTCCGCTATTCCTCCAAGGTGTTTTGCTTCGACATCTTCAAAAACAGCGTAGAATACCTTTACACCATCTTCCAGCTGTTTCATGGCTATCTTTTCTTCGGAAATCCTTCCCTGAGAGAGTTTCTTTTCGAGTTCCTTCACTTTCTCTCTCAAACCCAGAACCCTGTCCGTGAGCTCGTCTTCCCTTGCTCCGAGGATTTCTTTCAGCTGATCGATCAGTTTTTTCTGGTTTCTCAGGAGTTCCAGGGTACTAAAGCCAGTGACCGCTTCGATTCTTCGCACACCTGACGAAACGGATTCCTCCGAGATGATCTTGAACAGACCTATCTGCCCTGTGTTGCTCACATGCGTTCCGCCACAGAGTTCTTTACTCACACCAGGAACCTCGACGACCCTGACCACATCTCCATACTTTTCCGTGAAAAGCGCAACAACTCCGGACTTTACCGCTTCTTCGTAGCTTGTGTACCTCACCTCGACCGGAATCGCTTCCATGATCCATTCGTTCACCAGATTCTCCACCTGTTCTATTTCTGCCATCGAAAGACCCTTGAAATGTGTGAAATCAAATCTCAGCCTGTCGGGTGCAACCAAGGATCCTGCCTGCCTCACGTGGTCTCCCAGGACCTTCTTCAAAGCCGCGTGAAGTAGATGCGTCGCCGTGTGATTTCTCATTGTGGCCTCTCTTCTCTTCTTATCCACTCTGAGAACCACTTTCTGACCTCTTCTCAGAGTGCCGGCCAGTACCTTGATTCTGTGGACGATCACACCCTCTGAAGCTTCAAAAACATATTCTACAAGCGCTTTTCCATCTTCCCATTCCACCGTTCCCGTGTCGGATACCTGACCACCCTTCTCAGCGTAGAATGGTGTTTTTGAAAACACTACTTCCACCGCGTCTTCTGTTGCATCTTCCACCGCTTTTTCGTTCTTGGCTATGAGGACGACCTCACCCTCATCCTCGAGTTTTTCGTACCCAGTGAATTCGGTTCGGAAATCTTTGGGGAGTTCTTCAAGGTATTCGTACCTCCTGGCAAATTCCACATCTCCCAGAGCAACCCTTGACTTTCGCTGTTGTTCTTCCATGTATTTGTTGAATTCTTTCACATCGACTTCCACACCCTTCTCCCTTGCGATTTCGAGTGTGAGTTCCAGTGGAAGTCCGTATGTGTCGTAGAGTTTGAACGCGTCTTCGGAATCTATCCTTCCCTCTTTCTCAACGATCTCGTCGAAGACCTTCATTCCCTGCTCGAGAGTCTTTAGAAATCTGCTTTCTTCTGCAGAGAGAACTTCTTTCACCATACTTTCACCGCGAACGATCTCCGGATAGACCTTTCCCATCTTCTCCGCCACAGCATCAACGATTCTGTAAAGGAACGGTTCACTCATGCCAAGGAGTATTCCGTGTCTCATCGCGCGTCTTATGATCCTTCTGAGAACGTATCCTCTTCCCTCGTTGGAAGGGAAAACACCTTCACTGATCAGGAAGGTGATGGCCCTCATATGATCGGCTATGACCCTGATGGAAACGTCTTTTTCTTCATCTGTTTTGTAGCCAACCCCCGTCAATTCCTCTATGCGGTTTATTATCGGCTGGAACAGATCTGTGTCGAAATTGCTGTAAACTCCCTGCATCATCGCACAGAACCTTTCAAGACCAGCTCCCGTATCGATGTTCTTTCGTGGAAGCGGATGGAGCTTTCCTTCTTCATCCTGATAGTACTCGGTGAAAACGAGGTTCCATATCTCCACAAATCGTCCCTCAGAATTGGCAGGAGTACACTCTTCGCCCTCAGGACAACCTTTCAAATACCCTGTATCGTAAAAGATCTCCGTGTCGGGACCACATGGCCCCGTTGGCCCAGCCGGCCCCCAGAAATTGTCCTCTTTTCCCATTCTCAAAATTTTCTTCTCGGGAAGACCTATCTTTTCGTTCCAGATTCTGAAGGCCTCTTCGTCTTCCTCGTAGACGGAGACCCACAGTTTTTCTTCGGGAACCCCAAGCACCTGAGTGAGAAACTCCCAGGCCCACTCTATGGCTTCTTCTTTGAAATAGTCTCCAAAGGAGAAATTACCGAGCATTTCAAAGAACGTATGATGCCTTGGAGTCTTTCCCACGTTCTCTATATCAACGGTTCTCAAACACTTCTGACAGGTAGCCACCCTCGTGTAAACAGGCTCGACTTTGCCCCAGAAAATAGGTTTGAAAGGAACCATACCGGCTACGGTGAAGAGAAGCTGAGGATCGTCCGGTATGAGAGAAGCGCTCGGTAGTATCTTGTGTCCCTTTTTCTCAAAGAATTTCAAAAAGGCTTCTCTGATCTCTTCAGAAGTCATGTATCTCATCGCACCACTCCTTCTAAGATTTTGAACACGATGTAACTGACAGGAGCAACAAAGAGCAGTCCATCTATTCTGTCGAGCATTCCTCCATGACCCGGAAGGGTTTTTCCTGAATCCTTAACACCGTAGTGTCTCTTCAGGGCCGATTCAAAAATATCACCGAAGGTGTCCATAACCGCGACCGTTGCGGCGAAAGGAAGGAACGTTCTGAAACTTATCACGTTCACAGAGAGCAGATCATTCACAACGAGTCGATACAAAAAGGTGTAGATGACAACACCCAGGAATCCTCCTATCACTCCCTCAAGGCTCTTTCTTGGACTGTATCGAGGAGAGATCCTCGTTCTTCCAAATTTCAAACCCGTGAAGTATGCGAAGGAATCAAACACCCAGGTGGAGGTGAGAACGAGAAGAGCGTTCGCGGCACCAAAATCCCGATAAATCGGAAGAAAGAAACTGAGGAAGAAGGTAACGTAGATGAGAGCGATCGAAAAGGCAGCGATTGTCTTGAACACCTGCGAAGGATCTTTGTCTGTTATCAGAGAGAAAACCACTCCAGTTATGAAGAGGATCGACAGCGGCTGCGCGGGTTCCTCAAAAACAAGACCGTAGAGGACGGGATACAGAGCAAGGAGTATCACATAGAAAAATCGTGCATCACGCTCTTTCATTTCAAGTGTGATGAGTTCGTAGCCGGCCAGAATGACGATTGCAGAAACGAGTCCTATCAAACTCTCGTAACTCACAAAACACAGAACAACGAAAGGTGCTACGACACTCGCGGTTATGACTCTGGTTTTCAAATCATCCATTGCTCAAACCCCCGAATCGTCTTTCCCTTTTTGAATAACTCTCTATAGCCCTCAGAAAATCCCTTTTCGTGAAATCCGGCCACAGTTTTTTGAAGAAATAAAGCTCGGAATACGCGGACTGCCAGAGAAGGAAATTACTGAGCCTCATCTCACCTGAGGTCCTTATTATCAAATCCGGATCTGGAACGTCTGGTAGATACAGATACTGACGAAAGGTCTCTTCAGTGAGCTCTAATTTTTTCCCATGAGATACATCCTTTAAGATAAATTCTACCGCGTCGAGGATCTCCCTTCTACCTCCGTAGTTGAACGCGATAATGAGTGTCATTCGGTCGAACTCTTTCGTTTTTTCCTCCACTTCCTGCCACTTCTTAAGCACCCTCTCCGGAAGACCTTCTTTTCTTCCAAGAATTCTCACTCTGACTCTTTCTCTTCTGAGGAGCTCCATCTCACGATCTATCATCTGAACGAAAAGATCCATGAGAAACTCCACTTCTTCCTTCGGTCTTTTCCAGTTCTCTGTGGAGAAGGAAAAAGCTGTGAGATACTTTATCCCCAGTTCCAAAGACCATTTCACGGTGTTGTGGAGCACCTCTGCACCTCGCTGGTGCCCTTTTATTCTGGGAAGACCTCGCTTTTTCGCCCATCTGCCGTTTCCATCCATTATGATCGCAACGTGCTGTGGTATCCTCAAAATTCCATGATCTCCTCTTTTTTGATTTCGAACACCTCGTCCAGCTTTTCGATGAACTCGTCTGTTAGCTTCTGTATTTCGTTTTCCAGCCTTTTGGCATCATCTTCTGGAATGAGACCCTCTTTCTGATCTTCTTTTATCTTCTTCAAAATCTCTCTTCTGATGTTTCTGATGGCGATCTTCCCCTCTTCGACGATCTCCTTCGCCTTTTTAACCCACTTTTCCCTCTGCTCAGTGGTTGGAGAAGGAAAGACAAGCCTGATCACGTTTCCATCGTTTATGGGGTTCAAACCAAGATCGGACGCGTTTATCGCTTTTTCTATGAGGGAGAGAACACTTTTATCCCAGGGTTTTATGACAAGGGTTCTTTCTTCAGAAATGGAGATCGTGGCGAGCTGATTCACAGGAGTTGGAACACCATAGTAATCTACCTTGATCTCCTCAAGAATGGCTGGAGAGGGCTTCCCTGTTCTCATTTTTCTCAGTTCATCCTCGATTTTCTCCAGCGTTCTCCTCATCTTTTCCTTCGCTTCTTTTATGAACGGATTAACCATGCCTATCCCCTCCCTGTTGAAATTTGTGTTTACACCATCAATGGTCGTTGTATAATATTCCCAACACCTCTCAAGATTATAGCAAACAGATTTTTTGCTTTCTCGTTCCTTTTGATAAATATGCTTCATCCGTCTGTAAAAATTCTGGTAGTATAATTAGTTAAAAAAATAACAAGCACCACCATCCTGGAAAGGGGGAGTTCCATGGGAAAGTTTCTTAAGAAACACTACATAATGGCACCTGGACCAACACCAGTCCCAAACGATATTTTAACAGAAGGAGCGAAGGAAACAATACACCACAGAACACCTCAGTTTGTTTCCATAATGGAAGAGACCCTCGAAAGTGCAAAGTACATCTTTCAGACAAAAAACAACGTGTACGCCTTTGCTTCCACAGGAACTGGCGCTATGGAAGCGGCGGTGGCGAATCTTGTGAGCCCTGGAGACAAAGTGATCGTGGTTGTGGCTGGAAAGTTCGGTGAAAGATGGAAAGAGCTCTGTCAGGCTTACGGTGCTGATATCGTAGAAATCGCCCTCGAATGGGGAGACGCGGTCACACCTGAACAGATCGAAGAGGCTCTCAACAAAAACCCCGATGCGAAGGTCGTCTTCACCACCTACAGTGAAACATCAACGGGTACAGTCATAGACCTCGAAGGAATTGCCAGAGTCACGAAAGAAAAAGACGTTGTTCTTGTGACAGACGCTGTCAGCGCTCTTGGAGCAGAACCACTGAAGATGGATGAATGGGGTGTGGATGTCGTTGTCACAGGTTCTCAGAAGGGTTTGATGTTACCTCCGGGATTGGCTCTCATCTCTCTCAACGACAAAGCGTGGGAGCTCGTGGAAAAATCCAGATCTCCAAGGTACTATTTTGATCTGAGGGCCTACAGAAAATCTTACCCCGACAATCCTTACACTCCCGCAGTAAACATGATATACATGTTGAGAAAGGCTCTTCAGATGATAAAAGAGGAAGGCATAGAGAACGTATGGGAAAGGCACAGAATACTGGGAGACGCAACAAGAGCAGCGGTGAAAGCACTTGGACTGGAACTCCTCTCGAAAAGACCGGGAAACGTTGTAACAGCCGTGAAAGTGCCTGAGGGCATCGATGGAAAACAGATTCCCAAGATCATGAGAGACAAGTACGGTGTGACCATCGCCGGTGGACAGGCTAAACTCAAAGGAAAGATATTCAGGATAGCACACCTCGGATACATGTCACCTTTCGACACCATAACTGCCATTTCCGCTCTTGAATTAACCTTGAAGGAACTCGGTTATGAGTTCGAACTCGGAGTCGGTGTTAAGGCAGCCGAAGCTGTCTTCGCTAAAGAATTCATTGGGGAGTGATGGAGATGACGAGATACAGAGTGCACGTGAACGATCCTCTCGATAAAGAGGCAACACAGCTTCTTATGAACAAAGAGGAACTCGAAGTCACATCGGAACACCTAGAAAAAGACGAATTGATGAAGATCATACCGGAAGTCGATGTTCTTGTCGTCAGAAGCGCCACTAAAGTCACAGCCGACATCATAGAGGCCGGGAAAAATCTGAAGATCATCGCCAGGGCAGGCATCGGGCTGGACAACATAGACGTTCAAAAAGCCAAGGAAAAAGGAATAAAAGTGCTCAACACACCAGGTGCCAGCGCTCCATCCGTGGCAGAACTCGCGATGGGTTTGATGCTTGCTTGTGCTCGCCACATAGCAAGAGCTACCATATCTCTCAAAGAAGGAAAATGGGAAAAGAAAGCACTCAAGGGCAAAGAACTTCTTGGAAAAACGCTGGGACTCATCGGATTTGGAAACATCGGACAGGAAGTGGCAAAAAGAGCCCTTGCCTTTGGAATGAAAATCATCGCTTACGATCCCGCGAAACCTGAAACAGATCTACCTGTTGAATACGTGGATCTGGACACTCTTTTCAAAGAAAGCGACTTCATTTCCCTGCATGTGCCTCTCACAGAATCAACCAGGCATATCATAAACAGAGAGAGTATCGCGAAGATGAAAGACGGTGTCATCATAGTAAACACGGCCCGTGGAGGAACAATCGACGAAGAAGCCCTGTACGAAGCCCTTGTGAGTGGAAAAGTCTACGCTGCAGGGCTCGACGTCTTCGAAGTGGAACCACCAACAGATGAAATCAGAAGGAAACTTTTGAGCTTGGACAACGTTGTCGCCACTCCCCACATAGGTGCTTCCACAGCAGAAGCTCAAAGAAGAGTAGGAATAGAACTCGTGGAGAAGATTTTCAAAGAACTGGGAATTTGAAGCCGGGGGTTGTCTCCCGGCTTCTTTTCTTCTTTATCGATCTGAACATTATTCTCACGTTCAAAGCAAGGAATTCGTAAATAAAAAGTAAAACGCAAAAGAGAAGAACGAAAAAATCCCGTACTCTCTCCATGTTTTCCCCTCCAAATTAATAGATCCTTTTCTCTGTCTTCAAGTTCAAACTGATTGACACATCCATGCATATTATTTTATAATCCCAGAGGATATATCTATCGATATATCTTTTGACTCTATGGAGGTGTCAGAGATGGAAGACATTATCGTCGTGGAAAATCTGGTGAAAAAGTTCGGAGATTTCGAAGCGGTCAAAGGAGTCAGCTTCTCAGTGAAGAAAGGAGAAATCTTCGCTTTTCTTGGTCCAAACGGTGCGGGAAAAACCACCACCATTCACATGCTCACCACGCTTCTAAAACCGACGAGTGGAAAGGCATGGGTTGCCGGTCATGACGTGCTGAAAGAACCTCGAGAGGTTAGAAGAAAAATCGGTATAGTCTTTCAGGATCAATCACTGGACAGAGAGCTCACCGCGTATGAAAACATGTACATACACGGAAAAATATACGGCTACGGTGGAGAAAAACTCAAAAAGAGAATCCTTGAACTTCTCGAGTTCGTGGAACTTCTGGAGTTCAAAGACAAACCGGTCAAAACGTTCAGTGGTGGCATGGCAAGAAGACTCGAAATAGCTCGCTCCTTGATACATGAACCAGAAGTTCTCTTTCTCGACGAACCCACTATTGGTCTCGATCCACACACAAGAGCGCATATGTGGGAATACATCTCGAAAATGAAAAAAGAACACAACATGACAATCTTTCTCACCACCCATTACATGGACGAGGCAGAACAGCTTGCTGACAGAGTGGCGATCATAGATCACGGGAAAATCATAGCACTCGGAACTCCAACCGAGTTGAAGAGAATGGTCGGAAAAGAGATTATCTACGTGAGATTCTCTGAAGCCGTTGAATGTCTCGAAGGCGACTTCATAGAGTCGTGTAGAAAACTCCCCGATGGAAGGCTGGAACTGAATGTGGAAGATTCTGGAAGGGCGATACCAAAGATTTTCGAACTGGCACAGCAGAAGGGTTTGAAAATAGAAGAAATCACCTATCATAAACCCACGCTCAACGATGTTTTCCTCCATCTCACAGGAAGGGAGCTCAGAGAGGAAGGACCGGAGAACTCTTTCAAAACCATGGCAAGAATGAGAATGAGGATGAGGAGGTAATAGCATGGCAGCCTTTGTGACGATGATCTACAGGCAGTTCATGAGATTCTTGAGATCACGCTCGAGAGTCATTGGAATGATAATAAACCCTCTGATATGGATCATCTTCTTCGGGCTGGGATGGAGCAAAGTTTTCGATAATCCCTGGGCGAAAATGATGTTTGGTGGAGTGGATTACCTGACTTACCTCGCACCTGGTATCTTCGCTATGACAGTTTTCAACATGAGTTTCATCAGCGGTGTGAGTTTGATCTGGGACAAACAGTTTGGCTTCTTCAAAGAGGTTCTGGTGGCTCCCTCTTCACGAAGACTCAGCATCACAGGTAGAATCGTTGGAGATGCGATCGTTACCGTTTTACAGGGACTTATAATTCTCGTCCTCAACTACTTCCTCGCAGAAAGTTTGAAAATATCCGGGCTACTTCCCGCTCTCGCCGTTGGATTTCTCATGTCAGTTACCATTGCAAGCTTTGGTATTGCGCTTGCTTTGAAGATGGAAAGCACTGAGGGATTCCAGATGATCATGATGACTCTGATGATGCCTCTGGTCTTTCTGAGCGGTGCAATGTATCCCATCGATTCCATGCCAAACTGGATGAAGGCTCTTGCCTACATAAATCCCCTCACCTACGCGGTGGACGCCTCGAGAGGGTACTTAGTGGGAGAAAAAGTGATGAAGTTCTCTTTCGGCCTCGACTGGGGAATTCTCTCGATCTTGATGCTGGTGGGGCTCATCCTCGCGATGGAAAGCTTCGAAAGAGCAAGAATAAGTTGAGATATCAACAGTAAAACAAAGGCAGGGGATTTCCCTGCCTTTTTGTTTTTTTATGGAGTTTCATTGAATATGAAATGCTAACAGAAACAACGATTTCGGAAAAGAAGAAGTTTTTTTGTGCTTCTAAGGATGTATTGAAACGATGTACCACGATTGGTATGTCTCCGGCGTCGGAATGTTTCCATACCTCTAAGGAATTATTGAAACCGCTGCGGCTTTCTACCATACACGGCTGCGAAGTAGGTTTCCATACCTCTAAGGAATTATTGAAACTCTCGGATATCAAAATGCTTGAAATTGTTGTTGATTCGTTTCCATACCTCTAAGGAATTATTGAAACCTGGACCGGCCCGAACAAAACGGGCACAAAACTCGTGTTTCCATACCTCTAAGGAATTATTGAAACGACATATCGGTTGTTGAAAAGGAAGGTGAGAAATATTGTTTCCATACCTCTAAGGAATTATTGAAACATTTTCTCCATCTGAAGAAGCAATTTTAAAAATAGCGTTTCCATACCTCTAAGGAATTATTGAAACATAGACGAAAAACGGAACTGGATAAGCGAAACTGAAAGGTTTCCATACCTCTAAGGAATTATTGAAACACTCCATGCGATATAACGGAAGGAGGGGATTGAGAAGTTTCCATACCTCTAAGGAATTATTGAAACCTTTTGCAGAACGTCTATGATAGTATCACTCCTATTCTGTTTCCATACCTCTAAGGAATTATTGAAACTAGCTTTATTTCGGTGATGTATCGTTTTCCGTTCCTGAAGTTTCCATACCTCTAAGGAATTATTGAAACTGATTTCCTCACTTACCTTCTCGATGTTTTGAAAAAGTTTCCATACCTCTAAGGAATTATTGAAACAGATTTCGAATGGTGGTATGTCCAGTACAGGACGGAGGTTTCCATACCTCTAAGGAATTATTGAAACTTAGGATGGTAAGGTTTAGTGGAAAAAATTTTAAGGTGTTTCCATACCTCTAAGGAATTATTGAAACCCCATTGAGTTCAGGAGAATTTATACCACAAACACACTCTGAAAGCAAGATGTTTTTTGAACTTCCATATTCTCTCTTTCCATAAACCATTCTAACACACAAGAGAGCACCTTCAAGTACTGTTTGGAAAAATGGAATAATTGCATAGTTCAACAACGAAAGAACACAAGCAAAAAACAGAAGATAAATTATATCAACCTACGTCGGGGCATTTTGGGGTGTTTCTGGTAAAAATCGATTAGTTCTATGTTTCACAAATAGATGAAAGAAGGTATTCCTCAATGTGTTAGAAATTAACTGTTAACTTCCTGAATTCAAAGCACTTACATGTCATCGATTACCACAAATTCTCTTCATATTGTCTCTTCATATCATCCATTATTCCCTTTTTAACGCATAGCTTCCGGTACCACAAACCCGCATGAAATTTTTCGTTACCGGTAATTGCATACTCTGTATCGTCCTTCCACTGCCAGTCACACGCATCACCCACTTTGTGAATGATTGGAACTAATCTGGTTTTGATGCATAAAACAAAGATAGGCTTTGCTTTCAAAGTGTTGTCTAACGTCACAACCATATGTTCTCGAGTTCAAAGACTTCGAGTTTCACTTGGTTCGATTTGACAGAAAGAATGTTGTAAACGTTCTCTGGATGGATCCTAAAGGAAAAAGCTATGGAGTCGTTGAAGAAAAATTCTACAGAACACGAATCCAAGAAAGCTCGTATTCTATTTGTAGCTTCATCTTCGACTGTCGACTTTCTAACTTCTCCACCTGAAACACCAGATCTCGTTGTATCCACGATTAATTCGTCTCGACTCTTCGTTATCACCACTTCTTCAGATTCATTTCCCATTCGAAGTTCGATTTCTCCGCTGAATTCACACACAATTTCATAACTGTTTTCCTTGACATCCAGCAGAAATGTTCCGGACTTTGCAGTTTCGAAAACCTTTCTCTTTCTGAGAGCCAAGAGTTCATCCACCGGTTTCACCTTCAACTCGTTGTTTTCTACATACAGCTCCCTAGGAAGACTCATGACACCGTTCCATCCTTCTCGTTTTGTCGGGTAAAGCCCTGTTCTCAACCAGCTTTGAAGCCATCCGATAACTACAACTCTGTCTGTTCCAAAGAAAGTTTGAGCAGCGTAGAAATCCGTTCCGTGATCGAGAAGCCCCCGCTTTTCGACATTCAGTTTTCCTTCCTTTAACTCTCCCATGGAAAACAGAACGCTGTTTGTACTCGTTATCGAGTATATGAGGATATCTTTCTCTCCAATTCTCACAAGATCGGGACACTCTATTTCTTTTGTGGTTTCATCTTCGAAGATCACACCCTCGTACTTCCAGTGAAAAAGGTCATCTGAGGTATAGAGAAGCACTCTTCCAATCTTCTCATCTTTACCAGATCCCAGTACCATTCGCCACTCACCGTTGCTTCTGTTCACCTTCGGGTCTCTGAAGGCGTGCGTCCCTTCCTCTGGGGGTTTAGATATGACCGGGTTTCCATCGTACTTTACGAAATCCAATCCGTTTTCACTCATAGCCACACACTGGGTTTCTTTTTCTCCTTTGTTGTGTGTCGGATCGCGGTAGTAGGTGTACACGAGAAACATTTTCCCATCTTTCTCGACAGCGCTTCCAGAGAACACTCCGTGTGTTTCATCGTCGGGATATAGAGCAACGGGAAGGTGTCTCCAGTGAACGAGATCGTCGCTCACCGCGTGGCCCCAGCAGATGTTTCCCCACTCAGGTTTTCTGGGATTATACTGATAGAACATATGATATTTTCCCTTCCAGAAGATCAAACCGTTCGGATCGTTCATCCAGCCTGTTATCGGGAAAAAGTGATAATTCGGCTTGAACATATCACTTTCCTCCTATTTCTTCTACCACCTCGTTAACAACTTTCACCACTTCATCGTGGATCAACCCGTTCGAGAAGATGAAATTCTTCGAGAAAGCGTTTGCTTCCTTTCCGGAGAAATCCGTGACCATTCCTCCCGCTTCCTTCACGATTATCAGACCGGCTGCTATATCCCAGGGATTTATCCTCCAGGTGACGAAAAAGTCAACCCTTCCTGCACCAACGTAAGCGGCGTTCAGCGCGGCACTTCCAAGAATCCGAATCCTTCTGGTCCTCTTTTCCATCCTCTCGATGAATTTCCCGGTGAAATCCACGTAGCTACCAGTGGAACCAACACACTCTTCGAGGCTGGCGTTCTCAGACACTCTGATTCTCTCACCGTTGAAGAAGGCACCGCTTCCTTCCTCAGCGTAGAGTGTTTCGTTGAGAGCAGGGGCGTGGACGACCCCTAGCTTGACTTCTCCGTTTTCAACGTAGGCCAAAGAGATGGAAAAGTTCGGAAGGCCGTGAACGAAGTTTATCGTTCCATCTATCGGGTCTATTATCCAGAGCCTGTCTCCTTTTTCGAATATTCCTTCTTCGGCCATGATGTTTTCGTCAGGGAAGAATTTTCTTATCTCATCGACTATCATTCTCTGGGCTTCTCTGTCTATCTCTGTGACTATGTCCTTGAAACCGGTTTTTTTCTCGACGTTGTCCACCCTTCCCCAGTGTATCATGAGGAGGTGTCCCACCTTTCTCAAAAGCTTTATAGAAAAGTCCAGTCTGTCCAATTCGATCCCTCCCTCTAAAAAAATTAACGGCTCCCCTGAGGGAGCCTGCTGGTGGGTGCGGCAGGACTCGAACCTGCGACCTCTTCCTCGTGAGGGAAGCGCTCTCCCACTGAGCTACGCACCCATCCGTCTATGGATTTTACAACAAAATCTCCATTATGTCAAAACACCTTTTATGATCATCTCCGTTGCTTCTTCCTCTGTGAGGCCCTTCGCCATGAGTGTCTCGAGCTGTTTTGCGTTCACCCTTCCTATCGAGGCTTCATGGGTGAGTTCAGAGGTGTCGTTTTTCACCACAAGGACCGGAAGGGCTCTCACATCCACCGCATCTCCTTTCGTGATCTCAAGACATTCCACGTGTCCTCTGGTGTGAGGAGCGTTTCCATAGACTTCGTTCACAACAGAAACCCTCGATCTGTCCAGTGCAACCGCGTTTGTTTTGGCAAGACCCCTTGCTCCTTTTCCGTTCAATCTCAGTATCTCCTTCACCTCTACATCGTCGTCTTCGATTGCCTTTACTTTCGTGTAGAGCTCTCCTACTGCATCCCTTTCCAGCTCGGCGTCCATGAACACCCTCAAAGTCCCTATCCTGGTTTTCACCAGAGTGAACGTGTTCCGGTAAACGGCACCCTCTCCAACTTCTGCTATCGATCTTGTGATCAGGTTTATGGATCCCGTTTCGCTGTGCATGTGCTCGTCGTGGTACTCCATCCAGGCTCCTTCTTCCAGTTCCACGTTCATCAAGGCGTCGTGTGTGAAATCTTCGGTCCACGGAAAAACACAGTGTGCCACAAAGATCGCTTTCGCGTTTTTCTCGAGCCTTATATTGAACACAACACGTTGCAGTCCTTTCTTTTCTAAGTACCCCGTACACACGTGGACGGGATACTCCACCACCACACCTTCTTTTATCCTCATGTCCACCTGAACACCGTTCTCTATCCTGTAGGGAGTGAGTTCTACTCCCTCCACACCGTTGAGTCCTATGACCTTGTCACCGCTTATTATGATGGAGGCTATCCTCCTGTCGAGGAACTTCGAAACGTCTCCCCCTGCCTTTTCGTAGGCCTTTGCCAGTGCTTCGAATTCTCTTCTGTAGTCTTTTACGATCATACGATCATCTCCCCTGATGGTTCATTCGGATGATCACATCTGTCACAGCTGTTTTTGTAGAACTGCACGATTTCAGACGGGTTTCCTTCTTTCAAGATGGAGCCGTGACAGATGAGAAAGGCGTAGTCGCTCTCCAGTGCGATTTCTTCCCTGTGAGTGACTAAGATCACAGAGCCACCCGCACTCACGAGTTCCGAGAGAACCTTCTCTATCATCTCAAGACTCATAATATCTATCCCGGAGTCTGGCTCATCGAGGATGGTGTATCTAGGTTTCATAAGAAGAATACTCGCCAGTTCTACCCTCTTTCTCTCTCCACCGCTCAGCTTTTCATCGACGTTTCTTTCCAAGTAGAGTGCCGGATTCAAACCAACGAGTTCTAAGACCCTTTCGAGCTCCTCTTTCGATACTTTTCTTCTTCCGCCGAGAGTCAAATAGTCTCTGATCTTGATTCCTGTGAATCGAGCGGGCTCCTGCCACATGAGGGTGATCCCTCTTTTGGCTCTCTCTGTTACGGAAAGATCGGTGATGTCCTCACCGTCGAGGAGTATCTTTCCCCTGGTGGGTCTGTAGCCCTCAAGCCCCATGATCAAATAGGCGAGAGTGCTTTTTCCCGCACCGTTGGTTCCCAGTATGGAGTAAACCCTTTGTTTTTCGAAGCGAGCGTTTATTCCCTTCAGGATAGCCTTTCCCTCTACCTCGTACCACACATCGATGAGCTCCAGCACATTCATCACCTCAAATTGAGTCTAACACGAAATCACCTGTTGAGCACCAGAAGTTCCACGAATTTCCCAGTAGTGTAAACATACGACAGGATCGAGATAACTACAAGAGCAGGAAGATGCATTCCAAAGAGAGAAAAAACGAATACAACGAACAACCTAACATCCCTGGAGGCAAAACCGGATAGCTTTCCGACGAGAGCCGGGTGGGTACCAAACACCTTCCCAACACTGTGAAGGTAACTCACCATGAGAGAACCGCTGACGGCAAGAACTGACCAGAGGAGTAAGGAAAGAGAGGGACCATCTTTCAAGCAACCGTAAAGAGACAGCCCAAGAACGGCCAGTATATCCACGAACCTGTCCAACATCGTATCGAAAAAAGCCCCCCAGTTTGAAGACATGTTTCTTGCGCGTGCGAGCTCTCCATCCACTCCGTCCAGAACAGAAGAGACCTGAACAAGAATTCCTGCGATCCACGGAAGCTTGAGAAGATAAAACGGAAACGCGAGAACACCAACAAGAAAGCTGATGAAAGACATCTGGTTGGGTGTTATCTGCCAGTTTTTTTCGAGAATGAGATTTGTGATCCTTGAGGAAAATCTCCTGTTTATCAGAGAAGAAATCCACCCATCGGTGGATTTTCTCAGCATGCCACTCCCTCCTTTATCTTTTTCATCAACTCATAAACCTTTTCATTCAAATCCTCGGGAGAGTCTATTTCTGTCCACAGAGCATTTCCAAAATCGAACACCTTAACGATCATGCCCGTGTCAACCGCCTTCTGCAGCACATGGTACAGAGAAATTTCCTCAGTCCACGAAAAACTCTCCTTGAGGCTGTAAACCTTTTTCGTCATCACAAAAACACCCGTGTCGAAATAGTTGTACTCATCGATTCTCTTTCCGATCTTAACGATCCGATCTTCATTTACTAATACTTTACTCGCCTCTTCAGGATCTATCAGGTCACTTCTCTTACTCACACCGAGTTTTATATGGAATTCATCCTCACTGAAAGCACTTTTCAGTGCCTCAGGTGGAAAGAGAGAATCGCCACACGAGAGAAAGAATTTCTCGCTCTCCACGTAAGGTTCACTCAGGAAGAAAGAATACGCGTTGCCGAGTTCCACCTTTTTGTTCTCAACGACAATCCCCTCGACACCCAGATCATTCAGAACCTTCTCTCCGAGATCTCTATAGCCCTCTGAGACGACAAGAACGAATCTTTCAACACCGTTTTTCATCAGGGAGATCATCGGATATTTTACGAGCTCACAACCGTCGAACCTGTAAAAGACCTTCGGAACGTCTCCGGTAACCGATCTGAGTCTTTTTCCAGCTCCGGAAGCCAGCACAATGGCCTCTCTCACAGAACCACCCCCACGAAAAGAAATGAGGGGCTCAAGCCCCTCACAGCCACTTCGGTTTCAATCCCGCCCAGATTCTCATCTTCTCGTAAGCAATGATTCTTGGGATGTTCTTTTCTTCCGCCGGTCCCGGGTTCTTCATGTAGAAGGCGTTCACTGGGTAGACCGTTCCGAACTCCTTCCTGTCGAGTGCGATCTTTCCGAGTCTCACAAGGTCAACAAGGAGACCTCCAAGAGCCGGGCTGTCGTTTATTCTTCCGTTTATCATGAGCTCATCTGTAGCACCGTTGAAACTCACGTACTCGATGTGAATGGCTATGAACTTTTTATCTCCAAGTGGTTCAAGATACCCTGTAGGTTTTATGTAATGCGGTGCATCGTAACCGAGAATGTCCTTCACTATACTGGATTTGGTGAATTCTTTACTCTTGTTCTTTCCATCGTCTGTGAGCGCTAGAAAGTCCATGTTTCCTCCTATGTTGAACTGCGCAACATCTTTGACGTACCTGTTTCTCTGGGCAAGATGGCTGAGAACGTCCGCTGTGAACGGTGTGGCACCGGTAGCACCGTCGTCTCCGAAAACGACGAGGTTGTTCTCTTTCGCGAGCTCAACGAAAGCCGGGTCGTTCGCTATGAAGGTCGGAATAACGTTCACAAAAGCCGCCCCTCCACGCTTGTTCGCGTACAGAGCCGCCGCGTAAGCGTACACCTGAGTTGCAGTGAGTCTCTCTTTGTCGTTGTTTTCGATAGCTTTCAGAAGATCTTCTTTGTTCCCGAAGGGTATGAAAGCCTCCGTGGTACAGGTGTTCACGATCACATCGGGATCGAGTTCTGTCCATTCCTTGACAAGAGTGTCAACCGCTTCCTTCAGAGTCATGCTGTCTTCGAGACCTTCAGCTTCGATGGGGAGGTTCCTCACGCTTCCAAGGTGTACTCCTTTGCGAATCTCAGGATCACTCGTCAGCGAGTCAACATCGTTCCAGTACTGCTTCACCACTTCGCTCAGTTTCTTTCCAATCTTCGCTCTGTCCACGTCGTAGCTTCCCACAATCTTGATGTCTTTAAAGTCGATGGGAAGTTCCCTTGCAAGGGGCACTCCGTAAGGTTCTATTTCCCCTTTCCTGAGCTTTTCAAGTCCAGCAACAAATGTACTGGCAACGTAGCCCTGTCCGAGGATCAGGACCTTGACCATGCGTTTCACCTCCTTAACTTTTATTCGCGGATTTTATCTGGAAGAAAAACATTGTATGGAGGGATTAGATTAAAAGCCAAGTCTATTATATCACGTTTTTACAGTCATATATTTCAAGTGCTTTACCAATAGTTTTCTTTTTAGTGAATCAGTTTGTTTACAAAACTTGTGAAGTAGGTAACAACATATATCACTCCCTTGACTTCTCCTGAAAAATAGTGAAAAATATAACGTGAAAAGGTTCACGATTTGAAAGGAACGATGGACATGATTGTGAGAGTATGTATGGGGAGTTCTTGTCATTTGAAGGGATCTTACGAGGTTGTCAGGAGATTTCAAGAGCTTCAAAAGAAATACAACTTCAAGCTGTACGGTTCATTGTGTTTCGGAAACTGCTCTCAGGGAGTCTGCGTTGAAATCGATGGACAACTGTTCAGCAGAGTAACTCCTGAAAATGCTGAGGAAATTCTAAAGAGGGTGCTTCAAAATGGCTGAACTCATATTCTCGAGAGAAACGGATTGCAGATACTGCTACAAGTGCTTGAGAAACTGTCCTGTTAAAGCCATATCTTTCAAATCGGGAAAATCAACAGTTTTAGAAGAAGAATGTGTTTTTTGCGGGTTATGTTTAGATATCTGTCCTCAGAATGCAAGAAGCTATCGGAAAGACGTTGGAAGATTTCTGAGTTTGTCCAGACCGTTTCTTGTTTCCATAGCACCGTCGTTTTTCGCTTACTTTGAAAATCCTCTGAGAGTTATCGGTATTTTGAAAGAGATGGGTGCTGTGGTTGTTCAGGAAACAGCCGTGGGTGCGGAGATCGTTTCCAGAAGGTACGAAGAGGTCTTTGAAAAACACCCTGGTCCCCTCATAACAACTGCCTGTCCCGTGGTTGTTAATCTCGCTGAGAAACATTTTCCTAATGTTTTGAAATATTTTGCACCTGTTGATTCTCCTCTGATGGCGCACGCGAAGTTTTTGAAGACACGATACGGTGACTTCCCAATTGTGTTTGTTGGACCATGCATAGCAAAGAAATCCGAAAGCGACCTCGTTGACGTTGCACTCACCTTCGAAGAACTCGAGGAGATCCTCGAAGAAAGAGAAGGAAAAGAAGCTCTTCCGGACGGTCCGTATCCAGACAGGGCTCGGTTTTATCCGACAACGGACGGTATAGGCTACACCGTTTCTGTCCCATGGGAAAAAAAGCTCGTGGTTGAAGGTATCGAAAACCTGATGAGAGTCTTTTCCAGGATAGATGAATACAAAAGTGTTTTCATAGAGGCTTCCGCATGCTACGGCAGCTGTTTGAACGGACCTGTGATGAAGAAAAAAAGCAACGGAAAAGAAAGGCTTCTTGAATGGCAGAAGAAACTCCCAAAAGAACCGAAGGTGAATCACCTCAAGATCGATACCTTCAGGAGCTACAGAAACAAGTCCAGGAACGTGGAAGTTCCAGAAGAGGAAATAAAAAAGGTTCTCGTGTCCATAGGAAAAGACGATCCGTCCAAAGAGTTGAACTGCGGTGCGTGTGGATACGATTCGTGCCGTGAAAAAGCCAGGGCCGTGGTCCTTGGAAAAGCGGAAAAGGAGATGTGCTTTGTGTACCTGCTTGATCTGGTCAAATCTTCCAGTTACAGGGTCGTTGAAGAGTCTCCGAACGCTGTATTCGTTTTGAAAGACGAAAAAGTGATCTACAGAAACAGGGTAGCTGGGGAACTGATCCAGAAGGATCCTGGGATCCTGGAATGTGCGAAGGGCTCTGTGGGAGAAACTCTCAACATCGAAGGGAAGAGATTCTTCTTTGTGAAGGAATTTTCTCTCGAGGATGGAGAAGAAGTCATCATGCTAGTGGATATTACGCAGGAAAAACTGAAAGACGAAGAGCTCGACAAGGTAAAAAAGGAAACACTCAGAAAGGTCGAAGAAATGCTGAACAAACAAATGAGAATCGCTCAAGAAATTGCTGGGATACTCGGTGAATCCATCGCGGAAACCAAGAGCAGTTTCATGGAGCTGAAGAGGTTCATGGAGGGAGAAAATGCTGACCTGTGATGTCTTTTTTGCCTCGAAGAACAAAAAAGGCGAAGAGGTGTGTGGAGACTCGATAAAAGTCAAGAGAGAAAGTGAAAAAATAGTGGTCAGCATTTCCGACGGACTGGGAAGCGGGATAAAAGCGAGTATTCTCTCAACTCTCACATCAACCATAGCCTCCACGATGCTGATAAAAGGTCTTCCTGTAGCAGATGTGTTCAGAACGATCCTCGCGACACTCCCCATTTGCAGAGTAAGAAAAATCAGCTACTCCAATTTGTGCTCCGTGGTGTGCGACTTCAAAAACAATACCTGCACCGTCGTCGAATACGAGTTTCCGGTTGTGATGCTGTTCAAAGGAGAAAGAAGGGTCTTTCCTGAGAAGCTGGAACTCGAGATAGAAGGAAAAAAAGTGTTCGTATGGCAGTTTCAACCTGAAGCTGGAACTCTACTCTTTCTGGCAACGGATGGACTCTCTCAGGCGGGAATGGGAACGGATCTTTTTCCACTGGGTTTCGGTGTGGAAAACATAGAAAAAGAGATGAAGCATCTTCTGAAAAACCACGTTTCTCCCGAAAACATCGTCAGGCACTTTGTAAAGCTCGCAGAAAAACTGGACCAAGAAGTGAGAGGGGATGATACACTCGTTGCTTGCTTGAATTTCCGAGAAAAGCGCATTCTGAATCTGTTCGTCGGACCACCTGAGGACAGAAAAAAAGACGAAGAGTACGTGAGAACGTTTCTCAGCCTTCCTGGAAAAAAGATCGTTTGCGGAGGAACAACAGGTCAGATCTTTGAAAGGGTTACAGGAAAGAAAGTTGAGATCGATCTGTACACCCTCTCGGAAAACTCTCCGCCTGTTGGATACATGGAAGGAATCGATCTCATGACGGAAGGAATCGTCACCCTGACTCAGGTGTTCAGGTACCTCGAAGGGCAATCGGACGAACTGGGGTACGGTGCAAAATTCATCGTCAAAAGTCTTCTGGAGGCCGATGAAATCAACTTCTTCGTTGGAAGGGCAATAAACCCGGCTCATCAGAATCCTCTGTTCAGCCACGATATCTCTTTGAAGTTCAGACTGGTCAAGGATATCGCTCAGATCCTTCGAGAAAGGGGAAAAATAGTGAACGTTCAATACTGTTAGGAGGTGTTGGCGTTGGAAAGACACTTCGAAAAGGTCGAAGAAATTTTGAAGAAATACGGTTACAAGAGAGAGAATCTGATAAAGATCCTCCTCGAGATCCAGGAGATCTACAGGTACCTTCCGGAGGATGTGATCAACTACGTGAGCACCGCTATGGGAATTCCTCCCGCAAAGATCTACGGAGTGGCGACTTTTTACGCTCAGTTCTCTCTGAAACCAAAAGGAAAGTACGCGATCATGGTGTGCGATGGGACTGCCTGTCACATGGCAGGATCTCCAGAAGTACTCAAAGCAATCGAAGAAGAAACGGGTCTCACTCCTGGAAACGTCACGGAAGATCTCATGTTCAGTCTCGATCAGGTTGGATGCCTCGGAGCCTGCGCGCTCGCACCGGTCATGGTGATAAACGGTGAGGTCTATGGAAACCTCACGGCCGATAAGGTGAAAGAAATCCTGAGAAAAATAAAAGAGAAAGAGAGGGAGAGCGCCAATGTTTAAGAACGCGAAAGAGTTCGTCCAGTACGCAAACAAACTGAAAACCCTGAGAGAGAAAAAACTGAACGGTGTCTCTATATACGTCTGCGTCGGAACTGGTTGTACTGCGAAAGGTGCTCTCAAAGTTTACAGCGCTTTCGAAGAAGAGCTCAAAAAGAGAAACCTCCTCGGACAGGTCACGCTGGAAAAGATCGATGATGACAAAGTCACGTTGAACAGAACAGGGTGCTGTGGAAGGTGTTCTTCCGGTCCCCTCGTGAAGATCATGCCCTACAGGTTCTTCTATTCAAATGTTGTACCCGAAGATGTCCCGGAGATCGTGGACAGAACCGTCCTCAAGGGTGAGCCCATAGAAAGACTCTTTCTGACGGATCCCCTCACGGGAGAAAAGGTTCCCAGAATAGAGGACACCACGCTTTTCAAAAACCAGGATTTCTACATCATGGAAGCCATAGGTGAGTCCGAGTGTGACAGTATAGAAGACTACATCGCACGGGGTGGATACGAGTCTCTCGTCAAAGCCCTCACTTCAATGACACCGGAAGAAATCATAGAAACGGTGAAGGCATCCGGTCTCAGAGGAAGAGGTGGAGGAGGATTTCCAACAGGTCTCAAATGGGAATTCACCAGAAAAGCGCAGGGTGATATAAAATTCGTCGTCTGCAACGGTGACGAAGGAGATCCCGGAGCGTTCATGAACAGAACCCTCCTCGAGAGAGACCCCCATCTCGTTCTCGAGGGAATGATAATAGCGGGTTACGCGGTTGGTGCGCAGAAAGGCTACGCTTACATAAGGGCTGAGTATCCGTTCGCTGTCAAAATGTTCAAAAAAGCCATAGAAGATGCCAGAAAACTCGGTCTTCTTGGGGAAAACATACTCGGTACTGGATTCTCTTTCGACCTCGAGGTGAAGGAAGGTGCCGGCGCGTTCGTCTGCGGTGAAGAAACAGCACTGCTCGCTTCCATAGAAGGGAAAAGAGGTATGCCCAGACCAAAGCCACCGTTCCCGGCTCAATCCGGTCTCTGGGGTAAACCCACCCTCATAAACAACGTGGAAACATACGCGAACATACCAAGAATACTCAGAGACGGTGTGGAAAACTACAGAAAACGCGGAACGGAAAACTCACCGGGAACCAAGATGTTCTCCGTTGCCGGTCCCCTCAAAGCCACCGGTATCATCGAAGTTGAATTCGGCACCACCTTGAGAGATATCATCTACAACATATGTGGAGGATTCGTTGAAGGAGAAGAGTTCAAAGCGGTTCAGATTGGAGGACCGTCCGGAGCGTGTCTTTCCGAAGATTTCATCGACATGCCCCTCGATTACGACACACTGAAGAAAGCTGATGCGATGGTAGGATCCGGTGGAATAGTCGTGATTACAAAGAAAACGTGTATGGTAGAGGTTGCAAGGTTCTTCCTCGATTTCACCAAGAGGGAATCCTGTGGAAAGTGCGTGCCGTGCAGGGAAGGCACCATGCAGGCGTACAACATATTGGAAAAGTTCACCCACGGAAAAGCTACATACGAGGATCTCAAAGCTCTCGAACACCTCTCAAAAACAATAAAGACCGCTTCTCTCTGTGGGCTCGGAAAGACCGCTCCCAACCCCATTCTCAGTACCCTGAAGCTCTTCAGAGAGGAGTACATTGCACACATCGAAGGAGAATGTCCAAGCGGAATGTGTACGGCGTTCAAGAAATACGTCATCAACCCGGATATCTGTAAAGGCTGTGGACTCTGTGCCAGATCCTGTCCACAGAACGCCATAACCGGAGAAAGAGGAAAACCGTACACGATAAATCAGGAGAAGTGTGTCAAGTGCGGTCTCTGTGCGAGTAAATGTCCGTTCAAAGCCATAGAGCTTGTCTGAGGAGGGAAGAAAAATGAAAATTTACGTTGATGGAAAAGAAGTTATCATAAATGACAACGAGCGTAACCTCCTTGAAGCGCTGAAGAACGTGGGGATAGAGATTCCGAATCTGTGTTATCTTTCGGAGGCTTCTATATATGGAGCCTGTAGAATGTGCCTTGTGGAGATCGACGGTCAGATCACCACTTCCTGTACCCTGAAACCTTACGAAGGTATGAAGGTAAAAACGAACACCCCCGAAATATACGAAATGAGAAGGAACATCCTCGAACTCATCCTTGCAACTCACAACAGAGACTGTACCACCTGCGATAGAAACGGAAGCTGTAAACTTCAGAAGTACGCTGAAGACTTCGGCATAAGAAAGATCAGATTCGAAGCTCTCAAGAAAGAACACGTCAGGGACGAATCCGCTCCGGTAGTGAGAGATACATCCAAGTGTATCCTCTGCGGTGACTGTGTTCGCGTGTGTGAAGAGATCCAGGGAGTCGGTGTTATCGAGTTCGCCAAGCGCGGTTTTGAAAGCGTCGTGACGACCGCTTTTAATACTCCCCTCATAGAGACAGAGTGTGTGCTCTGCGGACAGTGTGTAGCATACTGTCCAACGGGAGCTCTGAGCATCAGAAACGACATAGACAAGTTGATCGAAGCTCTCGAAAGCGATAAGATCGTGATAGGAATGATCGCACCTGCGGTGAGAGCTGCGATTCAGGAAGAGTTTGGAATAGACGAAGACGTCGCAATGGCGGAAAAACTCGTCTCTTTCCTGAAAACGATAGGCTTCGATAGAGTTTTCGATGTGTCGTTCGGAGCAGATCTTGTCGCCTACGAAGAAGCCCACGAGTTCTACGAAAGACTCAAAAAAGGAGAAAGACTTCCACAGTTCACCTCATGCTGTCCTGCGTGGGTGAAGCACGCTGAGCACACCTATCCTCAGTACCTTCAGAATCTCTCGAGCGTGAAATCACCTCAACAGGCACTTGGCACGGTGATAAAGAAGATCTACGCAAGAAAACTCGGTGTTCCTGAAGAAAAGATCTTCCTCGTTTCGTTCATGCCGTGTACCGCTAAAAAGTTCGAAGCAGAAAGAGAAGAACACAAAGGAATCGTTGACATTGTCCTCACAACAAGAGAACTTGCTCAACTCATCAAGATGAGCAGAATAGACATAAACAGAATAGAACCCCAGCCGTTCGACAGACCTTACGGAGTGTCTTCGCAGGCGGGTCTCGGTTTTGGAAAAGCCGGTGGGGTCTTCTCCTGTGTTCTTTCTGTGTTGAACGAGGAAATCGGCATAGAAAAAGTCGACGTGAAATCTCCAGAAGATGGCATCAGGGTAGCGGAAGTTACACTCAAAGATGGTACGTCTTTCAAAGGAGCTGTCATATACGGTCTTGGTAAGGTGAAGAAGTTCCTCGAAGAAAGAAAAGACGTGGAGATTATCGAAGTAATGGCCTGTAACTACGGATGTGTGGGTGGGGGAGGACAGCCTTACCCGAACGATTCCAGAATCAGAGAACACAGGGCAAAAGTGCTAAGAGACACCATGGGAATAAAATCTCTCCTCACACCCGTGGAAAACCTCTTTCTCATGAAACTCTACGAGGAAGATCTGAAAGACGAACACACAAGACACGAAATTCTCCACACCACCTACCGACCGAGGAGAAGATACCCGGAAAAAGATGTGGAAATACTGCCCGTTCCAAACGGCGAAAAGAGAACGGTGAAAGTCTGTCTTGGAACCTCCTGTTACACGAAAGGGTCTTACGAGATATTGAAAAAGCTTGTCGACTACGTCAAAGAGAACGATATGGAAGGAAAGATAGAAGTGCTGGGAACGTTCTGCGTGGAAAACTGCGGTGCTTCTCCAAACGTGATCGTGGATGATAAAATCATAGGTGGTGCCACTTTTGAGAAGGTGCTGGAGGAGCTTTCGAAAAATGGCTGAAATGATACACCTTCCAAGATCTACCTTTGAAAGGTTGAAGATGTACCGAAAAGTTCTGGAAGCGACAAAAAAACCTTACATCTCCTCCGACGAAATCGCAAGATTTCTCGAAATAAACCCGGATCTTGTGAGAAAAGACTTTTCCTATCTTAACTGTCAGGGAAAGCCCAGGGTCGGCTACGATGTGGAAGAACTCAGAAAAGAACTCGACGATCTCTTCGGAGTGAACAACACCACTAACATGATCATTGTCGGAGCGAATGACCTCGCGAGGGCTTTGTTGAGCTTGGACTTTTCGAAAGCCGGTGTGAAAGTCGTAGCCGTGTTCGATACAGAGAGGGAAAACGTGGGAAAGTTCATAGGAGAATTCGCTGTCAGAGAACTGGACGTTCTGGAAAGAGTCATCAGAAGGTTCGATGCGGAGATAGCCGCACTGTGCGTTTCAAAAGACAGAGCGCAGGCTACAGCCGAATTTCTCATCGAAAAAGGAATAAAAGCCGTATGGAACTTCACGGGAGTTCATCTCGACCTTCCAGAAGGTGTCATAGTCGTGGAAGAGGATCTCACTCAGTCTCTTCTCACAATAAAACATCTTCTGAAGAAATGAAAAACGTCTTGAAAAGAAAAAAAGGGGCGTTCAGCCCCTTTTTTCATTATGGTATAATTCCAGTGCTAAGTTAATCTTCAAAAACATTTCAGCAGGGAGGTTTCAGACATGAGAAGTATCGCCTCTAAAGTTCTGGTAATCGGCGTGGTGGTTGTCCTGGCGTTTTTCGTGACACAGTACGTTCTTCTGAACACAACCGTTTTCAACTCGATCATGGAAAGGAAAAAAGAAGAAGCAAAACACCTGGTTGAATCCGTGTACGGTATTCTGGAGAGAGCCTACGAAATGGAGCAAAAAGGAGAGCTCACAAGAGAACAGGCACAGGAACTGGCAAAATCACTGATAGGAAAGATCCGGTACGACGACAACAACTACTTCTGGATCAACGACACCCATCCCAGAATGGTGTTTCATCCCATCAAACCAGAAATGAACGGTCAGGATCTGAGCAACTACAAGGACCCGAACGGTGTGTACCTGTTCAATGAAATGGTGAAAGTAGCGAAAGAAAAAGGAGAAGGGTTCGTCTCTTATTCTTGGCCCAAAGCAGGAAGCGACAAACCAGAACCCAAGATTTCTTATGTGAAACTCTTCGAGCCCTGGGGATGGATCGTCGGAACTGGAATATACGTGGACGATGTGAAAGTAACGGTCGGAAATCTCATCTTTAGAAATGTTCTGACAGTTTCGGTAATAGGAATCGCAGTGATAATAATGATCTTCTTCTATGGAAGAGTGCTTTCGAGAAAGACGAAAGCCGTTTTGTCTGCCCTCGAGAAGATATCGAGTGGAGATCTGTCTGTCTCCGTTGATATAAAATCGAAGGACGAGTTCGGTCTCATAGCGCAGAAATTGAACGAAACCGTTGGAAATCTCAGAAAGATGGTTCAGGAGATCGATAAATCCCAGGACGAGGTGGAAAGAGTTTCTGAGGAGCTATTCGCCCTCTCCCAACAGCTTCGCAGTGCCCTTGAAGAGATAGCGAGAGCTTCTGACACGATCAGCAAAGAGGTTCAGAACGCTTCCGCGTCCATAGAGGAAGTCACATCAGGTTCTGAAGAAGTTTCCGCCAACTCTCAGAACATTTCCAAACTCATTCAAGAAATCTCGGAAAACGCAGACAACATAGCAGATTTCGCGAGGAACGGTCAGAGGGTCCTCGAAGAGGCGGTCAAAAAGGTGGAAGATGTCTCAGAGAATTCCAGAGAAACGGCCGATGTCGTTTCGAATGTGACGGAGAGCGCAAGAAACATCGAGGAGATTGTAAGAACCATCCAGAGTATCGCAGAGCAGACGAACCTCCTCGCACTGAACGCGGCTATAGAGGCAGCAAGAGCAGGAGAAGCGGGAAGAGGCTTTGCGGTGGTTGCCGATGAGATCAGAAAACTCGCTGAAGAGAGTCAGAAAGCCACAGAAGAGATCAGCCAGATACTCGAAAACATCAGAGAAGGTGTTGAAAGAACGAACGAAATGTCGAAGAAAAATGTGGAGATCACGAAAGATGCCAGAAGACTGGTCGAAGAATCCTACGAAAGCTTCAACCAGATCGTGACCAGAATAGAAGACCTCGCCGCGAGAATCGAAGGAATCGCTGCAAGCGCACAAGAACTCAGCGCAGCCTCCGAAGAGATGAGCAGTGCGCTCGATGCGGTTGCCAAGACAACCACAACGGTCGCAGACGAAGTGGAAGAAGTGTCCGAAAACATAACAGAACAGGAGAAAGCAGCAAAGAGAATAGCAGACATCGGAACAGAACTGAAGAAACTCTCCGATGAATTGAAAGAAGACGTGGAAAAGTTCAAAATCTAATCTGCTAAAATACTAACAGAGAACAAGAGAGCCCTGGGGGAAGTTCCCCAGGGCTTTTCACATTCAAAGGGGGGGTTGTATGAAATACATTCTTTCTCTCGATCAAGGTACAACAAGCTCCAGAGCGATCGTTTTCGATGAAAAAGGAAACGTGGTATCGAAAGTCAACAAAGAATTCAGACAGATCTATCCAAGACCGGGGTGGGTAGAACACGATCCCGTGGAGATTTGGGAATCACAGATCGAAGTGGCAAAGAAAGCTATCGAAGAAGCAGGGATAAAACCAGAAGACATCGCCGCAATAGGTATCACAAACCAGAGGGAAACAACCATCGTCTGGGACAAAAACACCGGAAAACCAGTTTACAACGCCATAGTCTGGCAGTGTAGAAGAACCGCTCCCATCTGTGATGAGCTGAAGAAAAAAGGATACTCAGAGTTCATTCGAGAAAGAACTGGTCTTGTCATCGATGCGTACTTTTCTGGAACAAAGATCAAGTGGATTCTCGACAACGTCGAGGGAGTGAGAGAAAAGGCAGAGAAAGGAGAAGTTCTCTTTGGAACAGTTGACACCTGGCTCATATGGAATCTCACAGGTGGAAGGGTTCACGTCACGGACTATTCGAACGCTTCCAGAACGATGATCTTCAATATCCACAAACTCGATTGGGACGATGAAATCCTGGAACTTCTAAACATACCGAGGGCAATGCTTCCACAGGTGATGCCGTCGAGTCACGTGTACGGTTACACAGCAAAGGATATCTTCGGAGTGGAAATACCTATAGCTGGAGACGCAGGGGATCAACAGGCGGCACTGCTTGGGCAAGCCTGCTTCCAGCCAGGCATGTTGAAAAACACTTACGGAACAGGATGTTTCCTCCTCATGAACACCGGAGAAAAAGCCTTTGAATCGAAATCCGGTCTTCTCACAACCATCGCGTGGGGAATAAATGGGAAGGTTTACTATGCCCTCGAAGGCAGCATATTCATCACAGGCGCCGCTGTGCAATGGCTAAGGGATGGTCTGAGGATCATCTCAAACGCCGCAGAAACCGAAGAACTCGCCACAAAAGTGCCGGACAACGGAGGAGTGTTCTTCGTTCCCGCCTTCGTCGGACTCGGTGCTCCCTACTGGGACATGTACGCTCGAGGTTTGATCATAGGCATAACCAGAGGTACCACCAGAGAGCATATAGTGAGGGCCGTTCTTGAGTCGATCGCCTACCAGACAAGAGATGTGGTAGAAGTCATGGAAAAAGACAGCGATATAAAGGTGGGAACCCTCCGGGTCGATGGTGGAGCCGTTGTAAACAACTTCCTGATGCAGTTTCAGGCTGACATACTCGGGATTCCTGTGGAGCGCCCAGTTGTAAACGAAACGACGGCACTTGGAGCTGCCTACCTTGCAGGGCTCGCAGTTGGGTACTGGAAAGATCAGAGAGAGATAGCTTCTCTCTGGCAACTCGACAGAAGATTTGAACCTTCTATGAATTCCGAAGAAAGAGAGAGGCTGTATTCAAAATGGAAAGAGGCAGTGTCGAGATCCCTCGGATGGGAAAAACGATGAACTTGTATCCTGTAATTCCAGCTGTCAGGGCAGAAAAGGATATTGAAGAAGCCTTAGAATCACCTTCTGAAGTGATATTTTTGTTAACAGGAACTGTGATGAACATCGAAGAAATAGTCTACAAACTCAAGAACGGAAAAAAAGAAGTTTTCGTTCACGTGGATCTTGTAAAGGGGCTTTCATTAGACAGGTGTTCACTTGAATTTTTAAGAGAAATTGTAGGTGTCGACGGTATAATTTCTACACACATTCATCTTTTGAAAATAGCCAGAAAACTGGGTATGAGAATTATTCAAAGAGTATTCTTGGTAGATTCCGGTGCTTTAGAAAGTGGATTGGCTCAGGCAGAAGACTTAGAGCCAGATTTTCTAGAAATTCTTCCCGGTATAGTTCCAGAGTTCATCAAGGAGATAACGAAACGGTATTCTGGAGACATAATAGCGGGAGGATTGATAAGGAAAAAAGAGCAGGTTTTTGCTGCTTTAGAAGCAGGAGCAAAAGCAATATCAACGAGTTGCAAAGATCTATGGAAGATAATATAATTCTTGAAGGAGAGAGAAAAGAGAGAGCCATATCCCACGAGAGTGGGGTATGGCTCTTTTTGTTTAAGGAGGTGCAAACGATGAAGGCTGTCGTCATAGGTGGCGGAGTGTTTGGTTCTCTGATAGCGCGAGAGTTAACTAAGTACGACCTAGAAGTGACCCTCATAGAGAAAAATCTGGACATGGGCTGGGGTGTGACAAAGGCGAATTCCGCTGTCGTTCACGCTGGTTACGACGATCCACCTGAAAGCGTTCGTGCACAGTTTTGCGCGTCAGGCAATGCAATGTACGAAGATCTCTCGAAAGAGCTGGATTTTGATTTCAAAAGAATTGGATCTTTCGTAGTGGCGTTCAACGATGAGGAATTGAAAGAACTCGAACGTCTCCTAAAACAAGGCGAAGAAAACGGTGTCCCAGGTTTGACCATCCTGGAAAGAGACGAAGTTCTTTCCATGGAGCCGAATCTGAACCCAGAGGTCAAATATGCCCTCTACGCTCCCACTGCTGGCATCACAGAACCATGGATGGTTGCCATAGCAGCCGTGGAAAACGCCGTCCAGAACGGATTGAAACTCGTTCTTGGAGAAAGCGTCGTTGGCTTTGAGAAAGTCAACGGTCGAGTGAGGAAAGTTCACACCAGCAGAGGTGAATACGAAGCGGATATCGTGATAAACTGCGCTGGGCTCCACGCAGACGAGATAGCAAAGTTGGCCGGTGCAGAGTACGTTCCCCTGCATCCGAGAAAAGGCGAATACATTCTCCTTGATAAGAAACTTCAGGGTCTGGTCAAAAGGGTCATATTCCCCACACCCACTAAGATCTCGAAAGGGATACTCGTTCTTCCCACAGTCGATGGTGGAATCCTTCTGGGACCAACTGCCGAAGACCTTCCCGAAGAGATGAAAGACAGACCCATAACCACCAGAGAAGGTCTCGAAAAAGTTCGAGAATTCACAAGAAGGCTTGTACCTTCCCTCGATTTCTCCCTCGTGGTGAAAACCTTCTCAGGGCTGAGACCGGAAAGTCCACAAAAAGACTTCTTCATAAAAGTGAGCGAGACGGTGAAGAACTTCGTGAACGTTATGGCAACAAGATCTCCTGGTCTCACAGCAGCGCCGGCGGTGGCAAAGTACGTTGTTGAAGAGTTGATCCAGGAAAAAATGAGAATTCCTCTTGAGAAGAAAAAAGACTTCAAACCGGAAAGAAAGAGAATCGTTCACTATTCGGAACTTCCACTCGAAGAGTGGAGAAGGGAAATAGAAAGAGATCCACGTGCGGGAAGACTCGTTTGCTTCTGCAACGAAGTGACAGAGAAAGAAATAGTAGAAGCTATCAGAAGAGGAGCAAGGACACTCGACGGTGTGAAGTTCAGAACAAGAGCGATGTTCGGGAGATGCCAGGGGGGCTTCTGCATGGCTCGAATTCTCAAGATTCTGGAGAGAGAACTCGGTGTGGATATGTCGGAAATAAAGATGAAATCGGAGAACAGCTGGGTTGTGAACGGGAAGGTGAGAGAATGAGGGTCGACGTGATGGTGATAGGAGCCGGAGCTGCCGGAATGGCGGCGGCGTTGAAAGCAAAAGAAGAAGGGGCGGAAGTTCTTCTCGTCGAGAGAGACGAAAGAACCGGAGGAATATTGAACCAGTGTATACACAACGGTTTTGGTCTTCACTATTTCAGGCAGGAACTCACCGGACCGGAGTACGCTGAAAGATTCCAGGAAAAGATGGAAAAGATGGGAATAAGAGCGCTGACGAATGCTTATGTGAAACGTGTTGAGGACAGAAGGGTGATCCTCGTCACCGAACAAGGCATAGAGGAAGTAGAAGTGGGAGCGCTCGTCTACGCGACAGGTGCCAGGGAAAGACCTTTTGGTAGTCTCATGATCCCAGGAGACAGGCCCTCCGGTATCTTCACAGCCGGTGTTGCCCAGAGACTCATCAACATAGAAAACAGGCTCCCCGGAAAACGTGCTCTCATACTGGGCTCCGGAGATATAGGTCTCATCATGGCAAGAAGGCTCACCCTCGAGGGAATGGAAGTCGTCGGTGTTGTGGAGCGTCTACCGTACGCGGGAGGCCTCCTCAGGAACGTGATACAGTGTCTTGAGGACTACAACATACCTTTGTACCTCTCCAGCACAGTCGTTGAGGTGAGAGGAAGAGAAAGATTGGAAGAAGTCGTGGTCGCAAAAGTGGATGAACAGTTCAGACCCATTCCGAGAACGGAGAGGGTGTTCAAAGTGGACACGCTGGTTTTGTCCGTTGGACTCATTCCTCAGGTGGAATTGATAGAAAACCTGGTGGTGAAAAATCCGACCTCCAGAGGTGTGGGAGTTTCAAATATAGGCCAGACCTCCAGAGACTGGATCTTTTCCGCTGGAAACTGCACAGTGATCTTCGATCTGGTGGATTACGTGAGCTACGAGGGTGAGACGGCGGGACGGTACGCCGCAAAGTTCGTGAAAGGCGAGATCCCGCGAGAAAAGATTCCCGTGAGACCCGGAAAAAACGTGATGGTGGTTCATCCGATCTGGTACACCCCTGCAGAACCTCTCACTCTCTACCTGAGAGTGAAGAAACCCATGGAGAAAGGAAGACTCGTAGTTGGAAGGTTCGCAAGGGAATTCGAAGATCTCGTGCCGAGTGAGATGCTGAGGGTGAAAATTTCCGACAGGGATCTCGAAGGACTCGATGAAATCGTGGTGTCCGTCGAGGAGGTGAATTGAAATGTTCAAAAATGTCGTTTGCGTTCAGTGCCCGATCGGGTGTAAAATTAAGGTGGAGCTAACTGAAGACGGCCACATAAAATCCATAACAGGAAACAGGTGCCCACGAGGTGTTGAATACGCAAAGGATGAGATAAAAGATCCAAAAAGAGTCGTTCCAACGAGCATCAGAGTATTGAACGGAGAGCTTCCACTCGCATCCGTCAAGACAGACAAACCGATTCCGAAGAGATTCATACCGGAACTCATGAAGATAGTTAGAGAAATCAAAGTGGAAGCCCCCGTGAAGGCCGGTGATGTTGTTCTAAGAGATCTCTTTGGAACAGGAGCGAATCTTGTTGTAACAAGAACGGTGAGGAGGTTAGAAAATGGATCCAAAGAAATTCAAAAAGATAGCACTGGTTGGAGCGACGGTTAATCCAAGAAAGTACGGAAACGTGATACTTAAAGATCTGGTTTCCAAGGGATTCGAGGTTTTACCGGTGAATCCCAAGTACGACGAGATAGAAGGTTTCAGGGTTTACAAAAGCGTGGAGGAACTTCCTGAAAACATCGATGTGATAGTCTTCGTTGTACCACCTGAAGTCGCACTTGAAGAAACAAAGAAGGCGTACGACGCGGGTTTCAGAAGATTCTGGTATCAACCGGGAGCGTTCTCAGAAGAGATCAAAAGATTCCTCGATTCTTTGAAAGACGTGGAATATTCCGCTGAAAAGTGTATCATGGTAGAAACTTCATCTTCCAGAGGATTCTTGAACTTGTAGAGATCGCTGAAACGTGTTTGAGGATTTCGCGAGCTTCTTCCTCTGTTTCAACGAGCCCGGCGGCGATCACTGTCCTGCCGGGTATTTTTCTGGCCACTTTCGGAGCCACCGCACCTGGAAGGACTTCCACCACATCTACCCCGAGCGTTTCTATCTGTTCGATACCTCTTTCGACCGCTTTCGAGTCGAGAGCAAAGAATCTGAGGACAGCGGGAATTCCGTTCTTCTTTGCAACGACGTAATTTTTTGGCTTTATCGTGATGATACCATCGGCACCGGCCTTTTTCACGAACAGAATCGCTTCTTCTCCCTCTCCTAGTCCGTTCACAAAATCCATATCAACAAAAACGGTTTTTCCCCTGTCTTTGAGAATCTTCAGATGAAACTTCAGATTCAAAATGTCGCTCTTCAAAAGGAAGACCACATCGGGTTCTATTTCTCCTATGGAATCCATATCCCACAGCGCAGCTATTATCCCCTTGAACATTCGAGTGCTCTCCTCCATTTTTCATAGAGTTCCACGATCTCCTCAACGGTGAGCTGTTCCGCTCTTCTTGACAAATCTACTCCCTCGAAGATAGAAAGAAACGGTCTCAGATTATTTTTGAGCGTTTTTCTTTTTTTTGCGAATATCATCGAGACGAATTTTTTGAATTTTTCGAAATCCAAATCCACAGGTTTTCTCTTCAAATCTACAACTGTGGAATCAACCTCAGGGTTCGGTACAAAACAGGATCTTGAAACATCGAAGAGCTTTTTCACCTCGTAGAACGTCTGAACCACAACCGAAAGGTATCCGTACGTTTTCTTTCCGGGTTTCGCCAGGATCCTTTCACCAACCTCTTTCTGAATCATGACGATGGCTCTTTTGAATTTCCATTCTATGATCTTTTCCATGAGGGGACCTGTTATGTTGTAGGGGATGTTGGACACACAAATTGCGCCTTCAGGAACGTTTTTCGCTTTCAGGAAATCTTCGAATCTCAATTCCACATTGGGATACTTCGAAAGTCTTTCTTGAAGAATCGGAGCAAGACTTTCATCGATTTCGTAGGCGATGACCCTCGCACCAGTCTTAGCGAGTTCTTCCGTGAGAGTTCCAGCTCCGGCTCCTATCTCCACCACCACATCCTCTGGAGTCAGTTCAGCCGCTTTCACGATGCGCTTCGCTATTCTATCGTCTGAAAGAAAGACCTGTCCCAGGTGTTTTTTCAATCTTACACCGTACTTTTTCAGATAATCAGACGTCTTCAAATCACGTCCCTCGCCATCACCCTGAAGTTTATCTCTGGAAAGATAGCATCCGTCCACTCGTAGTATCTTAGCATCTCTTCGTCTATTCTTCCAGAAACGAGTTGATCGTAGAGGTTCAGAAACCTCTTTATGTGAAGTTTCGTTCTGTTTTCCGCGTATTGAACACTCGTTCTTGTAGTCATGATGAAAGCCCAGTCGCTCGATTGTGCGAGAAATAGCTCTCTCAGCATCTGATTCAAAACCCTTTCCACGAGTGGATCGGAACTGTTGTAGTACTTTTTCGAAAGATCTATCATTCTTTCGATCATCTCGTGGAGATGCCTGTAGATCCAGTCGTTCGTTCCGTTGAGCCACGTTTCGTAGTATCCTCCGGCACCCCAGCTCGAGTCGGCGGGTGTGGCGATCTGAACCTCTTCGAGAGTGTCTATAACTTCGGATGCGGTGACGAGCTTCAGGTCTTTTGATTCATTCACCAGTTCAAAGAACCTCTTCAAGAAGAACACACCCTCGAACCACCAGTGACCGAAGAGCTCAGCGTCGAAGGGAGCAACGATGACCGGTTCGACACCCATTATATCCATCAATCTTCTTGCCTGACTTTCCTTTTTGTGAAGGAAGTCCCTCGCGTGTTCTTCCACCGCTTCCATGGCCAGATCTATATCGTAATATTCTTTCTGCGAAGCGTCCAGACTCTTCGAAGTTATCCTGTGGTATTTTATTCCGGTGTTTATCCTGACCCCAGAAGGGTCTATGTAATCTTTTATGTACTCCATCTCTCTGTCGAAACCTATATCTCTGTAGAATTCTCTGTACCTTGGATCACCAGGATACCCAACGGCTGCACTCCAGACCTGTTCGCTCGACTCCGGATCTCGTGCGAAGGCGAAAACACCACTTGGCGTCATGATGGGTCTGTAGACACCGTATCTGGGTTGTTCATCGGCGAACCAGAAGGCATGAGAATCCACAAAGAAATACTCAACGTTGTTCTGGGCAAGGTACAGATCCAGCCCCTGATAGTATCCGCATTCCGCAAGCCAAATACCCCTTGGGTGTTTCTTCATGTGCTTTTCGTAGTTCTTCACGCCAACTGTGATCTGAGCGTTCACCACCTCTGGGTACATCTGATAGAGCGGCAAAAACGCGTGTGTGGCGTTGCAGGTCACTATCTCCAGCTTTCCGGTCTCCTGGTATTTTTTGAAGCCCTCCAAGATGTTTCCATCGTAAGAGCGAAATACATTCAGAATTTTTTCAAAATGTTCACGGTAGAATTTAGCCATCTTATGCTTCAGCGGGTGCTCCTTTTTAGTTCTCTCCACTTCCTTATCTGCGAGTTCGATCAGTTTTTCCATGTGTCTTTCGTACTTCTCCTGAAGGTCTCTGGAGGAGAGCATCTCCATCAGCGGAGGAGTGATCGACATGGTCAACCTGAAATCTTCTATTTCATCGAACATCATTAAAAGCGGTATGTAAGTTTCTGTTATGGCCTCAAAAAGCCACCTTTCTTCTAAAAAATGATCGTATTCAGGATGGTGAACGTATGGAAGATGCGCATGCAGAAATATCAGTATTTTTCCTCTCATGAGATTACCTCCCGCTCCTGAAAATTTCCCACATTATTCCCTGGGCCATCATACCCTGTCCGGAAGGAAATCCGGGTGAGGTAACACCTCTTATTTTCTCAACAGGCTTTATTAGACTTCCCTCAGACAGTACCACTGTTCGCTTTTTGTTTTTCAAGTCGTACCATCTTTCTCTGGAAGAGGTCGAAGGAGAAGCGGCAGGGGTTCTGGTGACGTTGGACCTCAACACTGAAACGAACTTTCCCTCATCGTCAAGGTAACCCATCTCCGAAAGATAATCTGCCCTCGGCATAGGAACGTTGAAATAGAAGTTCCCCGCGTCGAGCGTGAGTTCATCGAGTCTGTGTTCAAACGTTCTGTGCGCGTTGGTTCCATTGAACATGATGAAAGTCACATCGTAGAGTCTGATCACTGCCTTTCCTTCTCTGGCTTTTTGTTTCATCAGCTCTCTTGTTCTTTGATCGAAGTCCCAGTAAGCGAATACCACATAGGGATTAACCGGCATGAGAACGAGCTTGTTTTTATCGTAGGTTTTAGGAAGATTTAGATCTTTCTCTTCTCTCCTTTGAACGGTCGTCGAAACACCCGAGGAAGAATCTGTCGTTGAAAAAGCGGATTCCACATGTTCCTTGATGAGTTTTATAACTTCTTTCTTCTTCATGGCCTTTTTCACTCTCAAACCCAAGCTCTTGGCGAATCTTTTGAGCTCCTGAATACTTGGATTTGAGTCGAGCCACTTCAGTATCTCTTCTCCTTTCATGATTTCGCCCCCCAGTTAATCTTCGTTTTAAAAAATTATAACACAGATGGATTGTGTTGTAAACATGAGATTTTCAGAGATTCAAAGAGATATTTTCGGATAATTCTCGATAATCATGTCTTATGGCTGAAAACAACCGATTACAATTATCGAATCCAGAATGAAAGAGTTTAGGGTAGAATACTATAGAGGTGGGGTTATGGAAGTTTTGAGTTTTTTGAAAGAATTGAACACAGAGGGATCCCAGGAAGTTCTGGAAAAGTTGTTAAAATTTCTCAAAGATCACTCTGAAAGGCTTGACTCCGGGGAAGTATCGAAAGAGATAGGCATTTTCTGTGAAGAGAAACCCATGGCCGTTCTCGAGAAACTGGCTTTTTTTCTGGAAAATCATTCCCTGAAAGAACTGGAGAAATTCGAGAGAGCTGTGGAGAAATCCTTCGCTCGAACTACAGACTACGCGTCGAATTTTTTCAAAAATAAAAAAATTCTCACGCTGAGCAACAGCAAAACACTGCTGGAGGTGTTTCGTAAAGCCAGACCTCCTATGGTTTTCGTTCTCGAGTCACACCCGGGCGGAGAGGGAAAAATACTGGTAGAATCTTTGAGGAAGATACACCTTCGCGCTGAACCTGTAGAAGATCTGCTGGCCTACAGGATTCTCAGAATGGTTGACGTCTGTTTGACGGGAGCCGACTACGTGGACGAATCGGGGAATGTTTTAAACAAAGTGGGAACCACCACCGTGGCCATTCTGAGCAAAGAGTTGAGGAAACCGTTCTTCGTTGTGGCGGATCCCTTCAAATTCGGTTCGAAGAAGCTGAAAGATACAAATCTTTTTGAAGTGGTACCGTCTGAGTTGATAACGGCGATAATAACCGACCCTGAGGGAGGGACATTATGCTGAGAACTCACACGTGTGGAGAGCTGAGATCAACAGACGAAGGAAAAAAAGTGAAGCTGTGCGGATGGGTGGACAGGATCAGAGATCTCGGTGGTGTGAGATTCATCGACCTGAGAGACAGATACGGTGAGACTCAAATCGTGTGCGATGTGAACAATGAGGCTTACAGTGTTGTAGATGAACTCACAAGAGAATCCGTCGTTCTGGTTGAGGGAACCGTGAGAAAAAGGCCAGAAGGGACGGAAAATCCGAACATCGAAACAGGAGAAATAGAAGTCGTCGCCGAAAGAATAGAGATCCTGTCTCTTGCCGATCCGCTTCCTTTTTATCCTGGAGAAACACCTAAAGAAGAAATGAGACTCAAGTACAGATACATAGATCTTCGTTCCGAGAGAATGAAGAGAAATATCATTTTGAGATACAGAATATCGAAAATCATCAGAGATTACTTCGATGAACTCGGTTTCCTTGAAATAGAAACTCCCTTTCTCACAAGAAGCACTCCGGAAGGGGCGAGGGATTTCCTCGTACCTTCGAGACTCAGACCCGGAAAGTTCTACGCGCTGCCTCAATCTCCTCAGCTCTTCAAGCAGATTCTGATGATCTCCGGCTTCGACAGATACTTCCAGATAGTCAGATGCTTCAGGGACGAAGACCTCAGAGCAGACAGGCAACCGGAGTTCACCCAGGTTGACGTGGAGATGTCCTTTGTCGATGTGGAAGATGTACTGAATGTGAGCGAAGGAATGGTTTCAAGAGTGTTCAAAGAATCTTCTGGCATCGATCTCAAGGTTCCCTTCGACAGAATTCCGTACGACGAGGCGATGGAAAAGTATGGAACAGACAAGCCAGACAGAAGATACGGAATGGAACTTCGAGATTTTGGATACGCTTTTGAGACCACGGAGTTCAAGGTGATAAGGAACGTCCTCAATGAAGGAGGAAGTGTGAAGGGTTTCATCGTTCCCGGATTCGCTTCGGAGATGAGCAGAAAGAAAGGCGAAGAACTCATGGCAAGAATGAAAGAACTCGGTCTCGGCGGACTCATCTGGTTCAAATTGGACGGTGGAATCACGTCACCACACCTGAAACACCTCGAAAAAGAATTCAGAAAGATCGCAGAGACGGAAAATATGAACGAAGGAGACGTCTGTCTCATAGCGGCCCACACTGATAGAAACCTCCTCAACGAAGCCCTTGGAACGCTGAGGCTGGAAATCGGAAAAGAGTATTTCTCACACCTTGCAAAAGGATTCGACGTACTCTGGGTAGTTGATTTTCCATACTTCGAGTGGAGCGAGGAAGAAGAAAGATTTGTGGCGCGGCACCACCCCTTCACAATGCCCGTTTTGGAAACCTTAGGTGATGATTACACAAAGGTCCGGGCGAAAGCCTACGATCTCGTCATCAACGGTTACGAAGTCGGTGGAGGAAGCATCAGGATTCACAGAAGAGATATTCAGGAGAAAATCTTCGAACTTCTTGGGTTGAGTGAAGAGGAAGCACAGAAAAAATTCGGCTTCTTCCTCGAAGCGTTCAGGTACGGCGTTCCGCCGCACGGCGGGATAGCTTTCGGACTGGATCGATTGGTGAGCATCATAGCCGGTGAGAGTTCTATAAGAGAAGTGATAGCGTTTCCAAAAACAGGAAACGGTGTGTGCCTCTTGACGGGAGCCCCCGCTGAAGTTGATGAAAGGCAACTCAGAGAACTCAGAATTAGAATAGAGGAGGGATAACATGAACAACCTCAAACTCGATATCGTTGAACAGGATGACAAAGCCATTGTGAGAGTGCAGGGGGACATAGACGCTTACAATTCTTCGGAGTTGAAGGAACAGCTTAGAAACTTCATCTCAACCACCAGCAAGAAGAAGATCGTTCTCGATCTTTCGTCTGTCTCCTACATGGACAGCGCGGGCCTTGGAACACTCGTTGTGATTTTGAAGGACGCGAAAATCAACGGAAAGGAGTTCATCCTCAGCTCACTGAAAGAAAGCATATCGAGAATACTAAAACTTACCCATCTCGATAAGATCTTCAAAATCACCGATACAGTGGAGGAGGCGTGAAATGGGGTTTCAAATAGCAATAGACGGTCCCGCAGCGTCTGGAAAGTCCACAATAGCAAAGCTTCTTGCTGAAAAACTCGGTTTCGATCATCTGAACACGGGAGCAACGTACCGTGCCGTTGCAGTTTATCTGCACGAAAAAGGGCTCAGTCCCTCTTCCGCTGAAGAAGAGATCGAAAACGCGCTGAAAGATCTGAAGATAGACTATGTGAACGGAAGAGTCTACATCAACGGAGAAGATTACACAGAAAAGATTCAAAGTCCAGAGGCGGGGGTTCTTGCCTCAAATTTTGCCAGGCTTGAAGTTGTGAGAAGGCACCTGGTCAGAATCCAGCGGGAAATATGTGACGACAAAAACATCGTGGTCGAGGGAAGGGATATAGGAACGGTTGTGCTTCCAAACGCTCACTTGAAGATATTTCTCACAGCGTCTCTGGAAGCGCGCGTAGAGAGAAAGTTGAAAGAGTACCAGAAAAGAGGTCTAAAGGTCACAAAAGAAGAAGTTGAAAGAGAGCTCATCTCGAGGGATGAGCAGGATTCCAAACGGAACGTAGCCCCATTGAAACCAGCGGAAGATGCTGTGATCATAGACACAACCAGTATGAGTGTGGAAGAAGTGCTCGACAGGATCCTAAAACTGGTCAGGGAGAGGATGAACACTTGAAAATAGTAGTGGCAAAGAATATCGGTTTTTGTTTTGGAGTGGAAAGAGCGATAAGAACCGTGGAGGAGTTACTCGATGAAGGAAAGAAAGTGGTAACAGATGGTGAGATAGTCCACAACAAACAGGTGATGGAGCAACTGACAAAGAAAGGATTGAAAGTGTCTTCGGAGATGACAGATGGAGAGGTGTTCGTTGTAAGGGCTCACGGTATCCCGAAAGATAGACTCGAAGAACTGAAAAAGATCTTTCCAGAGGTCGTCGATCTCACCTGTCCCATAGTTTCTCAACTGTTCAAAACCGCTCAAAGATATGCCAAAGAGAGGAAAGTCATCGTTTTTGGAAAAGAAGACCACCCGGAAATGGTGGCACTGAGAGGATACGCTCCTGCCATCGTCACGAAAGTTCCGTTCAAGCTCGAAGAAAAAAAGGTGGTCTTTCTCTCTCAGACCACTTCTTCGCTCGAAGAATATAAAGAGTTCGTTGCAGCGATGATCAGGATGAACGAATTCGAAGAAGCCGTTTTCCTCAACACCATATGCCCCGTAACTGTGAACCGAGAAAGGGAAGTGGAGGAGCTTTCAAAGATCTGTGATCTTTCCATAGTGGTCGGAGGAAAGCACAGTTCAAACACAGGAAAACTCTTCAGAATCGCTTCAAAACACTCAAAGACGATCTGGATAGAATCACCTGACGAATTACCAGCGGACGTAGTAAAATATGGTACGGTGTGTGTGTTCAGCGGTACTTCTACACCCAATTCTCTGATAGAAAACGTTGTCAGAAAACTGAAAGAGATGGAGGGGAAGAGAGATGGAACCATTTGAATTCAACGATGAAATCCTCAGCCAGTACGAACCTGAGGAGTTCAGAAGAGGACAGATTGTAAAAGGTGTGGTTATCGGCAAGGAAGACGATGGTGTGGTGGTGGACTTCGGGGGAAAAAGCGAGGGATTCGTACCGGAGAACGAACTGATCAAATCCTTAGATGAGTACAAAGTGGGTGAGAATCTCACCCTTCAAATACTGAATCTGAACTACGAAGAGAGATCTATTCTCTCGGAGAGGAGACCAGTTCTTCGAAAAACGCTTGAAGAGTTGAGAAAAGATTACGAAGAAAAGAAACCTGTGAAAGCCCGCATCGTTTCGCAGACGAAAGGAGGATACAACGTTTTACTGAAAGGAGTAGTCTCTGCTTTTCTTCCAGGATCACACTCCCTCCTCAGAAGGAACGATCCCATGCCTGAAAAAGAAATAGAAGTCATCATTTTGGAAATGGCTCAGACGAGACGGGGACCAAGAATCGTTGTTTCGCGAAGAGCTCTCCAGGATAGGAAAATCAAGGAGTTCTTCTCAGAGAAGAAAGTGGGAGACATCGTAGAAGGTACCGTGAAAGGGATCAGTAACGCAGGTGTCGAAGTTGAAATTTCAGAGGGAGTGAGGGGATTCATTCCCAGGAGCGAACTCAGCTACGACACCAGAATATCTCCTGAAGACATAGTGAAACCCGGCCAGAACATAACAGCGAAGATAATCGAACTGGACAAGGTGAAAAAGAATGTCATCCTGAGTTTGAAGAAACTCATGCCCGATCCGTGGGAAAAAGTGGAAGAGAAGTATCCGGTTGGAAAAGTGGTGAGTGGAGAAGTGACTTCGATTCATCCGTTCGGATTTTTTGTGAGACTGGAGCCCGGCGTGGAAGGACTTGTGCCAAGGTCTGAAGTCTTCTGGGGGAACGCAAGAAAAAGTCTTGAAGAAGTGGTGAGTGTTGGAGATCTGGTGAAGGTTGAAGTTATCAATGTAGACAAAGAAAACAGAAAACTCACTTTGAGCTACAGAAAGGCAAAGGGAGATCCATGGGAAAACATCGAAGACAGGTACAATGTCAACAACGTGGTGACAGGAAAGGTGACGGGAATCATAAAACAGGGAGCTTTTGTCGAGTTAGAAGAAGGTGTTGAAGGATTCGTTCCCGTCTCTGAAATTTCATGGAAAAGAATTGATGAACCTGGAGAAATTCTAAAGATCGGCGAAAAGGTGAAAGTGAAGATCTTGAAGATAGACAAAGAGAACAGAAAGATCACTCTCAGCATAAAAAGAACACAGGAAAATCCCTGGGAACGTGCTCTCAAAGAGTTGAAACCAGATTCCATCGTGAGTGGAACCATAAAGAAGATCGTGAACTCGGGAGTGGTAGTGGAAGTCGAAGAGTACGATGTGGAGGGTTTCGTGCCGAACAACCATCTTCTCAGCGAGCCTGAAACGGGAAAAGCTTTAAACCTCGTCGTTCTTAGAATAGATCCCGACGAGGTGTTCGGTGGAAGAATGATACTGAGCGAAAAGCGGTATGAAGAAAGGAAAAACATAGAGGAGTACAAAAAAATGGTGGAGAAGGAGAGCTCTCAGAAATCCATTGGAGACCTTCTCAAAAAGAATGGAGAGTGAAATATGGCGACGGTTCTGATAGTTGGTAGACCAAACGTTGGAAAGTCTACTCTGTTCAACAAGCTGGTAAAGAAGAAAAAGGCTATTGTCGAAGACGAAGAAGGGGTCACCCGTGACCCCGTTCAAGATACTGTAGAGTGGTACGGGAAAACCTTTAAACTCGTGGACACCTGTGGAGTCTTCGACAATCCACAGGACATCATTTCCCAAAAGATGAAGGAAGTTACCCTGAACATGATCAGAGAAGCTGATCTCGTTCTGTTCGTTGTCGATGGAAAAAGAGGAATTACAAAAGAAGACGAATCGCTTGCCGATTTTCTCAGGAAATCCACCGTTGATACTATCCTTGTGGCGAACAAAGCGGAAAATCTCAGAGAGTTCGAAAGAGAAGTGAAGCCGGAGCTTTACAGTTTAGGATTTGGAGAACCAATACCCGTTTCTGCAGAGCACAACATAAATCTCGATACTCTCCTGGAGACGATCATCAAAAAGCTCGAAGAAAAAGGGCTGGATTTAGAATCAAAGCCCGAAATCACCGACGCAATAAAAGTTGCCATCGTTGGCCGACCGAACGTGGGAAAATCCACACTCTTCAACGCTATATTGAACAAAGAACGAGCTCTTGTGTCACCGATACCTGGAACAACGAGGGATCCCGTTGACGACGAAGTGTTTATAGACGGAAGAAAATACGTATTCGTTGACACGGCTGGTTTGAGGAGAAAATCCAGGGTCGAACCCAGGACTGTTGAAAAATACAGCAACTACAGGGTTGTGGACAGCATAGAAAAAGCGGACGTTGTTGTGATAGTTCTTGATGCAACTCAGGGTATCACAAGACAGGACCAGAGAATAGCCGGCCTTGTGGAAAGACGAGGGAGAGCCAGCGTCGTTGTTTTCAACAAATGGGATCTCGTTGAACACCGTGAAAAAAGGTACGACGAATTCACCAAATTATTCAGAGAGAAGCTCTATTTCATCGATTACAGTCCGCTTATCTTTACCTCCGCTGACAAAGGCTGGAACATAGACAGAGTGATAGACGCTATCAATTTAGCGTACGCTTCTTACACAACGAAAGTGCCGTCCAGTGCCATTAATTCGGCTCTTCAGAAAGTGCTCGCGTTCACGAATCTCCCTCGTGGTCTCAAGATCTTTTTCGGTCTTCAGGTGGACATAAAACCGCCTACTTTTCTCTTCTTTGTGAACAGCATAGAAAAGGTAAAAAATCCACAAAAGATTTTCCTCAGAAAACTGATCAGGGACTACGTTTTTCCGTTCGAGGGATCTCCTATATTCTTGAAGTTCAAGAGGAGCAGGTGATATCGTGGGCTGGTGGCTTTTCCCGATTCTCGGTTACTTCATAGGCTCGATTCCTTTCAGTTACTTGATCCCGAAGTGGCTGAAGGGTATTGATGTGAGAAAAGTGGGGAGTGGCAACGTTGGAGCGACGAATGCTATAAGAACCACAGGTCCTGCCGTTGGAGGGATTTGTCTTCTTCTGGATGCTTTGAAGGGATTTTTCCCTGTGTTCATTACCATTACTTTCTCAGGAGATTCGAAGATCGTATCACTCACGGCGATCGCGATTGTCCTCGGACACGATTTTCCGATTTTCATGAAGTTCAAAGGTGGAAAAGGAGTCGCTTCCACCCTTGGAATCATTTTCTGTCTTTCGTGGCCTACGGGACTAGTGTTCACACTGACCTGGCTTGTCATCGTAATGCTGACTAAATACGCTTCGCTTGGATCTCTTGTAGCTCTTTACGTTTCTGCTCTTCTGGGATATCTGCTCAAGGGCTACGATACGGGAATGCTGTTTCTCATTCTCGCGGTTCTTTCCACTCTCAGACACTCCGAAAACATCCAGCGTCTCCTGAACGGTACAGAAAGGAAGGTAAACCTCTTCAAGAGGTGAAAACGTGAAAAAAACGATATTGCTTTTGTTTCTGCTAACTTTTTCTGCTCTTTTCGCTCAAAGCGTTAGAGAGATGTTCTCAGAAGCGATCATAGACTGGGCAAAGGGAGATATATCTTCCGCACAGCAGAAGATAGAGGAGATCTTCTACAAACCCATCCCCGCTGAGAATCTCGCAGAGTTTTGGTATTTGAGAGCAAAATTGATGATAGAAACAGGAAGAGTGAGAGAGGCTTACGAGGATCTGAAAAACCTGCTTGTTATCGTACCGGATCAGCCTGAAGTGCTCTCGCTGGTTAACAATCTGGAATTCATACTGCAGGACAAAGAATCTGATTCTTTCAACATGAAAACGTTAAAAACACTCCAGGGTTTTAAAGATGGAATAGAATATTTTCTCACACCCACGGATGTGTCAATTTTTGGTGAGAGTATATACATCGTTGATCCGGTCAACAACCGTCTTATCGAAAGCGATGGTTTCAATTTCACCGTTAGAAACTTATCTTTCCAACCGGAGCAGGTGTTCACCGATAGGGACGGAAACGTCTTCTTGATCTCAAGAGACGGAAGGGTTTTCAAGAATGAAAAGGAAATAGGGAAGTTTCTCAATCCGATAGGAGCAGGTGTTTTGAATTCTGGAGAGTTTACCCTGGCAGATGTGGATAAAATCGTTTTGATCTCAGAAAACGGTTTGAAGAGAGAAATACCAATCGATGGGAAACCCCTGATCGTCGATGCGGAGGTGTACTGCAGGCAGGTTGTCGTTCTTGACACCTGGAGCAATTCTCTCATCGTGATCAACGTGGATACAGAATCACAGAAAAACATCCCTCTCCCCGTTCCAACACGTTCCTTTGAAATCTTTTACGATGGTTCTTATCTTCTCCTGGATCAGTCTGGAAATCTCTTCCATTTCGATGGAAAAAAACTTCAAACAATAGGGCAGGTTCCCCAGTACGTGAACATAGAGTACGAATATCCATACCTGTTTGGAATGAACTGGGACAAGAACTCGATTGAGATCTCCCTTCTCAAGTCCTCGGAACCTATCTTTGTTCACATCGATTCTTTTGAATTGACTGTCGACAAAATGTTCCTGTACGTGAGGGTGGAGAATGCCTTTGGACGTGATATCGATCTGGTTCAGCTCTTCTCAGATCTTTTCGAAGCGCGCGGAAGAGTACCCTTCGAAGTTTCACACGAGCTGAGAGAATACACAGTATACATAAGCGATGAGGAGTTTCTCTCTAAGAAAGTCTACCAGATAAACGATCGAAAGGGATACTGCGTTGTAGTGCCCCCGGATATTACCTTCTCAAACGAACAGCTCGCCGTTTTGAAACTCAAAAACGTCAAGCTCTACACCTCTCCTGAAGCGAGCGCAGCTCTGAAAGATTTTTGCTACAGATCGGGAGGAGGCATCGGTGAACCCCACTTCCTAAAACATAACCTCTGGGTCTTCAGCTTTTCTTATGTGAAGCCTATAACCGAAGAGATCATTCCTATTTCCGTTTCTTTCAAAACACCCGACATGAACTATTCAGACACCATATACGTCACAAAGAAGGTGATAGAACTTGGTCTCCAGTGAATTTGAAGAAGCATACCGTGAACTTGAAGAAGGAAAGCTGGAGAGTGCCTTGGAAAAATTTTTGAAAATAGCCGAAAAAGAACAATCAGTAGAAGTCTGGGTCAACATAGGGAACATCTACAGAAGAATGAACCTTCTGGCAAAGGCTATTGAGAGCTACAAAAGAGCGCTGGAAATAGATCAAAAAAATCCGGTTGTTCTTTTCAATCTGGGAAGCGCATACTATCAGATGGGGAAATTTTTCGAGGCTCTGAAACTGCTGGAAAAGGCCGAGGAACAGGGATTGACAGATCCCAGAGTGAAGATAGTGAAAGCCCTGTGTAAGATAAAGCTCAACCTTCCAGACCCCATGGAAGGACTCGATGAAGACCAGAAGAGGATTGTAAAAGACCTGATGAAAAATGGTTGAGATTCTTCTGCTGCCGAACGAAAGGTTTTCGAATATAGAAGGATACATTTTCTATCCTTCGAGAGATGTTTTGCCTCTCGAAGATGTTGTTTTGTCACCCGAGATAAAAGGAAAAAGAATAGAAATCCTGTGGAGGCTTCTAAACGGGGAGAACCTCAAGATAGCCACTACCCTGAAAGCGCTCACCGAAAAGGTGTTCTCACCCGATTTTCTGAGAGAAAACTCCCTGATGATAGCACGATCCACAAAACTCACGCTGTCCCCAGAAAAACTCGTCGAAATGGGATATGAACTTGTTTTCACTGTTCAGAACGTGGGAGAATTTGCCATTCGCGGAGATATAATCGACATTTACTCTCCAGGGAACGACTTTCCCGTGAGGATAGAACTGTTTGGAGACGAAATTGAAGAAATTCGTTTCTTCAAGGTAGACACCCAGCGTTCATTCCAAGGTGTTGATAAGACTCTGATACTTCCTTTTGTTGATTTCTACGGTGAAAGCACCTTGCTTGATTTCTTAAAGACAGATGCTCGCTTCATCTGTGAAGATCTTCAAAAGGTTCTGGATGAGTACAGAAAGTTCAGAAAAGAAATGAGGGACCTTTTGAAGGAACGCTACAACGACTTCTTCGATGAAAGAGTAGTCGAAGTGATACTCAAAAACGTTGAGAAGGGTTCTGCACCGCTATCAACACGTGTTGAGAAAAAAGAATCGCTGCCCATTCTGGATGTCGATGAGATCGAAGAGGGTGGGCTCGTAGTTCACAGAGAGCACGGAATAGCCATTTTCGAGGGGATTGTTCGTCTCAAGGGAGTTCTCGGAGAGAGGGATTATTTGAAGTTGAAATATGAAGACGCAATTTTGTACGTTCCCATCGAGAAGATCGACAGAGTTCATAAATATATAGGTGATCCTTCGCAGGTTAAACTCGACCGGATGAACCGCGGAAAATGGAAACAAACACTGAAGAAAGTGAGAGAAGACATCGAGAAAAAGATCAAAGAACTCGTTGAACTTTACATGAAAAGACAGGAGGCCCAGGGTCTTTCTCTTCCAGGTGACCCAGAACTGGAAGAAAAATTCGCGGAATCTTTTCCATACATTGAAACTCCTGATCAGCAGCAGAGTATAGAAGAAGTACTAAGCGATCTTGCCTCTGAAAAACCAATGGACAGGCTCCTGTGCGGAGACGCGGGTGTTGGAAAAACAGAAGTAGCTCTGCGAGCTGCGTTTCGTGCAGTCGCATCTGGTAAGCAGGTAGCGGTGCTCGTCCCAACCACCGTTCTGGCAAGACAACACTACGAGAACTTCAAAGAGAGAATGGAACCGTTCGGTGTAAAAGTGGAACTCCTGGACAGTTCAAGAACAGCGAGAGAAAAGAAGGAGATCATCGAAAAGCTGAAGAAGGGAGAAATAGACATCATCATAGGTACACACTCTCTGCTGAACGAACGGATCGAATTCTCCGATCTTGGTCTTGTCATCATCGACGAAGAACAAAAGTTTGGAGTTGAGCAAAAAGAAAGATTCAAGAAACTGAGACTCTCGGTGAACGTGCTAACCCTGAGTGCTACACCTATTCCACGCACCCTCCACATGGCCCTCTCTGGAATGAAAGATTTTTCTGTGATAAATTCTCCTCCCCCTGGAAGAAAACCAGTATACGTTTATGTCGCAGAGTACAGCGATGATCTCGTCAAGGGAGCGGTGATCAGGGAGATAAACAGGGGAGGTCAGGTGATCTACGTTCACAACCGCGTGGAAGAACTACCGGAGGTTTTCGAAAAACTGAAAAGGATGTTTCCGGAGTTGGAAATAGCGGTTGCCCACGGAAAGATGTCCAGAAAAACCATGGAGAGAATTGTCCACGAGTTCTACCGCGGGAACATCGATGTTCTTCTGTGTACCACAATTATCGAGAATGGTGTTGATATACCGAATGCAAACACACTCATAGTGGATGACGCACAGAGATACGGCCTTTCACAGCTCTATCAGCTCAGAGGAAGGGTGGGTAGAAGCGACCGAAGGGCCTTTGCGTACTTCCTGTACCCGAAGGGTACTCCAAGAAGCGCTCTTGAAAGACTGAAGGTGCTTAAATCCTACACAGGCTTTGGAAGCGGTCTTCAAATAGCACTGAAAGATATGGAACTGAGAGGTGTGGGAGATGTCCTCGGTTTGGAACAACATGGAAACGTTGTGTCCGTTGGTTTGAAACTGTACAACGAAATCTTGAAAGAGACCATCACGAGATTCAAAGAAAGACGAATCGAAAAGAAACACTCTGTGAACGTTGAAATAGAAAATCCCCCGGGCAGATTTTTCATACCGGAAGATTACGTGCAGAATCCTGTAGAGAGGTTGAGACTTTACAGAAGACTCGCATCCTCTCTTGATGAGGAAGATCTCGAGGAAATACTGGAGGAAATGAGGGATAGATTCGGAGAACCACCCGAAGAAGTGAAGTTACTCGTTGATTACTTCAGATTGAGGATCAGAGCTTCGAAGCTGGGAGTAAAGAAGATCAGATTCGATCACTCAATGGTGGAAATCTTTCCAAACAGAGACTCGCCGTTTTTGAATCATCCGAGATACAATAGACGGTCGGGAAGTGTTGTTCTCTACACCAGGGAGAATCCGGTGGAGTTTCTCATGGACTTACTGAAAAAATGAAAGGGTGAGCAGGGCTCACCCTTCGTTTTCATCCATCAGAGAGAGCAGTGATTTCAGATACTTGCTCCTCGATGGATGTCTCAACTTCCGCAGTGCTTTGACTTCTATCTGCCTGATCCTTTCTCTTGTGACATTGAAATACTGGCCAACTTCTTCAAGCGTTTTTGGTTTTCCATCGAGCAAGCCGTACCTCATTCTCAGAACCATCGCTTCTCTCGGGCTCAGAGTTTTCAAGACTTTCTCGAGCTCTTCCCTCATGAGCATCCTCATGGCCTCTTTCTTTGGAGAGGCTATGGAATCGTCAGCCACAAAGTCTTCGATGGAAGAATCTTCATCTTCACCTATAGGAGATTCCAGGGATATGGTTTCCTTCGCTGCTTCGAGTATTTCCTTTATCTTTTCTGGGGGTTTGCCCATCATCTTTGCGAGTTCTTCTATGGATGGTTCTTCACCGTGTTTCTGATAGTACTCTCTTCTCAACCTGTTCAGTTTGTTTATAGTTTCCACCATGTGGACAGGTATCCTGATGGTCCTTGCCTGATCCGCTATCGCTCTTGTGATTGCCTGTCTGATCCACCAGGTAGCGTACGTACTGAATTTGTAACCCTTCCTCCAGTCGAACTTCTCTACCGCCTTCAGAAGTCCTATGTTTCCTTCCTGTATGAGGTCCTGGAAAGAAAGACCGCGTCCCATGTAGCGCTTAGCTATACTGACAACAAGCCTCAGATTCGATGTTATTAGTTTCTCTTTGGCCTTTTTATCGCCCATCTGTGCTCGTCTTGCGAGTTCACGTTCTTGAGCTGGTGTTAGAAGTGGTATTTTTCCTATCTCTTTGAGATACATCTTGATGGAATCCCTTACGTTGCTCGAATCGTGTATCTCAGGGGATTCTCTCTCCAAAAGTTCTTCTAGTTCCTGTTCGTCACCGGGAACACTCATTTCTTCTTCCTCAGATTCACTTTCCACAATGTTTATTCCATGTTTTTCCAGTTCTTCATGTATTCTCTCTATCAGATTCGTATCAAAGTCTTCGAAGTCTGGAGGAAAAGCTTTATCTATATCCTCATATGTTATGTAACCTTTCTTTTTTCCTAAACTGATGAGTTTTTTTATACGTTTTTCTACCTGAGGAGGAAGCGTTTCTTTCTGTTCCTGTGTCTGCTCCTGCGTCTGCTCCTGGTGCTGTTCCTGAAGAACCTGCTGTTCTTCGTTCATTGTGACTTTTTCCTTCTTCGCCATACCGATCACCTCCTCTTTATTTTTCTGAGGAGATCCAACTTCATAGAGAGAAGAAGACGCCTTTCCTCATCGTTTGAAACCTTTTTTATCATCTCATCTATTTCTGCAATACGTCTCTCTATCCGCCGGATTTTCAACTTTTCGGAGAGGTCAGCGAGAAATTTCTCGGGATCCTTTGGAGGAGGAATGCTTTCTATCGTTTCAAAAACCCAATCTTTCAACTCTTTTGGAAAGTTTTCTATAGCTTCGCTTAAATCTTCATCGGATGAAACCCTCTTGAAAAATTCTCTCGCGTTTTCATCTTCCAGTACCTCTAAGTCCAGCTCCAGAATCTTTCCCCTCAAATCTTCGTAGTTCAAAAACAGGTAAGCAAGTCCTCTTCCCTCATCGTAAACCTTTGACGACCTGGATCCATGAACAAGCATAGTGTTAGACTTTTCACTCTCAAAAAAGTTCAAAATCTGGTTTTCTGGTATCTGGAGAGAAGCCGAAGCTTCCTTCACGAGATTTTCTACATGTTTCAAATATCCTTTCTTTCTCATCCTCTGGACCCAACCTTTGAGGAAAGAAAGGTAGGATCTCACACCCGCGGGGCTGTTTTTGTCAAAGAAGACTTCACCAGCAGTCACCAGGAAATATTCGAACGAACGTGAGTTTTTCAGCATCTTTTTCAGCGAACCTTCCCCTTCCTTCTGAAAGAGTTCATCCGGATCTTTGTAAGGAGAGGGGGTTGCTACAAGCACGTTGAATTCGTATTCAAGGAGGTCTTCGAGGGATTTGAGAGTGGCTCTGAAGCCTGCTCTGTCATTATCGAAACACAGTATGACATTTTTCGAATACGCCGAAAGCTTCAGAATTGCTTCCCTTGAAAGACTCGCCCCAAGAACAGCGACCGCCGTTGGTATTCCATCCCTTCTGAATGCGAGCGCGTCGAAGTAGCCTTCAGTGATGACGAAAAAACCGACCTCTTTTGCCACTTTTTTCGCCTCATCGAAGAGAAAAAGGATTTTCTTCTTCGAAAAATACCTGGTCTCTGGAGAGTTCAAATACTTTGGTTCTTCGTTGCCGAGAGCACGCCCACCAAAAGCCACAATATGTCCACTGTCGTTCTTTATTGGAACAACGATTCTTTCTTCGAATCTATCAACGAATCGATCACCCTTTTTTAACGCGATACCGTATCTGACAAGTTCTTCCGGTGTTATGTTCATGCCTTCTGCAACTTCTATAGAGATGCTGGATCTCTTAGGAACGTACCCAAAGCCAAACTTTGCTATATCTTCTTCAGAAAAGCCTCTGCTTTTTAAATAGTCTTTTGCCTCTTTCGATTTCTCCAGCTCTTTGACGTACCTTTTCCACGTTTCTTCGTACAAACGAATGTATTTTCCGTATTCAGAAGTCCCTTCTGTTCTGTAGAGAGAAAGATCAATCCCAGCTCTCTTGGCAAGTCTTTCCAGCGCTTCCTGGAAACTGATCCCTTCCATTTCCTGAAGAAATTTGATGACATCCCCGCTCGCACCACAGCCGAAACAATGGTATATCTTCAAACCCGGATGAACGTAAAAAGAAGGATTGGTTTCTGAATGAAAGGGACAGAGAGCCCTGTAGGAAGAACCTACCCGGGTGAGATTCACATACTCTGAAATGACTTCTACGATGTCAACTTTTTCTTTTATTTCCTCGATGACCTCTCGAGGAATCACACTCTCACTCCTCGGTTGGTAAACTACCACACCTTACATAAGGTGCGCTTCCCGCTTCAACCCGTGATGGCTCGTAGACCCATTTTGGGTTCCGCCAGAGCACGGTCCACGGGCATGAATTCGAACGGCTCCCCCCTACTGATGGCATCAAGCCATACCTGGCCAAATTCTTCGCAAGGTGTGATCAAAATGTTTAGCCAGTTTTTTTTCTTGTTCTTTCGTGGGGTAGATACAAAATTTGTAGGTTTTGAGCATCCTTATCCTTCCTTTGAGATTGCTCCCTAAGAACCTCAAAGCAGAAAAGTTTATCTTTGATTTGCGGGAACTCTTTCTTGATGAGTTTAGACGAGGCACTTTTGCGTTATGGTGCTTTCTTTGCACTTTGTTCGATAAACAGAAAAAGAGAGGTCCGGGAGAACCGGACCCCGCGATTGTCTGCTGCCAGCAAAATCATCTCTTGGAGAACTGAGGAGCTCTTCTTGCCTTTTTCAAGCCGTACTTCTTTCTTTCCACTTCTCTTGGATCCCTTGTGAGCATCTTGTATTTCTTGAGAACAGGCCTCAGCTTCTGGTCGTACTGAAGGAGGGCTCTGGCGATGCCAAGCCTCACGGCACCGGACTGGCCAGACAAACCTCCACCGTTAACCCTTATGACAAGATCGAATTTGCCAAGTGTGTTGGTTACTTCGAGAGGCTCTATCGCATGTTTTGTCCACGCAGGATTTTTGAAATAGTCATTCAGGCTTTCGTATTCTTTTCCATTGACCTTCACTTTTCCTTCTCCCGGTCTCAAATAAACTCTTGCAACAGCAGTCTTTCTTCTTCCCGTTCCGTAGTATCCTATCACTTCAGACATCCTTCTCCCTCCTCATTTTTTCACAGTTCAATAGGCTCAGGTTTCTGTGCCTGATGTGGATGTTCGGGCGACGCGTAAACTTTGAGTCTCTTGAGCATTTTTCGGCTCTGTCTGTTCTTCGGAAGCATCCTTTTGACAGCGAGCCATATGAGTCTTTCGGGATGTTTTTCCAGCATCTGCCTTGCTGTCAGAGACTTCAGACCTCCGGGATAACCAGAATGCCAGTAATAAACCTTCTGATCGAGCTTCTTTCCGGTAAGGACCACCTTGTCAGCGTTCACAACGATGACGTAATCCCCCGTGTCAACGTGCGGAGTGTAATTGGGCTTGTGTTTCCCCATCAGTATCTTCGCTATGCGTGTCGCGAGTCTTCCGAGAACTTTCCCGGAAGCATCCACCACGTACCATTTTCTTTCAACCTCTTCGGGTTTTATCGTAGTTGTCTTCTGAACAGGAAAGTACCTAGCCATTGTTGCTCCTCCCTTCCACTGTTTCCAGTTTAAAGATACTGGACACTTTCTTGTAAACAAAGAACGTCACAAACGAGTCGATTCCAAATTTCACCAGATTGAAAGCCAGTATGAACGGGAAAAATTTTAGATAAAGTTCGAACGGAGCCTTGAAGTAAAGCGGCACGATGAGAGCATTCAACCCCAGAGCGAACGCTGTGGTGAAAAGTGTAGCGACAATCATGCCTTTTATTGCCGTTGCTCTGCTCTTGTTTCTGTGATAAATGAGGCCAGCTATTCCCACAAAGGACATTCCCAGCACAGCGTTCATCGCGATTCCCACAGGATCACCGGACTTCATAAGGAAGAAGAGAATGTCCTTCACCAGGACGACAAACATGCCGACCCCGGGCCCCAGCAAGAAACTCACTATGAGCGCCGGTATTTCACTGGGATCGTACTTCAGGAAACTCGCTTGTGGAAATATCGGAAACTCCAAAAACATCACCAGAGTTGCAAGAGCTGAGAAAATCCCCACGAAGGAGATTTTCTTTATGCTGCTCACTCTTTCACTCCTCATAAACGCTCACATACTTTTTGTTGTTTTTCGTTTCAAACTTCACCCTGCCATCCTTCAGTGCGAACAGAGTGAAATCTCTTCCCATACCAACGTTTTTTCCGGGGTAAAATCTTGTTCCTCTCTGTCTCACGAGGATGTTTCCTGCTTTGACAATCTGACCATCTCCCACTTTGACTCCCAGATATTTTGGAAGACTGTCTCTACCGTTCTTCGCAACACCACCACTCTTTTTATGAGCCATTGTCGATCACCTCCACTCTGATCTGAGAAGGAAACTTCTGTTCGAGTTCTTTCAAAGACCTCACCATGGCTGCTAGTACTTTCACTTCGCAGTTTTCGAGTTCTTCAAATTTCACTTTCAGATAACCGGATTCCTTCTCTATTTTCGCTTTTTTCTCGGCTTTCAGAAAGTTCGCCACGTGCTGCGTCAAAAGACTAACTGAAGCGCACAGTGTTTTGTCTGGTGCATGACCTGTTACTTCAAAAAAAGAATTAGTCACAGTCACTTTTATCATAGTTCAATCTTTTCAATTTTGATGGCGGTGTACCACTGTCTGTGACCTTTTTCCACCTTACTGTTCTTTCTGGGTCTGTACTTCACAGTCTTTACCTTTCTGGCTTTGGCGTGTTCCAGAACCTTCCCTACAACCTTAGCTCCTTCAACATAAGGTTTTCCGACGAGCACCTCTCCGTCCTTCCTGACGAACACCACTCTGTCGAAAACGATCTCGTCACCCGGGGAGTAGTCTTTCTGCCTTTCAGTGTAGAGAATCTTTCCTTCTTCGACCCTGTACTGCCTGCCAGCCGTTTCTACGATGGCGTACAACACCTTCACCTCCCAATCACATGGTATACAAGTGCTGGGGTACGTACCCTTGAGGGATTTGAAACGCACCCCACGCACCAGCGAAGAGTATTTTACTACTCTTTCTTTTCGGATATTTTAAAAAAGAATTACTCTCCGCCTTCCTTAGGTATCAAACAGAGAAACTCCACTTCGGAGTCTGTATCGTTCCTGAAGCCGTGTATTTCATTGGGTTCAACGAAGATGTAAAAACCCTCTTCCACCGCTTCCTCGCCTTGCTCCTTCAAAACTGTGAGCTTTCCCTTCAAAACGAAAATCTCGTGCTCCCATGGATGGGAGTGTCTGTCGATGAGACCGCCAGGTTCCACCGTGAAAAGTCTCATGACAAAGTTTGGAGCGTCTTTCAAGCCTATGAGGACTCTTTTACGAACTCCTCGTACCTTATCGGTTGAAATTTCCTGGGGAGTGACATCATATGCTTTCTTTAATATCATGTTTTCTTCTCCCCTCTCGCCTCGTTCCAGAATACTCTATCACAACTCTTCTGTAAGGTTCTACACCGACTGAGTAGCTTATCACACCTCTGTGTTTTCTCACAAGTTTGTGAACAATTTTCCTCTCAAAAGAAAACATGGGATCCAGTACTACTTTGGTCTTCTCGGAAATAGCCTTTTTGACAGCCTCTTCCACTATTTTCTCAAGAGATTTCTTCCGCTTTTCCCTGTAATCTCCCATATCCAGAATCACGTTCAGCTTCGTATCACTCAATCTGTTGAGGAAGATCATCGCTATATGCTGAAGTGCTCCCATGGTTTTTCCGTGTTTACCTATGAGCCTTCCTACGTTTTCACTCTCCACGTCAACAAAGAAACTCCTTCCAGAAGATTTCACAGTTATTTTGACTTCTGAATCTACCACCTGCAAAATCTCAGTTAAAAATTCTTTCAATTTTCTTTCAAAGTAAGCTTTGGTGATCTGCACCTCGACAACCGCTTCTTTTGAAAAGAGGCCGAATATTCCATGAAATCCTTTTTCCAACACGTTGACCGTGTACTCTCCTTCTCCGAGACCGTATTTTTTGACCACTTTTTCAACCGCTTCCTCCACTGTAGGAGCCCTTTCCACAATTTTCTTCATCTAATCCCCCCTCATGCCTTTTTCGGAAGACCGAGAAGTTCTCTCGTTGTGAGACCTTTTATCTTGTAGCGTTTGTAGGTATAGTAAGTCACCGCAAGTTGAATCAGAGTGTTAGTTGCATAGTACAGAAACAGTCCGCTTGGAAGTCCCACGAACAGGAACGGGAAGATCACCGACATGATGATACCCTGCCAGGCCGTTCTCGCATCCTGGCTTGTGAGAAGCGTTGTGTAGTAACTCGCCACTATGGTGATTATCAGAAACAGCCAGTTGTTGGAAAAACCACCCGCGGAGAGATCCTTCCAGATGAGAAAATTTCCGCTGTAGGCAAATTCTTCGACGTAGTATCTGATGACCGACCACAGAAGCATGAAGATAGGTAGCTGTATGAGGAGCATGAGACAGCCGCTAGCCGGATTCACTCCCGCTTCTCTGTAGAGCTTCAGGAGAGCTTCCTGCTGTTTCGTCGGGTCCTTGTACTTCTTCTTGATGGCTTCTATCTGCGGCTGTAACTTTCTCATGTTTATGAGAGATTTCGTTTGAGCGTGGTAGAGCGGATAGAGTATCAACCTCACGATAAGAGTAAAGAGCACAATCGCCCATCCAAAATTCTTCGTGAGATCTTTCAGCCACCAGAAGAACCAGACCAGACCGTAAAACACAGGATCGTACCACTTGTTGAATCCCGGTATCTTCACAAGAGCTTTTATGAGAACATCGTAATCCTCTGGAAAGGCTTTCTTTATTAGAGTTCTCTTGTTCGGTCCCATGAAAACGATGAAACGCTTTTGTCCGTTTATCTTCAGAGTACCTTCAAAGAGGAGACCTTCGTCATGCTTTAAAAGTACGAGTGTTCGCGTTCCGGGATTGAAGGACGCGAAGTAATTTTCCAGGTATCTATCCGTGGAGGTATCGACAGATACTCTGGGTACCGTCACTTCAACGGGTTTTGAGCTTTCTATATCAACAAAGAAGGTATAATTCTCGTCGTTCTTTATCGTGAAAATCTTCTTCACGTAGCCGTAGTTGTATACGATACTTACCTCGTCGGAGAAACCCTCGGATACTTTTCCCACACCGGTTACTATCGGTTCTTCTATCACTGTCAGAGGTGTTCCCTCATCGAGTACATCGAAGCCATCATTTCCATAGGTGAAAACGTGCTTTCGACCATCGACAAGGGTGTAAAAGTCTTTGAGTATGCCCTTTTCCAGATCGAAGTGATACTCCTCGAACCTGGTGAGAACAACTATTTCTTTCTCGGAGCGAACAACCTTGATCGGTTCCACAGCAAACAAAAAGATTGGAAGTATGGCGAGCAGTATTGCTACAACTTTTCTCAAGACCATCGCCTCCTTGGTTTGAATGAAAATTCCTCGGGAACAGGATCGTAACCACCTTTTGATAGGGGATTGCATCGGAGAATACGCCTGAGGCCCAGGAAGGTCCCCTTCAAGAGCCCATGTTTCTCCAGGGCCTGTATGAAGTAATTCGAACAGGTTGGAGTGAACCTGCAGGTTGGAGGTTTGAGAGGTGAAATGTATCTCTGATAAAACCTTATAAGCATTATAAGCAGTTTTTTCATCCTTCTATCCTCTTCAAGAGATTCAAAAGCTTTTCACGTATGGTCCAGAAATCCACTCGTTCGAATTCTTCTGACAGTTTTTTTCTGGGAATCACTACTATGTCAAAACCCTTTGGAATTACACCTTTGTTCCTTCTGAAGATCTCCCTTACCCATCTTTTCAGTTTGTTTCTTCTGGTCGCCTTTCCGAACTTTCTCTTCACAACTATTCCCAATCTGGAATAATCAAGCCCATTTTTCCTGAAAAGAACCACAAAGTACTCGTTTTGAAGACTTTCTCCCTCTTTGAATATTAACAGGAAATCTCTCCTGAGCCTCAGGCGTTCTCTGCGGGTGAAACTTTCTGTCATACAGTCAGTCTCCAGCGTCCTTTCCTTCTCCTGTTCTTGAGAACTCTTCTTCCACCCGGTGTTCTCTTGCGCGCCAGAAATCCGTGTGTTCTCTTTCTCTTTCTTCTTGAAGGCTGATACGTTCTTTTCATCCTGCTTGACCTCCTCCTCAACAGTGTCTATTCTCTCAATTAGTATATCATACTCACGAGCGTTTGAGTTTTACCGCAATCTCTCCTGCGAGTTTCACGTTTTCTTCGAGAAGAGCAAGATTCGCCTTCAGAGTTCTTCCGTTTGTCATCTCCACGAGCTTTTTGAGAAGAAAAGGAGTCACTTCTTTTCCTTCAACCTCCAGCTCGATCTTTTCAAGAAGACGTTCTATTTCATCGTGCGGTACTTCGTACTCCTCTGGCACGGGATTCAGCACCATGAGGGTTTTCTCAAGTTCTATTTCTTTCATGGTTTCGTAGATCTTCAGGACTTCCTCTACATTTTCTACCCTTGGAACCCTTCGGCCGCTTTTCCTCGAGAAAAACAATGGGAACTCGTCCGTTCTGAAACCAATCAGAGGAATCTCTAAAGTTTCAAGCATCTCGAAAGTTGCTTCCACATCAAGAATGGACTTTATCCCGCTGGATACGAGAATAGCGCGTGAAGAAGACATCTCGGTGAGATCCTGAGAAACGTCCACACGTCCGGGATGAACGCCCCCAGTTCCTCCGGTTACAACGACCTCTATTCCGATTCGTCTGGAGAGAAAGATGGTGGCACTCACAGTAGTCGCAGCGTTTTTTCCCTCAGCCACCACAATGGGAATTTCTCGAGTGCCTACCTTATCGGCGCCTTCTCTCATCATCGCCTCGAGTTCTTCTTCACTCATGCCAGCGACGATCTTTCCCTTCAGGATGCCTATAACCGCAAGCTGGAACCCTTTTTCTCTGGATATCTCTTTCGCCCTTCTGAACAACTCTATGGCTTCCTTTCTGGGCAGTCCATGAACAAACACTGTGGTTTCCATTCCTACAACGGGCTTTCCTTTTTCTATCCTACTTTCTATGATCACAGGAACACCTCCTAATACTCGATTCCCTTCCTTGCTACAACTCCCTTCTGGTAGTAATGTTTTACCTCTTTCATTTCTGTGACAAGATCGGCCTTCTCTATCAACCACTCAGGAGCGTATCTTCCCGTTATCACGAGCTCCACATTTTCTGGCTTGACGTTCAGAAGATCTTCTATCTCCTCCTTTGAGAAAAGTCCAAGATGCATGGCCACACAGAGTTCGTCCAGTACAACCACATCGTATTTTTCAGAGACGAGCCTTTCTTTCGCATCGGCAAGACCGCCTTTTGCCTTTTTTATCTGTTCTTCCGAAGGATTTCCCACGATGAACTCAGGTGTTCCATACTGAACGATTTCAAAGTTTGGGAGGAATTCGCTTATTTTGAGCTCAGAAGTTTCTCTTCCCTTCAGAAACTGTCCAAAGAACACCTTCAAGCCTGCACACGCTGCTCTTGTTGCGAGTCCGAGCGCTGCCGTTGTCTTTCCTTTTCCGTTGCCCGTGTAAACGTGGATGTATCCCTTCAACTTGCATCCCTCCTTACTCGTATGTTAGCATGAAAAAGGGTGAGAAAATATGATTATCAGAGATGTAGAACTGGTTAAAATAGCCAGAACTCCAGGTGACTATCCTCCTCCCTTGAAAGGTGAGGTCGCTTTCGTTGGAAGATCGAACGTGGGTAAATCTTCTCTTCTCAATGCGCTGTTCAACAGAAAGGTCGCTTTTGTGAGCAAAACTCCCGGAAAGACGAGATCGATAAATTTCTATCTTGTCAACTCAAAATACTACTTCGTGGATCTTCCGGGATATGGGTACGCGAAAGTTTCCAAGAAAGAACGAATGCTCTGGAAGCGACTCGTGGAGGACTATTTCAAGAACAGATGGTCCCTTCAGATGGTCTTTCTCCTCGTGGATGGAAGGATTCCACCTCAGGACAGCGACTTCATGATGATAGAGTGGATGAAAAGCCTGAACATACCGTTCACCATAGTTCTCACCAAGATGGATAAAGTGAAGATGTCAGAGAGAGCAAAAAAACTCGAAGAGCATCGAAAAGTGTTCTCAAGATACGGGGAGTACACGATCATACCGACATCATCAGTCACTGGGGAAGGAATAAGTGAACTTCTGGATTTGATATCAACGTTACTGAAAGAAAATTGATAAAATATGTTGTGAGGGCAGGGGGGACAATTTTTGAGCGGAGAGGTACGAGATGTGGTCAGCGGAGATCCGGTAACGAGCGAAGCTCTGAGATAAAGCAATGAAAGGGGGGAAAGCCATGAGAAAGCTCATGAAAATAGTCCTCGTTCTTGGGAGCCTGCTCGGAACACTGATGGCAGTTGTTGGGGCTAACAAAATCTGGTAAAAGTTTGGCATTAAATACTCAGCGTATAATTGTCCCCTGCCCTCGTATCCCTCACAAGGAGTGAGTATATGAGAGAGAAAAAGGACTTGGCTGAAAAAAATTTCCTTATCTATTCTTTTCTAATACTCATGGGGTTCTTGTTCTTATTCTTTCCGGACCTGGAGAATCTTTTTCAGAGTCCTCACAACTGGGGTTTGATAATTCTCTTTTTTCTCACAAACCTGTTTTTTGATGCTGTCAATATAAAAACTCTTGAATTCACACGGGGAAAAGTGGAAACTTCTGCTGTTTTCATTGTAAACATCTTCACGGCAGCTCTTTTGAATCCGTTAGAAGCTTCCCTTGTGGCAGCATCATCGGCTATTACCTTCAAGATGATAAAGCTCTTCTTCGGAGAGCGTTATCCTGTCAGCCGCTATATTTTCAATTTCTCTCAGCTGGCTGTGACCACTTATATAACAAGCCTCCTCTTCCACCGTCTATCCGGAACAAACACCTTTCAAAATATTCTCGCTATTCTACTGAGTACCGTTGTCTATTTTCTAATCAACAACGTCTTTGTGTTTTTTGGAGTTTACATCCTCACCAAAGGTGATATCCGTGAAACCGCTTCCAAGGTTCTGTCAGGTCCTGTCACGAGCATGGCCCTCATGATACCTGTCATAGCAGTCATTTACATTCTTTATCAGTACATCGGGTTCGTAGCCATTCCCGTATCTCTGGCAGCCGTTCTTTCCATTCAGGTAGGAAACTACTACAGGTACAAGTACTACGAAGCAAAACTGGAACACCTGAAACTCCTTGCAAAGAGTCTTGAAGAAAAAGATGAATACACCCGCGGTCACAGCGAGAAAGTGGCAGAACTTGCAAAGAAAATGGCCAAAAGACTTGGATTTTCACCGAAGATGGTTGAAAGAATCTACAACGCCGCTTTCCTGCACGACATAGGAAAAATAGGAATTCCAGACCACATTCTGAAGAAGCCCACCATCCTCTCAAAAGAAGAAATGATGATGGTGAAAAACCACCCTATCATGGGTGAAGACATACTGAGGGAAGTTGACATATTCAACAACAGAGAGAGCAAATGGGTAAGGCACCACCATGAAAGGTGGGACGGGAAAGGATATCCCGATGGTCTGAGAGGAGAAGAGATCCCTCTGCCTTCCAGGATAATATCCGTTGCCGATGTGTACGAAGCGCTCACAAGTGACAGACCTTACAGAAAAGCACTCAGTCACGAAGAGGCAAAGGAAATCATGATGAAAAACATGAAGGGAACCGTTCTCGATCCCAGACTCGTCGATCTGCTCTTTGAGATCCTCGAAAAAGAAAAGGAGGAAGAAGAAACATGATGATCGATGTTTTTCTTATAGCTTTGCTTCTTTCGATACTGACGGGAAACATCAAAAACGTTTTGAAATACAACTACAAAGGGCTCTATCTATTCGCCGTTCCTTTTGTGCTTCAGCTTCTTCCATGGAAGGAAATTCTCGTTCCCCTATCGTTTGTGATGCTCTTTCTTTTCTTTATCTGGAACAGAGATATTCCCGGCTTCAAACCGATGGCAGTCGGTGCTGTTCTGAACGGCTTCACCATGAGCGTCAACGGTGGAAGGATGCCAGTATGGGAGCCCACCCTTAAACTTCTCAATCTGGATCTCGATTTCAAACACATTGCATTCACTGAATTTTCCTGGAAAACTTTCCTCGCAGACTACATACCAGTTTATCTTCCGTGGGGAAGGAAGTTCGTTATAAGTGTGGGAGACATACTCGTGTTCGTCGGTGTTTTCATCTTTTTCGCTCTAAAACCTCGATTCCAAACCCAACCGTCCCGGGTCCCACATGAGTCGTGATCACCTTTCCCATCGGCGATATGATCTCGTCGACAACCTCGTAACTTCTTCTGAGAGCGTTCAAAAGCTCCACGACTCCGGCCTCGTTGTCCGCGTGAACGCCTATCACTCTCAGTTTCGAACCTTCAGGAGTATCCTCACGCAGTTTTTCTATGAGGGCTTCTATTGCCTTTTTGTCTCCTCTGACCTTTCTGTAAGGGATGAGCTCACCGTTCTCTATGTGAAGACACACTCTTATCTTGAGAAGATTTCCCACGAATCCCTGGAACTTCGACACCCTTCCTCCCTTGACAAGGTAGTCGAAATCTGAAACATAGAAGATCGCTTTGAAGTCTTTGTTCTTCATTCTCTCATCGAGTTTTTTCAGTACTTCCTCGATGGTGGCACCATTTTCGAGCATTTCACGAGCCACACGAGCTGGAAGGGGTATCGCACCCGAAGCAAGAAGGGTATCCACAACGTAAACGGGTATGTCCACTTCCTTGGATGCGAGAACGGCGGAATTGTAAGTTCCGGAAAGCTTCGACGATAAAGTGAGAACCAGAACAGCATCGTAACCCTCTTCTTTGTACTTCAGATATCTCTTCTTGAAATCCTCCACACTCGGTTGGGAAGTTTTTGGCACACTGCCCGTTTCTCTTATTTTCTTGTAAAAGTTTATTATTTCTTCCGGTTTTCTCTCATCCGGCTCAGATTTTCCATCCTCCCACACCACGTACAGTGGAATGCTGTCCATATCGTATTTTTCCATCCAGGAAAAAGGAACATCGGCTGTGCTGTCAACGAGAATCTTTACCTTCATCAGTTCACCCCCCTATCCTCTCCTTTATTATGGAAGCCGCTCCGAGGATTCCGGCGTCTTCGACGAGAGGGCTCGCCACTATTTCGTAGGTTCCCACAAAGGATGGCATGATGTAATCCACCACTTTCTCTCTCAGGGGACCAAACAGAATCTCTCCCGCTCTTGAAATTCCTCCACCTATGATCACTATCTCCGGGTTGAATATGTGTATGTAGCCCGCTACGGCTCGTGCCAGGGCGTCCACCACTCTGTCTCTTATCATCAGAGCGAATCTATCTCCCTGCTTTGCAGCGTCGAAGAGATGTTTGGCATCCGCCTTTTCAGGTGAACTTGCAAGTTTATACACCAGTGAATTGTGATACTTCTTGTAACCCTCTCTGAGAAACCTCCTTATCGCCGTTGCGGATGCCACAGCTTCAAGACAGCCCCTTGTGCCACAGTTGCACATGGGTCCATTGGGCTCAACGACAACGTGTCCAAGTTCTGCTCCTATTCCATCCCTTCCCGTGAGGAGGTACCCATGAGTGACAACTCCTCCACCAATACCAGTTCCAAGAGTCAGTGCCACTATGTGATCGTATCCCCTTCCAGCACCGAACCACTTCTCTCCAAGAACAAACGCGTTCGCATCGTTTTCAAGAAAAACCTTTTTCCCAGTTCTCTTTGCCAGTTCATCGGTTAGAGGAACGTTGTGCCAGTCTGGAAAATTTGGAGAAAATCTGACGATTCCATTTTCTCTATCTATTGAACCTGGAGATCCAATACCAACATAGGGCGTTTCTTCTCCATCAGATATCTCCAGAATCGCTTCGGCGATCCTTCTTATCACATCCTCTTTTCCATTCTCTACGAGAGTATCACAAGTTACTTTTTTCAATATTTTTCCATCTTCACTCACAAGCCCTACCGAGAAGGTAGTTCCTCCAAGATCAACTCCTATGAGCTTCAACTTCGGCACCTCCTGCTCAATATCTTGCTTTTTCCTTGTCTATCAATTTCAGAAATTCTTCGTTCGAAGAAGTTTCTGAAAGTTTGTTCAGTATGAGTGTCAAACCTTCTTCTTCTGTCATCGCAGAAAGCATCCTTCGCAAGAGCCACACTTTCTTGAGAGTTTCTTCGTCGAGTAACAATTCTTCCCTTCTTGTTCCGGAAAGCAGAAGGTTTATGGCCGGGAAAATTCTTTTGTTTGCCAGCTGCCTCGAAAGAACTAGCTCCATGTTACCTGTTCCTTTGAATTCCTCGAATATGACCTCATCCATTTTCGAACCTGTTTCCACCAGGGCAGTAGCAATGATCGTGAGGCTTCCGCCTTCACGGGTGTTTCTCGCCGCTCCAAAGAATCTCTTGGGTTTGTAAAGGGCAGCTGGATCCACACCGCCCGTTAGAAGTTTCCCGCTGGGAGGAACAACTATGTTGTACACTCGTGCGAGTCTCGTCAAACTATCAAGGAGTATAACAACATCGTAATTGAATTCCACCAGCCTCTTTGCCATCTCCAGGGTCAACTCGGCAACCTTCACCTGCTTGTCTGGCGGCATGTCAAAAGGAGCCGCTATGACGATCGCATTCGTTGACTCTTTTATATCCGTAACTTCTTCTGGCCTCTCATCGATCAGCAAGATTATTCTTATTGTATCCGGGTGATTTTCAGCGATACCGTTCGCTATTTCTTTGAGGATGGTTGTTTTACCAGCTTTTGGAGGTGCCACGATCATTCCTCTTTGACCTTTCCCAATAGGGGCGAAAAGGTCTATCAATCTGGTGGAATATATCTTCGGGTCGGTTTCAAGAATGAAGCGTTCTCTGGGATAATCCGGTGTTAAGTTGTCGAAGTTCACTCTGTCATTGACCGTTTCGACTGGTCGATAATTTATCGCTTCGATTTTTATCATGGCAAAATACTTTTCCCCTTCTTTTGGTTTTCTTATAACCCCGGAAATTATATCTCCCGTGTTCAGATTGAATTTTCTTATCTGAGAAGGGGATATGTATATATCGTCGTTGCTTGGAAGAAGGTTGTCCTCGAGTCTTCTTAAAAAACCAAAACCTTCAGGATGGATTTCCAGTACACCTTCCCCAAAGAAATAACCGGTAGATTCGGTTTGCGCTTTCAAAATGGCAAAAATCAAATCTCTTTTTCGCATAGAAGTATATCGAGGAATACCCAGAGATTTCGCTATCTCGTAGAGCTGTTTTATGTTCATGGATTCCAGCTCTGATATGCTAATGGCTTTCTGTTCTTCTGTCAATTTTTCACCTCCTACTGATGGAAGGCAACAGGGGCGGGAAAGAAAAAGGAGGCATCAGCCTTCCTGACTGGATGCCTCCACAAGCTGAACAAGCGACATTTCAGCAGCATCTCCTCTTCTGAAACCTATCCTCAGGACCCTCACATAGCCTCCGCGTCTTCCAATATAGTTCTTCGCTATTTCATCCACAAGCTTATTTGTCAATCGTCTGTCTCCGAGCACAGCGTTTATCTGTCTTCTCAGGTGAACACTCTTGGCTCTATCATCAGTTATGGCGGCTTCAATAGCTTTGCTGACAAGTTTGTCCATGAATATCTTCAGGGCTTTTGCTTTTGCTGTTGTGGTAACTATCGAGCCGTGTTCAACGATCTCTCTTGAAAGATTTCTCAAGAGACTTTTTCTATGGCTTCCATATCTTCCGAGCTTGTGTCTTTTCACTCTGTGTCTCATCTTTCATTCCCCCTTCCTGAGCTCAAGACCGAATTTTTCTTTCAGTTTCTCCTTGACCTCATCGAGAGATTTCTGACCAAAATTCTTTATCTTCAAAAGCTCTTCCTCGGTTTTGCTGAGAAGATCCCCGATCGTTTCTATTTTGGCTCTCTTCAAACAGTTGAGAGATCTGACTGAAAGTTCGAGTTCATCAATCTTTTTGTTGTACACATCCAGATTCTCTCTGTTTTCTTCTTCATGCTCAACGATGGGGATTTCTGCTTCTTCTTCCTCAGATGCGATGATGTATTCCTCAGAGATTTTCAGTTCAGGCAGTCCTTCCGTCACAATTTTGAAATGATTTATCAGGATGTCCGCCGCCTTTTTGAGAGCTTCCTCAGGTCTTATCGACTTCTTTGTCCAGATTTCAAGAATGAGTTTATCGTAATCCGTCCTTTTTCCAACACGAACGTTTTCTGTCAGGAAATTCACTTTAATCACAGGGCTGAAAACACCGTCTATTGGAATCCATCCAACTTCAGGCTTTTCTTCTCTTTCAGATACAGGAACGAATCCTTTTCCCACTTCTGCGTAAACTTCGAAGAAAAGGTCTGCTTTGGAATTCAAGGTGGCAATGTGCAGATCTGGATTCGCCACTTCAATGCCAGCTGGTGTCTTTATATCACCTGCGACGAGTTCGCCCGGTCCTTTCTTTTCTACTTCCATCTTTATTGTATCTTTCACAGTCACATTGACCCGAAACTGAACTTTCTTCAGGTTCAGGATTATATCCAGTATATCTTCTTTTACTCCTTCGATATAGTCGTATTCGTGATACTTTTCGGGTTTTATGAACCTTATTCCAATGATTGCGAGCGAAGGTATTGAAGAAAGCAGAACTCTCCTCAACGCGTTTCCTATTGTGATAGCGTATCCTCTTTCAAGTGGAGAAAGCGAAAACCTTGCGTAGTAATAATCCTTTTCCTCTCTCTCTTCCTCCACCTTTAATTTTTTCGGTATAACAAACTCTATCATTCACATCACCTCGAGTAGAATTCGATAACAGTCTGGAGATCAACTGGAAGATCGGTAACTTCCTCAAGGCTTGGATATCTCATGAAAGTACCTCTGTAATTCTCGTAATCAACCTCTATCCAAGGCACAACGTTTCTGTCTTTGTTGACTTCCACAGCTTTTTTGATCACTTCGAGATCTCTGCTTTTTTCTCTCAACTCAACTACATCGTTCGGTCTCAGAAGGTAACTCGGTATATTCACTTTCTTTCCATTCACAAGGAAGTGGCCGTGATTGACCAGCTGTCTCGCCTGTCTTCTGTTTATAGCGAATCCCATTCTATACACAACGTTGTCCAGTCTGGCTTCAAGGATCTGGATCAGGTTTTCTCGAGTATCTCCCGCTTTTTGCATAGCCTTCTCAACGTACCTTTCAAATTGTCTTTCGAGTATACCGTAGATTCTCTTGACAGTTTGCTTCGCTCTGAGCTGTATACCGTACTGTGTGAGCTTGGTTCTTCTCTGACCGTGCTGACCTGGCGCGTAAGGTCTTCTGTCAAAAGCGCACTTGTCGGTGTAACACCTTTCTCCTTTAAGGTACAGTTTCATTCCTTCCCTTCTACAAAGTCTGCAAAGAGGTCCTGTATATCTCGCCATTTCGTTCCCTCCTCACACTCTTCTTCTTTTCTTGGGTCTGCAACCGTTGAATGGAATGGGAGTAACATCCTTTATCTGGTTGATTTCAAGACCTGCACCTTGAAGCGTTCTTATCGCGGGTTCCCTTCCTGGGCCAGGTCCTTTCACAAGAACATCGACTTTTTTGATGCCCATTCTGAGGGCTTCTCGTGCCACTTTATCGGCTGCCAGCTGAGCGGCATAAGGTGTACCCTTCCTTGTTCCCTCGAATCCCACCGTTCCTCCACTGGCCCAGGTGAGCGTGTTTCCATCTTTGTCGGTGAGAGTGATTATGGTGTTGTTGAAAGTAGATTTTATATGCACCACTCCGTAATCGAAGCTAACTTTTTTCTGTTTTCTTGAAGAACTGCCTCTTTTTCTTGCCATTCAATTCCCTCCCTTGTCTTATGAAGATTTCTTTTTGGTCTTTATTCTGCTCGGTCTGGGTCCTTTTCTTGTCCTTGCGTTTGATCGGGTCTTTTGACCCCTAACGGGGAGCCCAAGTTTGTGTCTGATACCTCTGTAACATCCTATCTCTATGAGTCGTCTGATGTTTCTTTCAACCTCGCTTCTGAGTTCTCCTTCCACCTTGAAGTGATCCTGGATGTACTTGGTGATTTTGCTGATCTCCTCATCGGTGAGGTCTCCCACTCTTTTTTCCGGATCTATACCAGTGTTTTTCAAAATTTCAAAGGATCTGCTCCTTCCAATTCCGTAGATGTAAGTCAGCGCCACCCAGACCTTTTTGTTGTTTGGAAGCTCAACACCTACGATACGAGCCATTCATTTCCCTCCTCCTTAGCCTTGCTTCTGATTGTGTTTTGGATTAACCTTACAGATAACATAGACTCTCTTCTTTCTTCTGATTATTTTGCAGTGTTCACATCTCTTCTTCACAGAAGCCTGTACTTTCATTTTTCCCACTCCTTTCGTTACTCTGGTTTTTTTCTATAAACGATTCGTCCTCGAGTGAGATCGTACACAGAGAGTTCAACAATAACCCGATCTCCGGGGACCAATCTTATAAAATTTTTTCTCATTCTGCCAGAAACGTGAGCGAGCACTTTGTGCCCATTGTCTAATTCTACTCTAAACATAGCGTTAGGTAAAGCCTCTATTATGGTTCCTTCCATCCGGATGACATCTTCTTTTCCCATTTCATCCCTCCTTGGTCAATATCTCCGCCCCGTTTTCTGTTATCAGAATCGTGTGTTCAAAATGAGCGCATCTGGAACCGTCTACTGTAACGGCTGTCCATCCGTCTTCTTTCACAACAACTCTCCAGTCTCCTTCACTCACCATGGGTTCTATGGCCAGCGTCATACCTTTTCTTAAGACCACACCCGTTCCGGGTGTTCCGTAGTTTGGAATTTGAGGGTCTTCGTGGAGTTCTCTCCCCACTCCATGACCCACATAATCCCTGATCACGTTGAAACCTGCCGATTCAACTGTTTCTTGAATACAGTGCGAAACATCTCCAAGTCTGATGCCGGGTTTTATCATCTTTATAGCCTTTTCCAGAGCCTCTCTTGTTACTCTCACCAGTTCTTTTCCTCTTTCATCGGTTTCTCCAACGATGTATGTAACGGCCGCATCACCGTAAAGTCCCTGATATACCGCTCCGACATCTACAGATACAATGTCTCCTTCTTTAAAAACCTTCTCCTTCAAAGGAAGACCGTGTACCACCTCTTCGTTCACAGAAACACAAGTTGCGTATTTGTAACCACCGTATCCCTTGAAAGCTGGTTTGACTCTGAGTTTTTTGAAGATCTCCAGGACAAGAACTTCAACGTCCCATGCGGTTTTCCCCGGAACGATCACTTTTCCAACTTCCCTCAAAGCCGTTGCAACCGCTTTTCCTGCTTTTTTCATCTTCTCGATCTCAGAGGGTGTCTTTATTCTTATCATTTATCACTCCACCCTATTATCTTTAACACTTCAGCGATCACGTTGTCTATTCCTATGGTACCATCCACTCGTTTGAGAATGCCCTTTTTATCGTAGTAATCAATCACCGGCTGTGTCTTTTCGAGATAAACCTTGTATCTGTGTCTCACTGTTTCTTCTTTGTCGTCTTCTCTCTGAACGAGCTTCACTTTACAATCATCGCACAGTTCGTCTTCTTTTGGAGGGAGCGAAATCAAATTGTAAATTCTTCCACATTTCGGGCAGATCCTTCTGGCCGTGAGCCTCTGAACGACCACTTCCTCAGGAACTTCAAAGAGTACAGCAGCCGTGAGCTCTTTGTTTTGAGTTTTCAAAAAGCCGTCGAGGAATTCCGCCTGAGCAACGGTTCTTGGATAGCCGTCCAGTATGAATCCTCTTTCACAATCTTTTTCTGAGAGTCTTCTTTTCACAACCTCGTTCACGAGTTCGTCCGGAACGAGTTCTCCCCTTTCCATGATCTCTTTTATCTTTTTCCCAAGCTCGTCGTTCTCTTTTTTTACAATGTCCCTGAAAATGTCACCGGTAGATATATGTGGAATACCAGTCGCTTCCTGTAATCTTTTTGCGTAAGTTCCCTTTCCCGCACCCGGAGGTCCCAGAAAGACGAGATATGCCATCATCTTCTCCCCCTTATTCTACCCTTTTTGATGAATCCTTCGTAGTGTCTCATCACCATATGGGTTTCCATCTGTTGAATGATGTCAAGAGCGACTCCCACAGCGATCAAAGCAGAAGTTCCTCCGATCCAGACGTTCACTCTTATGGCTCCCTGAACCAAGTAGGGAAGAAGGGCTATGACTACGAGGAAGACGGCTCCGATAAATGTCACTCTGTTTAGAACTCTGTGGAGATACTGCTCCGTTGATCTTCCAGGTCTCAAGCCCGGGATGTAACCTCCGTACTTCTGAATGTTTTCAGAGATTTCCTTAGGATCGAAAATCACAACGCTATAGAAGTAAGTGAAGAAGAACACCAGCAATCCGTAAACGAGAAGGTAGAGGAATCCACCTGCTTTGAAGAGATTTTGAAGAGTTCCACTGTTCGTTATTGAAGCGATCGCAGAAGGTATTGAAACTATGGCACTCGCAAAGATGATGGGGATCACACCACCTTGGTTCACCTTTATAGGAAGATACGTGCTGGCTCCCCCATACACTCTCCTTCCCGTGACCCTTCTTGCGTACTGTATGGTGATCCTTCTCTCTGCCTGCTGAACGAGTATAATCCCGAATATCGTGATGAGAGCAACAGCTATGAGAAAGATCCATTCCAGGAGATTCAGACCGCCGAGATACGCCTGTCTGATGTAGCTTGGGTACCTTGCCACTATTCCTGCGAAGATCAGGATCGAGATACCGTTTCCTATACCCTTTTCTGTGATCCTTTCACCGAGCCAGAGCAGAAACATAGTTCCAGCAAGCATGGACATGGTGGAGAGAACAGTGAACTGAAGCACATTAACACCGGGAGCTACCATGTCTGGATTCGATCTTGCAAGGGAAAAGGAAACAAAGAAAGCCTGAAAACCACCTATCAAAAGTGTGAGACGTCTTGTGTACTTCGCAAACTTCTTTCTTCCCTCTTCACCCTCTCTGAGCATCTCCTTGAGCGAAGGCATAACGGATGCCAGGAGTTGAAGGATGATCGATGCGGTTATGTAGGGAGTGACACTCATGGTGAAAACAGAGAACTGACTCAAAGCTCCTCCAGTGAACACATCGTAGAAACTCAAAATTCCAGCGACACCAGCGGTTTCTGCTATCCTCCTGAAGATTTCCCCCCACGCTTCCAGATTCAACCCAGGAACGGGGATGTAAATCCCCATCCTGAAAACGATCAAAGCGAGGAACGTGAAGATGATTCTGTCGCGAAGCTCTGGTATTTTAAAAGCGTTTTTGAAAGCTTGCCACATTTATATCACCTCAGCCTTACCACCAGCACTTTCTATCTTTTCTACAGCGCTCTTACTGAAAGCATGCGCTTTGACTACAAGTGGTTTGGTGAGTTCTCCGTCTCCGAGGATCTTTACCCCATCTTTCAGATCTTTTATGATCTTTCTTTCGATGAGTTTTTCAGGAGTCACTTCTTCGTTGGCCTCGAACCTTTCTTCGAGAACTTTGACATTAACAACTGCATAAACTTTTTTGTTTATATTGTTGAATCCTCTCTTGGGAAGTCTTCTGTGCAGAGGAGTTTGTCCACCCTCAAACCAGATGTGGACCTTTCCACTTCCCCTGGCTTTCTGTCCTTTGTGTCCCCTTCCACTGGTTTTTCCGTGCCCGGATCCGGGACCCCTACCGACTCTCTTTCTCTTCTTCATCGCCCCAGGAGTTGGTCTCAGATCTTCAAGCCTCATGCGTTGTTACCCCCTTCCTCGATCTCCTCTACTTCTACCAGATGTTTCACCTTTCTGATCATACCCCTGATCTGTGGCAAGTCGTCCTTTACGACCACCTGGTTGAGCTTCCTGAGTCCAAGTCTTTTCACTGTATCCTTTTGATCCCAGGAATAACCAATGGGACTCTTGACCAGTTTTATCTTCAGCTTCTTAGGCATTGTTCTCCCTCCCCACGCCTTTGAACACTTCTTCGACCGATATGTCCCTGAGTTTTGCAACTTTTCTTGGATCCAGAAGGTTCTTCAAACCGTTCATCGTTGCAAGAGCAAGGTTCAAAGGATTGGTGGACCCGAGAGATTTCGTGAGTATGTTCTGGATTCCTGCGAGCTCAACAACGGCTCGGACAGTACCACCGGCGATGATACCTGTACCCGGTGCGGCTGGTCTCAAAAGCACTTTGGAAGCGTCCTGTTTTCCTACGACTTCGTGTGGAATGGTTCCGTTGATCACAGGAACTTCTATGATGTTTCGCTTTGCAGCAGATATGGCCTTTCTGATCGCTTCGGGAACCTCTCTTGCTTTTCCTATTCCCAGTCCCACTTTACCGTTTTTGTTTCCAACAATGGCCACAACCCTGAAGCTCAGATTCTTTCCACCCTTTGTAACTTTAGAGGTTCTCCTTATTTCTATTATCTTCTCTTCGAATTCTTCGTACTGTATCTCCTTTATAACTCCCTGTGTTTCCACAGTACCACCCTCCTTCAGAATTCGAGTCCAGCTTCTCTGGCTCCATCTGCCAGTGCCTTAACCCTTCCATGGTACTTATATCCGCCTCTATCGAACACGACCTTCTTTATACCCTTTTCGAGGGCTCTTTTTCCTAAGAGAAGTCCTACTTCTTTAGCTGCCTCTATGTTCCACGTTTTCTGGAGCTTTTCCCTCAGTTCGGGGTCAAGAGTAGAAGCGGAAACAAGGGTATGACCTATCGTGTCATCTATGATCTGGGCGTATATGTGTTTATTGCTTCTGAAAACACAGAGCCTTGGTCTTTCAGGAGTTCCAAACACCTTTTTTCTAACTCTTCTATGCCTTCTGAGTCGCTGTTCTTTTTTTGACTCCTTCTTTATCATTTCAACAACCCCCTTTATGCTTTCTTACCTTCTTTCTGTCTCACCACTTCACCAACGTACCTGACTCCCTTTCCAGTGTAGACATTTGGTGGCCTGAACGCTCTGATCTCAGCAGCAACCTGTCCTACTCTCTGTTTATCGATGCCAGAAACAACTATTCTGTTTGGTGCTGGAACTTCGACCTTCACATCTGAGGGTATCTCATAAACAACGGGATGAGCGTATCCAAGATTCATCACTACTGTATTCCCCTGAAGCTGCGCTCTGTAACCGATTCCCACAATCTCCAGCTCTTTCCTGTAGCCCTCTGTTACACCAACAACCATATTTCTAATGAGAGACCAATAAGTTCCTTGGAACATCTTTATCTTTCTCCAGTCAGACTTTCTTATGATCTGACTTTCGTTGGGTTTTACCCAGACCTCGTTACCTTCAACTTCTATTTTCACGTAAGGGAGAAATTCCTGACTGAGCTCTCCCTTTGGTCCCTTCACCTTAACAATGTTGTCTTTTATTTCAACCGTAACACCCTGTGGTAAGACTATGGGCTTTTTTGCAAGTCGAGACATTCAAAACACCTCCTCACCAGACGTAAGCGATTACTTCTCCGCCGACTCCAAGTTGACGTGCTTCTTTATCTGTTAGAACACCCTTTGAAGTAGTGAGTATGGCTATTCCAAGGCCGTTTTTCACTTTCGGGATGTGGTCCTTGTCGACGTAGATTCTCCTACCTGAGTGAGACACTCTGACGATACCGTGAATGACTCTTTCTCTGTTCTTCCTTCCGCCTTTGTATTTGAGGTAAACCCTCAGTATTCCCTGCTTTCCGTCTTCGATGTATTTGTAGTCCGCTATGAATCCTTCTCTTTTCAAGATCTCACAGATCTTCTTCTTGAGGTTGGAAGCAGGTATATCCGTGTATTCTTTGAAAACCATATTGGCATTTCTGATTCTTGTTAGCATGTCGGCAATCGGATCGCTCCACACAGCACCATCCCTCCCTTACCAGCTTGCCTTCCGAACTCCAGGGAGCTTTCCTTCCAGAGCAAGCTTCCTGAAACAAACCCTGCAGAGTCCGAATTCTCTGTACACCGCTCTCGGGCGTCCACAGATGTGGCACCTTGTGTACTCACGTACCTTGTACTTCTTCGGTTTCTTCCATCTTTCTATCATTGCCTTCTTGGCCATTCATCTCACCTCCGTTATCCTCTCTTGAAAGGCATTCCAAAGAGCTCAAGAAGCCTTCTGGCTTCCTGATCTGTCTTTGCAGTTGTGACGATGGTGATGTCCATTCCCTGGATCCTTCTGACTTCATCTGGACTCAGTTCAGGGAAAACCAGCTGTTCTGAAAGACCAAAGGAGTAATTCCCTCTTCCGTCAAAGGAGTTGGGATCGAGTCCTCTGAAGTCCCTCACCTTGGGCAACACGATGTTTATGAGTTTGTAGAGAAAATTGTACATCCTTGCTCCTCTGAGGGTTACTTTCAAACCTATCGGCATTCCCTTCCTTATCTTGAAGTTGGAAATGCTCTTTCTTGCCCTTGTAACGATTGGTTTCTGTCCCGTGATTTTTGCGAGTTCGTTCGCGTGGCGTTCTATGAGATCGTAGTTTCTGGAACCTTCACCAATTCCCATGTTTATAACGATTTTGACCAGCTTCGGAACCTGATGAATGTTCTTGTAGTTGAACTCTTTCATCAAAGCAGGTACTATTTCCTTCTCGTACTGATCTTTCAGAGGAACGTATTCATATCTCATACCGATTCCTCCCTCAATCCTTGTCAATGATCTCACCACACTTCTTGCAGTATCTTACCTTTTTCCCATCTTCGGTGAACCTGTAGCCGACTCTCGTTCTTTTATCACAAGCAGGACAGACAACCATAACTTTGGAAGCGTAGATCGGTGCTTCTCTCTCTATGATTCCACCCTCACGAAGCTGGGGGATGGGTCTTTGATGTCTTTTCACCATGTTCACGTTTTCAACGATGACTTTGTTTTCTTTCGGGATCACTCTGAGAACCTTTCCCCTTTTTCCTCTGTCTTTTCCAGAAATCACTTCGACAAGATCACCTTTCTTTATCCTCATCTCCGTATCACCTCACCAAACTTCTGGTGCGAGGGATATTATTTTCATGAATCCTTTTTCCCTGAGTTCCCTCGCAACCGGACCAAAGATTCTGGTGCCTCTGGGAGCGTTGAACTTATCAATGAGAACAGCCGCGTTGTCATCGAATCTGATGTAAGTACCATCATTTCTTCTGATTTCTTTCTTTGTTCTCACAATCACCGCTCTGACTACGTCTCCTTTCTTCACATCAGAATTCGGGATGGCTTCCCTGACTGAACACACAACTATATCTCCAACTGTTCCGTACTTTTTATGAAACCCACCGATAACTCTTATGACTCTGAGCTTTTTGGCACCAGAGTTGTCGGCCACATTGAGATAGGTCTCTTGCTGTATCATGATTCAACCCCTCCCTTGCCCTCGACTGCTTCTATCTCTTCCTGTATGTCCTCTTCTTCTTTCAGGACTCTTTCGGGTTCAAACCTTTGAATGATCCTAACGACTCTCCATCTCTTCGTTTTACTGAGAGGTCGAGTTTCTTCTATTTCGACAACATCTCCTATTTTACACTCGTTTCTTTCATCGTGTGCGTGATATTTTTTCGTCCTCTTCACGTATTTCTTGTAAATCGGGTGCTGTACGAGTTTTTCAACGGCAACAACTACTGTCTTGTCCATTTTATCGCTCACAACTATTCCAGTCAAACGTTTCCTTGGCATGTTTTCACCTCCTTATGCCTAACTCCCTCTCTCTGAGAATGGTCTTTATCCTTGCGATATCCCTTTTAGTGAGCTTTATGAGAGAAGTATTCTTCAGCTGTCCCATTGCAAGCTGGAATCTGAGTTCCATAAGCTGCCTCTTCTTTTCTTCGAGAAGATTCTTCAATTCTTCATCTGTGTAATTCCTGAGTTCGGAAGCCTTCATACTGCCTCACCCCCAATATGGTGACGGGGAACTACCTTAGTAGCTATGGGAAGTTTACTCGCAGCGTACCTGAGAGCTTCATGGGCTGTTTCCTCATCGACTCCCGCCACTTCAAAGAGAATCTTCCCGGGTTTCACAACGGCGACCCATCCTTCAACGTTACCCTTACCTTTTCCCATCCTGGATTCAGGTGGTTTTTTCGTGTAAGGTTTGTCAGGGAATATTCTTATCCAGATCTTTCCGGATCTTTTCATAGCCCTCAGCATGGCAATTCGGCAAGCTTCTATCTGCTGGGCTGTGATCCAAGCTGGTTCGAGTGCTTTGAGACCCCATTCACCGAACTGAACAAATGTTCCTCCCTTGGCTTTTCCTTTCATTCTTCCTCTTTGTTGTTTTCTGTATTTGACCCTTCTTGGCATCAACATGGCAATTACCTCCCTTAGATATCAGCATCTCCTTTGTAGATCCACACTTTGATGCCGATAGTACCGTACTTGGTCCACGCAGTGGCCGTTCCATAATCTATGATCGCCTTCAATTTCTGAAGAGGCAGTCTTCCTCTGAGGTACCATTCTCTTCTGGCGATCTCAGCTCCACCGAGCCTTCCAGCGACCATCACTTTTATTCCCTGTGCACCCTTTCTCATGGCGTTCATTATTGCTCTCTTCATTGCCACTTTGTAAGATGCCCTCTTTTCTATACGGGAAGCTATAGACTCGGCAACAAGCTGTGCATCGAGTTCGGGCGTTTTTATCTCTTCAATATTAATAACAACCCTTCTGTTGAACTTCCTCTCCAGCTCCTCTCTCAAACTCGTTATCTCCGCACCTTTCCTTCCTATGATGATTCCAGGTCTTGCTGTTTTCACGGTTATGTTGATCCTTTCAGCGTCAGGTCTTTCTACGTATATCTCGCTAATCCCAGCATGGTAATACCTGTTCTTTATGAACTTTCTTATCTCTTCATCCTCGAGGAGCCACTCTTTGTAATTCTTTTCGTTGAACCATTTTGCTTGCCAGTCGGCACTCAGACCCAACCTGAAGCCGCGGGGATGCACTTTCTGACCCACCGTATCACCTCACTCTTCGGATGATATCTTCTTTTGTAATTCCTCAAGAGCCTTCCTGTATTCATCTTCTTTACTGCGATCTCTCACTACAACTGTGATGTGTGACATTCTCTTCTGAATGATATCCGCCCTGCCTCTTCCTCTGGGCCAGATCCTTTTCATCCTTGGTCCATCGTTAACGTAACACTCGGAAACATAGAGATTCTCAACACTCAACCCAAAGTTATTTTCGGCATTCGCGACAGCCGACTTCAATACCTTTTCCATTATTCTTGCGGCCTTCTTCGGTGAAAAAGCAAGAATCTGGAAAGCTTCTTCGACGGATTTCCCTCTTATTGTGTTTGCTATGGCTCTGGCTTTTCTTGGAGAGATCCTTATGTATCTTGCCACAGCCTTAGCTTCAATCTTCGGAAGAGAAGACAGGAGCTCTTTTCTCTTTTTATGAAAAATTGAACGCTTCAAACTGCTTCTGGGTACCTGGAGCTTCATTCTTTCCCTCCTCACTTCTTCAATTCACCTTTTTTCGCTTTTTTGTCGGCATGACCTCCAAACCTTCTGGTTGGTGCAAATTCTCCAAGTCTGTGTCCGATCATGTTTTCAGTAATGTACACCGGTATGTGTTTCATACCATTGTAAACTGCGATCGTGTGCCCTACCATTTCAGGAATGATCATAGAGGCTCTGCTCCATGTTTTGATAACTTTCTTTTCACCAGTTTCGTTGAGTTTTCTGATCTTTTCGAGTAATTTTTTATCTACATAGGGTCCTTTCTTACTGGAACGACCCATTCAATTCACCTCCTTACGCTTCATTCCTTCTCCTGACGATGAATTTGTCAGAAGGTCTCTTTCCACGTCTCGTCTTGTAGCCCTTGGTTGGCAGGCCCCATGGACTCGTTGGATGGTGACCTTTACCTCTTCCTTCACCACCACCGTGCGGGTGATCCACCGGATTCATGGCAACTCCTCTGACATGCGGTCTTCTACCGAGCCATCTCACTCTTCCAGCCTTTCCGTGGACTTCGTTCTTGTGATCTTCGTTGCCCACAACACCGACGGTGGCGTAGCATTTGATGTGTACCTTTCTCAGTTCTCCAGAAGGCATTCTGAGCAGAGCGTAATTCCCTTCCTTCGCCATGATCTGACAGTATGTACCAGCTGCTCTTGCGATCTGACCACCCTTGCCCGGTGTGAACTCCACGTTGTGGACAAGGGTACCGACGGGTATCTTCTCAAGAGGAAGTGCGTTTCCTGGCCTTATTTCCGCATCGGGTCCGCTCATGAGAGTGTCTCCCACGTTCACACCTTTGGGTGCCAGAATATATCTTTTCTCTCCATCAGCGTAAAGGAGAAGCGCTATTCTGGCTGATCTGTTGGGATCGTATTCAATGGCCAGCACTTTCGCAGGAATTCCAGCTTTGTCGTATCTCTTGAAATCTATTATTCTGTATCTTCTCTTGTGCCCGCCACCTCTGTGCCTTACAGTAACTCTTCCGTGATGATTCCTTCCACCTGTTTTCTTGAGAGGTGCGAGCAACGACTTTTCAGGTTCTGTCTTTGTGATATCCGAAAAATCGGAGATAACCATAAAACGCCTTCCCGGGGTAACCGGTTTGAATCTTTTGAGTCCCATGACTTCACCCCTCTCAGTGTTCGCCTTCCAGTTCTTTGATTGTGTAACCTTCCTTCAAAGTTACAACAGCCTTTTTCCAGCTGCGGGTCTTTCCTTCAAAGATACCCCTTCTTTTCGGCTTGGGCTTCATGTTGAGAATGTTCACCTTTTCTACTTTGACATTGAAGAGCTTTTCAACAGCCTCTTTTACCAGGTTCTTGTTTGCAAGTGGATTGACCTCGAATACGTATTTCCTCTGTTCGCGGAGGATAAGAGCCTTTTCTGTGATGATGGGTCTGATTAGAACATCATTCAGTGAGAGCTTTTCCTGCTTCATTTCCGAGCACCTCCTCTATCTTGGAAACCATGTCCTGGGTGAGCACAAGGTAATCGTACTTGAGCATGTCAAAAACATTGAGTCCATCTATTCTTACTGCCTTCTCACCATTTTTGCTGTTGTTCGGATTGTCCGCAATTATTACCTTCACGTTGGGAAGGTTCTTTCCAGAGAGTTTCACATTCATGTATCCTTCATCTTTCCATGGAAGGACGATCAGTGTTTTCTTGTCGGAAAGCTGAAGGTTCTGGAGGATTTCCTTCAGAAATTTCGTCTTCGGCCTTTCGAGTTTCAGATCATCGAGTACGAAGAGTTTGTTTTCTCTGTACTTCACAGAGAGAGCAGATCGCAGAGCGAGCTTCTTCATTTTCTTGTTGAGCTTTTTGCTCCAGTCTCTCGGTTTAGGTCCGTGTGCAATTCCTCCATGCCTCCAGATGGGGGATCTTATGGAACCGTGTCTTGCTCTTCCGGTGTGTTTCTGCGGCCAGGGTTTTCTGCCACCACCGGAGACTTCTCCTCTTGTTTTCGTAGAGGCAGTTCCAGCTCTCCTGTTGGAGAGCTGCATATCCACGTATCTCCACATCACGTCGTAGTTGGGATCGATGTTGAAAACGAAATCACTGATTTCCAGGGTCCCTACTTTTTCTCCCTTCACATTCAACAGATCCACCTGAGCCATCTTTTATTCCTCCTCCACTGTTACTTTTTCGGGGCCTTGGCGCTCCTGATCAAAACGAGCCCGCCCCTCGCTCCAGGGACTCCACCTTTGACCACTAAAAGGTCGTTTTCAGGATCGATATCCACAACTTGAAGATTTCTGACAGTTACCCTCTCGTTTCCATATCTTCCGGGCATTTTCTTACCTTTCCATATCTTGGCAGGTTCCGTGTGCTGACCAACAGAACCGAGTTCTCTATGGAATTTGGAACCGTGGCTCTTCGGTCCACCGCTGAATCCCCATCTTTTCATCGCACCAGCGAATCCTCTTCCTTTTGTCCAGCCAGTAACGTCCACGTACTCACCTTTTTCAAACACGTCAACCTTTATTACCTGTCCGGGTTCGTACTCGTCGGGATTTTCTACTCTGAACTCTCTGAGTATTTTCATCGGTTCCACACCGAATTTTTTGAAGTGTCCTGCGAGAGGTTTGTTGACCTTCTTAGCCTTCTCGAATCCAAGCTGCACAGCGTTGTATCCGTCTTTCTCAACGGTTTTTTTCTGGACAACCACACAGGGCCCCGCCTTTATGACTGTAACGGGAACGGAATCATTTCCAACGAATACTCTCGTCATACCGATTTTTCTTCCAATTATCATCTTCATCAAAGACACCTCCAGGGATTACAGTTTGATCTCAACGTCGACACCTGCTGGGAGGTTTATCCTCATCAAAGCATCGATGGTCTTTGGAGATGGGTCTATGATATCTATTAGCCTTTTGTGTACTCTCTTTTCAAAGTGTTCTCTGGAGTCCTTGTGTTTCATGGGAGATCTCAGGACACAATAGAGTGTCCGCTCCGTTGGCAAGGGAATGGGACCGGACACTTTGGAATTCGTGGATTTAGCGACTTCAACGATCTTTTTCGCCGATTCGTCGAGTAACTCGTGATCGTAGGCTTTGAGTTTTATCCTTATCTTCTGTCCAGGCATATTCTAAGCACCCTCCCTCTTTTCTCAAAAAGGAGGGGGAAGCGTCCCCCTCACTCGATGACTTCTGTGACCACACCAGCTCCAACTGTTCTTCCACCTTCTCTTACAGCGAATCTCTGTCCCTTTTCAATAGCGACAGGGTAGATGAGTTCTATTTCCATTTCGACGTGGTCTCCAGGCATAACCATTTCGACACCTTCAGGAAGTCCTACGATTTCCCCTGTAACGTCAGCGGTTCTTATGTAGAACTGGGGTTTGTAACCTTTTGTGAACGGTGTATGTCTTCCTCCCTCTTCCTTCTTCAGGACGTAAACCTGAGCCTTGAATCTCTTGTGTGGTTTGATGCTTCCAGGAGCTGCGAGAACCTGTCCTCTCTCAACTTCGTCCTTGTCGATTCCTCTGAGCAGACATCCAACGTTGTCTCCTGCGATTCCTTCATCGAGTTCCTTTCTGAACATTTCCACGCTTGTAACAACGGTTTTCCTGATTTCGTAGCTGAGACCTATGATCTCAACTTCATCACCGGGTTTGATTCTTCCTCTTTCGATCCTTCCTGTAACAACCGTTCCTCTTCCTGTGATTGAGAACACGTCCTCAATAGGCATGAGGAACGGCTTATCAACTTCTCTCTGAGGCTCAGGAATGTAGTTGTCCATAGCGTCGAGGAGCTCCTGGATAGGTTTGTAAGCTTCGTGATTCGGATCGTTAGGAGCTTCGACGGCTTTCAGAGCAGAACCTCTTATGACTGGCACTTCGTCTCCAGGGTAACCGTACTGGCTCAGAAGGTCTCTCACTTCCATCTCGACGAGGTCGATGAGTTCAGGATCGTCAACCATGTCCGTCTTGTTTATGAAGACGATCATGTAGGGAACCTCAACCTGCCTTGCAAGAAGCACGTGTTCCCTTGTCTGAGGCATGGGACCATCGGTTGCAGCGACAACAAGGATGGCTCCGTCCATCTGAGCCGCTCCGGTGATCATGTTCTTGATGTAGTCCGCGTGACCAGGACAGTCAATGTGAGCGTAGTGCCTCTTTTCGGTCTGATACTCAACGTGTGTGATGTTGATGGTGATTCCTCTTGCCTTTTCCTCAGGAGCCTTGTCGATCTGGTCGTAAGGAACATACTGGGCAAGTCCCTTGAGAGAAAGGTACTTTGTTATAGCGGCTGTCAGTGTGGACTTTCCGTGGTCGATATGTCCAATCGTTCCAACGTTAACATGCGGTTTTGTTCTTACAAATTTTTCCTTCGCCATGTTCTCCCTCCTTAAACAACCTTGATGATTTTCTCGGCGATTTTCTCCGGAACTTCCTGGTAGTGCGAGAACTGCATGATGTAGCTCGCTCTACCCTGACTGAGCGATCTCAACACTGTGGCATATCCAAAAGTTTCAGAAAGCGGGATCTTCGCTACAACGATTTTCAAATGTCCTCTTGTTTCGAGAGATTCAATCTTAGCCCTTCTGGAATTGAGATCGGAAATGATGTTGCCCATGTATTCCTCCGGTGTAGTGATCTCAAGCTTCATGATAGGTTCAAGAAGAACCGGTTGCGCTTTTTTCATGGCCTCTTTGAATGCCATCGAAGCAGCTATCTTGAACGCCATTTCTGAGGAGTCAACTTCGTGGTAAGATCCGTCAAGCACAACTGCTCTCACTCTCACAACGGGATATCCCGCAAGAGGCCCAGACATCATAGCCTCCTTGATACCTGCTTCGATAGCGGGCATGAATTCCTTCGGTATCACACCACCGACCGTCTTGTCAATGAATTCGAAGTTCTTTCCTTCCTCTTCGGGTATGGGTTCTATTCTGAGAATCACATGACCGTACTGACCTCTACCACCGGTCTGTCTAATGTATTTTCCTTCGGCTTCAGCAGGCCTCTTGATGGTTTCCCTGTAAGCCACCTGAGGCTGTCCGACTCTCACGTTGACGCCGAACTCTCTCTTCAACCTGTCCACAACTATTTCAAGATGGAGTTCACCCATTCCTGAAATGATGGTTTCTCCCGTTTCTTTGTCAACCCTCACCTGAAGAGTGGGGTCTTCTTCAGAGAGAGCAAGCAGTGCCTTCACGAGTTTTTCCTCATCGGCTTTCGTGGCCGGTTCAATAGCAAGAGAAATAACAGGTTCTGGGAAGTCGATCTTTTCGAGGATTACAGGCTCTTTTTCGTCGCAGAGTGTATCTCCAGTCTGAGAAACTTTGAGGCCGACCCCTGCCGCTATATCACCGGGTCTGACGTAGTCAACTTCCTCTCTCTTGTCTGCGTGCATGAAGACGATCCTCGATATTCTCTCCCTCTGGCCCTTTGTGGAGTTGTAAACGTAACTTCCTTTCTCCAGCCTTCCAGAGTACACTCTGAAGTACACGAGCTTTCCTATGTATGGATCCACCTGCACTTTGAAGACCAGAGCTGTAAAAGGTTCGTTCTCATCGGGTTTTCTGTAGACAATCTCTCCGTCGGAAACCCTCCAGCCCTTCACCGGCGGAAGATCAAGGGGCGACGGCAGATAGTCTATCACCGCGTCCAGAAGCGGTTGTATTCCTTTGTTGGCTTTCGCCGCTCCACAGAGAACGGGAACTGCCCTGTTTTCTATGGTTGCTTTTCTCAAGATTCTCTTTATTTCTTCTTCGGAAATCTCTTCACCTTCGAGGTATTTTTCAAGAATTTCTTCGTCCAGCTCTGCAACTTTTTCAAGCATCTCTTCCCTTCTCATTTCCGCTTCTTCTCTGAGTTCTTCTGGGATCTCTCTCTCCTCGTACACCGATCCGTCTTCGCTAACCCAGTAGATCGCCTTCATTTTTATGAGGTCAATCACACCCTGGAAGTCTTTCTCACTACCGATCGGCATCTGTACTGGAATGGGATTTGCTTTGAGTTTTGTTACAAGAGTTTCGACGGCCATGTAGAAATCTGCTCCCACTTTGTCCATCTTGTTCATGAAAGCGATCCTCGGGACATTGTACTTGTCAGCCTGTCTCCAGACGGTTTCTGACTGAGGCTCGACTCCCGCCGTGGCATCGAAAACAGCTATTGCTCCATCGAGAACGCGGAGCGCCCTTTCAACCTCGGCCGTAAAGTCAACGTGTCCGGGTGTATCAATTATGTTGATTCGATAGCCCTTCCAGAAACACGTTGTGGCAGCAGACTGTATCGTAATGCCTCTTTCCTTTTCCTGAGGCATCCAGTCAGTGGTTGTGTTTCCTTCATCGACGTCTCCCAAAAAGTGTTTCCTTCCCGTGTAATAGAGAATTCTCTCTGTTGTCGTAGTTTTTCCGGCGTCGATATGGGCCATTATACCGATATTTCTAAGCTTATCCAGGTCAACATACCTCGCTTCCACATTTTCCATACTTATCACCACCTGTAATGAGCAAATGCCCTGTTGGCTTCCGCCATTCTGTGAGTGTCTTCCTTCTTCTTAATGGCCGTACCTGTGTTGTTGTATGCTGCTATGATCTCCTCGGCCAGCTTCTCTTTCATTGGCCTTCCTTTTCTGGCTCTTGCAGCTTCAACTATCCATCTGAGAGCAAGAGAGGTCCTCCTCGGTTCCTGAACTTCGATGGGAACCTGGTAAGTTGCACCACCAACCCTTCGCGGTCTTACTTCAAGAACAGGCTTCACATTTTCTACAGCCTGCCTGAAAACTTCAAGAGGATCTTTCTTTGTCTTTTCTCTGATGATATCGAAAGCACCGTAGACGATCTTCTGAGCGGTTGTTTTTTTGCCATCCCACATCACTTTATTTATCAACTTTGCAACAAGCACATCTCCGTACACCGGATCAGGTGGTACCTGTCTTATTTCAGCTCTCCTTCTACGCACCCACAGTCACCTCACTTCTTCTGATCCTTGGGTCTTTTCGCACCGTACTTACTTCTGGACTGTCTTCTTCCCTCGACGCCTGCAGCGTCCAGAGCCCCTCTGATGATCTTGTACCTGACACCAGGTAGGTCCTTGACCCTACCACCTCTGACGAGCACAACAGAGTGTTCCTGCAGGTTGTGACCAATTCCAGGAATATACGCAGTGACTTCTATTCCATTTGAAAGCCTCACCCTTGCGATCTTTCTGAGAGCGGAGTTCGGTTTTTTCGGTGTCATCGTAGAAACTTTTATACACACACCCCTCTTTTGAGGGTTTCCCTGAAGAGCAGGAGCTTTTGACTTTTTCTTCTTCGGTTTCCTGCCGTACCTGATTAATTGATTGATCGTTGGCATCTTCATCCTCCCTTCCGTTTTACTCCAAGCCGAAGTTTAATTTTACTCTTCAATTTGTATATTGTCAACAAAGAAAGCAAGCACCTCTCATCAATTTATCATAAGTAGTTTAAAACTTCATTTAAAGTGACGTGAATTTTGAAAGAACAATCCTTATGATTTCCTCCGGGTTGTCCATCTCCAGAACCAGTTTTTCGAATGGGCACATACTTTTGCCATTTCTTGCGAGGACAAAAGGTATCTTTTTATCGTAGCTGAAAGACTGTCCGTATCCATTCAGTAATTTTAAAGCCGGCTCACTTATAATTTTTGCGTGGATGTGGTCGGGTCTCATTTTCAACAGAAAAGAAACTGCAGCCTTTCCAACCATCTTGTCGATCACCAGACTTCCTTCCAGATTATCGAAGCTTCGGTAGAGTTCTATCAATGGTTTTAGACCACTGCCTTTGCTTTCGAAGATCGTCCGACCGTTATAAACCAGCAAACTCAGCTTCTTCTCCTCAAAGATTTTCAAAGCTGTCTTCAAAAGAGTTTCCTCCATTTCACCACGCTCCTCGTAGTATAATTTCCTTAGAAAGTATACCAGTGTGGAGGTGAAACCCACGGTTGCAGTTAGAAGAATAAGAATTCCAGAAGATGTGGCCGTTTTGGAGATATTCGGACAGTACGACAAGCGCGCGAGGTATCTGAAAAAACTCTTCAACGTGGAATTCGCGGTGAGAGACAGTGAGATTCTTATAAAAGGCATGGATGAGAAAAGTGTCGATGCAGCCCATCGGGTGCTCGATGAGATCATATCCATAACACGGGACGGTCACCTTCTGGACTGGACTGAGTTCGAGTATCTCGTGGAGAGAGTTTCGAACTCAGAAAGTGTGAAAGAAGTGTTCTCAAACGACAGCAGAGGATTGATCATCGGCAAGAAAGTGAAGCCGAAGACACTCGGCCAGAAGAAGTATCTGGAAGCAGTCGAAAAGAACGACGTGGTGTTCGTGATAGGTCCAGCCGGTACAGGAAAAACGTACCTGGCAGTGGCCGTTGCTTTAGACTATCTGAAAATGGGAAAGGTGAACAGAATCATCCTCACAAGACCAGCCGTTGAAGCCGGAGAGAAGCTTGGATACTTGCCGGGAGATCTGTCTGAAAAAGTGGAACCTTATCTCAGACCTCTTTACGACGCCATCATAGATATCACATCCCCGGACAAATTCAACAGCTACCGTGAAAGAGGCATCATAGAGATCGTACCGCTCGCTTACATGAGAGGAAGGACTTTGAATAACTCCTTTATCATTCTGGACGAAGCCCAGAACACCACATACCAGCAGATGAAGATGTTCCTCACCAGACTCGGATTCAATTCCAAGGCGGTCATAACGGGAGACATCACCCAGGTGGATATCGAGAAAGAAAAGTCCGGTCTCATAGAGTGTCAGAAAATTTTAGAAGGAATCTCTGGTATAGAATTCGTGTATCTGAACGAAAGCGATGTTGTGAGGCATCCTCTCGTGAAGAAGATCATAAAGGCCTACGAAGAGTACGAAAGGTCGAGGAAGCCATGAATCGAAAGCGTTTCCTCCTGGTAACGATTACAGTGATTCTTTCTCTGATGCTGGTGCACGTTCGTACAGGAATCCGACCTTTGAATTTCACCTTTGAGGCACTGGTCGCCCTCGTTGTCTGGTTCGCTCTGGTGGAGATGAGCACCAGATATTACAGAAAGTACTGGCTCAGTGAAGTGTTCACCTATACTCATCTGGCTCTGATCCTGCTCGGAGCTTCTTTCATTGGATTTTCTTTCCCGGAGATAGGCCCTTTCGTGACACCTGTATACATACCGGTTGCCCTCATAGAACTCGTGTTCTTTTCCCCAGAAATAGCCATAACAAGTGGATTTTTGATGGCTTTGCTTGCTCTGTATCGATGGAGTTACGATATCTTTCTTCTTCTGCCGTTCATTTCAACAACCTTTGTTGCGGCAGTGACTCTCTCCAAAGCGAACAGAAGACTGGATGTGGTGAAATCTTCTGCCTTTACATCTCTTGCTCTTATGGGAACATCTCTGTTCATGAAGTTTGGACTGAAAATCGAGTACACGCCGTACGACCTGGTAGCTGCTATTTTGAATCCGATCTTTTCAGGTATTCTGGTTCTTGGAATACTGCCTTACGTGGAATACACAAGTCGCCTTTACTCGAATCTTGGGCTCGTAGAGTTTGGAAATCTGAACCATCCGTTGCTCAAGATGCTTTCCATTAAAGCTCCAGGAACTTATTATCACAGTGTGATCGTCGCAAACTTAGCAGAAACTGCAGCGGAGAAAATAGGCGCAAACCCCATTCTGGCAAGAATAGGAGCTTACTATCACGATATAGGGAAGATGAAACGCCCTCACTTCTTCACTGAAAACATTAGAGACGGTAAAAATCCCCACGAAGACATAACCCCCTCTCTCAGCCACCTCGTTTTGAACGAGCACGTGAAGTACGGTGTGGAACTTGCAAGAAAATACCGACTCCCCCTCCTCGTTGAATTCATAATTCCCCAGCATCACGGTACAAGATCGCAGAAGTATTTCTACTACAAGGCGAAACAACAGTTTGAGGACATTCCCGAAGAGGAATTCCGCTATCCGGGCCCCAAGCCACAGTTCAGAGAAGCAGCCATTATCATGCTCGCCGACTCCGTGGAAGCCGCTTCAAGAAGCTTGAAATCACCCTCTGTTTCTCAGATCAAGGAATGTGTCGAAGATGTCATATCTTCCATATTCTTTGAGAGGCAACTCGATGAGTCAGGCATCACTCTGAGTGAGCTCGAAGAGATTTCCGACGCGTTCCTTCAGGTTCTCGTGAACCTGTTCAGTTCCAGAATTGAATACCCCGAGGAAGAAAAAATTCAGAAGGTGGTAAAGATAAATGATAAGAATACTGGGTGAAGGTAAAGGATCGAAACTTCTCGAAAATTTGAAAGAAAAACTCGAAGAAATCGTAAAGAAAGAGATAGGAGACGTACATGTAAACGTGATTCTTGTGAGTGAAGATGAAATTAAGGAGCTCAACCAGCAGTTTCGAGGTCAGGATCTTCCCACAGACGTGCTCACCTTTCCCCTCATGGAAGAAGACGTCTATGGAGAAATTTACGTTTGTCCTCTGATCGTAGAAGAAAATGCGAGGGAGTTCAACAACACCTTCGAAAAGGAATTGCTGGAAGTGGTGATCCACGGGATACTTCACCTTGCAGGATACGATCACGAGTTCGAAGACAGAAACTCCAAAGAGATGTTCGAAAAACAGAAAAAATACGTTGAGGAGGTATGGGGTGAATGGAGATCAAACCCTTCAGAGGATTCAGACCCAGGGAAGAGATAGCCGAAAAATTCGTGGCCAAACCCTACGATGTGGTTTCCTTTCTTGAAGCCAAAGAAACGATAAAGAAAAACCCACTCAGCTTTCTCAGAGTAACTCGCGTTGAAGCAGAAACACACGAAATAGAGATGGATCCTACACCCGAAGACATGGAGAAAGCCAGGATAAATCTTGAAAAGTTCATAGAGGATGGCATCCTTATTCAAGAAGAAAAAGAAGCGTTCTACATTTACCGTCAGAGGATGGGCGACCACACACAAACAGGAATAGTAGCGCTCTTTCCTGTGGAGGAGTACAAAAAGGGTAGAATAAAGAAACACGAGCTTACCCGAAAAAAGAAAGAAGAGGAAAGAGTTCAACACATTCTGAAAACACGTGCACACACAGGACAGGTCTTTCTTTTCTACAGAGCCTTTGAAGAATTCGATAGAAAACTCTCCGAAATTGCTGATTCTCAGGAGCCTGTCTATAGAATACGCGATGATCTCGATGTCATCCATGAGTTTTTCGTTGTCAAGAATGAAAACGAAGTGAATGAAATAAAGAAGCTCTTTGAGAGAGTGGAGGAACTCTACATAGCGGATGGTCACCACAGGGCAGCGGCTGCAGCCAGGGTCAGCGACATACTGGACGAGAAGATAGGAAAAGGACCTCACAATTACTTCATGGCCACAGCGTTCCCCCACAACCAGCTCAGAATATTCGACTACAACAGAGTGGTGAAATCTCAACTCACGCCAGAGGAATTACTCGAAAAACTCCAGGAAAAATTCGAAACGTACAGATCCTACAAGGTACCTGCAAGACCATCCAGAGAACACGAAATAACCATGTACGTGGGCAACAGAAAATGGTACGTCCTGATTCCAAAAAGAGTGCCGGAGGAAATCGTTGAGAGCCTCGATGTGAACATTCTTCAGCGTGAGGTTCTGGAACCCATCTTCGGTATTTCCAATCCTCGCGAAGATGAGAGAATAGACTTCGTTGGTGGAATAAAGGGCCTGTGCGAACTGGAAAGAATGGTGGACAAGGGAGAGTTCGATGTGGCCTTCGCGATGTATCCGGTGAACATAGAAACGCTTATGAAAGTCTCAGATGAAGGAAAGATCATGCCGCCGAAGTCAACATGGTTTGAACCAAAACTTCTGAGTGGTCTGGTGGTGCACGTGTTCGGATGAGGAGGTGATACGATGTTCTTCCTTTTTGATCCAACGTTCATCATACTGATTCCCGGTATTATTCTGGCTTCTTGGGCACAGATACGAGTTCAGGCTACTTACAACAAGTACTCACGGGTAAGGTCCTCTCTTGGACTCACAGGATATGAACTTGCAAAAAGACTCCTTGAGAACGCGGGAATCTACAACGTGAAGATAGAGGTCGTTTCCGGTTTCCTGTCTGACCATTACGACCCATACCGGAAGGTGCTCAGGCTCTCTCCACAGAATTTCAGAGGTGTTTCCGTTGCTTCACTCGGAGTTGTAGCCCACGAAGTGGGACATGCCCTTCAGGACGTAGAAAAATACCCGCTGCTTGCACTGAGAAATCTGATGGTACCAGCAGCCGTCACGGGTTCTCAGCTTGCTTGGATCATTTTCATTCTTGGTCTCTTTTTCCAGACACCGTTTTTGATAAGACTGGGAATTCTTTTGTTCTCCTTAGTGGTACTCTTCACTCTCATCACACTTCCTGTTGAGTTCAACGCCAGCAGGCGTGCTGTGAAGCTCCTTGAAACAACGATGTTGATGCCGGAGTACGAACTAAAGGGAGTGAAAGAAGTACTCGGTGCCGCGGCTCTCACTTACGTCGCGTCTTCACTGATGGCATTTCTCCAGCTTCTCAGAATGATAGCACTTGCTGGTCTGTTCGGTGATAGAAGATGAAAACAAACGTAAGACTGCTCGCCTACAGACTTCTGAGAAAGTACGAGAAGGAAAAATTCATATTGAGAGAGGACGTGGACAGCGTCCTCTCTTTTTTGGACGATAAAGATAGAAGATTCTTCAAAGAACTCGTGTGGGGAGTTGTGAGGAAAGAAGAGCTTCTGGACTGGTACATAAACCAACTTCTGAAGAAAAAAGACATCCCACCCGCTGTCAGGGTTGCGTTGAGGATGGGGGCTTATCAGCTCCTCTTCATGAACAGTGTTCCAGATTACGCGGCGGTCAGCGAAACTGTGAAACTGGTGAAGAGCGAAAACTTCAAAAAACTGGTGAACGCCGTGCTGAGGAGATTGAGAACTGTTCCCGAACCAAAAGAGCTTCACCTCATCTACTCACATCCGGAGTGGATCGTGAACTACTGGAGATCTTTTCTTCCCGAAGAGGCAGTTTTGAGAATTATGAAGTGGAACCAGGAACCTCTCCCTGTCATGCTCCGCGTGAATTCACTTGCAACCACTAAAGAGGAAGTCATCAAAATTCTCGCCGAAGAGGGCACGGAGGCAGTTCCGGGGAAACACGCCCCGTTTTCTCTGGTTGTAAGGAAACTCGGAATTTCGATGAACGACTCCAGAGTGATAAAGGATGGACTCGCAAGTGTTCAGGGAGAGTCTTCACAACTTGTGCCCTTTTTCATGGAACTGAAACCCGGACTGAGAGTACTGGACACCTGCGCGGCACCGGGTGGCAAGACCACCGCTATCGCCGAATTGGTGAAAGACCAGGGAAAGATACTGGCCGTTGATATAAGCAGAGAGAAGACACAGCTTGTCGAAAAACACGCGAAACGCCTGAAACTCTCTTCGATAGAGACAAAAATCGCCGATGCCGAAAGACTCACAGAGTACGTACAGGACACATTCGACAGGATTCTGGTGGACGCTCCCTGTACTTCGCTGGGTACGGCAAGAAACCATCCGGAGGTTTTGAGGAGAGTGAACAAAGAGGATTTCAAGAAGTTCTCAGAAATTCAGCTGAGGATGGTACAGCAGGCCTGGCAGCTTCTGGAAAAGGGTGGTATCCTCCTCTACAGCACCTGTACTGTGACGAAAGAAGAAAACACCGAAGTGGTGAAAAGATTCGTCTCCGAGAGGAAAGACGTTGAAGTGATCGATACCAGAGACAAAATGAAAGAATTCGAAGTGGAAGGAATCTGGGATGGTTACGGCTTTCTGATGCTTCCTGACGAGACGATAATTCCCTTCTATGTCTCCGTTCTCAGAAAGATGGGATGAATGGAAAAGTCTCGTTCTCCACAGCGCTGTTCCACCGCTGGAAAGAACATCGAGTAGAAGTTCGTCGTCCTCACGTCGAGATCGATCTGTTCAAAAAAGAGTTGTTTATCAACTGGTAGGTCTGTTTTCTCCAGAACTTTCCTGTAGAGGGACATGTTCGTTACGATCGGAAGTTTTGCCTTCTTTCTCATGAGAGAAAGGATTTTCCTTCCCTTCTCTGTGAATCCAAGGATCCTGATGTACTGAGGCCCCTTTGCGTTGCTTTTTTCAACGAATTCTTTGTTCACCTCGAACACCGAAAAGAGAGCGAGTCTTCTTATTCGAGAAAAGGTGAAACGCTTGGCTTTGACACACTCCAGAAAATCTTGGTAAGATCCTGTTTGTCTGGCACAGATGTGAAACCTCTTTTCGAGTCCCTCGGAAAAACCATGGATTCTCTCGAAGAACTCCATGTTTTTCAGTCTGAAAAATGAAAGGAGAAAATCTCCCATGTTCTCGAGGAAAACGGGTCCACGCCCTTCGTTTATCTCCCTCATGAGGATCTCAAAAGAATCTTCTGGAAGAGAATCTCTCACTTCTTCCCACCTTTCTTCTCTTATAAGGTTTCTTATCGCCGTTGCACTGGAGAATCGTCCCCTGAAGCTGGTGTCTTTCTCCTCCGCTCCTACCCTTTTTATCGTGTGGAATCTGATGTTAGAACCTATCTTCAGAGCAGAATGAATGTACTCCACCCCTAAGATATCGTTCGACTTTTCGAGTCTCAGGACTTCTTCCTCGTTCCAACCTTTCATGGAAAAATACCTCATCAGAGCGTACTTCCTGGCATTGGGGAAAGAGTAGCCTTTTTTCAACTCTTCATGCAAAAACTTCTGGTATTCGTCGGGTTGCTCGTAAAGAATTTGCGCCACTCTTTGAAGAAACCCGATGTCGTTTGATTCGCTTCCAAAGACCACATCTGTGACAACACCCGTTGCATCCAACACGCTCACCGCACCGAAAGCAAATCCTCCGGCATCCTGTGTGGCAAAAACAACGGGTAGTTCCAGAACAACATCTATTCCCATTCTGAGAGCGATCTCTGCCCGCGCGAATTTATCTATGACGGCTGGTTCACCTCTCTGGCAGAAATTACCGCTCATCACAGCGATCGTGTAGTCCGGTCTCACGAGCTCTCTGGCCGAAGTAAGATGATAGAGGTGTCCGTTGTGGAATGGATTGTACTCCACGACAACACCAAGAACCTTCAGTCTTCATCCCTCCTGATGATCGTGAGGAAATAGGCAAGAGAGACCATTGTGAAGAGAAGGAAGATAAGATAAGCGGGAGCGATCTTCAAAAAGATCCCCCTGAGGATGTACAGCCCATAAATCTCGCTCACAAAAGAAACGGAAAGAACAACAAAGCCAAATACAACAAGCCACTTGATCCCGGAAGAAATGTAGAAGTTGAGGAGAACACCCGAGCCGAGTATTGGCAGAAAACACCCCAGAAGAACATTCGAAATATTTTCCGGGAGTTTTATTCCTACAAATCCCTCAATGTAAGGCGCCAGAAAGTACAATCCTGCCCAGACAACCAGACCCAGAATTCCTATGATCACGAGAAGGAGAGAAAAAAGTTGCGCAAGGTACTTCAATCTTTCACCTTCTTCAAACACTCCTCACAGACACCTTTTATCACCAGTTCGATTTTTTCTCTTTTGCCTTTTATCTCTCCAAGTTTCAGTTCCTTTATTTCTACGTCTTCAATCTTTCCGCATTCTTTGCAAACGAAGTGCCCATGTGGCTCCGGATTGAAATCGAAGACCGTTTTCTGACCATCACTGAAGGCATAAACAACACCAAAATCCGTTAGAAGGTAAAGAACACTGTAAAGAGTGGCTATGGAAAGCGAAGGAACTTTCTTTGACAGGATGGCAAAAAGCTCCTTTGCCTCAAAATGGCCTTCCTTCATTTCGGATACGAATTTTATAATTTCCATCCTCTGGGTTGTGAGTTTTACCTTTTTCGATTTCAAACGTTCAATTATCTCTTCTGTGGTCATAGTGTTCACTCTCCTCAAACGACCATAGCGAGCCCAGTCAAAAGATCCGCCGCCATGGGTATATACCTATCATTCGGCAAAAAACGCGGATGGTGCAGCCCAAAACGCTCCCCTTCTCCCACGCCAAACCAGAAAGAGAGAGAAGGAAAGATCTGCGAGAAATACCCAAAGTCCTCTCCAGTCCACTTCATCTCACATTCAACGAAAGAAAAACCCAACCTCTGACAGGTTTCTCTGAGAGTTTCAAAGAGGTTTTGATCCACCCTCACTTCAGGATAGACACTGCCCCTTTCAACAGCAAAATCAACCCCCGTTTTTTCCTTCAGTTCCCCAAGTTGTTTTACCATATCGGATATCACTTCTTCCGTTATTCTCAGCGCTTCTGATCTTATCGTTCCTTCTAATTTTACCTCATCCGGAACGATGTTCCTCGCTCGTCCTCCCGAGATTTTGCCAACCCCCACAAGAGCGTTCCACTTTTTGTTGTAGAGCCAGTTGAGAAAAGAAACCGCTGCCTTCAGAGCATTTTTTCCCTTCTCGGCAAACGCCACATGGGCTGGGACACCTTTAAAGTATACATCGAATTCCGTGGCTGAGGCAAAAAGCACTCCGGGTCGGGATGCCACAGTTCCGGCATCGTACTCGTCAGTCACGTGAAACCCAACAGCGGCTTTTATTTCGTACCTGTCTCTGAGAAAGTTCACAACCTCTTCTGCTCCACCACCCGTTTCTTCGGCGGGCTGAAATACAAAGAGAAAGTTCTTTTTCACGTTCTTGAGTCTCTTCATAGCACCGTAGAGGACACTCATGTGAAAGTCGTGCCCACATGCATGCATGTAGTCATTACGCGATGCGAACTCCCAACCCGTTTCTTCTTTTATGGGCAAAGCATCCATATCAGCTCTCAGAACAACGTACGGATCTTCCGTTTCCTTCTTTTCTATCACCAGGCCTGTTCCGGCCACTTCTATGATCTTCTCGTATCCAATATCACTCACTGCTTTTCTGAGTATCTCTTTTGTTCTGTACTCCCTGAAAGAAGGCTCTGGATTCATATGAAGGATGTGTCTTAGTTCGATCTCGTTCATTCACATCACCACGTCTTTGAAGATGTCCATCTCTGTCTCTCTCCTTCTTATCAGAGAGATCTCTCCGCCTTCTCCGACGAGCACCTCAGCCGGACGTACGGTTGAGTTGTAGTTGTTCGACATGGTGTAGCCGTAGGCTCCCGCGTTTTCCACAACGATGATGTCACCCGGTTCGACCTCTGGAAGTTCCCGGTCGTACGCGATCACGTCACCGCTTTCGCACAGAGGGCCAACCACATCCGCTCTCACTTCTTTACCCTGTTTTCCAAGAACGAAAACCCTGTGATACGCGGAGTAAAGTGCCGGTCTTATGAGGGTGTTCATCCCTCCATCGACCACAACGAACGTTTTGTTACTTCTTTTTTTGACGAGTACTACCCTGAGAAGCAGGTACCCGGAAGGTGCTACGATGTACCTTCCTATTTCAACGATGACCCTTTTGAATCTCTTCAAGGCAGGAACAACCTTTTCTCTGTAGCTGGACAGGTCGAGTTCTTCTCCACTGTAGTTTATTCCCCAGCCGCCACCGATGTTGATCTCTTCGAATCCAAACCTTTCAGAAGCCCGGACGACTTTGTCGAAGGCCTCCACAAAGGGTTCAACCTGTGTTATCTGTGATCCTATGTGAACATGAAGACCTTTTACGTTCATTGATCCGAATCTTTCCATGAATAGGTCCAGATCTTCCAGTGGTATTCCGAACTTGTGCTTTTTCAAGCCGGTGGAGATGTGAGGATGTGTCTTCGCATCGACCTCCGGATTCACCCTAATGAAATACTCCACGCCCTCCGGGTTCAATTCCTTCCAGATCTCCATCTCCTCGAACGAATCCACGTTGATGATCCTCACGCCTTCTCTCAAAAAGTGTTTCATCTGATCCACGCTCTTTCCATTGCCGTTCCATACAACGGAATGAGAAGGAACTCCCGCCAGTTTAGCCGCGAAGAGTTCTCCTTTTGTCACCACGTCCATTCCGAAACCTTCTTCTCTTAGAATCCTCAGCAGAACAGGATTGTTGTTCGCCTTCACAGCAAACGTCGGAAGGAGGTTCACCCCCTCGAAGACCTCTTTTACAAGACGTGCTCTTTTTCGCAGTGTTTCCTCGAAGTACACGTAAGCGGGTGTCCCATGGATCTCTGCCACTTTCCACAAGATGTCCATTTCTTCACCTCACAGTTCGAATTCTTCGATCACCGATTTCAGTGCCTCTTCCGCTTTCTCTTCAGGGACGAGACAGGAGATCTTTATCTCCGACGTCGTGACAAGTTCCGGTGTGACACCCGCCCTTTCCAGCGCTTCAAAGAACCTGGCGGCCACACCCGGGCTCGTTCTCATTCCCACCCCAACTATGGAGAGTTTGGCAAAACCTCCTTCGTAGGTGGATTTCCATCCTTCCACGTCTCTGAGAGCCTCTTTGAGCGCCTCGTCCAGATCTTCTTTGTGGTCTTCGAGAATTGTGAAGGAGAGGAAAATCTTGCCGTTCGAAGGAACAAGGGAAATCATGTCCACGTTCAGGGCTTTCTTTCCAACTTCCTCGAAGATGGCCGTGATGTACTTCACATCCTTTGGGAGGAAAGATATGGAAACTTTTATCTGACCATGAGAAATCGTTGCTCCTGTTACAACAGGTTCTTCCAGCCACTCCGGAAGTCTTTCTACCACCATGGTTCCCTCCTCTTCGGTGAAAGAAGATGCACAGTAAATGGGTATCCCGTATTTCTTAGCTATTTCCACGGATCTTGAGTGAAGAACCTTCGCACCGAGAGCGGTGAGCTCGAGTGCTTCGTCGTAGGTGATGTAAGCGAGTTTTTTGGCCCTCGGATGAACACGCGGGTCACAGGTGTATATCCCGTCCACATCGCTGTAGATTTCACAAGGAACTCTGAGTTTTGCTGCAAGCGCCACGGCAGATGTATCCGAACCGCCCCGGCCAAGCGTGGTCAGATCACCGTGTTCGTTCACACCCTGAAAGCCCGTTACGACGAGAACGTCGTAATCTTTCAGATTTTCCCAGATCACACTGTCGTCTATATCCACGATGCGAGCACTCGTGTGATGTGAAGTGGTTTTTATTTTCACCTGGAACGCGTTCAAAGATTTGGCCTTTATTCCGAGATCTTTCAGGGCCATCGAAAGGAGCGCGGCGGAAACCTGTTCTCCCGTTGCAAGGAGCATATCGAGTTCCCTCGAATCCGGCTTTGGAGAGATCTCCTTTGCGAGTTTTATGAGGCTGTCCGTTGTCTTTCCCATAGCGGAGACAACGACCACGACTTTGTACCCTTCGTCCACTTTCTTCTTGATTCTCTGGGCAACGTTCTTTATTCTCTCCGGTGTGGCAACGGAGCTTCCTCCATACTTTTGAACCACCACGTTCATTTCCCAGACCTCCATTCATTCGAGATTTCTGAGTTCATCAACTATCTTTGTCTTCTCTTTTGTTCTTTCGTCTATTTGTTTTATCACACGCGCGGGAACACCAGCCACGACCGTGTAGGGAGGAACATCCTTCGTTACAACCGCACCGGCCGCGACAACCGCACCTTTTCCGACCGTCACACCTTCAAGGATTACAGCGTTCGCTCCCACGACCACTTCGTCCTCTATGACAACGGGTTTTGCACTCGGAGGCTCTATAACACCCGCTATCACCGCACCGGCACCTATGTGGCACTTCTTTCCTATGATCGCCCTTCCACCAATGACCGCGTTCATGTCTATCATCGTTCCTTCACCGATCACTGCACCAACGTTTATGACAGCTCCCATCATGATCACAGCGCCTTCCCCTATTTCCACCATGTCCCTTATGATCGCTCCCGGTTCTATTCTTGCTTTGTATTTCGTGAGATCTGCCAGAGGGAGCGCGGAGTTTCTCGCTTTCGCCTCGAGATGGTAGTCTTCTATTTTTTCCTTGTGCTCTTCGAGAAGCTTTTTGAAATCTTCGTACTCTCCAAAGAGAATTCCGAACTTTTCATCACCGAAGAATTTGAAACTGGAGAAATCTATGCCCGCCAAATCACCTTTTATGTAAGCGACTATGGGAGTTTTCTTTTTGGCTTTGGCTATCATTTCTATGATTTCTCTTGCGTCCAACTCACTCACCCCCAAAGATCACTTCTTCGAAACTGTACATACCGGGATCTTTTCCCACAAGAAACTCTGCAGCTTTCAGGGCTCCTATAGCGAAAACAGTCCTCGAGATCGCCCTGTGCTTTATCTCGATCGTCTCACCAATGTTTCCAAAAACGACCACGTGGTCTCCCGGGACGCCGCCCACTCTCAGCGAGTGAATGGGAACACTCTTTCCCAGTGCACTCTCCAGAAGAATCGCGGTTCCGGAGGGTGCGTCTTTTTTGAAGCGGTGGTGTGTTTCCACGATCTCAACATCCCAGTCTTCGAGGACTTTGACAAGTTCTGAGAGGAATCTCTTCAAAACGTTTATGCCGATGGAGAAGTTGTAAGCCTGAACAACGGGTACTTCTTTCGAAAGCTCCCTCAACATCTGGAAGTGTATTTCTTTCAGAGCGGTTGTCCCAAGAACGAGTCCAACCCTGTATTTTTTACATAGTTCCACCGTTTTTGGGAGCGCTTCAGGTGAAGAAAAGTCGATCATGACATCTGGAGAATCCAGTTCCTCAATCCCATTCACATCCACCTTCAAAACGAGTTCGTGTCCTTTCTCCGAGAATACCTTATGGATCTCCTGACCCATCCTTCCGGAATAGCCGACTATTCCGTACTTCATAGCAATCCACTCTCCTTGAGAATGTCTCTGAGAAGTTCCACCGTCTTTTCACTGGCAGGTACGAGCGGTAGCCTAAGCTCGTTCTCGATGAATCCCATGAGATTCAAAGCAGCTTTAACTGGTATCGGATTAGTTTCCGCAAACAGCACCTTCATGAGAGGCCTGAGTTTTCTGTGAATCTCCCTCGATCTTTCGAGGTTTCCGTTGAAGTACTCTACGCAGAGTTCCACCATCTGTTTCGGTGCCACGTTCGACACAACAGAAATGACACCGTCCCCACCTGCACAGAGAAGATAGAACGTTCTGTCATCGTTGCCGGACCACACCATGAAATCGCTTCTTGCCTGTTTTGTCAGTGATACCGTTCTGTCTATCTGGTCTATGTCCGGGTTTGCCTCTTTTATTCCCACAACGTTTTTAAGATCTGCAGCGATCCTCGCGGCGGTTTCAGGAAGAACGTTCACACCGGTTCTTCCGGGAACGTTGTAAACAACGATCCCAAGATCCGTTCTCTCAGAGATGTACTTGTAATGCTGATAGAGTCCTTCCTGTGTGGGCTTGTTGTAATACGGGGTGACCACGAGAACACCGTTCGCTCCGAGTTTTTCCGCCTGCTTAACGAGTTTCAGTGTTTTTTCGGTGGAATTCGTTCCCGCTCCCACGATCACCGGGATTTTCCCATCAACGATCTCGAGAGTTCTGGAAACGAGCCTTTCTCTTTCGTCTTCGTCGACGGTTGGAGATTCACCAGTTGTTCCAAGGACGATCAATGCGTTGACACCGTTTTCGAGCTGGTACCTGACGAGCCTTTCGTAAGACTCAAGATCGAGTTCACCGCTTTTGAAAGGTGTAACAATGGCAGTTCCTACTCCTCTGAACATCTTTTCACATCCCCCCTGAGAAAGATTTCTCCGTTTTCTTCCTTCAAAAAGAGAGTGCCTCCTGGCACCTGGATCTTCACCTCTTTTGCTCCTGTTTTATCTCGATACACAACGAAAACAGACGTAACACCCGTTCCACAGGCTTTTGTTTCCCTTTCCACTCCTCTTTCGTACGTTCTCACCTTGAGACGATCGGGAAGCACCTCGTAGAAATCCACGTTCGCACCTGTTTTATGTCTGAGATCTCTTCCGAGTTTTTCCACGTTCAGTTCGTCGATGTCTTTCACTTCCAGAACGAAGTGCGGAACACCCACAACGATGAAATATCCTTCGTAACCATCCACTTTCATCTCTTTCTTTTCTGAAACCCTCGGCATCCTCACCCAGATACCGTCGTCAACGATCACCTTTATTTCTCCAGCCCTGGAAAGGAAAGTGAATTCTTTTTCCTCAGTCCAGCCTCTGTCTACGAGGTACTGAGAAAAGGCCCTCGCTCCGTTTCCACAGAAGGCAGCCATACTCCCATCCCGGTTGTAGTAATCCATGAAGTATTTCCCATCGACCAGCTCAACGAATATGACTCCATCTAGATCGCCCACATTTTCCCTGACAAAATCTGGTTTTTTCTCTTCGGGTATCCTCTTTTGTGTGTTGTCAACTATGAGGAAGGTGTTCCCATTGGCCGAATAGCACACACTATCACACCTTTCCGTTCATCTCAGCGTGCTTCAGAAGAATTCTGACAGCGTTGGTCGCGGCTCCCACACGAATGTTGTCCGCCACGTTCCAGAAGAGAATAGATCTTTCATCGGCTGCTCTGAGGCGGCAAACGTAAGTTTCGTTCTTTCCTGCGACATCCACCGGTGTTACGAGATCGTCCGTCACCACCACGTCTTCTCCAGAGGCTATGATTTCTCTCACCTTTTCGAGAGACTCGTAAGGTTTCTTGAACCTCACCATGACCGCTTCAGAGTGTCCGTACAGAACGGGCACCCTTACTGTTGTTGGAAACACCCTTATCGAGTAATCGTTCAGAATTTTTCTTGTTTCGTTCACCATCTTCATCTCTTCCTGGGAGAAAAGATTTTCCTGAATATCACCTATGAGAGGAATGACGTTTCTGTGAATGAGTTTCGGGAAGACCTTCATCACGTTTTCTCCTTTTTCTTGAGCGAGGAGTTCTTCGATTCCCTTGTGACCGGCTCCGGAAACGGACTGATACGTTGACACAAAGATCTCTTCAATTCCGTAAACTTCGTGGAGCTTGTAAATGGAGAGAATCATCTGGATTGTTGAACAGTTCGGGTTTGCTATTATTCCCGTGTATCCCTTGAGAAGATGGGCGTTCACCTCTGGAACCACGAGGGGGATTTCCTTCTCCAGTCTGAAAGCGGAAGAGTTATCTATAACAGTTACTCCGTTTTCAGCTGCAATAGGAGCGAACTTTTTGGAAACACTGGCACCCGCGGAAAACAGGAGGTAATCGCACCTCCATTTCATCGATTCTTCCGTGAGAAGTTCTACTTTGAACTTTTCACCTTTGAATTCAATTTCTTTACCCACGGATCTTTCCGAAGCAAAGAGCCTGAGCTCAGTGACGGGAACGTTGAATTCTTCGAGTACCTTCACCATCGTTCTTCCAACTTCTCCTGTAGCACCAACTACTCCTACTTTCACCTTCATCCCTCCTTGACATAATAAAAAAAGCGTCTCTTCACTCCCCGAAGAGACGCCAAATCAGGTCTGAAATCTTTTTCTGATTCCAGACCCGATCGGCTCTCCACGGAGAGACCTCCGTGACAGTGGTATGGGTATTCCCCATACCCCCAGGCATGCAGAGCGGGAGGAACCCTGCACCCTTCGGCGCCCTCGCCTTTCAGCTGCCCCCGATTCCTCCCTTGATGGGACAGCCTACTCATCTCGGGCGCGCCTCCGTCGGGTCAGTAACTATTTTAGCTTAATTGTATCAGTATTTCAAACCGAAGACAATTAAGGAAAGGTTAACTTTGAAGTGACAATGATTCAGGATCTGAAGTTAGATAGAAATTTATTTGTCAAAACTGATTGTGTTTTATGCATACAAACCAAGATAGTTCCAATCATTCACAAAGTGGGTGTTGTATGTATTTAGCATCAGAAGGTAGATACAGAGTATGCAATTACCGGTAACGAAAAATTTCATGCGGGTTTGTGGTACCGGAAGCTATGCGTTAAAAAGGGAATAATGAATGATAAGACGAAACAATATGAAGAGAATTTGTGGTGAATGATGATGTGTAAGTAGCAGAAATTCGTACATCTTACAGTTAACTTCTAACTCTTTGAGGGAAAACTTTTTTCATCTATTTGTGAAATATGGAACTAATCGATTTTTGCCCAAAACACCCCAAAATGCCCTGACGTAGGTTGATGTAATTAATCTTTTGTTTTTGCCTTGAATTCTCTCTCTGTTTGACTATGCAATTATTCCATTTTTCCAAACAGTTCTTGAAGGCACTCCCTTATGTGTTAGAATCGTTTATGGAAAATGAGTATATGGAAGTTCAAAAAACATCTTGCTTTCAGTTTGTGTTTGTGGTATAATTTACTCTGAACTCAATGGGTTTCAATACTTCCTTAGAGGTATGGAAACGTATGAATCTTGATTTTTTGATGAACATGTTCGGTAGTTTCAATACTTCCTTAGAGGTATGGAAACTTTTCTTTGTCTTTTCCAACTCTTGTTGTGTTTGTATGTTTCAATACTTCCTTAGAGGTATGGAAACACGTGCTATACAACGTTGTCTCAGACATTATAAGGGGTTTCAATACTTCCTTAGAGGTATGGAAACACAGTGACACAATACACAGCAAGGCTGGGAAACGTGTTTCAATACTTCCTTAGAGGTATGGAAACGTTCTAAACCGAACGAACCTTAAAAATTGATATGTTAGTTTCAATACTTCCTTAGAGGTATGGAAACATTTTCACAAACGAAGGCAGACGACTATGGTCAACGGTTTCAATACTTCCTTAGAGGTATGGAAACTCAAGATCGCTTTTAAGCTGATGAATCCCGTCGTTGTTGTTTCAATACTTCCTTAGAGGTATGGAAACCAGAGCTTGTCGTCGACTGTTGTTAGCCAGACTTTATTGTTTCAATACTTCCTTAGAGGTATGGAAACTTTTGAGGTTTTTTCTCCCATTAGCTCACTCAATCCTTGTTTCAATACTTCCTTAGAGGTATGGAAACATACAAAGGTGATGTAAACACCACTTCTTTCCCATCTGTTTCAATACTTCCTTAGAGGTATGGAAACAAAGATCGTCTTCTACGTCATCGAGAATCTCCTTGTTTCAATACTTCCTTAGAGGTATGGAAACACCGCTTTTCCAATCTCCTTGACTGTTGCGGTTGTATGTTTCAATACTTCCTTAGAGGTATGGAAACACGTATTTTTCGATTTCTGCACGTGGAATGTACGCTCCGTTTCAATACTTCCTTAGAGGTATGGAAACTCCAGAAGCTGTTTCGCCGGCAGGTAGCACTCTTCTTGTTTCAATACTTCCTTAGAGGTATGGAAACACAGATGAACAAGCAGTGAGGGTAGCGTACGCTAAACGTTTCAATACTTCCTTAGAGGTATGGAAACAGTATGTGACGATTAAAAGTGTGATTAAAAGAAAAAGTTTCAATACTTCCTTAGAGGTATGGAAACGCGTGTTCAACGGTAAAGCTGTCGTCAAAGACTGCTGTTTCAATACTTCCTTAGAGGTATGGAAACATTTCAATTCTTTTTTCATCCATACTCTCACCTCCGTTTCAATACTTCCTTAGAGGTATGGAAACTCACTAATCAAGTGAGTTCGCGTGGGTTATCAGGGGTAAAATAAAAAAGCAGGGGAAAATTCCCCTGCTTTCTTTTTCTTGTGAATTTCTCAAATACTCCAGATCTCTTCGAAAGAATGTGGAGTCTCACAGTATTCACATATGAACTGTCCCTTTTCGTCTCTCACGAAAGAAGGTGAGGCGTTTTCACCGTGTGCGGGATTGGTGATACAGTTCTCGTTCTTGCACCGAAGTTCCTCGAATCCATAGATCGTAGGTGGAAGTTTTATTCTGTATTTTTCAACAACGGTGCTGTTTTTTATGATGTTGACCGTGGTGTTTGGAGAGATTGCCGCGAGTTTCTTTATTTCTCTCTTGGAAAGATAGCGATCTGGCAGACTGATGTAACCCTTGAAGCTTCCATCGCTTGACCGGAAAATACCATCCGCACTGTCCACATCGTAGAGTTTCAAAATCTTTCTTATCTTCACAATTGTTGAGTAGATTTCTTCCGGTGTCTTTCCTTTGGCTACGTGGTCTATCACCGTTCCATTTTCGATGGGTTTTATACCTCTCTTTCCTTCCTTTTGAACACCCTTTGATCCATGCGTGATGGGAGCGGGGATTATGAAGTCTTCTTCTGGCTTTTCATCTTTTCTCGAAGTATCGAAAGGCGCTTCCAGTGCTCCACCGAACATAGAAAGAAGAACGATTCTCACCCAGTAGCCGTTTCTTGCCTGTGTCTCCCATCCGTTCAGAGGGAGTGTGTCCAGAAAATTCGGTATCGTCGGATAAACCTTGTGTCTTGGAAGCGGATGGTAGAACTTCACCCTTTCTGGCAACGCGTCCAGATACTCTCTTTTGAACGTGACCGCCTCTCTCAGAATATGGACTTTCTCAAGGATGTCCTCTCCCATTCTTTCAAGCTGAAGCCGTGTGAAGTACCAGATCCTGGCCACATCTTTCTGGCCGAGATACTCTCTGATCGAAGAGAAGATTCTGACCTCGAAACCGTTCTTTTTCATCTTTTCGATGTAGTGATCGGGCATCATGAGTTCTTCCGGTGCCACAAGATCCACTTTCACATTTTTGAATATCTTCAAGCCGTTCACCTTGGAGTGAACCGTTCGGCCGTGAAGTAGGTCACCAACGAGTGCCACGTGTATGAAAGAGTTGTCGAAACTGTTCTGTTCGAGGAAGGTGTATTCATCCAGAAGTTCCTGCGTTGGATGCTCATGCTTCCCGTCGCCCGCGTTTATGAAAGAGGGTATTTCTATACCGTTTCTGTTCGCAAACTCTGATATCCTTCTTTCCAAGAGCCTGCAGACTCCTTCGAGTCTTGTTCTCACGATGAATATGGAGTAGTCGCTGTAGCTTGTGAGCATGGAGAAGGTGTCCGTGTAGCTCTCCTGTTTGTTAAAAGAGGAATGTTCCGAATCGAAAACGTTCACCTTTACGTTCGGGCCTGAGTGAAACTTTGCAGCGTTTATGAAGGATTCTTTCGTCCTCGTACTGGGTTCGACGAAAACAATGTATATTCCAACGTTTCTTTTCTTTATCCTGAAATCCGATACATCATCTCCGCTGTACCATCTTTGTTTGAGCTCCCTGGTTTTCTCATAGAGGAACATCTGCTCCTCCACACTCAGATCTTCTATGACTGCGAGGGTTCTGCCGAGAAAATCCCGTTTCATTCACGATACCCCCTTTAGACAAAAAAATATCGCACCTAACGGTGCGATTTTCTTACAGAGTATTTGAGAAAAAGTGTGCCTCTTTCGTTCAAACACCTCATTTCTAAGAGTTTCAAAGGAAAGTGACCTTCAAATTCATCGAAAAAAGGTATTCCCCTTCCGAACACGTACGGTTCGACGGTGACGAAAAGCTCATCTACCAGTTTTTCTCTCAAAAATTCCGTGAACACGGTTTTTCCTCCTATGACAGCCACCCTTTCGTAGCCTTTTCCTTCGAGGAATTTTACCACATCCCCAGGTGTACCGTTGAAAAAAACGAGTGAAGAATCGTTAGAAGTTATAGGCCTTCTCGTCAAAACAACATTCAGCCTCTCTGGAAGAGGTCTTCCTATTTCCTCGAAGGTGACCCTTCCCATCACAACGTTTCCAATTTCTGTGGTGATCTCTCTGAAATTTTTTCTGTCTTCGAGAGAGTTCCAGCCTTCAACAGAGGAGGCTATCTTTCCAGAGATGTCAATCGCAAGAACGAAAATCACTTTTGCCACGGGTTCCATTCCCCTGTGAGGTAAGAGTGAATGAACTGCGCCGCTTTCTTTCCAGCTCCCATGGCTTTTATCACCGTCGCAGCACCTGTCACGATGTCCCCACCTGCGAAGACACCTTTCACACTCGTTGCCCCTGTGTCCTCGTCTGCTTTGATGTACCCGCGCTCGTTCAGTTCCAAGTCTGGGAACTCAGAGAGAAGCACCCTGTTTGGACCCTGTCCTATGGCTTCTATCACCATGTCAACTTCGAGAACGAAATTGCTTCCCTCGATGGGAACGGGCCGTGGTCTTCCCGAACCGTCTGTTTCTCTAAGCTCCATCTTCACACATTCCATAGCTTTCACGTTTCCGTTGGCGTCCCCGATGTATCGTATCGGGAGGGTGAGCCACAGGAACTCGATCCCTTCTTCCAATGCATGATGATACTCCTCTCTTCTCGCGGGCATCTCGTGTTCTGTTCTCCTATAGACAATGTACACCTTGTCGGCTCCCAGTCTGAGTGCACTCCTTGCCGCATCCATAGCCGTGTTTCCGGCTCCTATCACAGCCACTTTCTTTCCCACACGAATGGGTGTGTCGTACTCAGGGAAGAGATAGGCTTTCATGAGATTGACTCTTGTGAGAAACTCGTTGGCGGAGTACACTCCGTTCAAATTCGTTCCTGGAATCCCCATGAACTTCGGTGTTCCCGCGCCGGTACCTATGAAGATAGCGTCGTACTTCGAAAGAAGCTCTTTCACCTTGACAGTTTTTCCAACGACCGTGTTGAGATAGAAGTTGACTCCGAGTCTCTTTATGTAGTTGACTTCTCTTTCGACGATCCTCTTTGGAAGACGAAACTCTGGAATTCCATATACGAGAACACCACCAGGTTTGTGAAAAGCTTCAAAGACGTCAACTTGGTATCCCATCTTTGCGAGGTCCGCTGCAGCTGTCAGTCCTGCGGGACCTGAACCAACGACGGCAACCTTTTCTTTCTTCGATCCGGCCAGAGGTTTCGCATCTTCTTCGAGGTTCTCAGCTGCCCAGTCCGCGACGAATCGCTCCAGCCTTCCGATCGCAACGGGTTCGCTGTCTTTCATCTTTCCCACGACACACCTCGACTCACACTGGACCTCCTGGGGACAGACCCTTCCACAGACCGCGGGAAGGTTGTTGTAAGTTTTGAGAATTCTGTAAGATTCCTCGAGTTTCCCTTCTTTGAGTTTCCTTATGAATCCGGGAATGTCGATTCCCACAGGACAGCCAGAGACACACGGATGTGTGGGGCACTGAAGACACCTCTGAGCTTCTGCCATTGCTTCTTCGAGTGTGTAGCCGAGTGCGACTTCTTCGAAGTTTTTTCTCCTCGATTCCGGTGATTGCTCTTTCATCGGAGTTTTTCTGTTTTTCATTCTGGTTCACCTGCCGTTTTTAGAAATCTTTCGTATGAGATCTTTTCCTGCTCTCTGTACTGTGCGAGCCTCTTCAGAAGCTCGTCCCAGTCCACTTCTTCCCCTCTGAACTCAGGGCCGTCCACACAGGCGAACTTGATCTGACCAGAAACGGTAACCCTGCAGGCACCACACATCCCCGTTCCGTCCACCATTATCGGGTTTAGAGAGACCCATATCGGAACTCCGAATTCTCTCGCCTTCAGCGTGCAGAATTTCATCATGATGGTGGGACCAACAGCCCAGCATATATCGAACTTTCTTTCTCTGAAGAGTTTATCCATCGCGTCCGTTACGACACCTTTCATTCCGGCGCTTCCGTCATCCGTCACAAGCAGAACATCAGATATTTCTTCGAATTCATCCACCATGATCAAGTAGTCCTTCGTTCTTGCACCGAGAACGGTTGTGATGTTGTTCCCCGCTTCTTTCAGTGCTTTCGCTATGGGATAGAGCGTCGCTATTCCCACTCCTCCACCCACGAGCAGGACGTTCCCGTAGTTTTCGATATCACTCGGATTTCCAAGGGGACCCACCACATCGAGAATGGTGTCCCCTTCTTTCTTCAGAGAAAGCTCGTGAGTGGTTTTCCCAACGACCTTTACGACCATCCTGAACAATCCTTCCTCGGGCCTTGTGTCGGCCACTGTTAGAGGGATTCGCTCCCCCTTTTCATGGAGCCTGATCACAACGAACTGACCTGGTCTTGCTTCTTTCGAAACAGAGGGTGAATGAATCCAGAAATCGAACACGTCTTCTGCGATTTTCGCCTTCTTAACGATCTCGTTCAAAGCTGTCCCCCCTATTCTCACCGTTGATCACCAGAATTTCGTCGCAGAGTTCTTCAATGTCCTCCCTTATGTGAGAAGATATTATCACCGTGATTCCTTCTTCTTTGAGTCGTTTGAGTTTACTTCTGACGATGCTGGCAGATTCAACATCGAGACCACTGGTCGGCTCGTCGAGAATCAGAAGTTCAGGGTTTCCAGAGAGGGCCACCGCGAGAGCTGTTCTCTGTTTCACACCCTTTGAAGCGTTTCGAACAAGGGTTCCCATGAAAGGCTCCAGCATGAGCTCAGAGACAATGAAGCTTTCCATTTCCACCCCTCTGAGTCTGGAGAAGAAAAGAAGATTCTCACGAACGGTGAGTTCTTCAAGCAGAGCGGGAAACTCTGGAACGAAGGCTATTCTCTTTCGAATGTACGACAGGTCTTTCAGTGCGTCTTTTTCGAAGAGAAAGAGTCTCCCTTCGTCCGGTTTCAGAATGGTGGCGAGTATCTTCAAAAGAGTGGTCTTCCCCGCAGAATTCTGTCCAACAATACCGAGAGATTTCCCTTTCTCGAGAGAAAACGAAACTCCCTCCAGAACCTTCTTTTTCCCGTAGGATTTTTTCAGTCTTTCTGCAACTACAACTATAATCCCAGCTCCTTTCTTTCTTCATCGGTAACATACTTAGAAAGCTCCGGCTTTCTGTACAGAATCATCTCAACTGCCCTTCTGAAGAACTCCTTTTGGTCTTCTGAGAAATCATCACTCCTCAGGGCCTTCAAGAGGATTCTCAGAGATCTCTCCGTTGGAATGTTGGCGAGTACCATCGCCACCTGCTCGCAAAGTTCCTTTCTGTAGGCATCCTCGAACATCAGGTATTCCAGCTCTGGCAGGAAAACTTCTCCTTCTCCTATTTTAGCGAGTGCTTCGTATATGATGAGAAGCGCTTCTTCTGAGTCATACTTTTCCATGAGTTCGTATAGAACGCTTTTCATTCTTTTTTCACCGAGATCTCCGAGTATATCGATTATGTAGAGATTCGTGATATCGTTCTTCTCAAAACCCCTTTCCCTTCTCTTTTGAATTTCGTTGAAGAGGAACTCCCTTGCCCGGTCACCGAGCCTGTAGAACACTTCGGAGACGATTTCTTTCACTTCCGGGTCTTCGTCCTCCAGAAGCTCCAACAGTTTTGGAAACGCTCCCTCTCCTTTTTCCTTCACTATTCTCTCTATCAGTTCCTCTTTCTTTCTCCTTTCGTCACTCATTCACCACAACTCCTCCCATTATCCTCAGTTTCCTGTCGAAAGCCTCCGAGAACTCCCTGTCGTGCGTGATGAAAACGATCACTTTGTTCAATCTTTCGAGTTCTTTCAGAACGGAAGCGATCTTCTCTTTGTTCTCCGTATCGAGACTGGAAAACCCTTCATCGATGAAGAACGCGTCCAGCCTGCCGGATGCCACCTCCGCGAGGGACATGGCAAGAGATATGGAAATGAGAGCTCTTTCTCCACCGGAAAGTCCCCTCGCTGGTCTTTCGATGCCCCAATCTTTTATGATGAAACCACCTTTTTCGTCGTCAAAATCTATGTCGAACCTTCCATTCGTCAGAATGTCGAGATAAGCCCTCGTTCTTTTCAGGACCGCCTCAAGGACTCTCCCCGTGAAATATCTCGAGAAGTTGCTTTTATCGAACAGGTATTTCCTCAGAAGGTCCAGGTTGTTGTATTCACTGTTCAATTCTTCCAGTTTCTTTTCCAGACTCTTCAACTCTCGCTCTCTTCTGAGTGTCTCTTCGATGAGATGGTTGAGACGTCCTTCTTTTCTCTCAAGATCCGATATTTCCTGTGAAAGAAACTCCAGTTGACCTCGAACTCTTTTGTAGTCTTCGCTCACATCTTGTATGTTGTCCGATTCGAGTTCTCTCAAGCTTTCCTCGAGAAGTCTGATTTCTGTCTCCACAATTCCCAGCTCTTTTTCCACGTCCTTTACTTCCTCTTTGACGAGGATTCTGAAATCTTCAAAGCTGATCCCTATCTCCCTTAAACGATCGAAGAAATCACTTTTCAACCGGTCGATCTCTTCGCGCTGTTCTTTCAGAGTTTTCTTTTTAGTTTCAATCTCTCCCTTTATTTCTTCCAGCTGGTTTTCGATCTGCAAAAGTTGAACATCGGCCGCTGTGATCTTTTGGGAAATAGAATTTCTTTCTTCTTCTATTTTTCTGAGTTTTTTTCTCTTTTCATCCAGCTTTTCCTCCAGATCTTCCGAATAACCCAACCTGCGTAATTCTTCGTCGATTTTTTCGATCTGATTTTGAATACTCTCCAGATTTTTCCTCTCTTCTTCGATTTTCATCAGAATATCTTCTATGATGCCGGAAAGGCTTTTCTTTCTCTCATCCAAAACGTTTAGAGCGCTTTCCAGTTCGTTTCTTCTTTGCTCAAGGCTTTCAAATTCGTTAACGTTGAATTCAACGGCTTCCACCCCTCCATGGAACTCTCCACCGCATACAGGACAGATGTCACCTTCGTTCAAGCTGGAAGCTATCTGATATGCCAGCCATCTCATACGGTCTTTCCTCAGAGTTGAGAGTTCTTCGAGCAGTTTTTCCAGTTCATATTTCGTTTCTTTCTCTGTCTTTTCGATCGAAAGCAACTCTTTTTCTCTCTTCTCTTTTTCTTCGATGAGTCTTCTGATCTCTTCCTCGAGCCTTGCGAGGTTTTCTTTCAATCTTATTCTTTGCTCAAGAAGTGGTCGAGAGGACTTCAGAATTCTTTCAAGAAGATCAAACTCTTCGTTGAGCTTTTCTATTACCTCTTCTAGTTTGGAGAGCTTTTCCCTGTGAACAGGAATTTCTTTTGAGATCGCTTCTTTCTTCCTTTCAAGTTCTCTGTACCTCTTCTCCCAGCTGTTCAAATCCTGTGAGAGTCTCTCAAATTCTCTCTGCCTGAGATAGACTTCTCGAAAGAGCGGTTCCAGTTCCTTTGCTTTTTTCACCTTCCGTTCGTGGACCACTTCTTTTTGCAATTCGTTCTTTCTCAGAGAGAGCACTCTGAGCCTCTCTTTCTTTTTCACGAGTTCCTGATATTTTTCGAGGAGCTTTTTGAGTTGATCTTCTTCTACTTGGAGTTCCTCTCTTTTTTTGAGAAGTTCTTTCTTTTTCTCCGAGACGGTTTTCAACTCGCTTTTCAGAGCTTCCAGATCGTTCTCTTCCAGATACTTCCAGCTGGCAGTGTAGAGAGCTTGCAGGGAGGATATCTCGTTCTCCAGCTTTTTCATCTTCTCTTTGAGGAGTTTTTCAAGCTTTTCGAGTGTTTCTTTGCTTTGGAAAACATCGGAGATGATCTCGGTGATCTCCGATGGAGGGGAGGTCAGAAGTTTATCTATTTCTCCCTGTGGAAGAAAGACTGTTCTTATGAAGGTTCTGTGCTCTATTCCCAGAATTTTTTCCACTTCCTGTTTAACACCGGTGGGTTTTATAGCTATGGCCGCTTTTTTGCCGTTCTCCAGTATCTCAGAGAGTTTCGCGTTGTGCCTTCTTTCTGTAGCATTTATTTCCCTTATGATCTCGTATCTTTTCCCTCCGCGTTCGAATTGAAACACGAGACGGGCGGTTCCATCGGTGGCGTTCTTGTTCACGTAATCGTACGAGTTGGAATACCTTATCCCGTTTCCGAAAAGTGCGAAAGAAATGGCTTCAAAGAGAGACGACTTTCCGGCACCGTTCGGACCTTCCACAACCGTTATTCCGCTCTGGAATTCTATATCGACGTTTTTCAGTCCGAGAAAGTTTCTAACTATGAGTTTTTCAGGCCTCACTCTTTTTCACCTCATCGAGGAGCTCGTCAAGAATTTTCAACAGCTTTTCGTGGTTTTCCTCTCTCTTTTTCAAATATTCCTTGAAGAGCTCGAAATAATCCAGTCTATCCAGCTCTTCTTTGAATTCTTCCGGGTTCTCTCGAAGCACCTCTTCTATCTCTCTCCTCGACTTTCTTTCTATCTTCACCAGATTATCTATCTCTCCCATCAGGTCGGGAAGGATACCGGAGTCTTCTTCATAAATCACCCTCACATAACCGGGAAAATTCCCGCAGAAATCCTTTATACTTCTCAAAGCAGAGGTGTCTATCTTTTTGTAGTAGAGAGTTTTCAATGGAAGAGGCTCGGTGTCTATCCTTTCATATCTGGGGGGGTCTCCTCTTTTCAGCTCAACAAAGACCGCTCCCTTTTCGTCCGCTTCTTCACCGAAATCTATCCTTATGAGAGAACCAGGGTATATGGTGAGAGGTTGCTTCTGAACCTCTCGAAAACTATGAATGTGCCCGAGCGCAGCATAATCAACCACCGACGGAATCAACGCTCTGTTTATGATGACTTCTCTTCCTTGCTCGATTCCGGCGTAACCCGCGAGCCCTTCGACGGTGAAGTGACCAACGAAGATAGCGAATTCTTCTTTCTTCAGCGCTTCTTCGTAAAGTCTGCTGAGCCTGGATTCGAGGAAGAACCTGAAGTCTTCTTCTTTCTTTCTCAAAGCCTCTGACTCGTCAGGATATGGAAAGGGAAGAATTCTCACCTTCTGGCCCAGTTTAGCTTCTACATCCACAGGTTCGAAAGACATGACAAAGGTTATGTCACTCGAGATCGATGTTACGAAGTTTCCGAAAAGCTTCAGACCCTTCCAGTCGTGATTTCCTGGAAGTACAACCACGGGCGCTATTTTCATCATCCTTTTAAGGTAATCCAGAAGATCATGTAGAGCGACAACCGAAGGATTGTTCCTCGAGTGAAGAAGATCACCCGTTAAAAGAATCAGATCGACCTCTCTCTTTTCGGCTTCTTCAATCACTTTATCGAGCGACCTTTTCAGTTCTTCGCGTCGATCTACTGGGCGCGAACTAGTCCACGAAGTGACACCGAGATGCCAGTCGGATGTGTGGAGTATTCTGAGTTCTTTCAAATCAATCACCCGCCAGTTTCTTTCTGCATTCTTCCAGATAAAAACTGGCGATCTTCTTTATCTCCTCGTTGTCAGAAAGATTCAAGGCCTTCTCAAAGAAAACAAGAGCTTCTCCGTAGTTGGCTGTCTCGAACAGATTTTTTCCCTCGGCAATGAGAGACCTGGCCTTCTTTTCCTTCAGAAGCTCCATCCCTTCTATTTTCAAGCCCTCTTTCTTCACGTAGTCTTCAAAATTCTCATAATCGGAGAAAATGTAAAGCTCGTACGCCTTCAACGTTTTTTCCATACGGGTGAGCTTCACAGCAAGGTCCCTGTAGGAGAAATACGTGAGCATGAAAAGAACCGCGAAGACCGTTAAAATGATCACGTAGAATACGTCTCTCTTCACCTCACAATGGCCTCCCTGAGGACTTCCTGTATTTCGTCACAGTAGACGATCTCCATTCCGTTCAGGTATTCCTTCGGTATCTTTTCCACGTCCGGTCTGTTTCTTGAAGGAAGGATCACTTTTTTTATGCCGGCTCTCTTCGCCGCCAGCAGCTTCTCTCTTATACCTCCTACCGGAAGTATTTTACCCCTCAACGTGATCTCACCCGTCATGGCTACATCCCTTTTGACTTTTTTACCGGCGACGGCAGAGTACAAGGCCACTGTCATTGTTATGCCAGCGGAAGGACCATCTTTTGGAACTGCTCCCTCCGGAACGTGGATGTGGATGTCGTTCTTCTCGAAAACTTCTCTGCATTCTTCTCCACACATCTTTCTGACCACACTGAGGGCTATTCTGGCCGATTCTTTCATCACATCACCCATGTTTCCCGTTAAAATGAGATTGCCTTTTCCAGGGAGCAACAAACTCTCCACGATGAGAACACTTCCACCAATCGGAGTCCAGGCAAGACCTGTGACCGCCCCCATCGTGTCTTCTTCCAAGATTTCCTCTTCTTTGAAAACAGGCGGTCCGAGCAACTCTTCAACATCTTTAGTGGTTATTTTGAAAGACTTCTTCTCATTCTTCACAAGACTCTTTCTTATCACCTTTTCTATAACTCGTTCGAGATTTCTCACACCAGCCTCTTTTGTGTATTCTCTGATGATCTTTTTGATCGCTCCTGAAGAAAATTCCACCTTTGATAGATTGTAAGACATGGCAATCTTCGGTATTATGTAATCCTTGGCTATGTGATACTTCTCTGGATCTGAATATCCGGGTATCTCTATGATCTCCATCCTGTCCCTCAACGCGGGAGGAATGGTGTGGAGCACGTTCGCAGTTGTGATGAACAGCACCTGGGAGAGATCGAAGGGTACTTCGAGATAGTGGTCGACGAAATCCTTGTTCTGTTCGGGATCGAGAACTTCGAGCAAAGCAGATGCCGGATCGCCCTGAAAACTGATCCCCATCTTGTCCACTTCATCGAGCAAAATAACAGGATTCTTTGTTCCCATCCTTCTTATGATCTGTATTATCCTTCCAGGAAGCGCACCCACGTAAGTGCGTCTGTGCCCCTTTATCTCAGCCTCGTCTCGGAGGCCTCCAAGGGACATTCTTCCAAACTTTCTTCCCATCGCCTCCGCTATGGTTCTGCCGAGCGATGTCTTCCCTACCCCTGGAGGTCCCACAAGGCAGAGAATGGGAGCTTTGAGGTTCTTCGAAAACTTCCTGGCCACAAGATACTCCAGTATTCTTTCCTTGACCTCTTCGAGTCCGTAATGATTCTTGTCCAAGATCTTCCTCGCTTCTTTTATATCGAGCCTATCCTCGGTGGTTACGTTCCAGGGAAGATTCAGAAGCCAGTCAAGATAGGTTCTGACAACCGTCGCTTCGGCACTGTAGGGTGACATCTTCTCGAGCCTCTGAATTTCTTTGTAGGCCTTTTCTTTAACGTAGTCCGGGTAATCTCCTTTTTCCACCTTTTCGTAGAACTCTTTGATCTCCAGTTCCTCTTCTGCTCCGAGTTCCTCTTTTATAGCCCTTAGCTTTTCTCGGAGTACGTATTCTCTCTGGGTTTTCTCTATTCTATCCTTCACCTTTTTCTCAATTTCTTCTTCTATCTCGAGTATCTCGATTTCTTTCACCAGTATCGATAGTATCTTCTCGAGACGTTCGAGTGGATGGACTGTTTCGAGGAGTTCCTGCTTCGTCTCCAGAGGAACGGGAAGAATCGAAGCAACGAAGTCTGCCAGTTTGTCCGGATCCTGCATTTCTTTCAGGGTAACGAGTGTCTCCTGAGGAAACCTGTGGGTCAGGTTGAAATACCTGATTGCCTTGTCTTTGACACTCCTCATGAGTGCTTCGAGTTTCTTTGTTTTTCTGTATTTCACCTTCAGTATCTTTATCTTCGTGAGGAAGAACGGATCAGTCGAGATGAATACTTCTATCTGTGCTCTCTCCAGCCCTTCCACGAGCACCTTGAACGTGTCATCTGGGAGTTTCATTATCTGAAGAACCTTCACAACCGTTCCTACCTTGTAGAGGTCTTCCGGCTCTGGTGTTTCAACAGATGGATCTTTCTGATTTACCACAAAAAGAAGCCTGTTGTACTTTTCCATAGCTTCTTCGAGCGCTATGAGGGAACCCGTCCTTCCCACGTAGAAGGGAACAACGGTGTTCGGAAAGACACCCATCCCGTTTCTCAAGGGAATACACGGCAAGCCATCGGGTATCTCCAGCTCTTTTTCCTGCTGATTGGCGTACTTCTCAAGTATTTTGAAGCTCTTTTCGGTATCTTTCGATTTTCTCGGCAAGAAAGTTCACCTCCTCAGGTATGAGGATCTCCACGTTTCTGTGACTCTCGTCCGCTATCTCTATCTTCACCTTTATCGAGTCTTCAGGCCAGAATTCTTCGAACAGATCTCCCCACTCTACCACCATGATTCCGTCTTCGTCCTCCAGTATGTCTTCAACATCGAGGTTGAGAAAGTCTGTACCCTGAAGTCTGTAAAGATCGAGGTGGTATATTGTCTTCAAACCCGGATAAACGTTCATAAGGGTAAAAGTGGGGCTCTTCACTATTTTTTCATCGAGGCCTATCGCTCTGATCATACCCTTCACAAACGTTGTTTTTCCGGCTCCAAGATTTCCGGAGAGTATAACCACCTCTCTACCTTCAAGATTCTCGGTGAGAATTTTTGCGAGCCTTTTCAACTGTTCTTCGCTCAAATTTTCAAATCGCAAATGTTTCATTTTCTGTTCCTCCACAGTGTTGTACAATACATACTGAATCCCTCCGGAAGGAGACACATCGAATGGTATACGTAGGAACGAGTGGTTTTTCCTTTGAAGACTGGAAAGGAGTGGTATACCCTGAACACCTGAAACCTTCCCAATTCCTGAAATACTACTGGGCGGTACTCGGATTCAGAATCGTGGAACTCAACTTCACCTATTACACACAACCATCGTGGCGCTCTTTTGTTCAGATGTTGAGAAAGACCCCTCCCGATTTCTATTTTACCGTAAAGACACCAGCAAGCGTCACGCACGTTCTCTGGAAAGAGGAAAAAGATCCTAAAGAGGACATGGAAAACTTTACACGTCAAATAGAACCTCTAATAGAAGAACAAAGACTAAAGATGACTTTAGCACAGTTTCCATTCTCTTTCAAATTCTCCAGAAAAAACATGGAATATCTTGAAAAATTGAGAGAAAGCTACCCGTACGAACTCGCTGTGGAATTCAGACACTACTCTTGGAATAAAAAAGAAACATACGAATTCTTGAGAAATCATGGTATAACCTTTGTGGTGGTGGACGAACCGAAACTTTCCGGATTGTTCCCCTATCGTCCCATCACAACGACTGATTACGCTTACTTCAGATTCCATGGAAGGAACGAAAGGTGGTTCGAAGCCGAAGGTGAAGAAAGGTACGATTATTTCTACAGTGAAGAAGAATTGAAAACTCTTTTTGAAGATGTCGTAGAACTTTCCCGAAGAGTGAAGGAAACCTACGTTTTCTTCAACAACTGTTACAAAGGTCAGGCAGCAATAAACGCTTTGCAATTCAAGAAGATGCTGGAGGAGAGAGTGTGAGCGTTCTGGACGAGATTCTAAGTGTCCTCGAAGAAACCCAGGAAGATCTCTTTGATCTCGTTGGAAAACACATACACCAGCTCAGAAGGAAGTACTCAGACGATGAAATAAACGAAGCTCTCCGAATGATATTGTTTGCCATGGAAATTTCTCAAAAACCCATAATTCACCGTGTTTTCGAGGATTATCCGAGAGAAAAAAGGGTTTTTGTGGAGGAAGATCTGACCAGAGAGGAAATGGAACTCTTTCTGAAAGGGGAAATGAGCGAGCTCGATCTTGAAGAGAGAAACTGGTTTTAAGAGGTGAAAGCATGAGAGCCCTCGTTCTCGCAGCGGGAAAAGGTACAAGGATGAAATCAAAGATTCCCAAAGTGCTACACCCACTCTCTGGAAAGCCCATGATAGAGTGGGTGGTTGAAACAGCCGGGAAAATAGCGCAGAAGGTCGGTGTTGTACTCGGTTTTGAAGCGGAAATGGTTAGAAAAAATCTTCCAGAGTGGGTGGATGTCTTCGTTCAGGAAGAGCAGTTGGGCACCGCACACGCTGTGATGTGTGCAAAAGATTTCATCGAACCAGGAGATGACGTTTTGATTCTCTACGGAGACGTTCCTCTCATAAGTGAAAACACTTTGAGAAGAATGATCGAAGAGCACAGAAAAGGTGCAGACGTGACCATCTTAGTGGCTGATCTCGAAGACCCATCCGGGTACGGTAGAGTTATACAGGATGGAAGCAAATACAGAATAATAGAAGACGCAGACTTGCCAGAGGAACTGAAAGGTGTAACCACGATCAACACCGGATTTTACGTGTTCTCCGGTGATTTTCTTTTAAAAGTACTCCCGGAGATAAAAAACGAGAACGCAAAGGGGGAGTACTACCTCACAGATGCAGTTAATCTTGCCGAAAAAGTGAAGGTTGTAAAAACTGATGACCTGCTTGAAATAACCGGAGTGAACACCAGAAAAACCCTTGTTTGGCTCGAGGAACAGCTCAGGATGAGGAAAATAGAAGAGCTCTTAGAGAACGGTGTTACCATCATAGATCCGGCCACCACTTACATTCACTACTCTGTCGAAATCGGCATGGACACCGTCATTCACCCTATGACTTTCATAGAAGGCAGGACTCGTGTGGGAGAAAACTGCGAGATAGGACCTATGACAAGAATAGTTGATTGTGAGATAGGAAACAACGTGAAGATCACAAGATCTGAATGCTTCATGAGTGTGATAGAAGACGATGTCTCCGTTGGTCCGTTTGCAAGGTTGAGAGAAGGAACGATTTTGAAGAAATCTTCAAAAATTGGAAACTTTGTTGAAATCAAAAAAAGTACAATTGGAGAGGGGACAAAAGCTCAACACCTCAGTTACATAGGGGACGCGTTCGTCGGAAAGAATGTAAACATAGGCGCAGGAACAATCACCTGTAATTACGATGGCAAGAAAAAGAATCCCACTTTCATTGAAGATGGAGCCTTCATAGGAAGCAACTCGTCTCTGGTGGCACCCGTTCGTATTGGGAAAGGAGCTTTGATAGGAGCGGGATCGGTGATAACAGAGGACGTTCCACCGTATTCCCTTGGTCTGGGTAGAGCAAGGCAGGTTGTGAAAGAAGGTTGGGCATTGAAGAAGAGAAAGGAGGAATGATATGTCTTTCTCAAACGAAATGAAAATTTTTTCTGGAAACGCCAACAGACCTCTGGCCGAGAAGATAGCGAATTACCTGAATCTTCAACTCGGTGACTGTGAGGTTGGAAGATTCGCCGATGGAGAGATAAACGTCCGTATAAACGAAACGGTGAGGGGACACGATATCTTTCTCATTCAGCCCACCTCACCTCCGGTGAACGAAAACCTCATGGAACTTCTCATAATGATCGATGCGTTCAAACGAGCATCAGCCAACACCATCGCTGTCGTGATCCCTTACTACGGATACGCAAGACAGGACAGGAAGGCAAAGGGAAGAGATCCCATCAGTGCCAAGTTGGTTGCAAACCTCATCACTGTGGCTGGAGCGACCCGCGTTCTGACGGTGGATCTCCACGCGGAACAGATACAGGGGTTCTTTGACATTCCCGTTGACAATCTCTGGAGCTATCCCGTCTTCGCAGAGGAACTTCTCAAAAGAGAAAACATCGTTCCTGAAGAAACTGTGGTTGTTTCACCTGACGTGGGTGGTGTGAGAAGGGCAAGGAGAATGGCTGAAAGATTGAAAACCTCTCTTGCGATTCTCGATAAACGAAGGCCGAGTGATAACGTTGCGGAAGTGGTCAACATAATAGGAGAGGTTAAGGATAAAGTGGTTATCATGTTCGATGATATAATAGATACTGCTCACTCTATAGTGAAGGGTGCAGAGGCTCTGAAAAATGCAGGCGCAAAGAAGATCATAGCATGTGCAACACACGGCGTCTTCTCCAATAGAGCCTTGGAGAGGATAGAAAATTCCTCGATAGACACCGTGTATATAACCGACACGATATATCATGAAGATCTTCCAGAAAAGGTTAAGGTGATCTCGGTAGCGAATCTCATAGGAGAAGCCATCATGCGAATAAGGAAACATCTGTCTGTGAGCACACTCTTCAGATGACAATGCGAAGACCTACGGGAGGGAGAAAAGATGGTAAGTCTGGAAGCAAGAGTGAGAGAAGTGAAGGGAAAAAGAGAAGCGAGGCGTCTTAGAAGGAATGGAGAAGTACCAGCGGTAGTGTATGGACCAGCAACTGAACCTATACCCGTGAAAATCAAGAGATCGGTCCTCGAGAAGGTATTCCACACCATTTCCGAAGCAACCCCCATTCAATTGATAATCAAAGACGATCAGGGAAACACGGTGTCGGAAAAGACCGTGTTTCTCAAGATGATTCAGAGGGACAAGGTCTCTGAAACGGTCGTTCACCTCGACTTCTATGAACCGACAAAAGGCCATAGAATGAGGATCAATGTGCCTCTCAAAGTTGTTGGAAAACCAGTTGGTGTTGAAAAGGGTGGCTTCCTCGAGGTGTTCCACGAAGAGATACCTGTTGAAACCGATCCCGACAACGTTCCGCAGGAAATAGAAGTGGACGTTTCTTCTCTCGATCTTGGAGACGTGATTTACGCAAGAGATCTGAAACTTCCAGAAGGTGTTAAGTGCCTTCTCGGAGATGAAGAAGTGGTTGTTTCTGTTCTCGTTCCGAAAGAAGTGGTGATTGAAGAAACTACAGAAGCGGAAGAAACCGCAGAACCTGAAGTTATAAAGAGAAAGGAAGAAGAAGAGGAATAACGCATGGTTGTCGTTGGTCTGGGGAATCCAGGCCCACGTTATGCCTTCACCCGGCATAACGTGGGTTTTCTGTTTCTGGACTTTTTGAAAAGCAAAGACTGGAAAACTGAAAAATATTTCGCGTGGAGCAGAATCAAGCTGGCCGGAAACGACGTGGCGTTGGTGAAACCATTGACCTATATGAACCTCAGCGGTTTGGCGATGCCCCACGTTTTGAAATTCTTCAACGCCAGCCCGGATGATATAATAGTGGTGTACGATGACGTGAGTTTGAAACTTGGAAGGATCCGCATCAGGAAGAAAGGTTCCGACGGTGGACACAACGGTATGAAATCCATCATACAGGCGCTCGGAACACAGGAGATAAAGCGTATAAGGGTAGGAATAGGTGATAAACCAGAAGGAATGGATCTTGTAGATTTCGTGCTGGGAGAATTCTCAGACGAGGAGTGGATTATACTAAACAAAGTGTTTGAAGTGATGAAAGAAGCCCTTGAGGTGATTCTCATCGAAGGAACAGAAAAAGCAATGTCTATCTACAACTCCTTAGAGGTGAGAGTATGAAATGTTTGAAGTGTGGACAGGAAACTTCAAAGTCATATAAAGTGGATTTCGACGGTGTAGAAAAGGAGATCGCATACTGTCAGAAATGCTTGATGGATGTTCTGAAAGAGAGTATTCCTTTCAAGAACATCCCATCTCCCTCAGAGGACTCAAGGAGAAGAAACAGACATCTTTCCTACGAAGGAGAGATGACGATTTTCGTGGAGGCTCCCCTGAAAATCCTGGAGGAAATGTTCGGAAAAATCTGGTCAGATCAAGAGAAAGAAAACTTTGAAAATGAAAGAAAAATCACTTTCCTCGAAAGAAAGTTAAATGAGGCGATAAAGAACGAAGATTACAGAAAGGCCAATCGTTTGAAACAACTCATACTTCAAATCAAAAACAAAACAGTAAAATGAAAGCCCCCGAAGGGGCTTTTCATCATTTCAAATAATCATACAGAGATTTCACTCCTCTTATTCCATCTGGTTTCTTTATCGTGATACTCTTTTCCGGTTCCAGGAACAGAAAATCGTCCTCAGGTACTTCATCGGAGAGAATCTTGACACCAAAAGCGGGGCTTTTCGCTGTCAATTCTATAAAATCTCCCATGTCCTCAAGCGAAATCTCCGGATCTGGAAGTTCCAGATCGCGCCACTTTCTGAAAACCCTGTAGTTTCTGTATTTAACCCCATCAATTTCCGCCTCGACGAAGAAGAAAAGATCATCGGGCAATTCAATTCTATCAACCGAACACACACCGTCTGCTGGAAGTACAGTTCTGTAAGTCTTCTCGAATACTTTTTCTCCCGTCCTCTCATAGGCCGCAAGCCTGAGAGAGACCTCCTTCGTCTCCCTCAGATCGTTCACCACCAAAAGTTCTATTTTGCTTTCTCTCTTCTTCAAAACGGGTAGAACTTCCGCAAAGAATCTCCGCGCGTAATAATAGAGAGCTTTGGGCCTCTTGAAGTAATCGACTGCGGACCAGCTGAAAACCGGCCAGCTGTCGTTGAGCTGCCAGAAGAGAGTACCAGCCGTCTTGTACTTCCTGCTTCGCCAGTGTTCAACACCGAACTTGATCGCCTCCGCCTGGTTGAGCTGGGACAGATACACAAAACTGTCGAAATCTTTACACTTCCCAAAATTCCCGAATATGAACCTGATCAACCTTTCCTGACCTTCCACCTGTTTGTTGTGCTTCAGCATGACAGGATGGAATATCTCTCTTTCCTCAGGTTTTGAGAAAAACTCTATCGTCTCTGGATGGGGAGCACCTTGAAATCCAAACTCACTGATGAACCTTCCGGTGTCTTTTTCGTAGTTCTCGTAGTTCAGCCATCCACTCCACACATACCAGACGTGTCTGTCTCCTTCTTTTTCGCTGTTCGCCTTTTCGCCGCCGTAAGGGCTGGACGGCCAGTAGGGAGTGGATGGGTCTTCTTCAGTACAGATCTTTGGAAAATCGAAAAGATAAAGCCTGTTTCCGAGATTTATACCATCCACTTTTCTGAACATATTTCCCCATTCATCGAATCCCCAGTTGTTTTCGTTGTTTCCGCACCAGAGAACAATGGAAGGATGGTATCTGAGTTTTCTCACAATTTTTCTTGCTTCTTCGTTTGCGAGTTTTCTGAACCACGGAAGATGATCCGGATATTCAAGACACGCGTACATGAAATCCTGCCATACCATGATACCGAGTTCATCACAGAGTCTGTAGAAGATCTCTCTCTCGTAAATACCTCCTCCCCAGACTCTGAGCATGTTCATGTTGGCACTCCTCGCCATTTTGATGAGCTTTTCGTAATCTTCGTCTGTTAACCACGTGAGGATGTTGTCCGAGGGAATCCAGTTGGCACCCTTCGCGAAGACTCTCTCACCGTTGATTTCGAATATGAAAGTCTTTCCTTCTTCATCGGGCTCCTGAATGATTCTGACTCTTCTCAAACCGATTTTCTTTTCTTCCCTGTAGATCTCTCCGTTTGAGTCTTTCAACACGAAGACGAAATCGTACAGGTACGGTTCCCCCACGTTCCACGGATACCAGAGCCTCACATCTTCCAGGTGGAACACTCCATCGAAGAGTCTTTCTCCGTTCTTTTCGAAAACGGGAAATTCCCCTGTCTTCTCACCGTTCACAAAGACTTCTACACTGAGATTCCCTTCCCCGTATACGAAACCGTTCACCCTCACAAGGGCATCTTTACCCTCAAGTTTCAGCAGATAAGCCGTTGAATCCTGAAGACGTGCTCTGTACACTTCGAGGTAAACGGGTTTCCATATACCACTTGTGACGATTCTGGCGCCCCAGTCCCATCCGTACGAGTACTGGGCTTTTCTTATGTAGCCTCTAATGGGATCTTCTGGTCCGCCGAGAACTCCGTAGTTCTGCTCGAGAGCTTTTGGAACTCTGATGGGAGATTTTATGTACACCTCCAGGTGATTCTTTTCTCTCAATATGTTCGTGACATCGAAGCGATACTCAATGAACATGTTTTCAGTGCTTCCAAGGTAAACACCGTTCAGATAGACATCTGACAACGTATCAACACCCTCAAAAACAAGATCGACACGTTCCCCTTCTTTTAAATCTTCTTTGAACTCGAACTCCCTTTCGTAGATCCACTCTCTGTCTTCTATTTCTTTGAAGAGATCTTCGTTCATCCCAACGTACGGGTGTGGAAGGAGACCTTCTCTGACCAGGTCTGCCTGAACAACTCCTGGCACAGTTCCATCAAGTGAAAATCTCCCTTCATTATCCCTGACGTTCCAAAAACCGTTCAGGTCGATTCTCTTCACGTTATCACCTCCTCATGAATGTATATCACACCCTTTATGAAAAAACGAAATGGTAAAATTCAAAAGAGAGGTTAATTTTTCCGGAGGTGATCGAGGAGTGTACAGACCCGACCTGATCAGAAACATATGTATAATAGCGCATATCGATCATGGAAAGACGACTCTGGTGGACAGGATTCTTGAAATCACAAACACGGTGGACAAAAGAAAAATGAGAGAGCAGTACCTGGATATGATGGATATAGAAAGAGAAAGAGGAATCACCATAAAAGCCCAGCCGGTGAAGGTCATGTACACAGCAGAAGATGGGAACATCTACGAGATAAACATCATAGATACACCGGGACATGTGGATTTTTCTTACGAAGTGGGAAGAAGCATGGCGGCCTGTGAAGGTGCCATCTTGCTTGTCGATGCGACACAGGGAGTGGAAGCTCAGACAGTTGCCCACACCTATCTTGCCATAGAGCATGATCTGGAGATAATTCCGGTGATCAACAAGATAGATCTTCCGAATGCAAACATTGAAGAAACCGCTCTCGAAATAAAGGACCTTCTCGGCGCGAGTGAAGATGAGATCCTGCTCGTCAGTGCCAAGGAAGGAACGGGTGTGAAAGAACTCCTCGAAGCCATCGTCAAAAGGGTTCCTCCTCCGAAGGGAGATATCAACGGTAAACTCAAGGCGCTCATATTCGACGCAAAATACGACAACTACAAAGGCGTGATCGTGCATGTTCGTCTCTTCGATGGACAGGTAAAACCCGGTGATAAAATAATGACCTTCTCCAACAGGAAGGTTTACGAAGTCCAGGAAGTAGGAGTGTTTTTGCCAGAGATGAAACCAGTGGATTCACTCAGCGCAGGTGAAGTGGGATACATCATCGCAGGAATAAAAGAGGTGTCGGACGCGCGAGTGGGGGACACGATCACATCGGCGAATGATCCAGTTGATGAAGCTCTTCCAGGATACAGAGAGATAAAACCGATGGTTTTCGCCGGGATGTTTCCAGGACTTCCCGAATACTACGAAGAACTTAGAAAGGCACTCGAAAAGTTGAAACTCAACGATTCTGCACTGTATTTCGAGCCCACGATATCTCCGGCTATGGGCTTTGGCTTTCGATGTGGTTTTCTGGGGCCACTTCATATGGAAGTGGTGCGAGAAAGAATAGAGAGAGAATTCGACCTTGCCGTCATTCTCACCGCACCGAACGTCAGATACAAGGTGAAACTCAGAAACGGCGAGGAAATAGAGATCACAGATCCTTCCAAATTTCCCGATGAAGGTGAAATACTGGAGGCGTACGAACCGTACGTTGATCTTTCGATCATCACACCGAGTGAATACATTGGAGCGATAATAAATCTCGTTCAAAATGAGAAGAGAGGAGAACTCAGAATAACCGAGAACGCTGGAAAAAACCGGGTCATCCTCAGATTCTATGCTCCGCTTGCCGAGATAATATACGATTTCTTCGACAAGATGAAAGCAGTGAGCAGAGGCTACGCTTCCATGGATTACGAGTTCAAAGAGTACAGAAAAAGCGACCTGGTGAAGGTTACCATACTCGTAAACAAAGAACCCGTCGATGCATTGTCGTTCATAGCACATCGCTCGAAAGCGTACCAGATAGCCCGAAAGATGGTGGATAAACTGAAAGATCTGATTCCACGCCACCAGTTCCAAATTCCCATTCAGGCTAAGGCTGACGGCAGAATAATAGCAAGAGCGGACATAAAAGCGCTCAGAAAAGACGTTCTGGCGAAATGTTACGGTGGAGATGTGACGAGGAAAATGAAACTTCTCGAAAAACAAAAAGAAGGCAAAAAGAAACTCAGGGAAATCGGACAGGTTACCATACCGCAGGAAGCGTTCCTGGCTCTTCTGAAAATAGGAGAGGAGGAAGAAAAGTGAAGCGTACTCTGTTCTTCTTTGCTGTTGTGTTCCTGACGCTTCCTTCCTGCACCGTCTTAAAAGTAGTGGTACCACCGGAGGCTTACTCCCTGGATACAGCCATCTTTGTCCTGGAGACCAGAGATCACATATTGTCAGATGTGAAAGAGATAGACAGCTATGAAGGTGTAGAAATGAAGGGCAAAGTTGCGGTTTTTGAGACAGATTACGGCCCTGTTTTCCTCTACGTCTACAAAGGCGAAGAAGCGAAGAAGATTTGGAAGAAGCTGAACAGCAGAGCTGGGTTTGTGTCTATAAGAAGTGTTCTGGACCTGCCCAACATGGGAAAATTCTCCACAGTATCGGATGGAAAGAAGATCATTGCTTGGTGGAGAAAAAACTGGCTCTTCGTTGTCGAGGGAAAGAACGGTGTAGAAGAATTCGTGAAGCACGTTTACAGAGTCTACGAGGAGATGAAACGGTGATCGTTCTGGGTCACAGAGGATACTCCGCAAAATACCTTGAAAACACTCTCGAAGCACTTATGAAGGCGATAGAAGCGGGAGCAGATGGGGTGGAACTGGACGCGAGGTTGTCGAAAGATGGGGAAGTTGTCGTCTCACACGATGAAGATTTGAAAAGACTGTTCGGTCTGGACGTGAAGATAAGAGATGCCACCGTGTCAGAACTGAAAGAATTAACAGATGGGAAAATGACCACCCTTAGGGAAGTGTTCGAAAACATCACGGATGATAAAATCATTAACGTTGAGATAAAAGAAAGAGAAGTGGCAGATGCCGTTCTGGAAATTTCGAAAAAAAGGAAGAATCTGATATTCTCCTCTTTCGATCTGGACCTTCTCGATGAGAAATTCAAGGGGACAAAATACGGCTATCTGATAGATGAAGAAAACTACGGAAGTATCGAAAACTTTGTCGAGAGAGTTGAAAAAGAACGTCCTTATTCACTCCACATTCCATACCAGGCGTTTGAGTTAGAATACGCGGTGGAGGTTTTGAGGAGTTTCAGAAAAAAAGGAATCTTGGTCCTCGTCTGGACGCTGAACGATTCGGAGATCTATCGAAAGATACGCGGAGAAATAGATGGGGTTATCACAGACGAAGTGGAACTCTTCGTGAAGTTGAGGTGAAAAACCGTGGAGTACAAAAAGTTTGTAGAAACAAGAAGAGAGCTGAACGAGAAAGTGATATCCCGTGGAACTCTAAACACGAAGAGATTTTTCAACCTCGACTCCGCTGTTTACAGGTCTGGAAAACTCGATGTGAAAACCAAAGAACTGATGGGGCTCGTAGCATCCACGGTGCTCAGGTGCGATGATTGTATAAGGTACCACCTCGTGAGGTGTGTTCAGGAGGGAGCGAGCGACGAGGAGATATTCGAAGCCCTTGACATCGCTCTTGTGGTTGGTGGCTCCATCGTGATACCACACCTGAGAAGAGCTGTTGGCTTCCTTGAAGAGCTGAGGGAGATGGAGAAAAATGGCGAGGCTATTTCTCTTTGATGGAACCGCTCTGGCTTACAGAGCGTATTATGCGCTCGATAGATCGCTTTCCACCTCCGCCGGCATTCCCACAAACGCCACGTACGGTGTGGCGAGGATGCTGGTGAGATTCATCAAAGACCATATCATCGTCGGGAAAGACTACGCTGCTGTGGCTTTCGACAAAAGAGCTGCTACCTTCAGGCACAAGCTCCTCGAGACTTACAAGGCTCAAAGACCAAAGACTCCGGATCTCCTGATCCAGCAACTTCCGTACATAAAAAGACTTGTTGAAGCACTTGGAATGAAGGTGCTGGAGATAGAGGGATACGAAGCAGACGATATAATTGCCACTCTGGCTGTGAAGGGGCTTTCGCTTTTCGACGAGATATTCATAGTGACTGGTGACAAAGATATGCTTCAGCTTGTGAACGAAAAGATCAAGGTGTGGCGAATCGTAAAAGGGATCTCCGACCTGGAACTTTACGATGCACAGAAGGTGAAGGAAAAATACGGTGTTGAACCCCATCAGATTCCCGATCTTCTGGCTCTAACCGGAGACGAAATAGACAACATCCCCGGTGTGACCGGGATAGGTGAAAAAACGGCCGTTCAGCTCCTCGAGAAATACAGAGACCTCGAAGACATCCTGAATCATATTCACGAACTTCCTCAAAAGACGAGAAAAACCATGCTTCGGGACAGAGAAAGTGCCATTCTCAGCAAAAAGCTGGCGATTCTGGAAACAAACGTTCCCATCGAAATAAACTGGGAAGAACTTCGCTACCAGGGCCACGACAGAGAGAAACTCCTGTCACTCTTGAAAGAACTGGAATTCGCATCCATCATGAAGGAACTCCAACTGTACGAAGAGTCCGAACCTGTTGGATACAGAATAGTGAAAGATCCGGTGGAATTTGAAAAACTCGTAGAGAAGCTGAAAGAAACCCCTTCGTTTGCCATAGATCTTGAAACGTCTTCCCTCGATCCCTTCGAATGCGACATTGCTGGTATTTCCTTGTCATTCAAACCGAAGGAAGCGTACTACATACCACTCCATCACAGAAACGCCCAGAACCTGGATGAAAAAGAGGTCTTGAAAAAGCTAAAAGAAATACTGGAAGATCCTGGAGCAAAGATCGTTGGTCAAAATCTGAAATTCGATTACAAAGTTTTGATGGTGAAGGGTGTTGAACCTGTCCCTCCACACTTTGACACGATGATAGCGGCTTATCTTCTTGAACCGAACGAAAAGAAGTTCAATCTGGACGATCTCGCACTGAAGTTTCTTGGATACAAAATGACCTCTTACCAGGAACTCATGTCCTTCTCATCACCGCTGTTTGGTTTCAGTTTTGTCGATGTTCCTGTGGAAAAAGCAGCGAACTACTCCTGTGAAGACGCGGACATCACCTACAGGCTTTACAAGATGCTGAGTTTGAAACTTCACGAGACGGATCTGGAGAACGTGTTCTACAAGATAGAAATGCCCCTTGTGAACGTACTTGCACGGATGGAACTGAACGGTGTGTATGTGGACACAGAGTTTCTGAAGAAACTCTCAGAAGAGTACGGAAAGAAACTCGAGGAACTGGCAGAGGAAATATACAGGATAGCCGGAGAACCGTTCAACATAAACTCACCAAAGCAGGTTTCAAGGATCCTCTTTGAAAAACTCGGTATAAAACCACGTGGTAAAACGACGAAAACGGGAGATTACTCAACACGTATAGAAGTTCTTGAGGAACTTGCCAATGAACATGAAATTATTCCTTTGATTCTCGAATACAGAAAGATACAGAAATTGAAATCAACCTACATAGACGCCCTCCCAAAGATGGTCAACCCAAAAACCGGAAGGATTCATGCTTCTTTCAATCAAACGGGAACTGCCACCGGAAGACTCAGCAGCAGTGATCCCAACCTTCAGAATCTCCCAACGAAGAGTGAAGAAGGCAAAGAAATCAGGAAAGCGATTGTTCCTCAGGATCCAAACTGGTGGATCGTCAGCGCCGACTACTCCCAGATAGAACTGAGGATACTCGCCCATCTCAGCGGTGATGAGAATCTTTTGAGGGCGTTCGAAGAAGGCATCGACGTCCACACTCTAACGGCTTCCAGAATATTCAACGTGAAGCCCGAAGAGGTAACTGAAGAGATGCGCCGCGCTGGTAAGATGGTGAACTTCTCTATCATATACGGTGTAACACCTTATGGTCTGTCTGTGAGGCTTGGAGTACCTGTGAAAGAGGCAGAAAAGATGATTGTCAACTACTTCGTTCTCTATCCAAAGGTGCGCGACTACATTCAGAAGGTCGTATCGGAAGCAAAAGAGAAAGGCTATGTTAGAACGCTGTTCGGAAGAAAAAGGGACATTCCACAGCTCATGGCCAGGGACAGAAACATACAGTCCGAAGGAGAACGAATTGCTATAAACACCCCCATACAGGGCACAGCAGCAGATATAATAAAATTGGCTATGATAGAAATAGACAGAGAACTGAAAAAAAGAAAAATGAAATCGAAAATGATCATACAGGTCCACGATGAACTGGTTTTTGAAGTACCCGACGAGGAAAAAGACGCACTCGTCGAACTGGTGAAGGACAGAATGATGAACGTGGTGAAACTTTCAGTGCCGCTTGAAGTGGATGTAACCATCGGCAAAACATGGTCGTGAGGAGGTATAGTCCGTGGATGCAAAAATCGTGAACTCCCTCATTAGATCGGTTTATGAGACCATCAGAGATGTTCTGGGAATAGAACCGAAAACGGGAAAACCCAGCGTCGTATCACACATAGAGATTCCCCACTCGTTGGTGACGGTCATTGGAATAACAGGCGGAATAGAAGGTAGCCTCATCTATTCTTTCTCGTCAGAGACGGCACTGAAAGTGGTTTCTGCTATGATGGGTGGAATGGAGTACAACCAACTCGATGAACTTGCCCTGAGTGCGATAGGAGAACTCGGAAACATGACAGCTGGGAAACTGGCGGTAAAACTCGAGCAGCTTGGAAAACATGTGGATATCACTCCGCCAACCGTGGTGAGTGGAAGGGACCTCAAAATAAAGAGTTTTGGCGCCGTTTTGAAACTTCCGATCTCTGTATTTTCAGAAGAAGATTTCGATCTTCACCTTTCGGTGAAGAGCGGAGCGTGATGTCTATTTCGAGAAATCTTTTCAGGGACTTTGGAAAGTACAACATGGTTGTCATGTTCATAACGACTCTCATTTCGAACATCGCTGTCGGTGCCTTGATCGGGTACTATCTGGATAAATGGACCTTCAAAAACGGAATTTTACTGTTTGTTTTTATAATTTTAGGAGTTGTTTCAGGATTCTATAACGGTTTCAAAATCCTTTTGAAAGAAACTGAGAGGTATGATAAAAGTGAAAAGGTTAACAAAAAAGATGGCAGTGACGATAATGATAATGGGAATGGTTGAAGCACTCGTTTTTGGCTTGATAAGCGGTTTCGAAAAGAGCTGGGGTCCACTCCTTGGAAGTGCTGGAGCCGTATTGAATCTCTTCTCTTTGAAAAACGACATAGAAAAGATGGCTTCCAAGGGAACCACGAAAGGCTGGGTCTTCGGATACCTGGGAAGATACACCTTCAGCGCGGCGCTTCTTCTTCTGGGTGGTCTTGTGTCTTTTGAAACTCTTCTGGGAGTTTTCTTCGGTTTGATGAATTTGAAGATAGTCTCTTTCATAGCCTGGAGGTGGACGGATTGAAGATCACGTTCTCAAAAAAAGAGAAAATATTTCTCGTTGTCTTCATTTCCCTCTACGTTCTCGTTGCCATCTTGAACATCCAACAGCTGAAACGGACACCCATGGAAGAGATCTTCGGTGGTCTCGGTAAAAGATGGATTGTGGATATAAACGGATTCAGGATCAATCCCATGACCATCATCGTTGGAACGGCTATAGCGATCTTTCTAATAGTGCTCGCGTACAGACTGAGAAAGTTCGAAATGATTCCAAACAGAAAGCAGGCTTTCATGGAGTCGATCCTCGAGATGTTTTACGAGATCGTTGACGAATCGATCCCAGATAAGCGATTTGTGAAACCCACTTTTGTAGTTGCAACCACACTTTTCCTCTTTATCACCATCTCGAACATAATAGGTGGAGCGGTGCCGGGCGTGAGTGTGGTCGCCGATGAAACCGGTGCTGTTCAAAAGGTAGTACTCTTCAACGACACCTGGCCGGCACCAACAGGAGACCTGAACACCAATCTCACCTACGCCGTTATGGTTCTCATCATCAGCCATGCTTTCGCCATAAAGTCCAAGGGATTCAAAGAGTGGCTGAAGTCCTGGTTCTATCCAAATCCGGTTATGTTCCCTATAAACCTCATCGGCGAGCTGGCAAAACCCATCTCCCATTCTCTGAGGTTGTTTGGTAATATAGGAGGTGGAGCAATACTCGTTTACATCCTCTCTTACATGACAAAGTACTTCTTCGCTCCCATCATTTTCTGGGGATTCTTCGGCATCTTCGTTGGTTTGGTTCAGGCGTTCGTGTTCAGTATGCTCGCGGTCGCATACATCAGTTCACAACTTTCGTAAGGAGGGGTCAAAGATGGAAAATCTTGGAGATCTCGCTCAGGGACTGGCGCTTCTTGGAAAATATCTCGGAGCAGGACTCTGCATGGGAATAGGAGCCATCGGTCCTGGAATAGGAGAAGGTAACATAGGAGCTCACGCAATGGACGCCATGGCGAGACAACCCGAGATGGTCGGTACCATCACCACGAGGATGCTTCTTGCCGACGCCGTTGCCGAAACAACGGGTATATACTCTCTTCTCATAGCCTTCATGATCCTCCTCGTGGTGTGAGGAGGGGAGAACTTTGGGCTTTCTGGAGATAAACTGGACCTCAGCGGCAATGCTGATGCTCTTCGTTCTCATGGTGTATTTTCTAAACAAATTCCTCTACACACCGTTCATTGAAATGACAGAGAAGAGAAGAAAAAAGGTGGAAGAGGACCTGAAAAGCGCTGAGCAGTTGAAAGAAGAAGCCGAGAAGATGAGATCCGATGCTGAGAGATTTCTCTCCGAAGCAAGGCAGAGAGCAGACGAAATCGTAGAAAGTGCCAGAAAAGAAGCCGAAGCGATCGTTGAAGAAGCTCGTGAAAAGGCAAAGAAAGAAGCGCAGAACATCGTAGAGTCCGCAAAAACACAGATAGAAGTTGAATACAAAAAGGCTCTGGAACAGGTTCAGGAAAGAGCAGCGGAACTCTCCGTGATACTCGCTACCAAGCTTCTCCAAAAGGTGTTTCAGGATGAAAGAGCAAAAAGAGAGTATCTCGTCAAAATCCTCAAAGAGGAGATAGAAAAGTCATGAGGTTCTCTGCGGTGGCGGGAAGGTACGCCAGAGCACTTTTAAACGTTGCAATAGAAAAAGAAAAAGAAGAGGAATACCTGAGATTCCTGGATCTTGTGTGCCAGATTTACGAATCAAGCAGGGAACTGTTTGACAATCCCATCTTGAAACCAGAAAAGAAGATTTCTCTCATAAAAGAGATAATGAAAAGTTTCGGCCAGGAAATGGATGAGTTTCAGGAACGATTTTTAACGCTCGTGTTTGAGAGAAAAAGGCAAAAGCTGTTGAGAAACATCAGGGAACTGTTTGAGTACGAGAAGATCCTGTCGGAGCAGAAAGTTCCGGCAAATCTATCGATAGCCCACAGCCCAGAAGATGAAGAACTTTCTCTCCTCAGAAAGTTCGTGAGAAAGTACGTTCTCAGAGATCCTGTTTTCGATATTTCCATCGACGAATCTCTCATAGCGGGTGCTCTCGTTGAATTCGAAGGATTCAGACTGGATACGACGGTTCAGGGCAGGTTGAAGAAAATCGCCCGAGAAGCCCTCAAAAGGGGTGAGATGAGTTGAGAATAAATCCTGGTGAAATCACGAAGGTTCTCGAAGAGAAGATAAAAAGTTTTGAGGAGAAGATCGATCTCGAGGACACAGGTAAGGTCATCCAGGTTGGAGACGGCATAGCCCGTGTGTACGGGTTGAACAAGGTGATGGTGAGTGAGCTCGTGGAATTCGTCGAAACTGGAGTCAAAGGAGTCGCCTTCAACCTGGAAGAGGACAACGTTGGTATCATCATACTCGGTGAATACAAAGATATAAAAGAAGGGCACACCGTCAGAAGATTGAAAAGGATCATAGAAGTGCCGGTTGGAGAAGAGCTCCTCGGTAGGGTCGTCAATCCTCTTGGAGAACCGCTCGATGGAAAGGGCCCAATAAACGCAAAGAACTTCAGACCGATAGAAATAAAAGCCCCCGGTGTCATCTACAGGAAACCCGTCGATACACCTCTTCAGACAGGGATAAAGGCGATCGACTCCATGATCCCCATTGGAAGGGGCCAGAGAGAGCTGATCATAGGAGATAGGCAGACGGGAAAAACGGCCATCGCTATAGACACCATCATCAACCAGAAAGGGCAGGGTGTGTACTGCATTTACGTGGCGATAGGTCAGAAAAAGTCCGCTATTGCAAGGATCATCGATAAACTCAGACAGTACGGAGCCATGGAGTACACAACGGTGGTTGTGGCCTCCGCTTCCGATCCAGCATCTCTCCAGTACATAGCACCGTACGCGGGCTGTGCCATGGGAGAGTACTTCGCATATTCCGGAAGGGATGCCCTCGTGGTCTATGACGATCTTTCGAAACACGCCGTCGCCTACAGACAGCTCTCACTTCTCATGAGAAGGCCCCCGGGAAGAGAGGCTTATCCTGGGGACATCTTCTATCTACACTCCAGACTCCTTGAGAGGGCCGTCAGACTGAACGACAAACTCGGTGGAGGATCCCTCACGGCTCTACCCATCGTTGAAACTCAGGCGAACGATATATCCGCCTACATTCCGACGAACGTGATATCCATCACTGACGGTCAGATATACCTCGAGCCCGGATTGTTCTACGCCGGTCAGAGACCTGCTATCAACGTTGGTCTGTCTGTTTCCAGGGTTGGAGGATCTGCACAGATCAAAGCAATGAAACAGGTCGCCGGTATGTTGAGAATTGATCTTGCACAGTACAGAGAACTCGAAACGTTCGCTCAGTTTGCCACAGAACTGGATCCAGCTACCAGAGCCCAGATCATAAGAGGACAGAGGCTCATGGAACTTCTGAAACAGGAACAGTACAGTCCTATGCCCGTTGAAGAGCAGGTCGTCGTTCTCTTCGTAGGTGTCAGGGGATACCTCGATGATCTCCCAGTGGAGGAAGTCAGAAGATTCGAGAAGGAATTTCTCAGATTTATGCACGAAAAGCACCAGGATATCCTCGACGACATAAAGACGAAAAAAGAACTGACTTCGGAAACGGAAGAAAAACTCAAGAAAGCCATTGAAGAATTCAAAACCACTTTCAGGGTGTGATGTGTAATGAGTAGAGGTCGAATGTTACAGATAAAAAGAAAGATAAACGCAACACAATCACTGATGAAGATCACGCGCGCTATGGAGATGGTGGCGCGCGCGAAGGTGAGGAAAATAGAAGCAGAGTATCAAAAATTCAAGCCCTTCTACGATGAAGTGAAAAGATTGTGGTCTCTTATTCCAGCAGAATCTCTCGATCCGATCTTTTTTGAAGAAGGGAACAGAGACCTGATCGTGGTGATAACAAGCGATATGGGACTGTGTGGTTCCTTCAACAGTGAAATCTTGAGAGAGGCAGAAAGAGTGATCTCCGAATCCAGGGATCCACAACTCATACTCGTGGGCCTCAAAGCCATAAACCATTTCAAGGACAGAAAAGTGTTGAAAATGTACGACAGATTCTACGAAATACCCGACTTCAGAAACGGTTCTACGATCGTGGAAGATATTCTCAGCTTCCTCGATGGAGAACCCGCAAGGGTCAGAGTGATTTTCAGCCGCTTCAAAAACGTTCTTGTACAGAAGCCGGAAGTGCACGAACTTCTTCCCATCAAAAAGGAGGAAAAGAAGAGAGAGGACTTCGAATACGAACCGCACCTGGAGCAGATTGCACCGCTGATCTTTCATTACTATCTTTCGGCCACGCTCATGGAACTCATGTTCCAGACGAAGATAGGAGAATACTACGCAAGACAGAACGCTATGAAGAACGCTACAGACAACGCCCAGGAAGTGATCAGGGAGCTGACGCTGGCCTACAACAAAGCACGTCAGGCTTCGATCACCCAAGAGCTCATAGAAATCGTTACGGGAGCGGAAGCTCTGAAGGAAATAGAAAAATGAGGTGATATGGTATGGCAAAGGGTTCAAAAGGATTCATTGTGAGTATTATGGGACCTGTTGTGGACGTGAGATTTCCTGAAGAGGAACTTCCGGATATATACAACGCTCTCGAAGTTGTAAGTCCCCAAACGGGACAGAAGGTAGTGCTTGAGGTGGAACAGCTCATCGGCGACGGAGTTGTTAGAACGGTCGCTATGGATTCAACGGATGGTTTAACCAAAGGTCTGGAAGTGGTGGATACAGGAGCTCCTATAACAGCACCTGTAGGGAAAGAAGTCCTTGGAAGGATCCTGAACGTGATAGGTGAACCTGTCGACGAAGCGGGAGAAATAAAAACCGAAGAAAGGTGGCCCATTCACAGGCCAGCCCCTGAGCTTGTAGAACAGGCCACGGAGATAGAAATCCTCGAGACCGGTATAAAGGTGATCGATCTTCTCGCTCCGTTCCCAAAGGGTGGAAAGATCGGTTTCTTCGGAGGAGCGGGTGTTGGAAAGACTGTGCTCGTTATGGAACTCATCAGAAATATCGCAATAGAACACAAGGGATTTTCAGTGTTCGCAGGTGTCGGGGAGAGAACAAGAGAAGGTAACGAACTCTGGCTCGAAATGCAGGAAAGCGGAGTTCTTGGAAACACCGTGCTTGTTTTCGGTCAGATGAACGAACCCCCGGGAGCAAGGTTCAGAGTGGCTCTCACTGCCCTCACCATCGCCGAGTACTTCAGAGACGTAGAAGGAAGAGACGTTCTTCTCTTCATAGACAACATATTCAGGTTTGTCCAAGCTGGAAGTGAAGTCTCGGCACTTCTTGGAAGGATGCCGTCTGCTGTGGGATACCAGCCCACACTCGCAACCGATATGGGAGAACTTCAGGAGAGAATCACTTCAACGAGGAGAGGCTCCATCACATCCGTTCAGGCCATATACGTTCCTGCAGACGACATAACCGACCCGGCACCGGCAACCACCTTCGCCCACCTGGATGCCACGGTGGTTCTATCTCGAAGAATAGCAGAACTTGGACTTTATCCAGCGGTTGATCCTCTCGATTCCTCCTCGAAAATTCTGGATCCAGCGATCGTTGGAAGAGAACACTACGAAGTGGCAAGAGGGGTTCAGGAAGTTCTTCAGAGATACAAAGACCTTCAGGACATCATTGCCATACTCGGTGTAGAGGAACTCTCTCCAGAAGACAAGCTCGTGGTTCACCGTGCCAGAAGAATTCAAAGGTTCCTCAGCCAGCCGTTCCACGTTGCAGAAAGGTTCACAGGGCGTCCTGGAAGATATGTACCCATCGAAGAAACAATTAGGGGATTCAAGGAGATTCTCGACGGAAAACTCGATGATATACCTGAACAAGCGTTCCTCATGGCTGGGAATATCGACGAAGTTAAAGAAAGAGCGAAAGAAATGAGGAGTTGAAAAATGTGAAGGTAAAAATCGTTACACCCTATGGGATCGTGTACGACAGAGAAAGCGATTTCATTTCTTTCAGAACGCTGGAAGGATCCATGGGAATTCTCCCCAGGAGGGCTCCCATAGTAGCACAGCTCTCTGTGTGCGATGTAAAGATAAAATCGGGTGATGATGAATACCGCCTGAAAGTTGCGGGTGGTTTTCTGCTCTGCGATGGAAAAGATGTGATCATAATCACGGAAGAAGCCGGAAGAGAAGAAGACATCTCCCCTGATAGATTCATAGAAGCGAGGGAAAGAGTGGAAAGGGTGAGAAGATTCTTCCAGTCTTCGTAATAGACAGCGCCGTTACAGTTGGTGACTGGGAACTTCCGTTTCCTGTAAAAACGATCGGTATAAAGGTCTACATCGACGATAAAGAGTACACAGACGGTGCAGACATCGATAGAGAAATTTTTTACAGTCTCTTTGGAAAGGCAAAAAACTTCAGAACATCCGTTCCTTCTCCGCTTGAAATGGAGAGGGTGCTTCGTGATATAATCTCTGAAGGTTGTACCCGTATATACTGCGTTCATCTATCTTCGAAGCTGAGCGCTTTTTATAATGTGATGAAGAGTGTAACTGAACGTCTAAAAGAAGAGTTCCCGTCGGTGACGTTCAGAGTGATTGATACTAAGCAGCTTTCCATAGGAGCGGGGTACGTTCTTTTAAAACTCATGGAAGCAGTGAAAGACGGCAGAGAAGATCTTGAAAAAGTCGTTCAGGAGGTAAACGAAAGAATAAAGATCCGATTCTCAGTGCTGGAATTCGATTATCTCATGAAGAGCGGAAGGGTAAAGACGATAACAGGAATGCTCGGAAATCTCGTAAAGATACACCCCATTCTGAGCATTGAAGATGGAGAACTCAAAGTGGTGGCGAAAAAACGTGGCTTAAAGAATGTTGTAGAGAAAATCGTTCAGGATCTGAAAACGGACGGAAGAAAAATGCTGGGGCTTGCCTATGCTGGAGAAGAAATGAAAGAGATCATTCTTGAAATAGAAGAAAAACTGAAAGACGAACACATCGAAAGGGTGGACATCGTGAGGTTGCCTCCCACCCTCGCTGTTCATTCTGGTCCCAAGATGTTCGGAGCAGGTGTATTCATACTGTAAGGGAGGTGCTTTTATGGAGTACAGGATAACGGGAAAGGGTGTAGAGATTTCCGAAGCCATCAAGAACTATCTGGAAAAAAGGCTCGATAAAGTTGACAGAGTGATCTACGATGATGAACTCGTCTCCTTTGACGTGAGAATAGAAAAAGATGGAAAGAATCAATACGTGGTTAAGTTCAATATGAATCTGAAAGGGAACATCATCAATGTGGAAGAAAGGCATCCGGACATTTACACCGCGATAGACTTCGCCTCGGATGCTCTGGAAAAACAGGTGAAAAAACTGAAAGAAAGGCTGAAGAACCACTCCCATAGAAAGTCTATACCCACTGAAACACCTCTTGAAGAACACGGTGAATTTTCTCCATCCGATAAGATTTCTTCGATAAAAAGAGTTTCTCTTCTCAACCTCGATCTCGATGAAGCAGTCATGCAGATGGATGAGTTGAACCACCGATTTCTCGTTTTCAGAAACGTCAATACTGGTGAAATAAATCTTCTCTATAAGGACGAAAATGGAGAGATCCACCTCATTGAGATGGCAGAGTAAATCGGAGGTGTCAAGGATATAAGAGAATTTCTTCTGAATGTTCAATCAGACAGTCTGTCCTACGCTGTAATGAACGATGGAGAACTCGAAGAGATCTTTTTCGATGAGATAGAAACGATCGCAGGGAAAATTTACCTTGGAAGGATCGAAAAAATCGTACCAGGACTCGAAGCAGCTTTTGTGAAGATTGGAAAGGGCAGGAACGCCTTTTTGAAACTCAATGAGATAAACGAGGTCTACAAAGAAGTTGTTCTGAAAGGGCAAGAAGTGAAAGAAGGTCAGAAAATACTCGTACAGGTGAAAAAGGATGCCTCGGGGAAAAAAGGACCTCAGGTAACAACCCAGATAGGGATAGCCGACAGATTCGTTGTCATATTTCCTTTTAAAAAGGTGATAGGTGTCTCAAGAAAGATAGAAGATGCTTCAGAAAGACGCAGATTGAGAACTACAGCTTTTTCTCTGAGGAAGAAATACGGTGTCGGTGTAATAATGAGGACAGCAGCGGAAGGTGTGGACGAAGAGGAGATCATAAAGAATTTCGAAAGGGCATTGGAAAAATGGAACCAGGTACTTCAAAAGTTCAGAAGGTCGAGAAAACCGAAATTGCTACACGAAGAAGATCCTGTAGAACAGATCATCAAAGAAAAGGTGAATTCGAAGATAGACAGATTGATTTACAACGACAGATCGTTTCTTGAGACCTTACAGAAATATCTTCAAAATCTTCCGAAAAAACCGGAACTCGAGTACGTAGAAGGCGACCTGTTTGAAAAGTTTTCTGTTTACGAACGCTTGAAAAAACTTCTTTCTCGCACTGTTCCACTGAAAAGTGGCGGAAACATCGTCATAGATCGAACAGAAGCGCTCACCGTCATAGATGTAAACTCGGAAAGCTACACAGACGCCGAAAACCAGGAGGAACTCGCTTTGAAAACGAACATGGAAGCCATCGAAGAAATCGTTCGTCAGTTGATACTCAGAAACATTGGAGGAATCGTGGTGATAGATTTCATAAAGCAGAAAGATCCGAAGAGTTACGAAAAGCTTCTCTCACGATTCAAAGAGGTTGCAAAAAGAGACGGAACAAGAATTGAAATCTTTGGATTCACGAACCTTGGGCTTCTGGAAATAACAAGAAAAAGAACGACAAGACCTCTGGATACACTTCTTTTCACCCGGTGTCCTGTGTGTTCGGGAACAGGGAAGGTGCTTTCTCAAAAGATCCTGCTCAAGAGGATCAGAGAAGATTTGAAAAAATTGAAGAATTTTGAGGAAGTAACATTGAAAGTTCACCCAAACATGTCAGGATACTTCAAAAAGGAAGATTTAGAAAAGCTTCAAAAGGAATTCAAAGTAAAACTAAACCTGGATTATGGCTGGCACGATCCAAATTCTTACGAGATCAGGGCGAAGACTAAGAAAGGAGGAAAGTGAAATGGAAATATCCATGGACCTAATCAAGAAGCTCAGAGAAATGACAGGTGCAGGTATTCTGGACTGTAAAAAAGCCCTTGAGGAATCCAACGGTGATATGGAAAAAGCGGTGGAAATTCTTAGAAAAAAGGGTGCCGCGACAGCTGAAAAGAAAGCTGGAAGAATCACCAAAGAAGGAATCATTGTTGCGTACGTTCACTTCAACGGAAGAATAGGTGTCCTGCTCGAAATGAACTGTGAAACGGACTTCGTGGCCAGAACCGATGAGTTCAAGGAACTCGCTTACAATCTCGCAAAACAGGTTGCCGCAATGAAGCCTCTGTACGTCAGAAGAGAGGACGTCCCGGCGGAAGTCATAGAAAAAGAGAAAGAAATCTACAGAGCTCAGATAAAAGATAAACCTGAAAACATCGTGGAAAAGATCGTAGAAGGAAAGCTCGAGAAATTCTTTGAACAGGTGTGTCTCTACGAACAGACCTACATATTCGACGATACAAAAAAGGTAAAAGATCTCATAAACGAACTCATAGCGAAAACAGGGGAGAATATCAGGGTTTCGAGGTTCACAAGATACGAAATAGGAGAAGGTTACGAAAATTGACCAACAATACATATAAAAGAGGGTGAGCGAAATGCTCACCCTTTTTTTGGAGGTATGGATCATGAGAGTACTGGTGAAGCTGAGTGGGGAAGCACTCTCGGGAGAAGGAGGCAGAGGCTTCGATCCAGAAAGAGTGGACTACATAGTCAAAGAGATTAAAAGCGCCATCGAGGAAGGTTTCAAAATAGGCATCGTTGTAGGAGCGGGAAATCTTTTCAGGGGTGTCGAGCTGAAGAATCTCACCATGGCAAGGGCCGATCAGATCGGTCTTCTCGGGACGGTGATGAATTCCATATATTTGAAAGACATCTTCGAAAGATCCGGATTGAAAGCTCGAATTTATTCACAGATAGTGAATCTTCCGGATGTGGAAAGGGTGAACTACGATTCTATAGAATCTGCCCTAAGAGAAAACAGCATTCTGATCTTCGCTGGAGGTACGAGCAATCCATTTTTCACAACGGACACGGCAGCCGTTCTGAGAGCCCAGGAGATGAAAGCAAAACTGGTGGTGAAAGCCACAAAAGTGGATGGTGTGTACGATAAAGACCCAAAGAAATTTCCCGATGCTAAGAAGATCCCTCATCTCACGTTCTCAGAAGCGATGAAAATGGGGCTCAAGGTCATGGACGCCGAAGCCTTCGCACTGTGTAAGAAGCTTGGGATCACAGTGAAAGTGATCAATTTCTTCGAACCAGGAACTCTTCTGAAAGCGCTGAAGGGAGAAGACGTGGGAAGCACCGTTGTTCCAGATTAATCCACGTATTTCCCCTTTGTTTCTCTTCCAAACATCAGAACGATCACACCGGCAAACATTGCCATCGCGGAGATCCATGCGAGGGTTTCCGCGATGCTTTTTCCTTTCTCCATCATGAAGCCTGTGTAGTAAGGAGCTATTATACCCGCTATCCTTGCCCATACTCCCGCTGCTCCGTTTCCAGTCCCCCTGAGCGACGTGGGATACAGCTCCGGTGTGTAGGCATAGACCAGTCCCCACACTCCAAGACAGAAGAAAGAAAGGACCAAAGCAGCTGCAAGAAGCGAAGCATCTCCTCTCACGTTGGCCCACAGCAGAGCGACAAGTCCTGTTCCTATGAAGTAAACACCAAGAGAAGCCTTTCTTCCCCATTTTTCTATGAAGTAGGCTGCCGAAAGGTACCCGGGAAGCTGTGCCACCATCATGTAGAATGTGAACCAGGAAGATTTGACAACACTCACACCCAGCGAGGAGAAGATCCTGGGAGCCCAGGTGAACAGAGCGTAATACACGAAGCTCACAACGAACCACGCTATCCAGATCACAACTGTGTCTTTCAAATGTTCCCTCTTCAAAAGAGCCAGGATGGGAACTTTCTCTTTTTTTGGAAGCTCCACCTCTTCCTCCACTCTTTTACCCAGAGACCTTTCCAGCGCTTCTTTTCCACCCTTCAAAAACGCGTACTTTGGAGTTTCGGGCATCCTAAGAAACACCGGAACAAAAAGGTACCCGATGGAGAAGATCCAGAAGACCCATCTCCAGTTCGGGAGAACATTCACTGCGAAGAGTCCTATCAGTATACTCCCAACCGCCCAGCTCGACTCCAGAAGCACAAGATACCTTCCCCTGAGTCTGATACTCGTGAATTCTGCAAGATACGCGTTGAACGAAGGCATCAAGCCTCCATACCCAAAACCCGAAAGGCCTCTCAGAACTAAAAGAGTTTCGAACGATGAGGAAAAGCCGGACAGAAAAGTGAAGGTGATCGTTACGATGAAAAAGAACAGATTGGAAACTTTCCTTCCAAGAAGGTCAGCCACGAACCCCACAGAAAGCGCTCCAAAAAGCATTCCAAGGAAGGTAGCACTCGCTATGGTAGCTCCCTGAGTAGAGGTGAGATTCCATTCCTTTATCACGTAAGGAAGCACAAAAGAAAGAAGCATAACACCGGCAGCGTCGAACATCCAGGCGATAGAAGTGAGGATGAGAAACCTTCTCTGAGTTTTTCTGTCCACGTATTTTTCAACTATTTCGTCTATTCTCATCTTTTATCCCTCCTCTATCAGGAAACCTTTTTTCTTCAGCTCTCTCATGATTCTTTCCATTGTTTCTTCATCCGGTGCCTCTATGGTGTGAAGATGAACTCCTCCAGAGAGAGTTAAGAGAGGTTCTGTCTTTGCCATCTCCATCAAGTTTACAAATTTCAAGACCTCTTCCTCGGAGGAAACATCGATGATACCTCTTATTTCACCGTAAACCGGATGTTCCACAATCACATCGACTATTCTTCCACCGTTTCTCACCACACAGAGTAATTCTTCTTTTATCTCTTCTGGCGCGTGCTTCACAGCTACAAGCCTCGAGACTCCGGATTTTCCACCCGCAAGCACGTATCCCCTTGGCGTGGCCACGATGTTGTAACCAAGACTTCTCAAGTAGGCGATATCCTGGACAATTACCTGCCGACTCACACTGAGTTCTTCTGCCAGCTGAGCTCCACTGACGGGTTCTTTTGATCTCTCGAGAATCCTTACGATAGACTTCAATCTTTCCTGTCTAACGGTCTTCATATCCCTCACCCGAGTATATTTTACACCTGCTGTAAAGAAATGCCAAGCTTTCTGAGAAAGTTCACTGTCTCGGCGGGAACTACTTTCTTGAGATCTTCCCAGCTTCTGAAGGGACGATTCAAGATGATCTTTCTGGCGAGGGCACTTCCAATCCCTGGGATCGCTGTGAGTTCTTCCAGTGACATGGAGTTTATGAAGGAAGGGTAAGGCAGGGCAGTCACCGATCGTTCGCCATGGGAAACTACAACCACGTCCAGCACACCGCTGTGATTTCCCGGAATGCCGACGAGTATTGGATAACTCCCCAGCTGTCTTCCAAAAGAGGTTTTTCCTTCTCTGTACTCAACTATCACCTTTTTTAGAACAGTGCCGGCAGGGAAGACTCTCTTCAGCATTTCACGATCTATCTCTTCTCTTATTTTTCTTTTCCACTGCTCATGAAGATGGCTTTTGATTCTGTGCTTTTTATTCTTCAAATACTCGTATACCGGAGTTCCTGGATAGGCGAGAAGCTTTCTGATGTTTATCCTTCTCAGAAGATAACCTTCGTCGAGAATACGCTTCAGATATGCATAATTCTTTTTGAGTGTTTCCTCCGTTTCTCCCGGAAGACCGAAGATCAGATTCACGCCGGGAAGGAGTTTTGGTATACCATCCACCCGCACTCCACCTATCTCGTTCACAACAGCGATGGCTTTCAAAAACTCTTCCGGAGAGCCCTGAATGTTGTTCTTCTTCAGGACGTTTTCATCGAAGGACTCCACTCCAAAAGAGAACACATCGCATGGGGTGTTGTATCTAACGATGGTTTCGAGTATCTTTCTACATTCTCTTTCGTATGTAACAAGGTAGGATGGGTTGGCGTTATCCGTGTGGAGAACTTCCAGATGAGGTGCTATTTCTCTGGTACCTGAGTACAGCTCCTCCACGATTTCTGGGGAAGGCTTCCCTCCATTCCTGTCAGATCCAAACGCCAAGATATTCGCAGCCCTTCCAAAACGAAACGCTCTGCATCCAGCTCTGTAGAGGGACTCTATCTCTTTTAATATGGCTTGCACATCTCGAGATTTCAACCTTCCGTGGAGGAGCGGTTCTGTGCAAAAAGAACAGAATGTTCTTCTCTCACAGCCCCTCGAGACTTCTATTTCGCATATGACGTGCGAAAAGTTCGGATGTTTCTCAAGGACAACAGCCCCATAAGGTGCCACCGTATCTATCAGCTCATAATCACTTTTTGCCCTCGGATCGGGTTCACCCCGAAAATAGGAAACCACAAAAGCCTCCACATCTCCGCTCACCAGATAATCAGCCTGAATGTTGAATTGTCTTGCCACGGATCCTCCTCTGAGCGAGTATCCCCCAACTATTGGACCGCCCACTACTTTGATGGGCCTTCTTGCGATGCTGAGAATCCTCTGGAGTTCCGAGAGGGTGAGAGGCGTTCCGCCCTTGTATCGTCCCGGTACGGTGATTCCTCCGAAAACAAAAAGAAAGTCGTATTCGTTCACGATTTCCCAGAGTGATTCCTTTCTCATTCTGTCTATGGTGAGATAATCGACTTCCACATCATGAATCACAAGTGCACCTGCGAGGTACCTGACGTACGGACTCACATAAGGCGGGACACCGAAAGCGGCAGGCTCGTCTATGTAACCATCCACTATGAGCGCTCTCATTGTCCAAGGATCACCTTTATCTCCTCAAGAGTTTTTTCATCGGCAACAATGGTTATCTTGAGTCCGTTGATGTTGATTTGCAACCCACCCTTTGGGAGATCGTTTCCTATGAATACCTCTACCTTCTGACCGTTTTTGTAGATACCTTCTATCTCAAGCCCTGATATTCCTTCTCTGATTATGAGGAAGCGGAAGTTACTCAGGATGTCCATCAGTTCTTTTGGAAATTCTACTCCAGAGTCCACAAGAGTGTAGTCTTTCAAAACCTCATTCTTATCGGCAGAAAGTGGTTTCACCTCTTCGTAAATCAGCTTGCTTTTCGTGTCCATATAGTTTCTTTCGATCTCTTTCGGAAATCCATCGGATGAGAGAAGCACGCGATATTCCCCCGTGTCATGAATGTGTATTTCGTACCCTTCGTTTATTTCTTCAATTTTCAAATCTCTTCCCTGCAGAATTTCTTTGAAGGCGAGATCCTCAAGATCGAGAATCAGCATGGGGGATCTCTTCAAGGTGGTACCGGATCCCATGTAACAGCTCTGACCCAGCCTCACCCAGTTTACATTGATGGGTTCGTGTACCAAAACCATCTTGTCCGCCCCCCATTTGTACACTTCTTCGTATCTGAAACGGGTTTTCAAACCGATTTCGATCATTATCCTTTTCGCGTAATAGCTCGCGTACATCCATTTTTCCACGATTTCAGGTAGTGCAAAAATCGTGGCTGCGAGGAGAAACAAAAACACCAGAACGTACTTTTTCACATTATCACCATCCATCACTCACTACTTCTACCGTTTTTATGTAATCTATTAACTCTTTAACAACTGGACTTTGTTTTTGAACAACTTTTCGAGACGGAGAAACAGGGAAGATGTCGAGGACTACAGAAAGAAGCAGCAGGGAAACTGCGATACCAGCGAAAACTGTTGAAAAAACAAGTTTCCTTCGCCTTTTTTTCAGAATCTTCCTCATCAGGCGTTCACTCGGAACGTACTCGCATCGTATTCTGAAGAGAGTGATAGCTTCCCTGTAGATTCGGTAATCTCTGAGGAGTTCTTCAGGAAGCCCCTCGATTGGCTCTTCACCATCAAGAATCCTGTTCAATCTGTCATCTTTCAACAGTTTCACCCTCTTTCAACAAGTTTCCCAGCCTCTTTCTTGCGTAGTGAAGACGGCTTTTCACAGTTCCAACGGGTTTTTGCAGAACAGACGCTATTTCTTCATAGCTCAGCCCGTCTATATCTCTAAGCTTTATGAGCAACCTATCCTCCGGTGAAAGCTTTTCCAGGGCCTTTTGAACTCTCTCAGCGGTGATCGAGCGAAGCACTTCATCGAACACATCCTCTTTCGCTTCCGGCTGGATGTAGATTTCCTCCTCGTTGTCTTTCTCTTGAAAATCCGTCAAAAACTCGTTTCTCTTCTTGTACTTTTGAAGGTAGTCCTTGCAGACGTTCACAGCTATCCTGTAGATCCACGTGGAGAGTTTTGAATCACCCCTGAACTTCTTTATTCCTTTGAAAATCCTCAGAAACACATCCTGAACGACATCATCCACATCGTCGGTGTTTAAATAACTCTTCGCTATACTCCCTATTTTTGGAGCGAATTCTCTGTATAGAACCTCGTATGCCCAGCCTTCTTTTCTTTTGAGGGCTTCGACGAGTTTTTTTTCGTTCAAAACTGCTTCCTCCTCGCATTAAGACTTTCCCCTCAGATTGAGGGTTCATACACCTTTTCCACGAATGGAGAAGTCATCGCCTTCAGAAGACAGGAGTAAGTCATTCTGAACCTGAACACGTCACCCACTCTCACATCTCCAAAATCTGTAACATCGAGGACGATATGATCGCTTGAAGCATGCAGTACCTCAACTCCTTTGTCCACGGGAATGAGACCTCTACTGTCTATATCCTGCTCTCCAAGAGCGCAGATCGCTCTCTTCCTTATACCCCTGTCCACGAACTCAATCTTCCTTCCAAAGACATCGAGGCCCCTCTTTCCAAGAGGAACGGAAGGTTTCTCCTTCATCTCTATCACCTCAGCCTCGATCAGGAAAGTGTCCTGAGAAAGCCAGTCTATGATTCGATTGTTCGTTATGTCCCTTCCCAGAACAATGGCTTCTCCTATCCTGAGCTGGTTTATTCCTTCAGGAATCTCTCCATTCTCCAATGCGTAGAGCGCCGGAGTGTTTCCACCGGAGACTATCTCTATGTTGAATCCGTAATTTTTTTCCAGCTTTTCCTTTATATCGAGCAGGATTTCAAACTTTTCTCTTGTAGGTATGATACCACCGTAGCATCCAAAATTGGTGCCAATTCCCACAACATTGGCTCCTTTGCATTGAGCTATTTCTTCAACGGCTTTCTCAAACCAAACACCTTCTCTGAGATCTCCCACATCTATCATGTATATGATCTTCACGTTTCTTTTCATCTCTCTGGAAAGCGCGTCTACTTTCTTTGCCACATCAGGATTGGAGACCATGATGTAATCGAAGTGCTTCACATCTTCAACGAGTTCACTCATCATGGGAAGTCTCAAGAGCATGAACGGCCCCTCGATTCCTGCTTTTTTCATTCTGAGGACGTTCTTTATCCTGGACTCACCCAGTATTCTGATACCTGTTTTTTTGAGTGTTTCTGCAAAACGGGGATCACCAAGAGTCACCTTGGTAACACCGACTATTTCTATACCTCTTCTGGAAGCCATTTCAACTACTTTTCTTGCGTTTTCTTCTATCTCTCTTAGATTTATTAGAAGCCTGGGATACACCATAAACACCTCGCTTTATAGTAGAATAGTTACGTGGAGGTGATCGAAAGTTATGATGAAAAAGATCGAAGAAGCAAGGATGTTTATAGATGAAAGAACGAGCCTTTCACCGAACATTTTGATCATCCTGGGATCCGGTTTTGGGTCTTTCATAGAAAAAGTGGAAGACCCTGTTATTATAGATTATAAAGATATTCCTCACTTCCCACAACCTACCGTGGAAGGTCACAGCGGGAAACTTGTTTTTGGAAGAATAAGCGATAGACCGGTTATGATCATGGCAGGAAGGTTTCACCTTTATGAGGGCCACGATCCAGCGACGGTGGCTTTTCCCGTGTATGTGGCAAAGTACGTGGGAGTGAGGGGTGTTGTTGTAACCAACGCTGCTGGTGCGATAAACCCGGAGTTCAAGCCTGGAGAAATCATTCTGGTGAGAGACATAATAAACTTCATGTTCAGAAACCCTCTCAGAGGCAAAAACGACGAAAGGATAGGTCCAAGGTTTCCCGATATGTCCTCGGTTGTTGATCCTGAATGGGCGAGGAAAGTCCAGAAAAGACTCAGCCTGAAGGAAGGGGTTTACATCGGTGTTCTTGGGCCGAGTTACGAAACGCCAGCTGAAATACGAGCCTTTGAGAAGCTCGGAGCCGATCTTGTTGGAATGTCAACCGTTCCAGAAGTGATCGCTGCAAAACATTGTGGACTCAAGGTAGTTGTATTTTCCTGTGTGACAAACATGGCAGCCGGTATCACCCACGGAAAGCTGTCACACGAAGAAGTGGTGAGGACAACAAAAATGGCGCAGAGTAAAATAGAGAAAGCTCTCACCACCGCAGTGGAGGTGTTCTAAGTGGACGAGATCGTCAAAGTGCTCTCTCAACAAGATAGAATACTCGTTGTAGGCCACATAATGCCAGATGGTGATTGTGTGAGTTCCGTTCTGAGTCTCACACTTGGACTGGAAAAATTAGGAAAAGAAGTGAAGGCCGCTGTAGACTACAAAATTCCTTACGTATTCGAGAAATTCCCTCACATAGACAAAATAGAAGAAACTCCGAATTTTGATCCGGAGCTTCTTGTGGTGGTTGATGCTTCTTCTCCCGACAGGATTGGAAAGTTTCAGGATCTTCTGAATAAGGTCCCTACTGTTGTGATCGATCACCACTCAACGAACGCGAATTTCGGAAACTGGAATTGGGTGGATCCGTCCTTCGCAGCCACCGCTCAGATGATATTCAGGATCAACAAGGCACTTGGTGTAGAGTACGATTCGAAGCTTGCCACTCTGAACTACCTTGGGATCGCAACCGATACGGGGTTTTTCAGGCACTCCAATGCAGATGTCAGAGTGTTCGAAGACGCTTACAAACTGGTGAAGATGGGAGCAGATGCCCATCTCGTTGCCAAAGAGATCCTGGAGAACAAAAGATTTGAACAGTTCAAACTGTTCGCTGAGGTCCTCGAAAGGCTCCAGCTACTCGAAAATGGAAAGATCGCTTACTCCTACATCGATTACGACACCTATCTCAGACACAACTGCACCGATGAAGACAGCGCGGGATTTGTCGGTGAGCTTCGTTCTATAAGAGGTGTGGAAGTGGCTGTGCTCTTCATGGAGTTTCCACGTGGTAAAATACATGTCAGCATGAGATCAAAAGACTGGTTCAACGTCAACGAGGTTGCCTTTGAGCTTGGAGGAGGAGGGCACCCTCGAGCGGCGGGTGTGACTTTTGAAGGGAAGAAAATAGAAGAAGTGATTCCCAGGGTTATAGATCATCTCTTGAAGAAGTTCAAAGAAGGTGTGGAAAGTGAGAGTGAAAAAATTTCTGAGGGAGACGTACTGGGGGGATGAATTTCTCATAGAAGATGACGGTGAAGATCAAGTTTTGAAAATCGTAAGAGTTCCCATGGATAGATCTTTCTTCTTCAACGAATACGCGAAATTGAAACGCCTCAAGTTGCCAAACGTTCTACTGCCTGAAAAGTTGAAAATCTCTGATGGAAAGTTCCTGCTGTTCTATCCCTACTACCACAACCTCGCCCCTCTCGAAAATCTAAGTGAACAGGTCGCGAAGCAGCTTCTCAGGCTATTTCGCTTTTTCGCGAGAGCAGGTGTCACTATCCCTGCTCTCGGGATGGATGACGTACTGGTGAACGACGGCGTCTTTTTGATCCCCGCACTCATCTCGAGTGTTCCCAAGGATGTGAAGAGCGTTGTTTTTTTCCCAGAGAAATCCCCCCAAGCAACCGAAGAAGTGTGCAAACGTTTTTTGAAAATCCACGGAATAGAACCTCATCTGGAGGACAGAGAGTTTTCGTTCGAATCAAAAGAGCTCAGGATTCCTTACATTCACAGGAAAGAAGAAGAACTGATAAAAAGAGACATAGAAGCTGTTCAAAAATTTCCTCTCTTCATCCTGATCACAGGTGAACAGAGAGTGGGAAAGACGAAACTCGCGTTTGTTCTCGTCGATAAATTGAGAGAGCGAGGATATATGATCCATCAGATCACCTCTCTCGAAGATCTCCGCGTATGGTACGACGCTTCAGACGAACTCGATCTTCTCACCAAACTCGACGACGGTCAAAAAAAGGTGATCTTGATCGACGACTTGTTTGAAGGTTCAGACTTGTTATCGTTTCTCGAGGAGTTTTCCGGACTCTCCACTATCACCAAAATAATCGTTCTAACAACTTCTACAAAGGCTTTTCAATTCTTCCACAAGGTGTACAGGCTCTCTCCTTTCACAGTTGAGGAAACTCGTATCTTTCTTGAGAGAGCGATTGGAAAAATCAGCGAGGATCAAGTTAAGTTGATTCACAGTCTCAGCAAGGGATTACCGGGATACATGGTAGAATTGTTGAAATTCTTCAACAAATCCAATCTCAGAGAAAACATCGTTGGAATCTTAAAACCTCTTCTTCGAGAGCTGGATTCCGCAGAAATCAGAGAACTGAGCGTTCTGGGACAGAAGTTCACCGGAAGCGAATTGAGGGTTCTTGAAAAGATAACCGGAAAAGACTACCATGACACTTTGATGTCCGCATATGATTCTGGTGTGATAACGACAGAAGAAGGACTCTACAGATTCGCACTTAGAGAATTCTGGAAATACTACTACAACAAGCTTTCAGAGAACAAAAAGAAAAATCTCCACGAAAAACTGTTCGAAAATCTCCCGGACGACCTCGCAATAAAACACGCTCTATCTCTGGAAGACCCAAAATTAAAGTTTTTCTACGTGCTGAGATACGTGAGAAAGCACTTCTGGGATTATGAAAAGACCAGATCGCTCATTGAATACCTGAGAAGACTGGAAGAGTTTTTCGAAAAGCCCTATTATTCCATAGAAAGCTTGAAGATGAAGCTCGTTTTCAGGATAGATCCTCTGGGTACAGAAAAGGAGAACTTCCACTTTCGAAGGTTCAAAACTCTCGGAGAAGCAGATATCAACTCAATCTTGCAAAAAGGCTCGCTGTCTTATTATGATCTATACAATCTCGTCGTTCTTTCCCGTTTTCACATAAGAGCGGGAAAGAAAGCCCCTCAGGAAATTCTCAACACCATCAAAAGAGAGCTCAAAGAGAAAAACTTCTCCACAAGAGAAAGGCTTTATCTGAAGGCTCATCTTCTCTACGATCTCTTTTCTTCAACTGAAGATCGGGAAGCACTGAAAGAAATGATGAACATTGCCGCCTTGGAGGGTTTTCTCGATCTTCAAGTGATGGGTTACAGAGCTTTTGGAGTTCTTTCAAGAACGAGAGCGATGAGTAACTACTATTTTCATCACTCTTTAGAGATTTCGAGAAAAATAGATCCATCGCTTTCCATCGTGGATGAAAGCAATTTGACATGGAGCTTGCTCTACGAAGGAAAAATAACGAACTTCCTTGTCCAACTTGAAAGATTGAGAAAACAGGCAAGGCTTTTTGAAGACATACCCATTCTTTCTTACACATATTTTCTCGAAGGACTCTACCACATTTACAGGAAAGACTTTCAGAAAGCGGAAGAAACTTTCAGAACAGAACTTGAACTGGAAGAAAAACACGGAATAGAAAGAAGAGCACTCAGAGGTCTGGTCATAAATTACCTATTTTCTGGGGACATTGAATTTGCTAAAAGACTTCTAGAAAAGGATGAGCCCGAGTTCGATAGATTCGGATTCGATTTTCTCAAAAGGTTGGTCCTTGCAAGGGATGATTCAGAACTCTTGAAAATCTGGAAAGAAAGGCTTGAAACTCCTCAGAAATTCTTCAACGAAGAGATCGTTTACGTTTTTGCAGAAAAGTTGGGAGAACAGGACCCAGAAGGCTTCGAAGAATTCCTTCTCGAACTTGAAAGGGAAAACATCGAAAATTCCTCGAATCTCACACTCGCTCTGGTTTATGAGACCTTTTATAAATTCTACAGAACCCTTGGAGAAAACTTCAAAGCCAAACGTTATCTCAGAAAAGCGATTTTCATCTACAACTTGATAGGTTTGAGAGAGGTTTCGGTCAAACTGGAGGCAGAAGAAAAAACACAAATTGAAGCGAAGAAACCATTGTTTCAGCTATTGCTGGGTTTCATAGAAACAGAAAAGGAATTTTCTGATATGATGGAGTTTGCTTCGGCAAGGCTTTCAGAAGTAATCCCATACGAAATTTTTTCAATTCGAATAATTGAGAGAACAACGAAAAAGATGATGGAAGAATATTCAACATTTCCAATAACTCCATCTATGGAGAAAGACTTCCTCGAAATTTCACCCTTCAGAACAGTTATGTCCTTCCATCTCGATATGAAGTACGACATGATCGTTGGTGTCGAGACCAACCTTGAATGTGACGAAAAGACAGCCTGGGAGCTAGTGGAAACGCTCGAACAATTTGGAAACATTCTCACCACTATCCTCAGAGAACGTCTCTACAGGGACAAAAGTATGAAGGATCCTCTCACGGGAGTTCTGGCCAGATGGTACTTTATGGAACGTCTTGAGGAAGAGGCGTACAAATCTTCGAGGTATAAATCTCCCCTTTCCATCATTATGTGCGATGCCGATAACTTCAAAAAGATAAACGATCAATTTGGACATGTGGCGGGTGACAAAACTCTCGGCTGGCTGGGAAGAAAGATGAAGTCCGTTTTGAGAAAGAGCGATCTTGTGGGAAGATACGGGGGTGAAGAGTTCATTATAGCTCTTCCAGGAACATCTCTGGAAGAGGCAAAGATTGTAGCAGAAAAGCTGAGAAAGACCGTTATAGAGGATCCAGAGAACACCTATCACATCACTCTGAGTTTTGGAGTAGCAGAATACAAAAACGGCGAAGATCCTCTTGAAACAATAAAGAGGGCCGATGAGGCCCTCTACCTGGCAAAAACTCTCGGCAAGAACTCTGTGGTCACAGAGAAAGTACTTTCTCGGCGATCTTCTTGAATTCTTCTTCTATTGTGGTTCCCCTCTTATAAACCACCGCAGGTTTCCCTTCGTCTGAAAGAGAAACAATTTCTATATCCATGGGTATTCTGGCAAGAAGAGGAATACCAAATTCTTCTGCCAGCTTTTCAGTCTCTCCCTTTCCAAAAACGTATATCTTCTCACCACAGTTTGGGCAGATCAAATAAGACATGTTTTCCACCAGTCCAAGTATCTTTCCGTTCAATCTTTTGACGAAGTTTATTGCTCTTCTCACATCGTCTCCTGCCACTTTTTGAGGAGTGGAAACGACTATCACAGCATCAGGTTTTATTATTTGAAAGGTGGAAAGCGCTTCGTCCCCTGTTCCAGGTGGAAGGTCACAGATCAGGTAGTCGAGGTCACCCCATTCCACGTCTCTTGTTAGCTGTTCGATCGCCTTGTGTTTGAGGGGACCTCTCCATATGACGGGAGCACCTTCCTGGAGAATCATTGCTAATGAAAAGACTTTCAAAGAATCTCCATACTTTGCTGGAACGATCTTTTCACCTTCGGAAGGTGGCAGAGAAACACCGAGCATCCTTTGAACGTTTGGTCCGTGGAGGTCGAGATCGAGAAGACCAACCTGGTAACCCTCAGCCGCCAGTGCAACAGCAAGGTTCACCGCTACAGTAGTTTTTCCAACGCCACCTTTACCACTCATCACAGCTATCTTCTTCGTTTTTTCCATTCTCAACACCTCAGGATGCGAGAGCTTCTTTCGCTATCTTCACGTATTCTTTGAAAGCTTCAGGATCGTTCACTGCGAGTTCAGAGAGCATCTTTCTGTTTATGGAAACACCGGCAAGCTTCAAACCGTGAATGAGCTCGCTGTATTTGAGTCCTTCGTTTCTCGCAGCGATGTTGATTCTTGTGATCCAGAGTTTTCTCATATCTCTCTTCTTCAGTTTTCTTCCAACATAGGAGTACCATTTCGATCTTACATACATCTGCTTGGCGAGCTTGTACCTTCTGCTGAGAGCTCCTCTGTATCCCTTGGCAGCCTTCAAATATTTCTTTCTCTTCTTTTTCGCGTGTACAGCTCTTTTTACGCGCATGATTTATCCCTCCTCACTTTTTCCCAAGAAGTCTGAGAACTCTGTATTCGTCAGCGCTGGACACAACGTCTTTCTTCCTCAGTTCCCTGAGGGCATTTCTTCTTTTCTTTCCCGTTTTATGACTTCTGTAAGCGTGATTTCTCATTATCTTACCGTTCTTTGTTATCCTGAATCTCTTTGCGGCACTCCTGTTTGTTTTCACCTTCGGCATATCCAGGACCTCCTTCACGAATTTTTGGGTTTCAGCACCATCCACATGTCTCTTCCTTCCATCTTGGGAGGACTTTCCACCGTAGCCAGATCCTCAGTGTCTTTGATAACTCTTTCCAAGATTTCTTTACCCTTTTCTGCGAACATCATTTCTCTTCCTATAAACATCACAACCACCCTGACTTTGTGACCATCTTCCAGGAATCTCCTTATATGCTTCACCTTGGTTTGATAGTCGTGCTCATCGATATTCAGACGGAACTTCATTTGCTTCAACTGAACGGTTTTTTTCTTGCTTTCTTTCTGTTTCTTTGTGAGCTGGTACTTGTACTTTCCGTAGTCCATAATTTTGGCAACAGGTGGATTCTCGTTGGGAGCAACGAGAACAAGGTCAAGCCCCTTCTCCCTTGCAAGTTCCAGAGCTTTTCTGGTTGGCATGACACCTATCATCTTCCCATTTTCGTCCACCACTTTGACTTTTGGAACTTTTATCTGCTCGTTTCTCGGAAGATCCGTGTTTACACCGATATCTATCGCCTCCTTACACTATAAAAAATAGCGGACAAAAAGCCCGCTTCCCCTCGAAGCTGAATCTTTCAGGGATATTTACCCTGGTAGCCTTCTGCCCCAGGGTGGGAAGCCGGGCTGGCCTCCACTTACTTTTTTAATGAAATCTGGTGGGCCGTGCAGGACTCGAACCTGCAACCCCCTGATTAAGAATCAGGTGCTCTACCTATTGAGCTAACGGCCCACCACATATTCCTTCCGGGAGTGGTGCCCCCGGGAGGAGTCGAACCTCCATTTGCGGATTAGGAATCCGCCGTTCTATCCGTTGAACTACGGGGGCCCCCGCTGGTGGAGCCGATGGGACTTGAACCCACGACCTCTACCGTGCCATGGTAGCGCTCTCCCAGCTGAGCTACGGCCCCACCTCGTCTTTATATTATAACACAATCCTTTTCCTTTGAAAAGACCAGTTCAGACGCGCCGAAGAAGATTATAGCATGAGCATGAAGTATGTTCAACCCCTGTTTTTAAGAAAATCTGGATCTTTAAAACAAAAAGCCCGGTCAGTCAAAATGACCGAGCTGAAAATCCAGGTTTCAACGGTACGAGCTGGTGGCCAGGGGCGGAATCGAACCGCCGACACCTGGATTTTCAGTCCAGTGCTCTACCAACTGAGCTACCTGGCCACCTAACATCTCTGGTGGGAGCGGCAGGACTTGAACCTACGACCTCCTGCTTGTAAGGCAGGCGCTCTCCCCCTGAGCTACGCTCCCACCGCATTGAATATATTACCTTAAAATTTTGAGTTAGTCAACCTCTGGCTCTTCCGTCAGAACGCGCTTTTGCTTTTTCAGGTTCTTCAGAGCGTACATCTGAAGATCTGCGTTTTGAACAATTCCTTCCACATTTTCACCGGGTTTCCAGGTCTCTATTCCATAAGAAAATTCTACCGGGAGTCCCACAGGGTTGAAAATTAATTTTTTCTCAAGTCTTTTCACAATGTTTTCAACAGTTTTTTTGTCGGTATCCGGGAAAGCAATAAGAATTTCGTCTCCGCCGAATCTAACCGCACAATCGGTTTTCCTGATGTTTTTGATGATCTCACTTGCAACGTACTTCAAAAGTTTGTCGCCCATTCTATGAGAATACTTATCGTTGATGGTTTTGAAATCATCCAGATCGATGATGAGAAAGGAGATGCCTTTTCCATTCTTTCTTTTTTGCCTTTCCATTTCCATTGGGAGCCACTCCTCAAAGAAGTAGTACCTCGTGTAAAGTCCTGTGAGATAGTCTTTTATGGCTATTTCTTTTAATCTCTTGAAGATTTTTGTTACGCCAAAAAAGGTAACCACTATCCCAACAAGTATGATATTATATCCAAATGTTCCGTTGATCTCTGTAAGTAAAAGCCCCCCTGTTATGATAGAAACTCCAAGTTCCAGAAAATAACTTCCCAGATTCCTCGCGTACTTTCTCACGATAACGACGAAGAAGAAAAGAAGCACAGCAGCTGTTAAATGGGTGATCATCTCTATCAACGAGGCTCACCCCCCCACTTCGTATTTTCCAATGAAAACCTTCAAATCCTTTGGAAACACCAGAAGATGTGGAGGGATCACAAGGTAAAAACCCTTCCGCTTCGCTTCCACAGAGAAGCTGTGCTGCTCTTTTTCACCCTCGAGCTTCACTTCCACGGTGGCTGTGGCTTGATCGCTCGGTGAAAAGATCCATCCAGAAAAAACGATTCCCTTTTGGAATTCGTCTTCGAAAAGAGTAAAATATTTCACAAGGAACGACCTGGTTCCCGTGCTCTCGTAGAGTTCCTCGGGAAAATCCACCGAGAGCGGCACAAGATACAGGAAAGATCCAAAAGAAATTGAAAGCAGAACAGAAACAATCAAAAAAGCCAGTGATTTTCTCACGTCGCTCACCCCCGGAGGTGGTAGAGGTGAACATCTTTGAAGCGATCGAGAATAGGCACTCAGTGCGGGATTTTTTGGAAAGGAAAATGCCGGAGAGAGTAAAAGATGATATTGAAAATCTTTTAGTAAAGTTTATCACAAAGAAACTGGACTGGAAAATAAATCTTTCCTCATTTCCAAGTTACATTTACGCAAAAGCTGAAAAACATTTTGACGAACTCGTCGAATACGGTTTTCAGGGAGAACAAATAGTCCTTTTTCTCACAGCACAGGGTTTTGGAACGTGCTGGATGGCTCGCTCACCCCATCCGGACGTTCCTTACATCATCGTCTTCGGATACCCCAGGACCAGAAATTTCACCAGAAAGAGAAGACCCATCACCTCCTTTCTCGAAAACGACCTGGAAGAACTTCCACCCGAGATCGTAAAAATCGTCGAGATGACGATCCTGGCACCGTCTGCCCTGAACAGACAGCCGTGGAAAATCAAATACACCGGCGGTGAACTCTGCATCTCTTCGGAAAGGCCTGTAGACCTGGGAATAGCCCTGTCACACGCGTACCTCACAGCCCGGGAGATATTCAAAAGAGAACCTGTGATACAAAAAAGAGAGGAGGATACGTATTGTTTGATCCTGAATCCTTGAAGAAATTAGCGATAGAAATAGTCAAAAAATCCATAGAAGCGGTTTTTCCCGACAGAGCAGTGAAAGAAACGCTGCCGAAGTTGAACCTCGATCGAGTGATTCTCGTTGCCGTTGGGAAAGCAGCGTGGCGAATGGCAAAAGCTGCTTATGAAGTTCTTGGGGAGAAGATAAGAAAAGGTGTGGTTGTAACAAAGTACGGCCACAGCGAAGGACTGATAGATGATTTTGAAATCTACGAGGCAGGCCATCCGGTTCCCGATGAAAACACCATAAAAGCCACCGAGAGAGTCCTCGAACTTGTTGATCAGCTGAATGAGAACGACACAGTCCTCTTTCTTCTTTCCGGAGGAGGTTCTTCCCTCTTCGAGTTGCCCGCGGAAGGAGTGTCTCTCGAAGAAATTCAAAAGCTAACCAGCGCTCTCTTGAAAAGTGGTGCAAGCATAGAAGAGATAAACACCGTGAGGAAACACCTGTCGCAGGTGAAAGGTGGTCGATTCGCGGAGAGGGTGTTTCCCGCTAAAGTCGTAGCGCTCGTCCTCTCCGATGTACTCGGTGACAGATTGGACGTGATAGCATCCGGTCCCGCATGGCCAGACAACTCCACCTCTGAAGACGCTCTGAAAGTTCTGGAAAGGTATGGAATAGAAATCAGCGAATCGGTGAAAAGAGCGATCCTTCGAGAAACACCGAAGCATCTATCGAACGTGGAGATAGATTTGATAGGAAACGTTCAAAAGGTGTGTGACGAAGCTAAAAAACTGGCAAAAGAAAAAGGGTTCAACGCGGAGATAATAACCACTTCTCTGGACTGCGAGGCCAGAGAAGCGGGAAGGTTCATAGCGAGCATCATGAAGGAGGTCAAGTTCAAAGACAGACCTCTGAAAAAACCAGCCGCGTTGATCTTCGGTGGAGAAACGGTCGTTCATGTGAAAGGAAACGGCATCGGAGGAAGAAACCAAGAACTTGCTCTCTCGGCAGCGATAGCCCTCGAAGGGATAGAAGGAGTGATTCTGTGTTCAGCAGGAACAGATGGAACGGACGGCCCCACAGACGCAGCTGGAGGAATCGTGGATGGAAGCACGGCAAAAACGCTGAAAGCAATGGGAGAAGACCCCTACCAGTATCTGGAGAACAACGATTCGTACAACGCTCTGAAAAAATCTGGAGCGCTCTTGATAACAGGACCTACGGGAACGAACGTCAACGACTTGATAATAGGCCTCATCGTCTAGTTTTCGCCAGAACATAAACGAAAACTTTGCTGACTCCATTCCTGAAAAGGGTTTCCACGCAGTCTCTTACACTGGTTCCCGTCGTCAAAACATCGTCTATCAGTATCACGTTCTGAGGAGGATCCTTCTTACAGATGAATCTTCCGGTTCTTTTCCTCTCTTCTTTGCTCTTTTCCACCTGTCTTCCTTCCGACACGTTTTCCAGAACAGCGTCAAACGGTATGCCCAACTCTTTGCTCATCCTCTTCGCTAAAAGCCTCATGTGATCGAAGCCTCTGTTTTCGAGAGAATCAAGCGAAGAAGGAACCCATGTGATGAGGTTGGCTTCTCTGGGAAAATAACTGTAAAGTTTCAGAAAAAGCTTCACCAATGTTCCGGAAAGAGAAACTTCACCATGATATTTGTAAAGCCTTATGATGCGTTCAATTTCATCCGTGTAGTCAGAGTACACAAAAAGCTCGTATTTTCTGTGAACTTCACGATAAAAAGAAGGTCCATTTTTAAGGACCTTCTCTTCGCAGTTCTCACACAAAGATCTGAGTGGTGACACTTCCTTGCCACAGAGAAGGCAGTTATTCTCAAAAAGATAGTTCAGCACCTTCGCCAGATTCTTCTCGAATCTATCCAGGATACCTTCCTTACCCCCTTTTGTTTCAGCTTGTTTTTCTCTTCATCAGAGATGGGAAAGTTGAACGCCACCTCCGTGCCCGAAAGGTCAATTTTCTCAAGGGCATTTATGACATCGCTTCTGTTCAGTTCCACAACGTGAAGGACGAGTTTTCCTTCTTTTGTCACAGCACAGCTGTCAAAAACTGGATGCATAGAGAGCACCTCTGTGAAGTCGTTTGTTGGAACGGGTTCTCTCAGGTATCCAGACGCTCCCAAAAGAACGAGGCCCTCTTCTTGATGGAGCAAGTCCTTTATCCTCAAACCCTCCACATCACCTTCGAAATCCTCTGCCACGATGAAGTCAAACTTCTTCTCTCCTCTGAACACACCTTTGAGTGCGAAAACACCACCCTCGATTTCTGGAAGATCACCCGTCGATGAAGCGTAAACAATCTTCCCGTTTTTAACCAGAACGCACGCTCCCTGGGGCAGGAACCTTATTAGATGCGAAGCGAGACCGATATCCTCAACCAGTTCTGGAGGAATACTCACTGGCAGGAGACTGACAGGCGCTTTGATACCTTCCTGCAATCTTTCCAGGACGATTGCTTTCCAATCCTTTATGAAAAACAGATTAGACAGGTGCTCAAGAACTTCGGAATGAACTTTCAAAAAATATGCCAGCCCTTTGAGAAGAAGGTACCTCCTAGTTTGAAGGGAAACGTCCCCCGCTCTTTCTATCTCAGAGAAGGTGAGTTTCAAATCCTCCAAGGAGGTCGCTACAAGCTTTTCACGATAATTCTTGATCGCCTTTAGGAAAAGGAGAGTTCTGTTCTCATCGATGGTCGAAAGTATCTTTTCCTCTCGTTTCTCGGAAGGCAAATCTCTCCAGTTCAGATAAAGAAGATCGAAGTCGTCTCTTTCAAACGGTCTTATCCTGGGGATTCTATCTTTGAGAATCTCGAAGCAATCGTTATCAGCGAAGATTTCGTATGTTTCATCGAGTCTATCGAGAATTTCGATCAGTTCGTCTTCGAATCTGGAGACACTCAGAAGGATTCTCACAACTATACCTCCCTATTTGGTGTGTTTATGCGCAATTTTCGTGGCGGCGAACGAATCAGGTTTTATCTGATAGGGGTACCCAACCCCCTTCACGTAACCTATCACACTGGACACGAGATCTTTTGTGAGACCTTCGTAACCTATGTCGAGGTGCACAACAGGTTTTCCCAGCTTCAATATCTCCTCTACGAATCTTGCCATCTCGAGACTCATCTCCGCTTCTTTGAAGATCCTCGAATACAGATCTTTTCCATTTCCGTCCCTGTACACCGTGTAGAAGTAAGTGGCACCGCTCCCAAAACGATACACCACGAGTGCCGTGGCGTATATCACTTTCCCGTCCTTCACATCACTGTCCGTCCCGACGAACACGCTGTATTTGTATCCTTCTGTGAACTTTTTTATGAGCTCTCGAACCGTTCTGTAATCCACTTTTCCCCAGGTTGGACTCTTCAAATAACGGAACCTACCACCTCCTGTAGACTACCAACGGCACCACCAGTTCCTGATAAGAAAGACTCCCGTGCCTTCCAGACAAGCTCTCTTCCTTTCCTGTGTATCTGTAGTTAAAGGAAAAAGTCTCTTTTGTTATCAGAACAGCGTCTCCCACTCTGCTGAAAAATTCCGAGTGCTTTCTTCCAGTTCCAAAAAGATGGACGAAATCTTTTGGATCGAGAAAAACGGCAAAATCTCCGTATTTCTCCTTAAGATATTCTATCAAAGCTCTCTTTTTTTTCGTATAAAGAAACATCATTCTCTGTTCTCCAGCGGGGGGTCTGTCGAGAAACCTCATAACTTCAGAAGAAAAATTCCACCATATTTCGTTGTCTTGAGGTGTCGAAATCTGTCCGTGGTCACTCACGAGGAAAAAGAGCGTATCCTGCTTCAACCTGCGGAGAAGTTCGGACTTCAAGATCCTGTAAATCCATCTTAGCTCTCTGATGTACTCTCTTCCAACACCGTTTTTGTGCGCTATCGAATCCAACGTTGGCCAGTAGATGAAAACCAGCGTTCTGTCGTGTTTTTCAAGCACTTCAAGAGTTCTTTCGATCATATCCCCAAAACTCGAAAAACCGATCTGCTCCGATCCCTGGGACATTATTCTGGAAAAACCCGTTCCCAGAAGATACCTTGGAATAAGAAAGAAGCTCTTCACTTTGCTCTGAAGTCTCTGAAAGATAGTGGTGAACTTGAAATCGTGAAACCTGAGCACGCTGTCTCTGGGAAGGCCCGGAGGAGACATCTCTATCATGTTCACAAGGCTTCCCACTTCTCTGAGATAAAGGATGTAGCCCAAAAAGCCGTGTTCTAACGGTGTGAGGGCAGAGTAGAGACTGGGAAGAGCAGCAGCGGTGGTGGTTGGGAAAACAGCCGAACAGGGAAAAACCTGAACATCGTCATCATGAATCGTGTCCGAAAAGATCTCAAAACTGAGGCCGTCTATTACCATAACGATCACTTTTCTCACGTTTTCAAGAACTCGCTTGGGGAACCTGAAAGGCCTATGTAGTGGTTTTTCGTCGAACAACTCGAGAATCGAATTTGAAAAATTGACGATAGAGTTTTTGTAATCCGGCCAGAAAAGACCTTCATCCAGTTTTTTGAGCTCCATTCCGTTCCTCTTTCCTCCCTTTCGTGTGGTAAGATTTGAAACGGAAGCAACGGACAACGGGGCTGATACCGTGTTGAGGGTCCTCATCAGAAAGGATATTGTCAACACCTTCAAAGATATGATATCAGAGATATCCCACGATGTGATCTGGGATCTGTACGAAGGAGAAGACTACAGAGACAAGATCCTTGCCGAAAAGTGGGATGTAGTTTTCGGTGAAAAAATTCTGGAAATGGAAGACACCCTTTTTGTCCAGTCTTTGAGGGAGCTGGAACTTGCCTTGAAGTACGCGGCTGCCAGAAAGGATCTTGAAACCATCAAGGCAAGATTCAACCTTTTACTCTACACCCCAGAACTTCAGGGAGCCAAGATAAAGGAAATTCTGTTCCAAGTTTTGAAATTTTACAATTCTTTTTCAATTTTTGCGCTGGTTTCAGAGAAAGGGGTTCACAGACACGCGTATGTGGATTTTGTAACGGGTGGAAATTACCTTTCCCTCATCTACCACGAAGATCTTCCGCTGAACATAAATTCGCACACTGTTTTCATCGACGATGTGCCTCCAGATTTCTCGCCTGCTGGCCTTGGTGGTAGAAAGATAATACTGGGAATGGACAGCACACCGAAAAACAACATCCCCTTCGTCGAAATACCGCCTTTGAGAGAAAGAAAGATGGATATACCCTACATGCTTGACGGGGTCATAAAGTCTCTTCAGTTCCAGGGAAAAACAGTGAAAATCGATGACGATCTGACAAAGCTCCTGATAGAGTACCACTGGCCGGGAAACACGCAGGAATTTCTCGAGAAGGTCTATGAAATAATTACTCTGGAGAATCCCATCGATCAGGCGATGAAAATCGCCAGTGGAATCGATGAGATAAAAGGCTTGAACCTGAAAGAATTCGTTGACTCTCTGGTTGAATTCGTGGAAAAGAAGGTCATAAAGAAAGCCCTCGAGGAAAACGAGGGCAATCGAAAAAAAGTATGTGAAGTCCTGAATATGAACTACAAGACCCTGTCTTACAAAATGAAGAAATACGGTTTAACTTGATCGACGAGCGAAATAGACCAGCTCGGCCTCTATGAACATATCTATGTCTCCATCCATAACGGCGTCAACGTTCGCAGTTTCCACTCCGGTTCTGTGATCTTTAACCATCGTGTACGGGTGGAAAATATAAGATCTTATCTGGTTTCCCCAGGAAATGTCCTTGAGTTCTCCCTGAATCTCTTGTATTTCCCTTCGCTTCTTTTCCATCTCGAGTTGGTAGAGTTTCGCTTTGAGTATCTTCAGCGCGGTTTGTTTGTTCTGGTGCTGCGATCTTTCGTTTTGACAGGAGACCACAATCCCAGTTGGCAGATGCGTGATTCTCACGGCAGATTCGGTTTTGTTGACGTACTGTCCACCGTGTCCAGAAGCTCTGAAGGTTTCTATCTTCAAATCTTCTGGCTTGATTTCTATATCCACATCGTCATCTATCTCCGGAATCACATTCACAGAAGCGAAAGAAGTGTGTCTTCTTCTGGCCGCGTCGAAGGGTGAGATCCTGACCAGTCTGTGAACACCGGATTCGTGTTTCAAGTAACCGTAAGCGTATTCACCTTTTATGAGAATCGTGGCATCCTTGATACCGGCCTCTTCTCCCGGTTGGAACTCCACAATCTCAACATCGAAACCTTTTCTCTCTGCCCACCTCATGTACATTCTGAGAAGCATCTGCGCCCAGTCTTGAGACTCGGTACCACCCGCACCTGGATGGACCGACAGATAAGCGTTGTTCGGATCGTATTTTCCGTTCAGAATGATCTCAAGTTCCAGTTTTTTGACGGCACCTTCCAGCTCCTGAACTATTTCTTCCACGTGCTGAGCCATCTCCTGATCCTCGTCGGAAAGTTCTATGGCAACTTCCAGATCTTCGAACAGAGATCTCACTCTCTTCAAATCTTCAGAGATGTTCTTCAACCTCTTCAGTTTCTGGGTGTACTCGCGCGCTTTTTTCTGGTCGTCCCAAACCGACGGGTCTGTGAGCTTTTTTTCTATTTCTTCGATCTCTTTATCAACCTCGTTTTCATTAACCACAGAAAGTACGTCCTTATACTTTTTTTCAAGTTCCTCTATCCTTGTTCTAGTTTCGAAACTGATCATACCCATCACCTCTTCACTCTTATTCTACCAAAGCTGGGTAATCCATCTTTTTTCTTTTTCTTCTCTGTGGCTCTTCTCATCGCTCTGTTCACAAGATTGAATTCTTCATGCACGAGTCTTATTTTACCAAGTTCTTCTTTGGCCTCTTTTTCATCCTTTTCCGAGACTTTAACAACTCTGAGGACGTAGTTGGCTATCGTATCGTTTATTCTCCTCATCATTTCATCGAACATGTAGTACGTTTCCTTTTTGAATTCAACGATAGGATCTTTCTGACCGTAAGACCTCAGCTGAACGGCTTCCTTAACGTGCTCTACCTCTTCCAGGTATCTTCTCCAGTGATCGTCTATTATTCTGAGCATCAGGAATCTGATCACTTTCCTGTAATCCTCGCCTATTTCCTGCTTCTTTCTCTGATATTCCTCCCAAAGTCTGTTGAACAGGTAATCGTGAAGTTCTTCAGAAGAACTGAATTGCTTTTCGTCCAGGTCGAACAAACCAGCCGGGAAGAAAGAAAGAGAATTCTTGAGGCTTTCGATATCCCAATTTTTCCCGGAACAGAACTCCTCAACCCTTGTGCTGACAACATCTTCGAAGATATCCTTCAGATATTCGTCGTAGTCTTTTTCGAGAAGGATCTGATCGCGAAGCGAGTACACTGCTCTTCTTTGTTTGTCGAGGACATCATCCATTTCCATCAAGGTTTTTCTTATCGAGAAGTTGATACCCTCAACCTTCTTCTGAATGTTTTCGATGAGCTTTGAAAGCATCGGATGCTGTATAGGCTGTCCTTCCTCTATTTTGAGTATGTTCATCACTTTTCCAATCTGTTCACTACCGAAGATTCTCAGAAGATCGTCTTCGAGAGAGAGGAAGAAGATGGACTCTCCCGGATCTCCTTGCCTACCGGCACGTCCTCTCAGCTGATTATCGATTCTTCTGCTCTCGTGTCTTTCCGTTCCTATGATGCACAGTCCTCCAAGTTCCGCCACTCCTGGTCCGAGTTTTATATCTGTTCCTCTCCCAGCCATGTTGGTGGCGATCGTCACCATGCCTTTTTGCCCGGCTTTGGCGACGATCTCAGCTTCTTTTTCATGGTATTTCGCGTTCAAAACTTGATGGGGGATACCTTTCTTTTTCAGCATGGAACTGAGAAGTTCGCTCTTTTCGATGGAGGTTGTTCCGACAAGAACTGGCTGACCTTTTTTATAGCGCTTTTCGATTTCTTCCACGATCTTTTCGTACTTTTCTTTCTGAGTCCTGAAGACCAGATCATCGTGGTCCTTTCTTATCATGGGCTTGTGAGTGGGAATAACCACCACTTCCATACCGTAAACCTGTACGAATTCGCTTTCCTCTGTTTTGGCTGTTCCCGTCATACCGGCGAGCTTTTCGTACATTCTGAAGTAATTCTGAAAGGTAATCGTCGCGTAGGTGATGGATTCTTCCTTTATGGGTACTCCTTCTTTGGCTTCGATAGCCTGGTGGAGCCCTCCACTGTAGCGTCTGCCAGGCAGCAGTCTTCCCGTGAACTCGTCAACGATAATAACTTCACCGTTCATGACGACGTAATCGACATCCTTCTTGAACAGGTGCAGCGCTTTCAAGGCATTTATGAGATGGTAGAGAAGAGACACGTTTCCCGGATCGTAGAGATTGTCGACACCGATGATCTTCTCCGCTTTCGCCACACCCTCTTCGGTGAGAATGATGGTCCTCGCTTTTTCATCTACCGTGAAGTCCTTATCTTTAACAAACTTCTTAGCGATCTGAGCGAATCTCCTGTACACAGAAGGACTCTCTTTGGAGGGACCGGAGATGATCAGTGGGGTCCTTGCTTCGTCTATGAGTACGCTGTCGGCTTCGTCCACAATGGCGTAGAAGTGGCCTCTCTGCACCTTATCGTTGTAATCGAGAACGAGGTTATCCCTCAGGTAATCGAAGCCGAATTCGTTGTTCGTGCCGTAGGTAACGTCACACAGATAGGCTTCCTTCCTGGTTATCTCTTTGAGTTCCACCTGGAAAGCCTCAACGGCTTCTTTGTTCATAGATTCCTCTTTCAAAACTTCTCCGTTGAACCCATCAGGCCAGACACTCCAGTTTTCCTCTATTGCTTTTCTGGCGAGATCAGGGTTTTTCCACACCACCTCGTACGACTTTCCCAGAGAATTTATCACACCCACTCTCAAACCGAGAAAGAGATACACGGGTCCCATCCAGAGCGCATCTCTTCTGGCCAGATAGTCGTTGACCGTGACCAGATGAACACCCTTTCCGATGAGAGCGTTCAGATAAATCGGCATGGTGGCGGCGAGGGTTTTTCCTTCACCGGTCTTCATCTCGGCCACTTTTCCTTCATGGAGCGCTATACCACCCATCACCTGGACATCGAAAGGCCTCATTCCGAGCGTTCTTCGTGCTGCTTCTCTAACCAGGGCGAACGCTTCAAAAAGGTGTTCATCGGCGTCCTCAAAGGAATTCACTTTTTCCTTCAGCACCATGGAAAGTCTTATCAGCTCGCTGTTTTTCTTCGAGCGTAGATCGGACTCTATTTGGTTTATTTTTGAGACCATCTTCGCGTATTTTTTCAAAATGCGCTTGTTCTTATCGAAGAGTATCATTTCACATTACCTCCAATCTGTATTTTATGAGACCATCCTCCTCATAGCCTATCAGGAGAAGGCTCGATCTTGGAGAAAATCCGAGGAGCTTGTCGAAAAGCGTGTAAAGGTCAACGAACACCTCGAGAAAAACGCTTTTAGGAACTTCTTTTTCCAGAAAGACGAAACTCGGATGATTTTCGAGTCTTTTTCTGTTCAAAGTCTGCAGAAATCCCACTTTCTTCATGGATGAAACAACGATTTTCCCGTTGTAATTGAAAAAGTGAAGAAGCAAACCTCCCACATCGAGCTGCAGTTCTTCTCCCACAAATTTCGCACCACGGCTGACGAGATCGGACGTCACCTCATCCAGCGTTTTATTCTCCATCAGGAAAGCGAACCGTGGTGTTCCGTACAGAGAAACCAGAAACATAGAGCTCCCCTCAGAAGAAATCGTGTTGAAAAACTTCTCCACATCGCTTCCTCTGAACATATTCATGAAAAACCACCTAAGGATCTCAGGATCGCTTGTGAATGCAAAAAGATCTCCCAGATACGGCAGTTTACCGATATCTTCTCTGGCTGATACCCTGAATGGACTGGCCTTCTGCGTGATCTCAACGGTGAGGTGAGATTCTTTCACTTGTCCCACGATTTCGACTTCACCTTCTCTCCCAAACACGCTCATTTTCTTGATACGGGCAAAGAACGGTTTATCAGTCGTGTCTTCACTCTCTCCTATCTTTTCGAACACGGTCTCTGTCGAGGAGATCAAGACGTAGTTTCCTGAAATTTTCGAGAAAAGAGGTGTGTTGTTTCCCAGAACAAAGAGATCATCACTTTTGATGAAGGTGCGATCCATCACCTTTGCAAAATCCTCAATGAACCTTTCTGGAGCCGTTGTCTTGAAGGCTATGAATCCATCTATTTTTTCTGGTAAGGAGAGAATATCGTTGATATCCAGAGTGAAGAGGTTCGAAATATCTTCCTTTCCGCAGATCACTATCTCGTTTGAAATGCCCTGAAAGAACTCTTCAGGATCGTTCAATCGACTTTCCACCCATTTCACAACTGTTTCTTCGTAACCGACACCTTTCGAGAACAAAAATTCAAAGAGCGGCAGTTCTTTCAAAGCCGAGTAGAACTCTCCGGTATTCTTTATATGGATAAAGTAATCGTAGTTCTGCAGAACAGGTACTGAAAAAGACAGAGAAGCTATTAAAAGCAGAAAAAATACTGTTTTCTTCATCTTTCCCTCTCCCCAAAAAACCTCCAGGCTTGTTCTACAATATTTTTCAGATCTATCTCAGCGTTCTCCCCTTCCTTTTTGACCCAGAAAAAGTACTCTATGTTCCCTTCCGTTCCTTTGATTTTTGAAAAACAGCATCCTTTCAAAATAAAACCGTTTTCGATTAATCTCTTTCGTATTTCCCCCAGTACTTCAAGGTGGACATCAGGATCTTTTACGATACCCCTTTTTACGAATCTTCTTGGAGCTTCGAACTGAGGTTTTACGAGCAAAACAGCATCACCGGTGTTCTTCAGTATCCTGGAAATGGCAGGGATGATCTTTTTCAAAGAGATGAAAGACACATCGCAGGTTACAACATCCACTTTCTCTCCCAGATCATCAGGATTTAAATAACGAGCGTTCACCTTTTCCATCACAACAACCCGAGGATCGTTTCTCAATTTCCAATGAAGCTGGCCGTACCCCACATCCACAGCGTACACTTTCTTCGCTCCACGCTGGAGAAGAAAATCCGTGAATCCCCCCGTGGACGCTCCTATGTCGCACGCGACTTTCCCTGAAACGTCTATTTTGAAGCTCTCGAAGGCAGACTCGAGTTTGTACCCTCCTCTGCTCACATACTTTGGCTCCTCCAGGAGTTCGACATCGGCATCTTCTGGAACGAGTTTACTGGCCTTTGTGACTTTTTCTCCGTTCACGAGGACCTTCCCCGCCATGATTAACGTCTTCGCTTTTTCTCTGCTCTCCACGAGTCCCCTTTCTAAAACAAGCTGGTCTAATCTCTTCTTATCAGCCATACTTCATTTCCCACCTTTATCACAGTTCCCCACTCAAAAAGACGTACTTTCTCAACTTCTTCGAACTCCTTTTTTTCCGTACCAAATATCACAACTCGCTTTCCCGAAACAAAGAGAGGCATCCCAAAGTTTCTGATGAAGAACCCTTCCATATCCTCCCCATCTATCCTTCCGTCTTTGTAAACGAGCAATTCCCCTTTCCATACCGCGAAATCATCTGCTTCCATTCTTTCGATCGTTTCTCCGTCCTGCGCGTTCAAAACGAGTACTTCGTCTCCAGCACCCAGGAAAACCCGATCCTTAGAAGAGTCCAGTCCCCAGGCTCCTTCGAATTTTTTCTCCCAGAGAAGCTGTCTTGTTTTGAGATTGTAACTTCTCAAGAAACCGCACACATCGAGTACGTAGAAAACATCACCCTGAAAGGAAAACTCTACCGGTGTATTTGAAACTTTCCACGACCATTTTCCTCTTATATCCATGAGGAAACCCGATGCCGTTAAAACAAAATTGTCCCATCTGAACAGAATTGTATCATCGATCTCTTTACTTCCCATCCTGTGTCTGGTGATCACTATTCCATCAACCACATCAACAGGCTCTTCGACCTTTAGAGTTTTTTCTTCCATCATAAGAAATCCATCGCGATAGATGTATTCTTTTTCTCCGTCCAAAAAGACCATATCGATGTTTCTGTAGAGTCCAGGGACGTCTTCTATGAAAATGTCCCTTCCTGCGTATATCATCTTCCCACCAATCTGGTAAAACTCTTCGTCAACCACCTTTCTATAGTTTCCTATTTCCAGAGTGTGTTTCTCTTTCCACTGAGGAATTATCACAACGGGAGCTTTTCTTCCCGCAAAAGTCGCAGTCGGTTGAAGGCTCCTTTCAAACTTTCCATCTCTGTAAACGACGAGGAAAAACTCATCGGGAAGCTGAGAGTCTGGAAAGATTTCCCTAATAGCTTTTCTGAAGTGTTCCGGGAAGGTGTCTTTTGTTGAGAGATTTTCAAAGTTATCCACGGACTTTTCTTCGAATATCAACTGAAAGGCAACGTAATTTTCCTTAGTTCGAATCTTGACAATGAGGGGTGTTCCCGAACCAGTCAGTACTCCTTCTTCGGAAAGAAAATCTCTCACAGCGCCTTCGTACTCAGAGGGGCCGTCGTAAACAAGGGTCACCACAGGAAGGCGTTTCCATTCCTCGATGATCTCCATCTCATACGACGTTGGCGTCGCATCACCGAGGAAGTAAAGCACTCCGTTTTCCTCAATCCTGTAATTGAAAGCAAGAATCAAAACAGCACTTTGTAAAAGTACAAGCCATGTGCAGGTGCGGTACCAGCCGCCGCGCTCCTGTCGCGTGCTTCGAGCACCTCCTTCATCTTCTCAGGTTCCCACTGCTTCAAACCAACTTTTACAAGAGCGGCAACGATGTTTCGAACCATTCTTCTCAGAAAGGATCTCCCCTCCACTCTTATAAGAACAAGATCGTTTTTTAACCTCAAAATTCTGATTCTGTATATGGTCCGCACAGGATCTCTTTCATCACTCCCCGTCTTGAAAGAGGTGAAGTCATGGGTACCCTCCAGGTACTTCGCTGCTTTTCGCATCGCATCGAGATCGAGCTCGTAGGGAAACCACCAGACGTATTTCCTGAGGAAAACGTTCTTCTGCTTCGAGGTCAGGATGAAGTAGTGATAGATTCTTTTTTTCACATCGAAACGGGGATGAAAATTTTTGGAGACCTCGAAAACCTCTTTCACATAAACATCATCTGGAAGATTCGCGTTCATGGCGTTTTTTATGTCCTCAGTGGTCATTCGATCGTTCGGACAGTTGAAAGCGATGAGCTGACCGTTCGCATGAACACCGGCGTCCGTTCTTCCCGCTGCCTGGGTGTAGATTCTCTGTTTGAATATCCTCTCAAGAGCGTCTTCTATGACTCCCTGAACCGTTCTGACATCGGGTTGACCCTGGTATCCGAAGAAATTGCTTCCATCGTACTCGATCACTGCCGCCACGCGCTTCATCTTTTCACCCCGATTCGTGCTATATTTTTACTGTACCAGATCATATTTTAACAGCCGGAGTTGAAATACATGTGGAGGAAAATCGTCTTCTTTTGCATCCTTCTCGCGTCTTACCTATTCTCAGCGCAACTCATGGTCGTCCAGGGAAACCTCGCCTCCCTCGTGGAAGTGGAAGGAGATTACTTGAAGAAGAACCTGGAGATCGTCCTTCCGTTCTCTCCCCTCGATGGAGTCGTGGTTTCGGATACGGCATATTTTGCGACCGGAAACGCTCTCCTGGAGTACAATCTGAGGAGCAAAGAAATCATCCGATCGCTGAAAATACCGGCAAAGAAATTGAAGTGGAACGATGAACGTTTGGTGGTAATCTGCGAAAAAGAGGTTCTGCTTCTGGATCCCGTTTCTTTCAAATACGGCAAGATCAGTTTTCAACAATCCGTTTCTGACGTCGATTTCTACGAAGGCTACCTGCTGGTGGGTCATGGAAAATACGTTTCTCTCATGAAAAACAGCGAAGAGATCTGGAAGATAGAGGCCAAGGCAGAGATAAACAAGATTTCTGTAAACAAAAATAAAAAAGCGTTCGCCGCCTTAACTTCCGATGGAACGATTTTTCTGGTGGATTTGGAAAACGTTCTGGCACCGAAGGTCGTTTTCTTCTCGAAATTTGAAGAAGCAGAAGACTTAGAATGGATCGAAGACTTTCTGGTCGTCTTTTTCAGAAACAAAGTGATCACCATGAACGCGGCAAAATTGACGTCTCCCAGAGCGTTCAAAGAGTATATTGCAAGCGGGAACACCACATCGGTTGTAAAACTCCTGGATTCAATCCTCTTCACAAAAGGTAACGACCTCTACAGAGTGGGAGTCTTCTCTCTGAAGAAGATCGGAACAGCTCAAAGGGTTTTTCCGGTTCTTGCTCAGGGTGAGATGTACACACCGGGAGATCTGATCTGGCAGCTGAATCTGGAAGCCGAGGTGAGATCTTCACCCGTCATTTTTGAGAATCTGCTGGTTGTGGCGGATGTAGAAGGAATCGTTCACGCTATCTCGATGAGCGGTGGAAAACTCTGGAGTTACAGAACAGGTTTCGTCATAACGGCACCACCCCGCGTTTTCATGGAAAGGATCTACGTAACGAGCTGGGACAACTTCCTCTACGCCATATCTCAAAACGGTCAGCTGGTGTGGAAAATCGATCTTGGGGCTGATGTTTCAAAGCCTTTTGAAGTGAATTCCTACGGTATTTACCTTGCCACCGACAGCGGCGAAGTGTACTTCATCGATCACGATTCTTCCATCGTGTGGCGATTCAAAGACGAAGAGTGGATTTCAACCGGTGTAACGGTCGATGAAAACGGAGTCGTCTATTTTGGAACTTCGAGAAGTCTGTACTCTCTCTATTCAAATGGTTCCTTGAGATGGAAAACCCGCACAGGATATCTTCTAACGATGAAACCAATAATCATCGACAGATATGTGATCACTGGAAGTAACTCAGGCTGGTTGTTGTGCGTTAACAGAACAAACGGTAACGTGGTCTGGAAAAAGAAACTTCCTCTCTCGCTGAATTCACAACTTTCAGCTTTCGAAGGTACCGTTTTTGTGAACGCGGAAGATGGAATCTACTCGATCGACCTTTCCGGTAATGTGAAAAGAATCATTCCGGTTCCCTCCCCTTCTCCGGTGGCTGTTTCAAAGGAAGGATACGTATACTTCGTGTCTGAGGGCGTTCTTTACTCCTTCACGCTCGATGGAAAGAGAAGATGGGAAAGAAAGGTCGGGGAGAGTACCGTAGAACCCGTTGTTGGTGAAGAACGTGTAGTGGTTGTCACCAGAAGTGGAAATCTCTACTGTTTCTTCGATTCTGTTCATCCTTAGTATTTCTGAATAGGACCGAATCTTTCAAAGGGCCAGATCCTCAAAATTGGCCATCCTATGATGTGGTCCTTAGGGACAAAACCGAAATATCTGCAGTCAAGACTTTCCTTTGTGTTGTCCCCCATCAGGAAGTAAAATCCTTCCGGCACCCTTATTCTGATCGTACCATCATCTGTTTTTCCGACGTACTTCTTGAGATCGAGTTTGGAGTAATATTCCTCGTAAAACTCATGGTAGATCATTCCTGGGATGTAATAGGACTTCGTTTTCTCGTCGTAGTAAACCATGGATGGATCGAAATAGTTCAACAAACCGGGGAGGAAAGCTTCTCCGTAGCTTAGACCTTCCTCCCCGATGAGGGAGAAAACAAGAACTGCCGCTGTTCTACCGTAATTCTTCGCGATATCGTATATGAAATCTCTGTACGCCTGTTTGTCTTTTCTCAGCTTGCTGGCCGTGTACAGCCAATCGTAAAAATCTTCGTACTTGAAGATTCCCTCCGGTTCGTAGTACCTGTCCTTCAAAACTTCCGGAATTTCACCGTTCACGTAGAGCTTTCCGTCCTTTATTTCGAGGACGTCTCCACCCTTTCCAACGAGACGCTTCACGTACTTTACATGACCCCTGAACTTACTGGGAGAAAAGAGATCCATGAATTTATCGAAAAGTCGAAGCATGTGGCTTGCTCTTTCATCCACGAACGGTGACCAGAAAACCACAATCTCTCCTATCTGCGGTTCACGTACAGTGTACGTGATCTTTTCGACGAAGAGTCGATCCCCAATCTGTATCGTTGGGATCATCGACCCAGTTGGAACCAGCATAGTCTCGAATATGTAGAGCCTCACGATCGTAGCTGCAACCAGTGCGTAAAGTAGTGCCTTGATCCATTCCACGGATTCTTTTTTCAGGTTCATCAATCTCTGCGCTCCTTGATCCTGATCTTACCTCTGACGTTCCTGAGGTAGTAGAGCTTGGCTCTCCTCACCTTACCCTTTCTCACAACCTCGATCTTCTCAACAACCGGGGAGTGGACGGGGAAGATCCTTTCTACTCCAACACCGTGGCTGCCTATTCTTCTCACTGTGAACGTTTTGTTTATTCCGGAACCTCTCTTTGCGATGACGATTCCTTCAAACACCTGTGTTCTTTCTCTGTCACCTTCTATAACTTTCACGTGTACCCTCACGGTGTCTCCTGGTCTGAAATCGGGAATCTCCTTTTTTTCATATTTCTTTTCGATGATTTTCACAAGATGATCCATCTTCAATCCCTCCTCGCGTAATTTTCTCCTATCAACCGATCGATGATGATGGCAGCAGCCGCTCTCACGGAAAGATGGTTGAAATCAGACTGCGCCCTTATGGGCTCCAGTACGTAATCGGATATCTCGAGAATTTCATCGGGAAGACCCCAGCCTGTACCGAGAAGTATGAGAACAGGTTTCTCGGTTTCCATGATTATTCTTCTTCCCTCTTCGAAAGAAATGTCATTTTCGCGTTTTTTCGCAGAGGTGAAGAAGATCAAAGGTCTTTCTCCTTCGAGGATTTCTATGTCTTCCAACACATCTTCCAGATAGGATTTGAGCTTCACAAGTGTGAGAGATTCCGTTCTGGAAGGGTTGTACCGGCTTCCAAAACCTTCTCTCCAGAACTTCAGCATCTTGCTTACCATATCCTGCTGCGCTCTGAGGTTAGTCACAATGTAGTATCCCTTGAGGTTGTACGTTCTCGCGGTCCTTGCTATATCGTGGACATCAAGGTTTGTCACGGCCGTTGATATGATGCTGCCGTCTTTTCCTTTTATTGGGTAGTGAATCAGGGCCACGTACACCTTCTCTAACATTTCTCCATCATCTCCCTGAACAACTCTATTATAGCCAATTTGTCCATTTCGTCCAGTTCCTTCGCTAAGAAAAGATCTGGCCTCTTTGCCAGTGTTTTCTTTATGCTCTCCTTTCTTCTCCAGAGTTCCACCTTTTCGTGGTCTCCAGAGAGGAGAACATCTGGAACTTTCATACCCTTGTACTCATAAGGCCGTGTGTAAACGGGATGATCAAGCAGTCCCTGATGAAACGATTCTCTTTCTACAGATTCTCTCTCGACAACACCCGGTACAAGCCTCACAACAGCGTCAGTTATGACCATTGCGGGTAGCTCTCCACCTGTGAGTATGTAGTCTCCTATGGATATTTCATCGTCAACGATGCTCATCACTCTTTCATCTATTCCTTCGTACCTTCCACAGAATATAACGATGTCTTCCTTTTTTGAAAGTTCTTCTGCTATCTTGTAGTTGAAAATTCTCCCCTGCGGACTTGTGAGAATAACGTAAGGTTTGCCATATTTTTCTACGTAACTTTCGTAGAATCTGAAGAAAGGTTCAGGTTTCATCACCATGCCGTATCCGCCGCCGTATTGATAATCGTCAACCGTTCTGTGTCTGTCGGTGGTGTAATCCCTCAAATTCTCCACGTTTATCTCCACGATGCCTCTCTCTACCGCCCGGGCTATGACGCCGTACTTTTTTATAACTTCGACCATTTCAGGGAATATTGTTACAATGGTGATCCTCATCAAATCCACTCCATTTCCTTTGCTATGATCCTTTTCGCACCTTTATCGATCTCAACGATACAGTCCTTCGTCATGGGGATCAGGGTTTCTTTCTTCTTTTTCCTCACCACGAGTACGTCGTTCGAACCGGTTTCTATTATGTCAACTACTTTTCCAACGTTTTCACCAGACTCGTAGAAAACATCGCAGTCCAGTATTTCGTAAAAGTAGTATTCGTCTTCGTTGAGCTTTGGTAGTTCCTCGTATTTTACGAAGACTTCACAGCCTTTGATCTTTTCTGCGGCTTCTATCGTGTCTATCGATTTGAACCTGATGAGAAAGAGCTTGTTCATCCTCCTCACAGACTCAACGGTGAGGTTGTAAAACGCCTTCTTCTCGCTGTTATAAAGAATCACATCGGAGAGGTTCTTCACGATTTCTTCAGAGTTCGTGTAAGGAAAGAACTTGACCTCTCCCTTGAGGCCGTGTGTGTTGACGATCTTTCCAATCGCTACTCTTTCATCCAACAGGTCTTGAATGGTTCTTATCATACTCTCACCGGACCACCTTGATGGTGATCTCCTTAGAATCTCCCATGAGCGCACTCAAAAGTATCTTCAAAGATTTTATCGTTCTTCCATCTTTTCCTATGACCTGTCCAACATCTTCTTCGTTCACAACGATTTCGTATACTTTCTTTCCTTCTTCGTCGAACTCCATGACCACAACCTCTTCGGGATGCTTCACTATTCCCCGAAGAATCTTCTCGAGGAGCTCCTTCATTCAGCCGTGGCCTCCTCTTTCTTTCCGTACTTTATCTCGTGGACCCTCTTCATAACCCCGAATTTTCTGAAGATATCCCTCACAGTGTCGCTCGGCTGAGCTCCTTTCAGAATCCATTCCACGGCTCTTTCCACATCGATCTTTATTTCCCCTTCTTTCAGAGGGTTGTAGTATCCAAGAGACTCGATGTAAGCACCATCTCTCCTCTTCCTGCTATCAACAACGACTATCCTGTAGAAAGGCTGGTGTCTTTTTCCCATCCTTGTGAGTCTGATCCTTACCACCGAACACACCTCCTCAGAATCCAAATGGTATTTTGAATCTGCCTTTTTTCATTCTCTTCATGAGAGTTTTCATCTGTTCATAACTTTTGAGAAGTTTGTTCACATCCTGGACGGTGGTTCCACTTCCGCGTGCGATTCTTCTTTTTCTACTGGCGTTTATTATATCTGGATTTCTCCTTTCCTCTATAGTCATCGAATTTATGATGGCTTCGATCTTTTTCAGTTCTTTTTCACTCACTTCCACATCGATCTTTGGTGCACCCGGGAGCATCTCAAGAATGGAAGAAAGAGGACCGAGTTTTTTCATTTCCTGAAGTTGTTCTTTGAAATCTTCCAGGGTGAATTCCGCCTTCAGGAACTTTTCCGCACTCTTTTTCATCTTTTCCTGATCGAGTTCTCTTTCCACTTTCTCGATCAGTGAAAGAACATCTCCCATTCCCAGGATTCGGTTTGCGATTCTGTCTGGATGAAACGGCTCAAGACCATCGAGTTTTTCACTCATTCCGATGAATTTAACTGGTTTTCCCGTCACGTATTTTATGGAAAGGATGACACCGCCTCTCGCATCTCCGTCCATCTTCGTTACAACGAATCCCGTTAAGTCGAGTCTTTCATCGAACACCTTGGCGGTATTAACCGCATCCTGTCCCATCATCGCGTCAACGACGAGCAGGATTTCATCTGGATTCAGAATTTTCTTTATCTCTTCCAACTCTTTCATCATTTCTTCGTCTATGTGAAGTCGACCAGCAGTATCCACTATCAGGACATCTTTTCCTGTACTCTCAGCAACGTCCACAGCTTTCTTTACTATCTCAACTGGTGTTTTGTTGTAATCGTGAACAACATTTACACCAATCTGATTTCCAAGCTTCACAAGCTGATCAACGGCTGCGGGGCGGTACAGATCCGCTGCTACAAGCAAAGGATTTCTTCCCTCTTTTTTGAGAAGTTTCGCGAGTTTTGCACACGTTGTGGTCTTTCCACTTCCCTGGAGTCCCACCATCATTATGGGAGATGGTCTGTGAACGAGTCTCAGTGGTTCGTTCTTTTCTCCCATGATTCTTACCAGCTCGTCTCTCACTATCTTTATGAACTGCTGGTCTGGTGTGAGACTTCTGAGAACTTCCTCTCCAAGAGCTTTTTGGAGGACGTGGTCCACGAATTCTTTCACAACTTTGTAGTTGACATCGGCTTCAAGCAGGGAAAGTTTCACTTCCCTGATCGCGTCTTTTACATTCTTTTCTGTGATCTTTCCGCGTCCAGACAGATTCTTAAAAACTCTGGACAGCTTCTCCTGAAGATTCTCGAACATCGAAACACCTCCGAAGGACCTTCTCTCATATTAGACGCTTCTCATTAATACCAGGTTTCCAATCATCTAAGGAGTAGCGCATTTAATGTTACGATTTCTTTGCGTTGAATAGGTAGTTTAACTTAATCCACCTACTAAACTAAACATGTTTTTAATAATACCTGATCGTGAAATCCTCGTATCCCTCAGGCGTTGTTTCTTCCACACTCACGTTCGTCACAACCGCCGCGGGTGGACCTTTCGCGATCTCACTCAAAAAACGCCGAAGGACATTCTCATCACCTTCGGCGTGTATGAAGACAGACCCATCATCCATGTTCATCACATAACCATTCACACCAAGAGATTTCGCGACTCTCCTTGTGAAATATCGAAAACCCACTCCTTGAACGATCCCCTCAACTCTTATTTTCAGAGCCCTCATGCTTCCACATCCTTATGAATTCTTTGTCAAAATGCACGTCGAGTTGTGGGAAAGGTATGTAGATTCCCTCTTTTTCCAGGTAGTCCTTTATTCTGAAAGCCAGTCTCTTCACACCTTCGAAGAAGTTATCACGGTTGACCCAGAATCTGATAATGAAGTCAATGGAAGAACTGTTGAACGCAGAGAAAACAATATCGGGTGCAGGATCTTTTTCAACGGTCTCTTCGTCTTCCAAAGCCTTCTGGAAGATCTCCACCACTTTCCTCAAATCAGCTGAGTAAGGAACTCCCACCACTATCTCTTGTCTTCGAATGTTCGAAGGCCAGAAGTGTACTATCTTGTCGTTCCAGACGACCTTGTTTGGTATCATCACCCTCCGACCATCCCAGGTTCTGATCACGGTGTGATTCAAATTCACCATTTCAACGGTTCCAGAAACCCCACCAGCCTCCAGAACCTCACCTTCCTTGACAGCTCGAGACACGAGGAGGAACAGACCTGAGAAGAAATTGGCCAGTGGTTCCTGAAGAGCGAGACCTATGACAAGACCTCCGATACCAACCCCAGCAAGAAGTGGCGCGAGGCTCAGATTCCATATGTCGAGAACCACCATCACCGCAATCACAGAGATGATCAATCCAAGGAAGAATCTAATGGTATTTCTCATCTGAAGCTCTTTTCCGAGCTTTTCCACACTCTTTTCGATGAGCTTGAACAGCCACTTGAAAACCAGATAAGAAACAACAACTGTTACCGCCGTCAGGATCAGTCTGGTGAACAAGTTCTCACCACCTCACAGCAAATTTGATGCCCGTTCCCTGAGTGTAGTAATACTCCGAAAAAGGATCGCTACTCACAGGTGAACTGATGATGAACGTGTCAAAACCTACAGATACGTTGTTCACAGTTGCGTAGAAACCAAGAGAGATTTTCACGGCACCTTCTTTTGTCTTGGTGTTGCTCAGCATCGAAACTCCCAGACCAGCTTTTTGTTCCGATCCGATCGTGAAATCTATTCTGTTTTCCAACACTTCCTGGTCAAATACCAGAGAGTAGGAGAACCTGTTTTTCCTGGAGGAATCGTAGAAAAGCTTCAAAAGATAAGTTCCTCCCATGTAAGTTCCTTTCTGACTCCAGAGGGTGAAATCCCGAACGCTGACGCCAAAACCAACATCTTTGAACAAGTAACCAGAAACACCTCCATGAAGATCGATCTCTTTTCTCTCTTCCTGATCCATAGTGAAAGAAACACCAGCTCCGACACTCAAGCTCTCCTCTGGCGAAAAAGCCGCATCGTATTCAATCGAGGTCTTGTAGCTGGATTCTGTTAGAGTACTCCTTTTCAAGTACAATACCCCGGCGATGTTCGGTGCGGGAGTCTGGAAGAGTCCGATCAGCAACGTTCCCAGAGATTCATTCTCACCAGAAAACACCTGATACGAACCCATGACTCCCTGTTTGTTCATGGAAAGAAGCCGTGCGGGATTTTCAAAAAACGCCCACTCACCAGACGAAGAAAAAATCTCAAGCTGAGAAGCCACTGTCAATGTTGAAATCGCGAGAATCAAAATAAAAACCTTCTTCATACACTCACACCCCCTGAAGAATAGACTTCCACCACTTTGCCTTTTAGTTCCCTGAAAGTTCCGTTCTCTATAGAATGCCTTACTTCCTTCATCAGAGAGATCATGAAGTTGATGTTGTGAATCGTGAGTAGTATCTGTCCAAGAACCTCTCCGCGATCGAAGAGGTGATGGATATAAGACCGCGTGAAATTCCTGCAGGTATAACATCTACACCTTTCGTCTACTGGTTCGAGGGACCGCTTGTTGTAGGAGGCTTTGAGGTTGAGTTTTCCATTCCAGGTGAGAGCAGTTCCGTGTCTTGCTATCCTGGTTGGAAAAACACTGTCGAACATATCCACTCCTCGATCAACAAGTTCGAGTATGAGTTCCGGAGATCCTCCTCCCATGAAATAACGGGGTTTATCTTCCGGAAGAAACTCCACCGTGACTTCGGTCATTTCAAGAGTGAGGGATCTTTCTTCACCTATGCTCAATCCTCCTATGGCGTATCCATCGAATCCAATTGATGTGATCTGAAGAGCGCTTTCTCTTCGCAAATCCGGATAAACTCCTCCCTGAACAATCCCGAAGAGTGCCTGATTCTCCGTTTTGAAAGCCTCCTTAGATCTCAAAGCCCACCGATAAGTCCTTTCTGTTGCCTCTTTCACTTCTTTGTAATCGGCATCGGGCACAGGACAGTGATCGAAGGCCATACAGACATCCGATCCCAGAGCAATCTGAACCTCCATGGATATCTCTGGATTCAGGAAAACCTTCGAACCATTGATAGGAGATCTGAAGACCACACCTTCATCGTCTATCCTGATCTTTGGAAGACTGAAAACTTGAAACCCTCCGCTGTCGGTGAGTATCGGTTTTTCCCATCCCATGAAGTTGTGGAGTCCCCTGTGGAGTTTTATGATCTCCACACCGGGCTTCAACATGAGATGAAATGTGTTCGAAAGAATTATCTCAGCACCCGCCTCTTCTAGATCCCGTGGGGTGAGGAGTTTCACGTTCGCGTTGGTCCCGACCGGCATGAAAACAGGGGTTTCAACCGTTCCATGGTGAAGCCTCATGATCCCCAGTCTTGCCCTTCCGAAAGTTTTTTTCACTTCGAATTCCACACGATTCCCTCCAGCATCTTCTTCACTCTCTGATAGCACCCTTCGATTTGCGCTTCCTGTTCTTCGAGTTCTTCCAGCATGTTTTTCTTGAAAGTTCCATCTGAAATCTCTTTCAAATTGATCAGAACGTTCACCTTTTCAACCAGAAAAACCGCGCGACAGAGATCCATGGCGTTCAGTGTGTCCGATGCCAGATTCTTGTTTCCAAATTCGGCAAGTTTTTCGAGCTCGTGTGCTAGGTCTTTCATCACCCTTATCACATCCATCGGTACAGAAGCGGCTTCCTTCAGAGCATTCTGAAGTTCTTCCTGAGAAGATTTGTAAGCTTTCATGACCTTTTCGAAGGCTTCCATGTCTTTCTTTGCAAGATCGAAGAGCTTCAACCTTGCTTCTTCCATTACCTCGACTATCCCCTCCATCTCTGGTTCCACATCTTCGTAACCCTTTTTCTTCCTGGTAAAATTCGCAACCATTTCAGCGAGAGCACACGCCATGGCTCCGACAACCGATCCAACAGCTCCTCCACCAGGTGTTGGCTTTCTCTCCGCAACCATATCACAGAAATCCTTGAGTGAAAGACGTTCAACCTCCATATTTATCTTCTCCCTCCTGAATAATCTTGACACCTGAACTCGTTCCTATTCTATCAGCACCGTACACGATCATCTTAACAGCGTCTTCAAAGGTTTTGATTCCTCCGGAAGCTTTTACACCCATCTCGTTTCCCACGATCCACTTCATGAGATGAACGTCTTCTGCAGTTGCCCCTCCCGTTCCAAATCCTGTAGAAGTCTTCACGAAATGAGCTCCAGCGAGTTTGGAGATGACACACGCTGCTATCTTTTCTTCCGTATCCAGATAGCACGTTTCAATGATCACTTTCACGACTTTTCCCTTCACTGATTCGACAACACCCCTTATATCTTCGTAAACGTACTCCCACTCTCTTGCCTTGAGCATGCCAACGTTGATGACCATATCGATCTCATCGGCTCCACTCTCAACAGCGAAAACCGTCTCATGGACCTTCGTTCGTGTTTCGTTTGCCCCCAGTGGAAAGCCAACAACGGTGACAACTTTCACACCGGTTCCTTCGAGTTCTTCACGAGCCAGCTTCACATAGCACGGGTTCACGCATACACCATAAAAACGATTCTCTTTTGCTTCAAGACAGAGTTTTTCTATATCGTCCGGTGTGGCAAATGGCCTCAGATTCGTGTGCTCTATAGCACTTCTCACATCCTCGATACCTGCGTTTTCTCTGAAGGGCTTGAACTCGTAAGATTCTCTGTACCTCGCTATTGCTTCCTCGATCATGTACTCTATCATGAGAAATCACCTCACAGACCGAGTTCGGAGGCGATTGATTTCATCGCCTCAAGGGAGATTTCCAGAAATTTCTCAAGAGAGAGTCCAAAGTTTTCACAGGTTCTCATCTGTTCCCTGTTTGCTCCCTTCGCAAAGGCCTTTTCTTTGAATCTCCTCAGCAGAAAGTCCACATCGATACCATCCAACTTCTTCTCCGTTCTGATCAGGGCAGCTGCCACTATAAAACCGGTGGTTGGATCCACCGCATACAGAGCCTTTTCCATCAAAGTCTCTGGGGTCTTCTTTTCACAGTGGGCCAGAATGGCGTTGAGAACATCTTCAGGTACGTCCTCATCTTTCAGAATTTCCAGCGTCTTCAAGCCGTGTTCCTCAGGTTTATCTTTGGTGTAGTCGTAATCCAGATCGTGAAGAAGTCCGGCAAGACCCCATTTTTCTTCGTCTTCACCGAACTCTTTTGCAAGTGCTCTCATCACAGCTTCCGCCGCAAGACAGTGTTTCACGAGATTTTTCGTTTTAACGTGGATTTTCAACAGCTCCATTGCCCTTTCCCTGCTGATCAAAGTTCTCCCTCCTCCCTGAAGCTGAAATATCCTCGTCTCGATACGATGACGTGATCCACAAGACTCACCCCAAGGATCTCTCCCGCTTGCTTCAATCTTTCCGTGATCAACCGATCTTCTTTGCTGGGAGTGGGATCACCAGAAGGATGGTTGTGAACGACGATCACTCCGGATGCGTTAGCCCTGATAGCCGTCCGAAACACGTCCCGAGGGTGTATCAAGCTTCTGTCAGAAGTTCCGACAGTGAGTGTGTTTTCTCCCATAACGTTGAGCTTTGTATCGAGGCAAATAACCTTCACGATTTCCCTTTCAAAGTACACCATTTCCTGACAATATTTGTATACTTTCACAGAAGAGTCCAACTTCTCCGGTATCCTTTCCAGTTCTCTGTGCAGTCTCTTTCCAAGTTCCAGAGCTGCTTTCAGGGTGATAGCCTTGACCATACCGACCCCTTCGACCGAGGCTATTTCTTCGAGCCCCGCGTTCGAGAGTTTTATCAACGAACCGTCAAACCTTTCAAGAAGATCCTTTGAAAGTTCGAGAACGTGCTTCCCCTTCTTTCCGGTTCTCAGCACGATGGCGACAAGTTCTTCAACCGAAAGTGACTCTGGTCCCGCCTTTATCATTCTCTCTCTTGGAAGCAACCTTCCACCATCCCTTTTCGTAGAGGTACTGCCAGACCATTCCAAGAGGAAATCCCACCACAGTGAAAAAGTCTCCTTCTATTTTTTCGACGAAGACGGCCGCAAAATCCTGTATCCCATAAGCTCCCGCTTTATCGAGAGGTTTATATTTTTCAACGTAGTAATCTATCACACTCTCTGGAAGTTCTCTGAACTTGACTTTCGTTGAAGAAACGAACACGTCTTTCGTTTCACTAGAAATGAACGCCACTCCCGTGTGAACCACATGCCATTTCCCAGAAAGCTTCTTCAACATACCTTTCGCTTCTTTCAGAGATTCCGGTTTTCCCAATATGTTGCCATCCAAAACCACCACCGTATCGGATCCAATGACGAGTACCTTTTCTTCCTTTCTTTTTTGGAACACCCATTCCGCTTTTCTCACCGAGAGTTCTATAACGGTTTCTTCAGGACTTTCAAGAAACTCCTCTTCAACATCGGGCTTTTCAACTTCAAACTCTATCCCCAGCAATTCCATCAGTTGCCTTCTTCTGGGTGAAGAAGAAGCGAGAATAATTCTCAAACACTATCCCTCCCATCTTGCTTGCCAGGAAGGCGTTGATTGTTCCCGAGACAAGACCGAGTATCACCATCAAAGGAAAGAGCAAAAAAGTCTTCGTGCTTCCAACCAGAAAAGATATAGCGATGAGCTGAACGAGATTGTTTACAAAAGATCCCACCACACTCAAGCCAAGATAACCAAAATTGAACCGGGCCAAGAACGATTCCACCAAGGCAGAAGAAACTGCCCCGAAGAATCCAGTTAGAAAAGATGGGGAAAGGAACCTGCCAGAAAAGAGAGCACCCAAAATGCTCTTTGCGGATGCGACGATCAGAGCATCTCCAAAACCAATTTCCGAAGCTATCATGAGAACTATCGAGTTAGAAAATCCCCATCTTCCGAACGGCACCGGAAAAGGAAGCAGATTCTCCAAGACATAAAAAGTAGAAGAGAGAGCAGTCAAAACTGAAAGAAGTGCTATCCTCCTCACCAGGTCACGGTATCGTAATCTGTCTTTTCCTCGAAGAATATTATCACCTCGTTTGGCACACAGATGATGGTTCCTCTTGGACCAACCCATCCGGTTTTCACGCACAGTTTCAGAGGACAGGTTGACTCAACGACTCTGACCCTATTCCCATCGAATTCCACCTTCATGAGGAATTTTCCGTTCTCTGTTATGTCGTACGTTCCTGGTTTCGATAGAATCCTTCTGAAGTCTTTCCCTTGAACCACAACCTTGCTTCCTTTCTTCTCTGAAGCGAGTATTGAAAAGATGAGAACAACGAAGATCAGAAGAATCAGCACCACATCTTTTTTTCTGAAGAAACTCCTCACCTTTTTCACTCTCTTTCGAACAGCTTGAAGGTCTCAGACTTTTCGATCGCTCCTCCTTCAAGAACTATCAGCGGGTGAGCGCCCATATTTGGAAAATCGAGTGTCACTTTCCTCCAGTCCTTTCCGGCCATCACAAAGCCCGCTGTGGAGAGAGCGTCAGCCGTGGTGGCATCTTCGGCTATGACCGTTACACTCCACACACCGCGGGCAGGATACCCTGTTGAAGGATCGAGAATATGATGATACCTGACACCGTCCACAACGAAATATCTTTCGTAATCACCGGAAGTCGCAACCGCTCCGGATTTCAGATAGATGTAATCTATCACACCGTCTTCCCTGGGATTCTTTACTCCTATCACCCACGGATACTTTCCAAACTTTGGCCCGATAACGCGAATATCCCCACCCGCTTCGACAAAACCCGTTGCGTTCTCATCAAAAGAGAGGGCTATCTGCCTGGCTCTGTCGAGGGCGTACCCTTTCGCTATACCACCAAGATCGATCTTCGCACCGTTTTTAACCATCACTCTCATGTTCTTATCGTCGAAGAGAACGTTTTTATACCCGGTATGCTTCAGAGCTTCTTCGATCTCTTCCGGAGAAGGTACCCTGAGATTTTCGTAGTTCCCGGTAAACCCCCAGAGTTCGAGAAGCCTTCCTAACGCTGGATCGAACGCTCCATCTGTGAGTTCTGCAAACGCGCAGGCCGCTTTGATCAAACTGTAGGTCTCTTCATCCACCTCAACCCATTCGTCGGGATGATCGTTTATCCTTTTCACAACGCTTCTTTCATCCGTGAAAGAAAACTTGTAGGTGATTCTCTTCATGTCTTCCAGAATGGCTTCTGCGATCGTTCTGGGATTTATCTTCTGAGAAGAAACGACTATCCTTACACTCGTTCCGAGAGCGAAATCTCTGAGCTCATAATACTGATCTTTCGTTCGAATGAGAAGTAAAGTCAAGAGAATCGCAAGAGATCCCAGAAGGAGAGAAGAAAAGATGATGATGTTTCTTCTGGTTAACCGATGATCGTTGCTATCTGACGGCCACATTTTGTGCACTTCCCTTCCTCATCCAGACCCATCTTTTCCACTTCATAGCCCTGTCTTCTGATCACAAGACTTCCACAATCTGGACAGAAAGTGCTCTCGTATCTTTCGTCCCACACGTTGCCGAGGTAAACGAAATTCAGATATTCCCTGGCCATCTCGTATATCTCGATGAGCTCTTCGACAGGCGTTGGAGGTATGGTGTACTTGTAATTTGGGAAGTAGCGGCTTATATGAAGAGGAATGTCCTTGTCCAGATCGGCGATCCACTCGAATTCTCTTCTCAGGTCTTCTTTGTCGTCGTTCTTTCCCGGAATTATCAGTGTGGTGAGCTCAACGTGGATACCAGCGTTGTAAACCTTCTCTATGTTTCTGAGGACCACGTCCAAATCTCCTCCGATCTCCCTGTAGAAATCTCTGTTGAATCCCTTGAGATCTATGTTCATCGCATGCACAGACTGAAAGAGGAGTTCAAGAGGTTCCTCGTTTATAAAACCATTGGTTACAAGAACACAATACATACCCTCCTTTACCGCCACACGCGACGTGTCAAGAACGAACTCGTACCAGATAAGAGGTTCGTTGTACGTGAAAGCGATTCCTTTGGAGTTCCTGTTCATCTGGGCTATCTTAACAAGCTGTTCGGGAGTAACTCTTTTGGTTTCTGGCTTTGCCTGTGAAATCCCCCAATTCTGACAGAAACCACACTTGAAATTGCAGCCGAAAGTTCCCACGGAGAATATCTGCTCACCGGGGTTGAAGTGGAAAAGCGGTTTCTTCTCTATAGGATCCATGGCGATCGCCGTTACCTCACCGTAGTTCAGACTCACCAGGGAACCGTTTCTATTCTTTCTCGCTCCACACAAACCAGTTTGTCCGTTACCGAGTACACACTCATGCGGGCACAGAAGACACTTAACTTTCTCATCCTCAAGAATTTCAAAGTGCAAAGCCATTCTCTCCATATCCCATCCTCCTCATTTGTAGCGTTCAACCGTGAACCTGTAAATCTCCACATCGTCGTCCCATTCAGGAATTCCAGCTTTCAGTTTCGCTATTCTGAGCTGTTCTTCGACCGTATCCACACCTTCTATGTCCGGAAGCAAAAGTCCTCTCCTCCAGCCTTTCACCACTATCACACCGTATTTTTTCGGGTCGAGCTCAGAGATATCCTTCACTGGTTCAGGAGAACTGAGAACATCCACATGCACAACGATATCGTCGAGTTCGTCGGGCAAGACCGGAGGAAACCTTGGATCCTGAGTGGCAGCCGCGATGGCGTTATCTCTTATCTCGAGAGCAAGATTCGGCTTTGTGGGAAGGTAGGTTCCTATGCAGCCTCTCAGAGAACCGTCCGTTTTGTGGAGAGTCACAAAAGCACCGGCTCTCCTTTTGAAAAGCTCCTCAGGAACACTTTCATCGGGTTCGATCACTCTTCCATATCTCACATAATTTTCTATGACCTTTATTGCCCATTTCACGTAAGGATGCTCACCTATCATACTCTCACCACCTGTAACAATTATAGCACCTGTTGTATCATAGAACTTGAGAGACCTTGAAAGGAGAGGATAGAAGATGAGAGCAGGTGGTCAGGCAGTAATAGAAGGAGTACTCATGATCGCGAGAAAAGTTTCCCTTGCCGTTAGAAAACCAGATGGGAACATCGAGATCAGGGAACTTGGTAAAGTGAAATTTCCAGGTTGGGCGAAGATACCTTTCTTGAGGGGTTTTTACTCGCTTTTTGTTTCTCTCTACTTTGGAATAAAAGCCCTCAATCTTTCCTCTGAAATCTCTTCCGGCGAAAGATTGAAGGAAAGCGAGAAGCTCTTTTCACTCATCACAGCCATTGGGCTTGCCGTTGGTCTTTTTGTGATAGTACCCATCTTTCTGACCAACTTCCTGGTGTCAAAGAAAGGAGAGTTTCTCTATTCTCTTGTAGAAGGATTCATAAGGTTCGGACTCTTTCTCCTCTACGTCTGGATCATCTCCCTGTTCAAGGATGTGAAACGTGTATTTCAGTACCACGGTGCAGAACACATGACGATACACGCTTACGAACATGGAGAGGAACTCACACCGGAAAATGTGAGGAAGTATTCGACGATACACCCAAGGTGCGGGACCAACTTTTTGATGATCTTTTTGATAGTGGCCATCCTGCTTCTCGGTTTAGTCGGTGTTGTTGTGGAGATGAACACCTGGACGAGGATCGTTTCAAGGCTTGTCCTTCTCCCCTTCGCAGCGGGGATTTCCTATGAACTCTTGAAAGTCATCGCCTTTTTCAATGGAAAGGGACTGGTGAAACTCCTCTATCTTCCAGGGTACCTTCTCCAGTATTTGACTACAGCAAAACCAGACGACTCACAGCTCGAGGTTGCCATCACCGCGCTGAAACATGCAGTAGGCGAAGAGAAGAACACAACAGAGGACAGCGTAAAGGAGGATGAAGTAGAACTTCTGGGATAGTCCAAGAAGATTGAACATCAGTGAAAAGGAAACGAGGATCAAAAGTGTTTTCCACTTTCCAACCTTTCTGGAAAACACGTGGTGAGTATGTTCCTCATCCGGAGAGAACGGGTTTTTTTTCGAAACTAACCTTCTCGCAAAACTGAATACGATCTCGTAGAACGGAAATCCAAGGAAAAGCGTGGCGTATCCAAGATCTCCTTCGAAGAAAACCACCGATGCTGTGGAAAGGTATGCACCGAGAAGAAACGAACCACTGTTTCCCAAAAAGGCCCTCGCGTCTGGAAGGTTCCATGGAAGAAAACCAATTATCGAAAACGCAAGAGACCTTTCTCCTATCATGAGCGAAGAAAATAGAGATATTCCACTCAGAAGACCATCCAGCCCGTCAACTACGTTGAACGCGTTAACCATGCCGACAAACCAGATCACAGAAAAGATTGGATGTATTTTCACTCCAAAGATACTGATTTCTATGGTCACAGCAAAGGAGAACCAGATAGCAACCAGAGTGGTCACGGCAAGTTTGATTCTGTAGGAAAGGTCAAAAAGATCGTCCAGAAGTCCAAGAAAGAACAAGGGGATCGAAAAGAGAAAAAAAGGATTGTCTCTTTCGAAGATGAGAAGCGTTAGAAATACGGAAATACCACCGATCGGCGGAACTGCTTTCCCGTGGGATTTTCTGGAGTCGGGACGATCGAGAAATCCCGTCTTCTTCGCAAAAACAGATAGCACCAAAGTCAGAAAGAAACTAATTATCGCTTCCCACATTTATTTGTGCCTCCGGGACTAATTTTTTTCATTTCAGTGAGAAGCCTTTTTATATCGCCGTTTTCGAAGGCTTCTTTCATTCTGTTGATTGCCTGTTCTACGCTCTCTTTCCCTGGAAGAACGGATGTTTTCACCCTGAAGATTTTCGAGTGTGGAGTCAACTCTTTCACCTCGTAAGGATAGAGTAACTCTTCGTACATTTTCTCTCCAGGCCTGATCCCGGTGAAAACTATCTTTATGTCCTGATAGGGAGTGTATCCAGAAAGCATGATCATGGTTTCCGCAAGCTTCAAAATGGGTATCTGCTCTCCCATGTCGAGGATGAAGAGATCCTTTCCGGAAGAGAAGAGAAGGGACTGGAGGATGAGGGAGACAGCCTCAGGTATGGACATGAAGTAGCGCTTCATTCGTGGATCCGTCACCGTTACAGGACCACCCTTTTCTATCTGGCGACGAAATCTTTCCACCACACTCCCTCTGCTTCCAAGAACGTTTCCAAATCTCACGATCGAGAAATTCGTGCTGTTTTTTTCTCTCGAAAGGATATAGAGTTCTGCTATCCTCTTGGTGAGACCCATCACAGAAGTGGGATTCACCGCTTTGTCTGTTGAAATGAAAACAAAGTACTTCACACCGAATCTTTCGGAGAGTTCTACAAGATTCACCGTTCCCAAAACGTTCACTCTGAAAGCCTCGAGCGGATTTTCCTCCATCAAAGGAACGTGCTTGTGTGCCGCTACATGGAAGATCACATCCGGCTTCAGCCAGGCCAACCAATATTCCATAATTTTTCCGTCGGCAACGTCCGCTATAATCCTTCTTTTCTTCACCCCCGGAAAGTGTTCGGTGAGAAATTCATCTATGAGATATATACTGTTCTCTCCGTGCCCCAAAAGAAAGATCTCCGCTGGATTCATCCTGGCTATTTGCTTGCAAAGCTCAGAACCGATACTGCCCCCTGCCCCGGTCACAAGAACTCTCTTTCCTTTCAAAAATTTCCCTATTTCATGAAAATCCACCTTCACTTCCTCTCGACCCAGGAGATCTTCTATGGACACTTCTTTCAAATGGGAGATCCTGACGCGCCCTTCTATCAGCTCTCTCACACTGGGAAGGGTCTTCACCCTAACCTTTTTCAAATCGATGCTTTTGAGAATTCGCTCCATCTCAGCTCTGGAAGCGGAAGGTATGGCTATCACGATTTCGTCCACGTTCATTTTCTCCACAATTTCCATCGTCTTCTCTATTGGTCCAAAAACCGGGACTCCTCTCACCTTTCGACCAATCTTTCTGGGAGAATCGTCCACGAAAGCCACCACTTTCCCCAAATGAGGGTGTTTCTCGAATTCTTCGAGGATAGAGACTCCCGCATCTCCCGCTCCTATGATCAATATTCTCTTTTCTCCCGAGACTCTACCTCTCCCGTTCACAATCATCCACTGCCACGTGATTCTGCTCAGAACTAAAAGAACCATCGAACCAAGAAAAGTGGCAAACCCCACGGATCTGGGAAGAACAATCCCCCTGTAAAAGTAAAAAAACGCGAGGTTGGAAAGATAAGAGATAACGCTTCCTCTTATGAGAATGAGGAAATCTCTGGCATTGGCGTATTCCCACACGATGGAGTAGTTTCCGTTCAGAATGTAGACAACAGCCGAAACAACAGCGTATACGATCACAGATTCGTCGTAACGGCTCATTTCCTGAAAGTCAAAACCGAACCTCGAAAAAAGCGCCACCACACCTGCAAAGTACGTCAGAGCCACGTCGACTACAAAAAGGAGTGCCTTTCTTACCATCTTGTGATCACCCTTCTCCCATCCTCCGGTATAACTCCATACTTGAAAAGTACCTCGCGTACATCCTCCGTTACGTATACCCTCACAATCTGAATCATGTTGCTCACCATCAACCTGTACGCGGGGTACTTCTTCACGTACTCGTCCACCGTGAGAATCTCATCATGTTTGGGATCGTAGAGGAAGACATTGTTCTGTAGGAATTCATCAGGATGAAAGATGGTGAGTTTGTACGGTGTGTCGATCCTGAAGAATCTCTCTCCGTAATCACGAATCTCTTCGAGAATGCTTCTGTCGGAATCCTCTACGTTTCCACTGGACAGCACGCGGTCGATATTTTCGACGATCTTATCGATCAAGTTTCTGGCTGCGGACAGACTGAGTTCGGATGGATCAAATCCCTCAGCGGAGAAGGGACGCTCAACAATCATTTTCCACAGATCACGATTTTTGAACCGTTCCACGAGTTTCTTTGTTTCACTGTCCCCCTTCAGTTCGAGTTCCCTGAGAATGGAATAGTCCGTCAATTCGAGAAATTCGTCGAGATCTTTTAATCTTTCTTCCAGATCGAGAATCTCACAGGCCCTTGACAGTATCTCTTGAATCATGAGATCGGCAGCACGGGACGTTTTGTGGAAATACACATTTTTGTACATCATGAATCGACTGAACAGTATCGAGTATATGTTGTCAACCACTTTCACATGGTAACAGAGTATCTCCTTTCCATCCGCCTTTTTAACAAGTGAATTCCTCAACACCCTGTCCACGTTCATCGGGGCGAAATGCCCCACTCCACTGTAGTAAGAATCCCTCAGCAGGAAATCGAGCCTGTCGGCTCCCAGCGGTCCCTGGATGATGTTGAAATCCACACTCCCCGTTTCCTCTCCTCTGTATACCTCAACTACCCTTTTTGCTATCTCCTGAAAGGCGTCTTCCAGGGAAACCTCTCCCACCGATTCTCTTATATCTTCGATTACTGCTCGTTTCAATCTTTCGTTGTATGAGTTGAAAACCCTCATCATCTCTTCTGGAAGCTTTTCCGTTATGAGTCTGTTTCTGAATTCGTCGTGACCATCCTCGTAACCGTATCTTTTGAAAACCACATCGTCGAACTGATGACTGAACGGACCGTGTCCAACATCGTGCAGCAAAGCGGCAAGACGTACTATCCTTATTCGATCGCTTTCTTTGAAAAGGTTCCTCGCGTACAATCCGGCGACGTGCATGGTTCCCAATGAGTGCGCAAAGCGCGTGTGAGTCGCGCCGGGATACACGACGGTCGCCCCTGCCAACTGCGAAAGAAAGCGAAGCCTCTGAACCACTTTCGTGTCGGTGGCTAGTATTTCCAGTGGATAGAGATATATTTCCGAATGCACAGGGTCCCTTGAAACCTTTTTGAACACACTATCACCACCCTTCTGTTAAATTGTATCACTCAAAAATATGGTAAAATTATTAAAAAAGAAAAGGAGAAGCGGAGGATGAAAAAGTGGGAACTTTCACAGCCTGATGAAAAGGCTGTGTCAGAGATTTCTCAGCATTTTGGTCTCAATGAAATTGCATCGAGAATACTCGTAAACAGAGGCTTCACCACCAGGGAAGCGGTAGAGGCTTTTTTGTTCGTCAATGAATCCCACCAGCACGATCCCTTCCTCTTCAACGATATGGAGAAAGCGGTTGAAACCCTGCTTGAAGCCCGTTCCAGAGATGAGCTTGTTCTGATCCACGGAGACTACGATGTGGATGGTATAACTTCCACCGTTATGTTGAAGGAATTCCTCGAGGAGAACGGCTGGCGTGTTGATGTTTATATTCCCCACCGTATCGAAGAAGGATACGGTATCCAGCCAGAAAACATCTCGACCTTTAAAGAAAACAACGTCTCCTGTCTTGTAACGGTTGACTGCGGAATAACCGCGCTGGATTCAGTTGCTCTCGCGAAAAAATTCGGAATGAAAGTGATCGTCACGGACCACCACGAGGTGAACGGCGATCTTCCCCCCGCCGATGCCATTGTGAACCCAAAAGTACCTGGAGAGAACTACCCATTCAGAGATCTTGCGGGTGTCGGTGTAACTTACAAACTCGTCCAGGCTCTCTCTGAAGCGACCCATTATCCCCATCCCGAGAGATTTTTGGAGCTGGTAGCTCTTGGAACGGTCGCCGATATGGTCACCCTCCTCGACGAAAACAGATACTTCGTGAAAAAGGGAATAGAGTTACTTGCGAACACAAAACGTGTGGGTTTAAAGAGACTTCTGGAAAGACTCGGACTGAGAAATCTCACATCGCACGATATCAGCTATAAGATAGCCCCCCGTCTCAACGCAGCGGGCCGCATGGGAAGTGCCAATGACGCCTTCAATTTACTGATAATGAACGATCCAGCAAAAGCAGACAATGTTGTGGATAGATTGATGGAGCTGAACAGTATCAGAAGGAAAACAGAATGGGCGATATACAAAGAAGCAATTGAAATAATCGAGACAAACGACCTGTGGAAAGATCCCGTCATAGTCGTTGCGAAAGAAAACTGGCACGTGGGAGTCATCGGCATAGTCGCTGCCAAACTGGCAAATCGTTATGAAAAACCCGTTGCAGTCGTCTCTCTGGACGAAAAGATAGCGAAAGGTTCCATAAGGAGCTACAATGGTTATGACATAATGAACATTTTCAACGAAGATATTCTCAAAATATTCGAGGAAATAGGGGGTCATTCCTCGGCGGTTGGATTTTCCCTGAAAAGAGATCAACTGGAAACGTTCAGAGAATACATCAGAAACATTTCTTTGGAAGAGCGAGAGGAGAAGGTGATCGTTGATGCTGAGGTCAGAATGGAAGACATAGATGATCGCTTCATTGAAGACATTAAAAACCTCATGCCCTTCGGTCAGGGAAATCCGGAACCCGTTCTTCTTTTCAAAGACGTTCTGGTAGAAAAGATCCATTTCTTTGGAGAAGACGGCAGCAACGTGTTCCTCCACCTGAAAAACGGCGAGAAGAACCTGGAAGTGGTGGGATACAATTTCAAGAATCTTTCAAGTTCTCTCTCTGCATTACCAGTAACTCCCACCAGAGGAGACGTTGTGGTGAATCTGCGTCCTATGGGAAATGGAATTTCCTACTATCTCGTCTCGTTGGATGTGAAACCTGTTCTCTCTGTGAAAAATAGAGAAGTGAGCCATATACTGAGTAGATCTAAGGAAGAAAAAACACTGATAAAAGTACCTTACCCATCAAAAACAAAGCTTCTACTGTCCATGAGGGAAGAGCTTCAAGGAAGACTGGCGATCGTTTCTCTAACAAATGCCGCTACTCAGAACGTTCTGGGATGTCTTTCGAGGTACTACACCTCCAAAAACCTGGGATTCGTAAATTCCACCTTTTCCAAGGAAAAAGGAAGCGATATTGTTCTCTTCACCCTCGTGGGTTTTCTGAAGAAAAACTACCTGGACGAGTTCGATATTTTCGTGGTGAACGAATTCCAAGATTTTCTGGCGTATCGTGATAACGAACTGGTCAAGAACTTTCTGAACATAGTCGACAAACACCCCGGAAAATTCATCTTTGTTGCTTCGATGGAACACCTCGAGCTGGAAGAATTCCTAAAAAAGGAAAAATACAATGTTGTTGAGTTGAAAACTGGTGAATCCGAAGAATTTCTGTTTTCAGACCAGAGAAATTCTTTCAGCATCGATTCTCTCATAGATGCTCCCAGTTTCTCGGTGGTTGTCTCGGAGAAAAAACTCATACCAGATCTTTATCGGAAAATCGGTAAAGACACAATCGTTTATTACGCGAACATGGATATGGAAAAGAGAATAAAAGTGATTGGATTGATAGAGAGTGGATCCGCTCGAAAGGCGATCATCACAAGCAACACCGATGGGCTTCCGACACACATAAAGGGTGACATCTTCTTTTACGACTTCCCACTCAGCATTTACGAAATAGTAGATCTCCTGAGAAGAAAATCGGTGGTTAATCTTTGCTATTCTTCCTCCGACATCGAAAAACGTCGATACGAGCTCAACAAACTCTTTCCAGATCGTGAAAAGCTAAAAGAAATAGCGATCACAGCGATGAACCTGAAAGACAAAGAAAAACTGGAGAAAATTTTGGAGAGCGAGTACGAGCTGAACAGTACCACTCTGAGAAAGATTTATTTGGACCTTCTGGAAGAATTCGGATTCGACTTCGATAAATGGAGCTTCTCGAAAGATGAAAGAGTACCCTGGAGGTTACTCGAGAGGGAACTCGAAATAGCCCAGTTCGAAGAGACAGTTTCTGTTCTCTCAAAGGATCTGAAGTGGATATTCAATTTCTTCAAGAATACGGTGATAAAGTGATAGTCGCTGTGGATTACGGAGAAAAGAAATGTGGAGTTGCCTTTGGAGAAATTCTTCCTCAAAAAAGTCTTGTAATACCCACAAAGAACCTGAATGGGTTCATCAAAAAGTTGAAACCTGATAGAATAATCTTTGGATTGCCTCTCTCGATGAGTGGAAGATACACCCAGCAAACGTTCAAAACGGTTGCGGTTGCTTTCAAATTTTCAAAAGAGTACGAAACATATCTCTGCGACGAAAGACTCACCACGAAAATAGGAGAAAGAATCTCGAAGAGAGATGACGCTGTGAGCGCTGCTTTGATTTTTCAGTCTTTCTCCGAGAATCCCTCTGCATGTGAAAAAATCACAGACCCAAGAAGAAAAGTCGATCTGACTCTGGAAAAAACCGATGGAGAGGTTCTTCTGTACGAGTTCCCGGATCCTTCTTTGGACATCGAAGCGAGAGAAGTTGACGTGGTCACCAAAAACCCGGTTCTTGCCTATTTCTACAGTAAAAAAGGATATTTCGTTGAAAGAGAACTCCGAGAAAAGAAGTACGACCTGATCGTTTCTGGAAGAAACTGCTCAGAGTTGAAGAAATACCTGAAAGAAAACGGTAGGCTGGTGTGCCTGTAGCTCAACGGATAGAGCGCTGGACTCCGGATCCAGAGGTTGCGGGTTCGAGTCCCGCCAGGCACACCAGATTTTTTTTAATTTCTTAGGAAAATCACATTTTGAAGAAGAAATATCATGACGAGGAGGTTTTAAAATGCCAAGAGGCGACATCGGAATAGATCTTGGAACAGCATCCATAATCGTTTACAAAAGAGGAGAAGGAATAGTCCTGCACGAACCTTCTGTCGTTGCAATTTCAGAAAAGACAGGAGAAATCGTTGCCATAGGAGAAGAAGCGAAAAAGATGCTCGGTAAAACTCCAGAAGGTCTCAAAGCTATAAGACCTATGAAAGATGGTGTGATAGCAGATTACAGAATGATCGAAGCAATAATAAGAAACTTTTTGAAGAAAATCATAGGAAGGTTCAGCTTCGTGAAACCTTCCCTCATCATAGGTGTCCCCACGAAAATAACAGAGGTGGAAAAAAGAGCGGTGTTCGAAGCCGGTTTGAACGCAGGTGCCAGGAGGGTTCACATCGTTTCCGAGCCGATCGCAGCCGCGATAGGTGCCGGAATAGATGTGATGGCTTCAGAGGGAAACATGGTGGTGGATATCGGTGGAGGAACCACGGACATAGCGGTCATCAGTCTCGGAGGAACAGTGGTGGGAGAGTCCGTGAGAATGGCCGGAGACGCAATGGACGAAGCCATCGTGAAGTTCATAAGGAAAAAATACGGTCTCATCATCGGAGAATCCACCGCTGAAGAGATCAAGAAAAGAATTGGGAAAACACATCCAGCTTTCGAAAATTACGAAATAGAAATAAAAGGAAGAGACGTGGTGACAGGTCTTCCAAGAACGGACCGTGTGAGTTCAGAAGACGTGAGAGAAGCAATAGAGCCCATTATCTTTGCACTTCTTACAAAACTCAAGAACGTCTTGGAAAGAACACCTCCAGAACTCTCTGCTGACATCATAAACAACGGTATTCGTCTGACCGGCGGTGGCGCACTGCTCAGAGGGCTGGACAGAACCATATACGATGAGATACACGTGAAGACGATCGTGGCAGACGATCCCATAACCTGTGTCGCGAGGGGAACGGGGATTCTCCTGGAAGATGAGAAGCTATTGAAAACCGTGTGTGAAACCTATTCGAGGTGATGCTATGACGAGGGGCATATACAACGCTGCGATGGGAATGCTTGTGGATATGGCCAAACTCGACAGAATCGCCAACGATCTGGCAAACGTTGACACTGCCGGCTACAAACAGGACCGGGAAGCCTTCAGGTCCTACCTGAGACGAGAGGTGTTCAGGCAGGAGCCAGACCCGGTGGAGAGCAGAACGAAAAAAGTACCAATTGGCCCTCTGGAGTACGCTACTGTCCTCGACGAGGTCAGAACAGATCTCTCTCAGGGTCCTGTTGAAAAAACAGACGTTCCTTACCACCTCGCGATAAATGGAGAAGGATTCTTCAGAATAGAATTCAACGGAGAAGAATACTACACAAGAAACGGGGAATTCACCGTGAACAACGAGGGATACATCGTTACGAACTATGGGGGCTACCTCCTCGATGAGAACGGTGAAAGAGTCAGGTTTTTCGATGACTTCACCGTGGACGAAGAGGGCTACGTGAGAGACGCCTATGGAAACATCATCACCAGGATCGGTGTGTACAATCTGGAAAACCCGGAAAAATTCGGGAACACGCTCTTCACAGGTGAAAATCCATCACCTTCGGAGAACTTTAGGATTATGCAGGGATACGTAGAAAAATCAAATGTGGATGCCCTAAAAGCCATGGTGGACATGATCTCAGCGATGAGACATTACGAACTATCGCAGAGGGCTGTGACAGTGAACGACGAACTGAACGGAAAGCTCATTAACTCACTCGCCAGTCTGAAATGAACCGGAGGTGTTGAAAGATGATGATATCGCTTTACTCCGCGGCAACGGGAATGTCAGCACAGCAGTTCAAACTCGATACCATAGCGAACAATCTCGCCAACGTGGACACAACAGGCTACAAAAAAGTGAGGGCAGAGTTCCAGGACCTTCTCTATCAGTATGTGAAGAACGCCGGAACTCCAACCGCCGCGACGTCATCACTTCCAACAGGACTCTACGTGGGCCACGGTGTGAGAACGGCAGCGACAACGCGTATTTTCACATTGGGTAATTTCGAGCAAACGGGAAACGCGCTCGATCTTGCGATAGCTGGAGACGGATTCTTCCAGATCCAGCTTCAGGATGGTAGAATCGCCTACACAAGAGACGGAAGCTTCAAGATTGACAGCGAAGGAAGAATGGTCACTTCCAACGGACTTCTTCTGGTACCGGAGATCACCATACCTGAGAACGCCGTCTCGATAAACGTTTCTCCCGATGGAATCGTCTCTGCCGAACTCCAGGATGGAACGATACAGGAACTTGGAACGATCACCCTTGTGAGATTCGTGAACCCGTCTGGTCTGAAATCCATAGGAGACAACCTTTACATCGCAACTCCGGCTTCTGGAGATCCGATCGAGGGTGTTCCGGGGCAGGACGGTTTCGGTGCTGTAAAGCAGGGTTTTCTGGAGAAGTCCAACGTCGATGTGGTGCGAGAAATGGTGGATATGATCACGGCACAGAGGGCTTACGAATTCAATTCTCGAGTCATTCAGACAGCAGATGAAATGCTCAGAACGGCTACGAACGTGAAGAGATGATGAGTTATGAGGATTCTCCCGGTTTTGATAGCGCTCATCTCCTCCTTCCTCTTCTCTGAAACTCTGACGTTGAAGGAAACACTCCTGGCTTCGCCAGGAGTTCTTTTCTTAGATGACATCACAATCGAAAAGGTAGAATCCGAAAAGAGTCTGATGATCCTTCTACCCGGACTCGAATATCTCGTGACCAGAGAGTTCCTCAGAACAAAATTTCCGGAGTACGATTTCACAGGCCCGGAAAGTGTGAGAATAACTGTGGAAGGACCCAGCAGTCTCAAAAACGCTGTTTTCGAAGAGATAGGAAAGAAAGCGGGAATGGAGGACTTCGAAGCCTTCGTGGTGAAGACCTTTGGAACCCTACCGGAGAAATTCGAACCTCAAACCATCAGAGCAACGAAAATCTCGAAAAATTTCTTCAGCGTCTTTCTGAGATTCCCAGACACGTACGTGACCCTCAACATGTTGCTACGCAAAGAAAGGAATGTGGTGGTTCTGAAGAGAAATATAAATGTGGGTGATGTGATAAAGGAAGAAGACGTGAAACTGGAAAAGCGAAACGTGTTCGAGATCTACGGAGAGCCGTTCTTCGACGTTTCAGAGGTGGTCGGAAAGATATCCAGAAGATACCTGAAAGAAGGAACTGTTTTGACGGCAGACATGGTAAAAGATCCTCCCGACGTGGTGAAAGGCCAGGTGGTTCCAGCTTACGTGGACATGGGTAGCATAAAAGTGACAACGTTCGTTGAGGTTCTGGAAAACGGCTATCTCGGTGAAACGGTGAGGGCAATGAACGTGGAGAGCAAAAAATACGTCTTTGGAAGAGTAGAAAGAGGACCCGTGCTGAGAATCCTGGAGGTGGTAGAGTGAAAAAGATATCGATAGTGCTATTGATCGTTTTCGCAACAAGCATCTTCTCGTTCTCAATATGGAACTCCGCGGGCGAATCCGAGTACAAAAACCTCCTTTCCATACAGAAAGCCTCGAAGGTTGGAGATATCCTCACCATAGTGATCCGAGAAAACAACAACGTGTCTTCAGAGAGGGAAAGTCTTGAGATCCAGAAAACTCTCTTGAACATCTTGGGGAACGTTGTGAACGCAGCCGCAGGTGTCAACCTCAACAACTTCATTCCTATAAACAACAACTCTCCTGAGAGACAGCGCGGTGGAAAGGTGCAGTCTTCAGTTGTGGCGAAGATCTCGGTGGTGGTTGTTGACATCGATCCCTACGGCAACCTTGTGGTGGAAGGAAGAAAGACGATAAAAGTGGACAAGGACTATCAGGAAATCATCGTGAAGGGAAAAGTGAGGCCAGATGACATAGAAATAGGAAACGAAGTGGATTCTACCAAACTCGCGGATTCCGAGATATGGGTGAACGGGAAACTCGTTTTCAGCGAGGAACCTGGAAAAGAGAGTTTCTTCGACAAGATACTCGCGTTCTTAGCAGGACTCTTCACATGAGGTGATGAACATGAAGAAGAGATCGGCTGTTCTGCTTGTCATCGTTTTGACGATCACCTTCTCGTTCTCTGTGACCACAAGAATAAAAGACATAGCGTTCTTCAGAGGTGCCCGTGACAACCAGCTCTTCGGAATAGGTCTCGTCGTGGGACTCAACGGAACAGGAGACTCCGGCAATGTGAACTCTCCTCTTCTTCTCGAAATGATGAAAAAATTCGGTGTTCAGGTCTCGGAAAACGACCTGAAATCCAAAAACACGGCGCTTGTGATGGTCCTTGCAGACATTCCTCCTTTTGCCAAAGAAGGCATGAGAATAGACTGTGTGGTCGCTTCCATAGCCGATGCGAAATCGCTCGCGGGTGGATATCTCCTCCAGACTCCTCTCTACGGTGCCGATGGAAAGGTGTACGCCGTAGCGCAGGGTTCCGTGATCATCGGGGGAGAAGACGTGAAGCTCTCTTCCAATCTTCAAAAGAGGTACAGGGTGGTTGGCTACCTTCCAGAGGGTGCCATTGTGGAAAGGGATATTCCATCCAACATGCTCGATGGAGACAGCGTGACGATCCTTCTGAGACAGCCGGATGTCACCACGGCAGCCAGGGTGGCGAGGGCGATAAACGAGAAGTTCGAGATGGATCTTGCAAAGGCCGTCGATCCATCTGCCATCAAATTGGCCGTTCCCAGCGCGTTCCAAGATGATCTCATCACGTTTCTCTCGCTCGTTGAAGAGATAGAAGTTCAGCCAGACGTTCCGGCAAGAATTGTGGTGAACGAAAGAACAGGCACTGTCCTGTTCGGAGGAGATGTGAAACTCTCTGACTTTGTGATCTCTTACGGAAACTTCACGATAAGTGTGACGGGGGGAAAAATAGGAGACAAGGATGCCACAATCTCCAATCTCGTCAGCGCCCTCAAAGCAGCGGGTGCCACTCCTCAGGACATCATAGCCATTCTGCAGGTGATCTACAAATCAGGATACATCACAGGAGAGCTCATAATCATGTGAGGTGAAAAGCGTGTTCATCTACGGAGTTTCTTCGAATATAAATAATCTGCGGGATGCGAGTGTCGAATTCGTGAGCGATCTCTTCTACAGGATCTTCAAAGAAATGTACGAGTCGATCCCAAAGTACGATCTCGTACCCGAAACGACCGCTGAGAAGTGGTTCAAAGAAATGCTCCTCCAGGAGTACTCGAAACACGCCGCAGAGCAGAGCCCTCTGGCCGACATGGTCATGAAGAGTCTTGGTGGAAAGAAAATCTCCAGCCTTCCTCAGAGAGAGTAGGCTTCTCTATGTGAGAGTAGACGCACAAGGAACGGTATGCCGCGCTTGAACATCAGTTTCGGTGACGTGTAAACGGCATAGTAGGCCTTCATGAAGAGTCTTCTCAGCTCCCTTGGTGAGAAGTTTGGATGCTTGAAGACCAGGTGTGTCCCGTCGAATTTTCTCCAGTCTTTCTCAACGATCAGATGCTTCAGTTTTTCGAAAAGAACGGTGCCGGGATACGGTGTGAGAATAGAAAACTGAACGATGGAAGCTTTCAGTTTTTTGGCGAATTTCACAGTCTTCTCTATGGTTTTCCTCGTGTCTTTTAGAGCTCCTATCACAAAGCTTGCAAACACGTCTATCTTGTACTTCTTCAAAAGTTTCATCACGTCGAAAGCTATATCCGATTTCAAATTCTTTCCGTATTCCTCGAGCACTTCATCGCTCGCACTCTCAAAACCTATGAAAAGCATTCTACAACCCGCTTCCGACATCGCTTCCACCATATCTTCTCGTCCCAAAAGTTCGTCCGCCCTTGAGAACGCCCACCACTTGAAACGAAGATCTTCACTCAACATTTCTTCGCACAGATTCACGACTCTTTTTGGATTTATCGTGAAGTTGTCATCGAAGAAGACTACAGATCCGTATCCCTTCTTTTTCAAGATCTTCAGTTCATCCATCACGTTTTCAATGCTCCTCCACCTGATTCTCCTTCCCATGAACTGAGAAGCACTGCAGAACTCGCAGTTGAAGGGACAGCCCCTTGAAGTGATCAGACTCGTCGCTCTCTCACCCGCGAATTTCGTCCTGTAAAGATGGACTTTCTCCCTGTCGGGGAACGGCAGATCGTCCAGGTTCTCCAAAAATCGAGAAGGCAAAGCTACCACTTCTCCATCCTTCATGTAGGCAACACCGGGTATGAGAGGATATTTTTCATTGCTTGATATGCTTTCTACAAGATCTGAAAAGGCCTTTTCTCCCTCTCCGAGCACGACGTAATCGCAGAGCCCTCTCCGAAGGATCTCATTGTAGTAGGCCGTCGCGTGTGGACCTCCCATCACCACTGTTACGTTCTGTGCTTTAGCTTTCTCTGCGATTCTTTCCACAACAGGGAATCGCACAGTATCGGTTGATATACCCACCACATCGTAATCTCTGAAATTGAACCTTTCCAGATCGAACTTCTCCACGTTCATGTCTATCAGAGTCACACTGTGTCCTTTTCTCTTGAGGAAGGAACTGATGTACATGAGACCGAGGGGAGGATAGACGGCACCGAGTCTGTAGTAGTACCCACCGCTGTAGGGATTTATGAGGAGCACTCTCATGAGAATCACCTCTGTGGGTATTTTAACACAGAAAGAAGGGGCCGAAGCCCCTTCTTTTTATCTCATCGGAATTGGAGTCCACTTTCCGAAACTGCCCTGCGGGTTTATATGTCCTGTGACGGAACCGTACATGGTGATAAACCAGAGAAGAAGTGTCAGGGCAAGGAGCACTACACCAAGGAACCTTATGACCTTGTTTTCTCTGAGTTTCCACACCACAGGACTCAAAACACCCACAAGACCCGCTGCGATGAATCCAAGACCAGAAGTGAACGGATGTCTTGTCATACCGTAACCTATGATGGAACCTCCAACTATGATCGCGTATATTCCCGCAAACAGCGCAAAGATCGTCGTTGGCATGAGATCCCATCCCTTCGCGACAGCTATTGCCGCGGCGAGAAAGACGAAACCGTAAAGAAGGAAAGGTTCTCCGAACGCTATGTTGTGGCTGCCGGGAAGCGGCCAGGTCAAAACCATGTGGAGTCCTGTTGCGATCGCCAGAAGTCCAACCGCCGCAAAAGCTGGAGCAAAAGACTTCGCCTTCTCAGAATCGTTTAGACCCTTGAGAACGAAAGCGATGAGAACACCCAATCCGGCAACAACATCTGCCATGAACACAGTCAAGTAATCAACAAACATATGCACCCCTCCTCATGAAAAGATTTCGATTTTAAAAATTCCATCCACAAAATCTCTCAACCATGAATTCTCTATCATCACATTCTTCACAAGAACCTTCAGAGTCTCTTCACATTCTTTCAGAATCCCTTTTTCTCTCATAAACGACATCAATCCATTCCAATCTCGGTTTTCAAACATCTGTCTGGCTTCTGGAAACTTCTCCATCGCCGTCACCAATGGAAAAGAAGCGACGCCATTTTTGAGATCGAGAAATCCGTCTTTCCCAATCTTTTCCATTCCAGCAAAATCCATGATGTCATCAAACATCTGATAAATGGTTCCAATGGTGACCCCCAGATTGTAAAGATCTTCTCCGAGTTCCCCCTCGAGTAATGCGGGAAGCTGCAGCGCCAGGCCGAAAAGCGCACCGCTCTTTCCCTCAACTATGAGAAGATATTCTTCTTTTGTAATCGGTTTGTATCGACTCAGCTGTTCGATCAGCTCCGCTTCCGACATTCTCCTGATCACATTCAAAAAAGCCCTTCTCAGTCTGTCATTTCCTATCTCTTCAACCGTATAGAACGCGCTGACAAGTACAAGATCCCCCGCTGCTACCGCCGCTTTATCACCGTACATGAAATTTATCGTCTCTTTTCCTCTTCTAAAACGAGCCCCATCGATCACATCGTCGTGAAGAAGTGAAGCAAGGTGAACGAGTTCGAGAGCCGCAAGAGAAGATATCGCATCTTCACTGATCTCTACTCCTCTATTTTTGAAAGAAAGTATCGAAAGTCTCACCCTCAACATCTTTCCGTAGAGCGGAAGATCCTTCATTATCTGTTCGGGGAAGAATCGGGAAAGAATCTGTTCGATGCGTTCTTTGACTTTTTCCAGTTCACAGGAGTTTTGGTTCAGCCTGTTTTTCATCATCTGCTTTGAACACCTCCGGATAGTTGTCGACAAAGCCGTTCTGCTGCATCTCAATTTCAAGGGACTTCTTCAGCTCCATCAGATCCTTTCTCAGCCTGTCTATCTTGGATAAGACCTCTTCTATGAACTTTACGCTGTTTGTCACAACGTTTATGTTCTGATGGCCACAGTGCGGACACGTTGTAACTATGATGGAGTGCAATTTTTGCCGGGGTTCTATCTGATAACTGTTTCCACAGGTGGTACACAGAACCGTTCCTTCAGTTTCCACACAGGGAAGCTTCTTTCTGTCGATCTTCACATACATAAAATCACCTCACCCGAATTTGTAGAGCACACCGTAATTTCCCCTTGGATACTTCCATTCTATGTTTCCAAAGGGGCAGACAATCCTACAGGTACCACACTCGAGGCACCCTTCGAATTTCACTTCCATTCCACTCTCCGTCCACTCGTACACATCCGCAGGACAACAGCTCACACATGGTCGATCGGAACATCTTTCTGCACAGATACTTTCATCTTTTATTTTGAGATGCGGATTTTCCTCATCCGTTCTGTATCTGTTCAAATAGAGTTTATCTTCGATCCTCACAGTACATCACCTCACAGCTCTCCAGAATCTGAGCAGATCAAGGGAGATTCCAATCAAACTTCTCCTGGAAAGCACCATGTCCGCAATCTGTTTTTGAACGTCCCACTTTGGAGTCCCGTCAACCTGCAGAAATCTCTTCAAAGCATCGTTTGCAAGATCCGGATAGATTTCCACGAACTGGTGGTTCTTTTCCATAGTGGGCATGAGATCTTTGTACTTTTCCAGGTCTTTCAATATGAAGGATTCTTTCAATCTGAGGTAGTAATTTTTCAGGGTTTTTTCAGAAAAATCTCCCTTTTCGAAAGCTTCGAGAAGTGTTTCAGCAGCGAGTCTTCCCGATGTGATCGCGTGATTCGAGCCCTCTCTATGTATAGAGTTCACAAGCATTGCCGCATCTCCACAGACCAGAACCCTGTCTCCATAGACCTTTGGCATCGCGTAGTATCCACCTTCAGGTATCAAATGTGCCAGATACTCCATCGTGTTGTTTCTGTATTCTCCCAGCATATCGGAAATGACAGGGTGATTCTTCAAGTTCTCAAGAAGTTGATACGGTTTGATCTTCTTTTTTCTGAGATCTTCAAGGAGAACCCCACAACCCAGAGATACGGAAGATCTGTTGGCGTAAAGGAATCCCATTCCGAACATACCTTCGGACCAGCTTCCAAGAAGTTCTATCGTTGCTCCATCGTTTCCCTCCACACCGAAGACCCTGTTCACCACCTCTTCAGGAACACTGATCACCTCTTTCACAGCAACGGCCACCATGTGTGGTTTCAGATCTTCCTTCCTGAGCCCAGCTTTCATCGTGAGGATGGGATTCACACCCTCCGCGATCACAACCGCCTTGCTGTGTATTTCTCCCTTTGGTCTCGAGGTCACCACGCCTGCTATTTCTCCTTTTTCGTTCCTCAGGAAGTCTTCCACCTTGGTTTTTGGTATGATCAGGGCACCTGCTTTTTCCACCTCCTGGGCAAACCATCTGTCAAAGTTTGCCCTCAAAACAGTGAATGCATTCGGATTTTCTTTCCATTCCACGTTTCTGTGACCGATCTTGATGACACCTTCATTTCCGAGGAGCCAAAGGTTCTGCTCTATAACGTTTCTTTCAAGAGCTTTCGAATTTGCCGTTTTTTCCAGAAAATCTGGCATGATCTCTTTCAGAGGATGTACGTAGAGAACCCCTCCCATCACGTTTTTGGAACCCGGATATTCTCCTTTCTCCACGACCGCAACTTTGAGACCATTCTTGGCAAGAACGTATGCGCAGGACAGACCAGAAGGGCCAGCACCAACGACGACAACGTCGAATTCTATTTTCATTTTTTCACCCCGCTTTTGTTCAGAAGCTCTCTGAGTTTTGCAGTGAGAGCGGGAACTACTTTGTGCAGGTCACCAACGATCCCTATATCGGCTATATCAAATATTGGTGCTTTCTCGTCTATGTTTATGGCCACTATTATTTCTGACTCTTTTATTCCAACCACGTGCTGGATTGCACCGGAAATGCCACACGCGAAGTATAGAACGGGTCTCACTGTTTTTCCGGTCTGGCCAACCTGATGCTCTGGAGAAATCCATCCAGCTTTCACAGCCGCCCTTGAAGCTCCCACTTCTCCTCCAAGGAGATCCGCGAGTTCCTTCAATTTCTTGAAACCTTCCGGTCCCCCAACTCCTTTTCCACCTGCTACCACAACTGGAGCGTACTCGAGGTTCACCTGGGTCTGAAGCGGTATGGTTTCCAGAATCTCGATCAGTTTGTCAAAAGTTCCTAAATCGTACTCCTCTTCTATGATCTCTCCCGTTCTCTCTGGATCCGGCGGAAGCTCTTTCATAACACCCGGTCTCACCGTTGCCATCTGCGGTCTGTGATCCGGACACATGATGGTTGCCATGAGGTTTCCACCAAATGTGGGCCTCGTCATGGCAAGAAGCTTTTTGTCCGGTATTATATCCAGTCCTGTGCAATCGGCAGTCAGACCTGTTTCAAGTTCTGTTGCCACCATTCCGGCGAGCTCTCTTCCCTCGAGAGTTGCACCTATTAAGAATATCTCCGGTCTGTACTTTCTCACCATATCCACGAGGGCTTTCTTGTAGAGATAGTTCACATACGTGTTGAACTCCCTGTTCTTAACATAAAGAACTTTGTCCGCTCCGCGTTGAATCGCTTCTTTTGCCACACTCTCCAGACCTTCTCCCAGCAAAACACCCCATACTTCTGAATTTTCCAGTTTCGAGGCGAGATCTCTTGCCTTTCCAATGAGTTCCCAGGAAACAGGATGAGCTTTTCCACCGTGATGTTCTATGAGAACGAAAATTATCTTTTTCTCACTCATCTTTCTCACCTTCCAACACAGGTTTCAATGCTTCCACGAGTCGAACGGCTTCAAATTTTTTCAAAGCTTCTATGAGTTTCTCCGCTGCCACTTCCGGATCTTCATTTTTTGAAATGATGTCTCCGCCTTTTCTCGCAGGGGGTATGTTTGTGCTCACAACCCTTGTAGGTGATCCAAAGAATCCACATTTTTTTGGATCGAGACCCAAATCTTTGTGAGTCCAGACGATGGGCTCGTACCTGATCGCTCTGATGAGATTGGGCAGATCTGCGTACCTTGGTTTGTTCAGCTCGTCCGTGATTGTGAGGACCGCTGGCAGTTTGAGCCGTATCTTTTCAAATCCCCGGTCCAGTCTTCTGACTATCACCATCTCTTTTTTCTCTGGATCTATTTCTTCTATTCGAACGACGTAGGCACCGAGTGCGTATCCGAATCTTGTAGCAAGACCAGGTCCCACCTGACCGGTGTCTCCATCCACCGCCTGCTTTCCTGTCAAAATGAGATCTATCTTTCCTATTCTTTCTTCGATCTTCTTTATTCCCCAGTAAAGTGTGTATGTCGTGGCGAGCGTATCCGCTCCCGCGAACGCCCTGTCGCTCAAATGGACTGCTTCATCGAGACCGAAGGCAATGGCATCCTTTAGAGCCTCTTTTGCCTGCGGTGGTCCCATAGTGATCACATAAACCGTGGCTCCGAATTTTTCTTTCAATTGTGCGGCAAGTTCGAGTGCCCTTTCATCATCGGGATTTATGATAGACGGGACACCTTCTCTCACAAGGTTGTTCGTTTTTCTGTCGATTCTGACGTTCGTTGTATCGGGAACCTGTTTGATACAGACAACCACATTCATGCTCTTCGCCTCCTCAGATATCTCCTCCAAAGGTCAAATCCCACGAACATGAGAACAGCTGCAGCAACCGGAAACTCGATTATCAGCTTCAGTGCTTTCATTCAAAAACCCCCTTTCAGAGGCAAAACAACGAATATGAGAAGGCTCCACAGCGCATGCGCAAAAGCTGGTGTGCTGACCTTTCCAGTGATCACATAAAGAAGAGAAAGAATTATCCCAAGGACAAACGCCCCCACTATCAAAGCCATATTTCCAGTGAACACGTGGACTACGCTGTAAAGAAGCGAAGAGATCAGTATTGAAGGAACAACGTCCATCCGTTGGAGAAGGAATTCTGTTACAAAACCACGCCATATGATCTCTTCAAAAAAGGCTATGAACACGAGAAGAATGATCACTTTCAATGCATTTTGCCCTTCCGCGAGTCCGTAAACACTGACAACATCCCTGTGAAACGGAGGAATCAAAAGCGAAATCAAATATCCAACGACGAAAAGAAGATAAGCTGCTACAGCGGAGTAGATCGCAAGGGGCGCCTCGTACTTATTTGGCTTTATGTTCCTCTTTCCGCCAAGAAAGATCGAAATCACAGAAAAAATCAGAGTGGTTATGAACATTCTCCACCAGAAATCGAGCACATTCACCTGAAAGACGAAATACCATCCTAAAAAAAGTCCGATCAAAACTGAAAGGAAACTCATCTCAGAGATTCTTTTAACCATCGGCATCACCTCAAAAGTCCCAAAATCATAGAAACAAAGAGTATCATTTCCGCCAGCGCACTCATTTTATCAACGTCAGCGATCTCTCGTGCATTTTTCCTTCCCGCTGATTTTTGAAACAACTGCTTTATCACCCGTATGTACAGCGGAAGAGAAACTAAGCTGACAAGAGAAATTACTCTAAAAACTCCCGTCGATACGAGAATCACGATAAAGACGTAGATCAAACCAGTTAGGACCGCGTAGAGAAGGAACGCTGCTCTGTCTCCGATCAAAATGGGAAGGGTTTTGATACCACTTCTTTTGTCAAACTCGGAGTCTCTAATTTCATTGGCGAGGAGAATGAGATCTGTAGCGATCCCCACGGGAATAGAGACCAGAAGTGCTTCCAGTGAGAACCTTCCCGTCTGAACATAATAGGCTCCCAGCACCATCAGGGGTCCCATGAGAATAAACACGAGAAACATACCAAGGGATTTGTATTTCAGATAGAACGGATGTCCAGTGTAAGCGTACCCGAGAACCAGGCCAGTAAGTCCTAGCCACAGCAGAGCAGGTCCAGAGATCTTTATGAGAACAAGCCCCAGAACCACACTCACCGCGTAACAGAAAACACTCAAAAGGAGCTCTTCACGTGGTGTTATTTTCCCGGAAACAAGAAGTCCACTCGAACCGAGAGAATCTTTAGTATCTACACCTTTTTTGTAATCGAAATAATCGTTCGTGGTGTTGACACCTGCATGTAAGAAAATGGAAGCGATCAGTGATAGAATGTATCTGGTCAGGGAAAATTCCTCAGCCAGCATGGCTCCCACAGTAACAGGAAAAGCACTTGCAACGAAGGAAAACGGTCTTACAGCCACGAAATACTTCATTATCTATACCTCCCGGAGGTGCGCTTGATGTTTGGAAAGTGTCAAAAACACGTGAGATACGCTCTTAGACTTCTCGTGAGATTGTCGCTGGAGAACAGACCTATGTCTTCTTCGGAACTCGCTGAGAAAGAACTCATCACCAGAAATTTCGCCTTGAAAGTCCTTCATTACCTCAAAAGATCGGGCCTTGTGAATTCGATCAAAGGAAAAAACGGTGGTTTTGTTCTTGCAAAGTCGCCAGACGAAATATCGTTTCTGGATGTTATCAGCGTCTTTGAAAAAGACCTTGTTATTGTGGACTGCAACAGCCGGTGCAAGAATTACAGAGCCTGCAGAGCAAAATACTTCTGGAACTGGCTTTCCGATTATTTGAAAGATCTGTTTTCTAACATCACCATCAAAGATATCGCCTCAGGTACTTTCACGTTTCATCTCGAGAAGCTTTCTTAGATGTTCTTTTTCCTGATCGATGATCTTTTTCACTGTTTTCTGTGCATCGGAATTCACAAGACCATCTTTGAGTTCATAGTAGAGAATTATGCTGTCTTTTTCAACGGATATGGCTATATCCAGAACCTCTTTCAAGGTTAGATCCTTTCTCCTTAAAATTTCACTCGTGTCAGGAAAAACCTCATAGAAAGCGTATCCTGCGAGATAAGAATCCACCTCATCCCAGTTTTCCTGGTCTGACATCTTTCTAAAGATTTCCGCATGAATCCTTTCCTGATCGGCAAGCTCAAGGAAAGTCTTTTTTATCTCTCCATCAAAATGTTCTGAGAGTTCTCTGTAGAATCTTTCGCCTTCCTCCTCCAGCCTGATGGCCATCGTCAGAATGTCGCTTACTTTCATAGAATCACCTCATTGTTCTGATTTTCACACATTGCATAGAATATTATACTACTTGTGTATAAATTTGCCAAAAGAAAAAGGCAGGGAAGCCCCCGCCTTTCTCGTTGGTGATTCTGCGATTTATTTTACAACTTCGACGGAGAAGTCTCTGAAGGTCCAGCCGAATTTAGCCGCTGTTGTGTTTGGATCTCCAAACTCCGTTCCGATCTCCCAGACGCAGAAATACAGCTCTTCGAAATTGTCTATTCTCGTTGAGTGCTTCTTGACAACTTCCGCGGCTTTCTGAACGAAGTCCTTCACGTTGATTTTTACCTTTCCTTCTTTCATCGGTGTTGTCAGTCTGAAAGCAAGGTAATCCCATCCCCACGGTGCGAAATAAACATCCCACTTTGCTTCCTGCTTCACACCGTTTATCTCGACTGTTGTGGTGAACTCATCCACTTTCTGACCACCAGGCATCAGGACGTTGTTGTAGAACCAAACCATGATCTCTGCGTCACCCGAAGAAACAGAAGTCTGGTCGGGACTCTTCGTGATCCACGTCTCCATGGCAAGGTTGATAGGCAGGTTGTTTTCGTACCAGATCGAGTAATCAAGAGTCACGTAGAAATCTGGAAGATCTTTCACCTTCACAGGAAGAAATTCCACGCCGCTGTTGTGTCCCGCCCAGGGCTTGTAACCGTAGTAGATCTCCGGATAACCATGCACCCAGCTGTCTGGATTCTGAAGAACGATGTTGTACAAATCCGCGTAGAACTCAACCTTTTCTCCATCGAATTTGAGCCATGTTTCTCCCTCGTAAGATTTCACGTTCCAGAAGTTGAGCTCCATGGTGACTGGAAATCCGTTGAAGGAAATGTCTGTTGCACCAACGCTCGTGAGAACCACTTCAGAGGAAAAGAGCAGAGCGGAAAACACCACCATCAGAAGAACTGCCCACCTCATTCTCTCACCTCCAGATCAATAGAGAAGTTTTCAAACTTCCACCCGAATTGCGCGCTCTTTGTTTCCGGGCTTCCAAACTCGGTTCCAATTTCCCAGACGGTGAAGTAAAGATTTTCAAAATCTTTCACACGAGTGGAATTCGAAAGAGCTTTCCCGGAAGCATCAAGAAAGTGTTTCACATCGAACTTCACATTTCCCTTCTTCACAGGATCCTTCAAGCGGAAAGCGAGGTAGTCCCATCCCCATTCCGCGTGCCACAGTTCCCAGGTGCCTTCGACACTCTCTCCGTTCAGCACGAACGGAATCGTAAACTCCTCTATCTTTTTGCCCCCTGGTGTGAGATTGTTGAAATAGAACCAGACCATGATTTCAACATCTCCGATCGTTGCTTTTGTCTGGTATTTCTCTCTTGTGAGCCAGGTTTCCATTGCAAAATTCAATGGCAAAGACGGTTCGTGGTGAATGTCGAAAGAGACTTCGACGGAAAATGATTTCATAGAAGAAACAAATACCGGAAGTTTCGAACCTTCCGCCATGTGTTTCTCCCACGGTTTGTAACCGTAATAGAACTCGGGATAACCGAGAATGTACCTATCTGGTTCTTTTGGAGAAAGATTTTGAATGTCCGCGTCAAAAGTCACCCTCTCACCGTCGAATCTCATGGCCACAGAACCGGAGTATTCCTTTATGTTCCACAGATTCAGCTCCATGGAAAGGGGAATATTGTTCCATACAAAATCCGATGTTCCCGGCTTTGTCATCAGTATCACCACTATCACCTCCAGAGAACATCTTATTATGAAAACGTTTACATTCAAAATATGAAAATTTGCAAATAGAACTAATTACACCCGAAAATAAAAAAAGCAGGGAAATAATCCCTGCTTTTCTCTTTTAGTCGAATCTTTGAACGCTTGTTCGGGATGGGTTTCTATACCTCTAAAGAACTGGCTCTCTGTATCCCAGCTTCGACTCAAACGAAAACGGTTTCCATACTTCTAAGGAGCTATTGAAACATAATCGACGAGCTAATAGATGCTATCAGAGAATCACTGTTTCCATACCTCTAAGGAAGTATTGAAACAAATAAGTCACAAGCAGTTTGTGAAAAAATGCGCGTTTCCATACCTCTAAGGAAGTATTGAAACAGAAATAAGCGTTGATAAGTTGAACGAATTAAAAGCTTGTTTCCATACCTCTAAGGAAGTATTGAAACAGTCGAGAATCGTCAAGAGCTCATCCTCTACGTCATGTTTCCATACCTCTAAGGAAGTATTGAAACCCAGAACACGTTACACAATAGGCCCCGTCTTGAAGAAGTTTCCATACCTCTAAGGAAGTATTGAAACAAGCATCGGAGCTAATTGAAAGAGTTTCGAGAAAACTGTTTCCATACCTCTAAGGAAGTATTGAAACGTGCAAGGGATGTAATAACTGCCATAAATGTTCTTCGTTTCCATACCTCTAAGGAAGTATTGAAACGGGAAAAAATATCGAATTGTATTGGAGGAGATATCTGAAGTTTCCATACCTCTAAGGAAGTATTGAAACTAAACGAACTCCAGACAAAGATATATGAGGCGAATAGTTTCCATACCTCTAAGGAAGTATTGAAACCTGGGTGTGTCCAGAGGCGCCCTTGTCTACGTGCCGTCGTTTCCATACCTCTAAGGAAGTATTGAAACTCAGCAACCGCATCGAACTCCTCGAGTCTCCTGCAATGTTTCCATACCTCTAAGGAAGTATTGAAACAAATCGAAGAGCGGGAAGACTATGTTTACTATCTCTTGTTTCCATACCTCTAAGGAAGTATTGAAACGACGCAGTACAACGATACTTTTGACCCCGTAAATGGGTTTCCATACCTCTAAGGAAGTATTGAAACGTGAGCTTGAAAGGGATTTCATCGTAGAGGGAGAAAAGTTTCCATACCTCTAAGGAAGTATTGAAACTGGAAATTACAACGCAAAATACTCTGTCATCAATTGGTTTCCATACCTCTAAGGAAGTATTGAAACTATTTCTTCACCTGGAGCCAGATCAGACAAGAAACCGGTTTCCATACCTCTAAGGAAGTATTGAAACTTGATAGGACTGATAATTGATGCAACAGTATGGGTGTGTTTCCATACCTCTAAGGAAGTATTGAAACCCATTGAGTTCAGAATAAATTATACCACAAACACAAACTGAAAGCAAGATGTTTTTTGAACTTCCATATACTCATTTTCCATAAACGATTCTAACACACAAGGGGGTGTTTTCAAGAACTGTTTGGAAAAATGGAATAATTGCATAGTCAAACAGAGAGAGAATTCAAGGCAAAAACAAAAGATTAATTATATCAACCTACGTCAGGGCATTTTGGGGTGTTTTGGGCAAAAATCGATTAGTTCCACATTTCACAAATAGATGAAAGAAGGTTTCCCTCAAAGAGTTAGAAGTTAACTGTAAGATGTACGAATTTCTGCTACTTATACATCATCATTCACCACAAATTCTCTTCATATTGTCTTGTTTTATCATTCATTATTCCCTTTTTAACGCATAGCTTCCGGTACCACAAACCCGCATGAATTTTTTCGTTACTGGTAATTGCATACTCTGTATCGACCTTCTGATGCTAAATACATACAACACCCACTTTGTGAACGATTGGAACTATCTTGGTTTGTATGAATAAAACAATATTTTTATGTATTAATATTTTTTACACTAATATTACAACGACTTTTGATCAAAACGACTTGTCTTTTGTTTACAGCAGGTGTAAACTTATTTCTGGGGGTGTTGAGCATGACGGCTCTGATCATCGGAATGGGAAACATCGGGAAAAAACTCGTGGAACTGGGAAATTTCGAGAATGTTTATGTTTACGACAGAGTCCCAAAAGACATCCCGGGAGTTATTCGTTTAGATGAATTCCAGATTCCTTCAAACGTTGACGCGATTGTTGAATGCGCTTCTCCAGAAGCTGTGAAAGAATACTCACTTCAGATTCTGAAGAGTCCTGTGAACTACATCGTAATTAGCACCAGTGCTTTTGCAGACAAAGTCTTCAGAGAGAAGTTCTTCAACGAGTTAAAAAATTCACCAGCCAGGGTCTTCTTCCCATCCGGTGCCATTGGTGGTCTCGATGTTCTTTCTTCCATCAAAGACTTTGTCGAAAACGTCCACATAGAAACGATAAAACCTCCAAAGAGTCTCGACCTGGATTTGAAAGGCAAAACAGTCGTGTTCGAAGGAAACGTCGAGGAAGCTTCAAGGCTTTTCCCAAGAAACATCAACGTAGCGTCAACCATCGGCCTTGTGGTGGGATTTGAAAAGGTAAAGGTAACAATAATGGCAGATCCAGCCACGAATCACAACGTTCACATCGTAAGAATCTCCTCTACCATTGGAAACTACGAGTTCAAAATAGAGAACATACCATCTCCAGAGAATCCAAAAACAAGTATGCTAACAGTCTATTCGATTCTTAGAACTCTGAAAAACCTTGAATCAAAAATCGTATTCGGATAAGGAGGCAAAAACATGTTGGATGAAATTCTCAAGCTGAAAAAGGAAAAAGGCTACATCATTCTCGCCCACAACTATCAAATCCCAGAGCTCCAGGACATAGCCGATTTTGTCGGTGATTCTCTCCAGCTTGCAAGGAAGGCAATGGAACTCTCAGAAAAGAAAATTCTGTTTCTTGGGGTCGATTTCATGGCGGAACTGGTCAAAATACTGAATCCTGACAAAAAAGTGATCGTTCCTGACAGAAGCGCAACCTGTCCCATGGCAAATCGTCTAACACCGGAGACCATCAGAGAGTACAGAGAAAAATTTCCAGATGCGCCGGTGGTTCTCTACGTAAACAGTACGTCCGAATGTAAAACGCTCGCCGACGTTATCTGTACGTCTGCCAACGCCGTGGAAGTTGTAAAAAAGCTGGATTCCAATGTGGTCATCTTTGGTCCAGATAGAAACCTTGGAGAGTATGTCTCAGAAAAAACAGGAAAGAAGATCATCACGATACCTGAAAACGGTCATTGCCCAGTTCATCAGTTCAACGTTGAATCCGTCGATGTTGCAAGGAAAAAATATCCGGATGCCAAAATAGTAGTTCATCCAGAGTGTCCGAAAACAGTGAGAGACAAAGCCGATTACGTGGGAAGCACAGGCCAGATGGAAAAGATCCCGGAGAAAGACCCTTCCAGGATCTTTGTGGTTGGAACAGAGATAGGGATGATCCACAAACTGAAGAAAAAATTTCCTGACAGAGAATTCGTACCGCTCGAGATGGCAGTGTGTGTAAACATGAAGAAAAACACACTGGAAAACGCTCTCCATGCTTTGCAAACCGAATTGTTCGAGGTGACTCTCCCGGAAGAAGTGATTGAAAAGGCGAAAAAACCGATCCTTCAAATGTTCGAACTCATGGGGTGATACGATGGAGAAAATCCTCGACCTTTTGATGAATTTTGTCAAAGAAGACGAGGGGAAAATCGATTTTGCTTCATTTCCGCTTCGAAACACAACTGCCAGCGCTTATCTTCTTTTGAAAACAGAAAACGTGGTGGCTTCTGGCATAGAAATTTCTCAAATGTTCCTGGAGAAAGTGGGACTGTTTTCAAAGTTTCATGTGAAGGATGGAGAGCGCCTGGAAAAAACCGGGGTGATAGGAGAAATAGAAGGCAACGCCTACAGGCTTTTGGTCGTGGAGAGAACTCTCCTCAACGTTCTCTCTGTAATGTTTTCTGTGGCCACAACAACCAGAAGATTCACCGAAAAACTCAAACACGCAAAAATAGCAGCGACAAGGAAGACACTGCTTGGTCTGGGAATTCTTCAAAAGATCGCTGTGGTACACGGTGGAGGAGATCCTCACAGGTTCGACCTGAGCGGGTGTGCGATGATAAAAGACAACCACCTGAAGATATACGGTTGTATCGAACGGGCTGTTCAAGAGGTCAGAAAGATAATACCCTTCACCACAAAAATAGAAGTCGAAGTGGAGAACCTGGAAGATGCACTGAAAGCGGTTGAAGCTGGAGCGGATATCGTCATGCTGGACAATCTCTCCCCCGAAGAAGTGAAAGAGATATCCAGGAGAATAAAAGAGATCAATCCCCACGCGATCGTGGAAGTGTCAGGTGGCATCACAGAAGAAAATGTTTCTCTCTATGACTTCGAAACTGTAGATGTGATCTCCACGAGCAGGCTGACATTTCAGGAAGTGTTTGTGGATCTTTCGCTCGAGATTCAGCGGTAGAGGTTGAGGATCAGTCCGTTTATCTCTTCTATTCTAGCAGCCAGGTTTATGGTTTGCCACTCGTTTTTCATGATCTTATCTGTGAGTTCTATAAGCTTTTCGTTCACCTCTTCAACTACCACGTGGAGCCTTGCACGGCCACTGTTCATATCGAAACTCCCAGCAAGTTTGTAGATTTTCTTTTCTATGAGTTTCAGGAACTCCTTTATAGCGTTCTTGTATCTTTTCAAGTTGGAAGGAGTGGGAGAACGTACGAGCTCGTTTCCTGAATCGACCACTTCTTCCACGGCTTCTTCAAGGAGTTTTTCGAAGTGATCTTCTTTCACGTCTTCCAGGATATCGAAAAACTCCTTTTTTTTCGATTCACCAACTTTAGAAGCCTTTCCAGATTTTTTCCCCTTCACTTCCTGATTCTTCAAGGACTCTCCACCGAGGGGGTCTATCCTCACCTTTTCATCTCCTCGGAGATGGCTTTGAGTTTCTCCGAGTCCAGATACAGTCTCTCGTACTTCTTGCCCTGAACTTCTATCACAATGGGCTTTTCCGTCACCGTTGGTGCTTCGAAAACGTCGATGGCGTAGTTCGAGATCTTCTCAAAGAACTTGTAGAGAGAGAACCTGTTCAGGTTGTTGAAACCGAATTTCTTCAACCAGCTTCCAACGAAAATGAAGTCGAAGAACTTCAGCTTTCTTTTAGAGAACTCTTTAACGAAGTCCGGAAAACTCTCACACTGCTTTCCAAGAAGATCCTGGCAGAGTTTTAGAAATTCCTCCTCGGACATAACGGAGTAGAAGGCTCTTTCGGCCTTTATATCCAAGAGGGTCTCCATCTTCTCGAGATCGCTCAGAGGCCTTTCAGAGATGATCGCCTCTCTTCTTTCTGGGTCAAAAGATTCACTTGGGAAAGAAACGACGAAGACCATCCTCTTCGAATCGTCTATTCTCACAAAGTAGCTATTGTCTCCCACTCTGAAAAGATAGTGAACCTCCGCTGCTTTGTAATCTGGAGAGGTGAGAAACGATCTGTAGTAAAGGAACAAAACAGCGGCGAGAGCAACAGCGATCAGCACAACTGCCAGTACGATCTTACTCGACTTCTTCATCGATTAGCCCTCCTCTTTTCATAAGAATGCTGTTCCACAGTTCGACAGTCTCCGGGATCAACAGATAGTTCTTCCCAACCGCATAAAAAATCTTGTTTTTCAAAACCTGAAAGAATCCTTCCTCCAGGTTCCTGAAAGCGATCCTTCGAAGTTCATTCACCCCTGGAAAGTCACGTGTGAACTCCAGGGAATCGGCTATGAACAGAATCTGCCCCACGGTTCCGAAACTCACGTGTCCTGAGGTGTGATAGGCCACTGCGTTGAGAACTTCTTCGTCTTCTACATTGAAACGCCTTTTCAAGAATTCCGCTGCCACTTTTCCATGCAGAAGAACGGGGTGTGTCCTTTCCAGCTCTGAAATCTTCAGACCATAAGCCCGGGCCATTTTCAAAAGCTTCCTTGGTGGCACGTCTCTGAAGAGATCGTGGGAGAGAGCCGCCAGTTCTATTTTATTTAAGTCCGCACCGTACATTTCTCCCAGTTTTCTTGAAAATTCCACCACCGATCGCACGTGATTGATCCTTTTTCTCGAAAGAAGCCTTTCCATGATGCTTTCAAGCTCGTTCGTTATCACGACCATTCACCACACCTCTCTTTCGATCTCTTCCACTTCCATTCCCGGATAAAGATCCAGATAATCGATGATCGAATCGAAGACTCTCTCAATAACGGCTCTGTCAGTGTTCACCATGGCGATTCCTATCTCAAAGAAACTTTTCGAATCGTGCGCTCCCACTTCAGAGATGGAGATGTTGTACTTTTTCCTCAAATCGTTCATCAGTCTCTTCAGGATTCCTCTTTTTTCTTTCAAAGATCTCACACCGAAGAGTCTCACTCTCAGACTCACAACACCTACACTCATTCTACCACCCGCTCTCAGTAGAGCACGAAAGAGAGTATCAGAGGTTCTTTCCCTACCTCAACAGTCGCGCGGGAATTTTTCACGGGAACTCGAACAATCTCATCGTTGAACACGTTCTTCGAATGGATACACGCACTCTCCCAAATACCCGAGAAATCCAGAGTTACCTTTGTGCTTTCAAGAAGAGGATTCAATACACAGAGAATGTATCTGTTTTCGTATCTCCAGAGATAAGATATCACCTTCTCTGGTTGATCGTTTTTCACAAAAAGCATCTCTCCTTCGGTGAAAACACCAGTTCCGTATCTGTAATGGGCAAGTTTTCTGTGAAGAATTGAGATCCTGTTCTCTTCCATAGGAAACGGTAACGTGTATTCGTTGAATATGTCCACGTCCTCCTTGAGACCGTACTCCTGTCCGTTGTGAACGAGAGGAACCCCTTTGAAGGTGAAAAGAAACGCTATCCATTGGATCAACGAATCTTCTTCGATGAATTTCGCGATCCTCGGTTGGTCGTGATTCTCCAGAAATCTCATCTTTATGTAACCTCTGGGATACATGTGATCCTGCATCCTCAAGAAATCCACGTACTCCCTCAAGCTACCTTTTCCCTCAATGAAATCCCTGAACTTGTAGTAGCCATCGTAGTCGTAGGTGATATCGAAAGCCTGGTACATGTAGGGATCGTGTGTTTCAGAAAGCCATATGAGTCTCTTCAGGGGGTCGAGTTCTTTCCTTACCTGCAGCCAGAAGTCCAGTGGAACAAGCCCTGCCACATCGCACCTGAATCCATCGATGTCAAACTCTTCAACCCAGTACTTCATCATGTTGATCATGTACTTCCTCAGTTCTCCATTCGAATAGTCGAAATCGACTATATCCGTCCAGTCTGGCACTTTCCTTGTGGGATTTCCATTTTCATCCCTGAGAAACCACTCAGGGTGTTCTTTGACTAAGACGTTGTCAGCTGCCGCGTGGTTCAGGACCATGTCCATCAAAACGTACATGTTCAATTCGTGAGCTCTCTTCACGAACCTTTTGAAGCCATCTTTCGTTCCTATGAGTGGATCTATCTCGTAGTAATCGCGTATGGCGTAAGGGGATCCCAGAGTACCTTTTCTTTCCACCACTCCAGTAGGATGAATGGGCATCAACCACACTGTGTTGATGCCCATTCCTTTGAGTCTTTCAAGATCTTTCATGAGGGAATCGAACTTCTTTCCTTTTTCTCCTGGATAAGCACGTGCAAAGGCTTCGTATATTATCAGTCTTTTGAAGTTCATCTCACTTCTCCTGTTCCTGCATCTCTCTTCTTCTCTCTTCAATGATCTTCTCTTGTATGTTTGGAGGCACTATTTCGTACCTCTGGAACCTCATCGTGAAGTATCCTCGACCGCTCGTGATGGAAGAAAGTTTGCTGGAGAAGTCAAGCATCTCGGCGAGTGGAACCTCTGCTTTCACCTTCACCATGCCTTTTCCAGATGGTTCCATTCCAAGGGGCCTTCCTCTTCTACTGGAGATTTCTCCCATCACGTCTCCCGCGTTCTCTTCCGGGACGAAGACATCAACCTCCATTATTGGTTCCAGAATGACGGGTCTTGCCGCTTCCATTCCTTTTTTGAAGGCCTGAATGGCAGCTATCTGAAACGAAATGTCCGAGGAATCCACTTCGTGGTAAGAACCGTCAAAGAGTATGACTCTGACATCTGTTACAGGATATCCTGCCAGAACTCCTTTCTTCATGGCCTCTCTGATACCTTTATCAACGGATGGTATGAAATTCCTCGGGATCACTCCTCCAACTATCCTGTCAACGAATTCGTATCCTTGTCCCCTCGGAAGAGGCTCCAGCTGTATCTTCACATGACCGTACTGACCGTGTCCACCCGTTTGTTTCTTGTGCTTATGCTCAGCAACGGCGGTTGTTGTTATCGTCTCTCTGTAGGCGATCTTCGGTTTTCCAACCTCCACATCGACACCGAAGATCTTTTTCAACCTCTCTATCATGACGTCAAGGTGCATCGCACCGAGACCAGAAACAACGGTTTCCCCTGTTTCAGGATCGTATTCCCACACAAACGTTGGGTCGGAATCTGAAAGTCTTGAAAGTCCATTGCTGATTTTGTCGATATCGGACTTCGATTTTGGATGAACAGACCTGGAGAACATGGGTTCCGGGAATGCAGGAGGTACCACCTTCACCCTTCTGTCTCTGTGTGTGAGCGTTTCTCCAACGGCCCCCTCCTTGAGCTTCAGAAGAACAACGATCTCACCGGGACCAACAGATTCCACTTCCTTCTGTTGCTTGAGAATCGGGGTATAAATGTGCCCTAATTTCTCCGAGACATCCTTTTGAACATTCATAACGATGTCACCAGATCTGAGAACTCCTGCGATAACCTTCGCAAAGGTGATTCTTCCGACGAACTGGTCAACCACGGATTTGAAAATGTAAGCGCAGAACGGCTCTTCCTCGGAGAACTTCACCTCTATTTCCGTTCCATCCTCCAGAAGTGCCTTGTACGAGGAAGCTTCCTCGGGTGAAGAACCTATGTCTCCCAGATAATCGAGAAGGACATCCAATCCCATTCCTTTCAACGCGGACCCCGAAAGTACGGGCACGATTTCTCCCTTTCTGTAACCCTCACTGAGTACCCTCATGAGTTCATCGTATCCGATCTCCTCACCGTCGAGGTATCTCATCATCAATTCTTCATCCTGTTCTACGATATCTTCGAGTATTTCTGATCTCATGTCGTTGAAGTTCTCCGGCATGTCCTCTTCCTGAACCTTATCTCCATTGTACCTGTAGGCCTTTTTCTTCAGAAGATCCACGACTCCCTCGAAATTCTCAGCTGCACCGATTGGAACAACCACCGGGACGATTTTCCTGGAGAACCTCTCTTTCAGTTCTGCCACCACATTCTCGAAATTGGCCCTCTCTTTATCCATCTGGTTGACAAAAACCATGATGGGTTTTTTCATCTCATCAGCTATGTTCCATGTTCTTTCAGTCTGTATTTCCACACCAGCAACGGCGTTCACCACGGAGATGATGTTCTCAGAAACGAAAATTCCGTTTATAACCTCCGATATGAAATCCGAGAATCCAGGGGTATCTATTAGATACACCTTTTTGCCTTTCCAATCGAGGGACGCCACGTGTGAGGAGAAACTGGCCCCTTTCTCCTCCTCAACAGGATCGTAATCCACGTACTTTGTGTCTGCCCTGTCAAGCAAACCTGATCTGTAAAGAAGCTGTGCGAGAAGAAGCGATTTACCAGCTCCGTTGTGCCCTATCAAAGCGGCCGAACGCACACTCTGAAGTCCTCCCATCACTCACCCACCTCCGTCTTCTTTTTCTCCCAGACTACGATTCCCACAGGTATCGCGGCTGTGCTGTTCTCCGTCCTGCCGAAGAGGCTGCCAGCCACTGCCATTACAGAGGAGCTGCCCCCATCTACACACATGGCGTCTTCGAACCCCCTGGAAACGAGAAAGTTTACGAGTTCATCGTAAGTCAATCCCCTCGTTATATGATTATAACCTTCGAAGACGAGAAACCAAAGCTTTCCATCTTTTGTGGCGATAACCGTCCTCGGAGCCTTTGCGTACGCTATTCCCCCACCGTACCTCGCCTTCTCTTCCAAGGCATCTGGAATCGGAGCCCTGTTTTGTATGAGGAGAGGCCCCCCTTCAACAGCCTGCTTTATACGCAGCGGAATGTTGGGCTGAAGAGAAAGATACGCTCCATCTCCTTCTTTGAGATCGGAGAGGTATTTCTCGTATTTCTTGCTGATAGAAACGACATACTCAGAATCTTCAGCACGGCTTTTGTATCCGATCTGTGATACTTTACTGTCCTTCACCACAAAATAGATTCTGTCGTCTTTTTCTGGTATTTCCTTGGAGAACTCTCTCGTGTAAACGAGGACTTCACCCTCTCCAAGGGTGTTTATTCCCTTCACGAGAAAGAGGACATCCCTCATCATGAGTGTGACATCCACTATTATTCTTCCGATGAACACTCTGTTGTCCTCGGTGATGGCAAAAACCGGCCTTCCGCTGAACATGACAGAATACGGTTTCCCATCTATCACAACAAGACCGATGGGAAATTTTGTGACCGGGTCGAAATAGTTGCCGTTTATTCCAGCGATGCCTCCCACTCTTTTTACCATTTCATCAAGCCGCTCGATGGTTCCAAAACCGTTTCCTGACACAACCGGTTTTATCGTTACCTTCTCTGGGTCCATTATGAGATAGTTGACAACCGTCTTCTCACCTTCGTCGAATTCTTCGATTTTCCTTTCAAAGACAACTCCATCTGAGATTTCCAATCTTCCAAAGAAACCTTCGACGAGGAGAAACCGGAAAAGCATTTTGCCATCGCCGATGGAGTACTCCACATCTGGATAAAAATTACCCACATCTACAACAAACGAAAGACCATTTTTCTCAAGTTCAACCTTTATGTCTTCAGAAACATTTGGAAGACTCACCACAACAGGAGACAGATTTATTCTGACTCTTCCCATGCTTTTTTCCACACTCACCATATCCGGCACGATCGTTCCCGTGTATGTTATCGTAACTCCATTCTTTTCTTTCGTCGCTGAAAGCACAATCGGAAGGGAATCGTAGATCAGGACCTTTTCGCCTTTCGTGTACACCTGATAGCCTTCCATCACCTTTTTTAAAGCATCGATAGGCACGAAAAGAAGACCATCTACGAAGAGCGGAGGGGAGAGTTTTTCCACAAAATCAAAAATCGTCTCATGCTCTTTTATGAAGAGTACGTGATTGTCATAGACGATGTAGTGGTAACCGTTCGAATGTATGTAACCAACACCGGCGGGTGCGAGGTCCTCAGCGCACACATAATAAATCCCTTCATTGAAGACAGTTCTCAACGGAAAAGCCTTCCCACCACTGATCAGGTAGGAACCGAAAGCGACACCTGCGAAGATCAAAAGAACCAGAACTATTTGCTTCATTTGATCACCTCTTCGACGACTCTGGGTGGCTTTGAAGGAGAATCAGAGATCACATACGCTTTTTTCAGAAGTTTCAAAGCGCTCTCAACATCGCTCCTGTCTGACACAAAGAGTTTCGCTATCGTCTCTCCCTTTTTCACAGAGTCGCCTATCTTCTTTTCAACGATGATTCCAACTCTGTGATCGATTCGATCTTCTTTCTTCTTCCTTCCTGCTCCGAGCACCATCGATGCGATACCTACTTTCTCCGCGTCTATCTTTGAAACATAGCCTTCTCTCTCTGCAGAGAATTCCACCACCTGTTCTGCAACCGGGAGCACTTTCCACGGGTCGTCCACTACTCTTTCGTCTCCACCCTGAGCTTTAACGAGGATTCGAAACTTTTCCAAGGCTTCTCCGGTCTCGAGTTTTGTCTGCAAGATCTTCTTTCCATCGTCAAAATCTGCTACTCCAGCGAGTTCCAGCATGAGAGCGCCCAGAGTAATCGACAGATCCTTCAAATCCTCGGGACCGTTTCCTTTCAAGGTTTCTATCGCCTCTATCACTTCCAAAGAATTTCCAACAGCGCTTCCCAGGGGTTGATCCATATTTGAGAGGACGGCAGCCGCTTTCTTCCCATGTTGCTGGGCTATTTTAAGCATGAGAAGGGCAAGTTTTCTTGCGTCTTCGAACCCTTTCATGAAGGCGCCTGTTCCGAACTTCACGTCCAGAACAAAAGCATCGCTCCCACCGGCGAGTTTTTTACTCATGATACTGGAGGCGATCAGAGAAATTTCGTCGACGGTTGCTGTCGCGTCACGAAGTGCGTATATCTTTTTGTCGGCGGGAACAAGATTCCCTGTTTGACCCACGATCGCTATTCCATACTTTTTAACGTTATCAATGAATTCTTCGAGAGAAAGTTCTGTTCGAAATCCAGGGATCGACTCCAGTTTGTCGATGGTTCCTCCTGTGTGACCCAGGGCCCTTCCAGACATCTTGGCAACAGGTACCCCAGCGGAAGCCACAAGAGGCGCCACGACCAGGGTTGTTTTGTCACCAACTCCCCCAGTCGAGTGTTTGTCTACCTTCGGTCCCGGTATTTCCGACAGATCGAGCACCTCTCCTGATCTCATCATCGTCTCCGTGAAATAGTAAGTTTCCTCTTCGTCGAGGTGGCGAAAATAAACAGCCATCAAAAAAGCGGCCATCTGGTAGTCCGGAATCTCTCCTTTTACATATCCACCAACCATGAACTCTATCTCTTCTCTCGAAAGTTTTTCCCCGTTTCTCTTCTTGAGTATCACATCGTAAGCTCTCACTCTTTCACCTTCTTTTCGGTAGGAGCACTCTCATTACTGTTCCCTGGTTGATTTCACTCTCAACCTCTATCCTTCCTCCGTGTTTGTCGACGATCGTTTTCACTATCGTGAGACCCAAGCCTGTTCCACCCATCTTTCTGGAACGCGCTTTATCCACCCTGTAGAACTTTTCAAAGATTCTACTCTGGGCTTCTTTGGGTATTCCAGGTCCCGTGTCTTCTACCTCCAAGACCACCCAGTCCGGTGTATCGTAGGCCCTCACCCAGACCTTTTTCTCTCCCTTTTCCTTCAAAGATGTGTACTTGACAGCGTTGTCCACGAGATTCAGGAGCATCTGGATCAGCCTTTCTTTGTTTCCCCTGACCACAACATCCTCACACTCAACAACGAGGTCCACTTCATTTTCTTCGGCTATAGGCTGGATGATTTTGTAAACGTATTCCATCACTTCACACAGATCCACATCTTTCATTTCAAAATTGACTTCACTTTCTTCCATTTTCTCGAGATCGAGAAGATCGTTGATGAGACGTGTCATACGGGCAGATTCTTCTTCTATGATTTTCAGAAATCTCTTAACCAGCTCTTTGTTCTCCAGATCATCTTCAAGGAGCGTCTCCGCATAACCGTGGATGGAAGTGAGAGGGGTTCTAAGTTCGTGTGAAACTGTTGCTATGAATTCCCTTCTCATCTCATCGAGCTTTCTTTCTTTAGTAACATCGTGGAAGAGAATGACAAAGATCTTATCACCACTTTTCAGTTCGACAGGTATTACCTTCACGTGGAAATATTTCTTCTCGTTACCAACGTAGGTAACAAGAGTTCCTTCCTGTGGCTCTTCACTCTTAATGGTCTCTTCCACCATTTCGCTTATGTAGTAGTCTTCAAAAATTTCATAATATGGCCTTCCCTCGGGGTTGATCCTGTCCTGTACGAGTTCACGAGCAATTTCGTTCAAAAACGTGATCTTTCCCTCTCGATCCAGAATGAATATGGGTTCACTGAGACTATTCAAAATCGTAAGAAAGTTGTCTCTACTCACTTCAACACGGGAAATTGTTTCTTTCAGATTGTCCACGTATTTTTTCAGTCTCTCGAAAAGATAAAGCGGGGGAACATCCTTTTCCCCCAGCATGTCTGACAGCTTTTCGATGAGAATTTTGTACTCAGAGAGGCGTTTCCTGAACACCAGAAAGAGCAGAACGAATAGAGCGGCTACTGTGACGAGCAGGAATACACTCATGGATCAGTCTTCCTTTCCGGGATCTCTGAATTTGTATCCCTTTCCTCTCACAGTGATTATGTATTTCGGATTCGAAGGATCTTCTTCTATCTTCGTTCTCAGCCTTCTTATGTGAACGTCCACCGTTCTTGTGTCTCCATAGTAATCGTATCCCCAGAGCTTGTCCAGAAGCACATCCCTGCTGAAAACCTTTCCTTCGTTCTCCGCGAGGAACCTGAGCAATTCGAATTCGAGAGGAGTGAGGTTCACCTTTTTCCCCCTCACTTTCACTTCGTACTTTTCCACATCGATTTCAAGATCCCTGGCTATGATCTTCTTAGGCCTTTCTTCCTTGCTCTGAGTTGCGGCGGAAAGTCTTCTGAATATAGCCTTCACCCTCGCAAGGAGCTCTCTCACACTGAACGGTTTGGTGATGTAGTCGTCCGCACCGAGCTCCAGTCCAAGCACCTTGTCGAACTCCTCTCCCTTCGCACTCAGGAAGATCACGGGAGTGTTCTTGTATTTTTCTATGGCCCTGATCTTCCTGACCAGCTCGAAACCATCGATTCCAGGAAGCATGATATCCACTATGAACATGTCCACATCTTCGTCGTTGGCAAGTTTAAGCGCTTCTTCGCCGTCGTAAGCCTTGATCACCTCGTATCCTTCCTTGGAAAGGTTGTATCCTACCAGCTCGAGAATCGCCGGGTCGTCGTCAACCACCAGAATCTTCTTTTTCGCCATCTTCGACCCCCCGAAGGGGTACACCTCCTTTCAGATCTGGTTTCTATACTATTTTAACATTTATGAACTTGTTTTTTGATAAGACTTCTTCCTGAAAGTGAACCACGCGGAAAGAAACAGAAAAAGCAGAAACAGAGACACGTAGAAGAAGACCATTGTTTTGTTAGCAAAGAGAGACTCGGGTTTGAACTCCACCCCAAAGAGGCCGGAAAGATAAAACAAAACCAGCACCGAAAAAATCGCTGCTCCTACCACAACTGAGAGGATTCTTGCGAATTCCTTTTCCTTGCGGTAAGCAGTCAGTCCGGCTAAAAGCCCGATGAAAACGGAAAGTCCGAGCGTTATCCAGTTCATGTACTGAACACCCTGAAGATTGAAAGAACTCACCAGAAAGTTTATAACGTAGTAAGCAACGAAAGTTACGGTGACGAGAGCAGCGAGAAACACTATGTATCTGTACAGGACGTAGAGCACAACTGCAGTTAAAACACCTGTTGCCACCAGTGTGATAACCTTCACGTTCTCGTTTGCAAGATAGGATTTGAGAAATTCGATATTCGAAAGAAGAGGAAACACGAAGTTGATACCGATGACAAAACCGATCACCGCAAAAGCTATGTGTTCTACGTACCTGGCGGCGAACATGAGAAACAGAGCAGCAGGTAGAGAAAAATACCAGTTTTCAATAATCAGCCTGAAAAAATCCCCCATCAACCCCTCCATGTGCAATCCCTCCCTTTAAAACCAGAAATGCCCCACAAGGGGGCCAGATTCCAAAAGAACGGAAGAAATTCACTCCTGGTTTGTTTCGAGAGTCTTCAGGTACTCGTTAACCTTTTCAAAAAGCCTCGCCTTTCTTCTCGCACCCTGGTTCTTGTGAATGACTCCCTTGGAAACCGCCTTGTCTATGGCAGCCTGTGCTTTCCTGGTGAGTTCAAGAACGACTTCTTTTGGTTCTTTGTTCTCGATAGCCTTGAGAACTTCTTTTATTCTGTTCTTGAAGAAAGTCTTGTAAGCCTTGTTTCTGAGTCTTCTCTTTTCAGAAACTCTGACTCTTTTCTTTGCGGATTTGATATTCGGCACTACCTGATCCCTCCCTTACATATTGAAAGCTCTCTTCAACTCATCGACCATGTCAAGCTTCTCCCATGTGAATTCCTCTTCGTTCCTTCCAAAGTGACCGTAAGCGGCTGTCTTTCTGTAAATAGGCCTCAAAAGATTCAGTTTCTTTATGATCGCACCCGGTCTGAAATCGAAAAGTTCGGTGATCACCTTGAGAAGCTTGTCTTCATCTACCTTCGCGGTTCCATATGTGTCGATCATTATGGAAACGGGTTTCGCGACACCTATAGCGTAAGAAAGCTGTATGAGGAACTTGTCTGCAAGACCCGCAGCCACAACGTTCTTCGCTACATATCTTGCCATATAGTGAGCCGATCTGTCAACCTTTGTGGGATCCTTTCCGCTGAACGCACCTCCACCATGGGGTACCCATCCACCGTAAGTGTCAACGATGATTTTTCTTCCCGTGAGTCCCGTGTCGGCCATGGGGCCTCCAAGGACGAATCTTCCCGTTGGATTCACCAGTATCTTCATTTTTTCATCTCTGTATTGCTCTGGAATAACGGGATTTATCACGTGTTCTATTATCGCCTCTCTCAGATCCGCCTGTGAGATATCCGGATCGTGCTGGGTTGAGATGAGAACCGTATCAACACGGACAGGTCTGTCATCCTCGTATTCTATGGTCACCTGCGTCTTTCCGTCCGGTCTGAGGAAAGGAAGGGTCCCGTTCTTTCTAACCTCAGCGAGTCTTAAGGCAAGTTTGTGAGCAAGAGTTATGGGAAGAGGCATGTACTCAGGGGTCTCGTTGGTGGCGTAACCAAACATGATTCCCTGGTCACCAGCTCCCAGTGCCTCAAGTTCGTCGGCCACTTCTTCTCCGGTTTTGACCTCGAGCGCCTTGTCTACACCGATAGCTATGTCGGGAGACTGACTGTGGATGCTGGTGAGTACTCCACAGGTTTCCCCGTCGAACCCGTACTTTGCCCTCGTGTATCCTATCTCCAGAATAGTCTTTCTTGCTATGTCTGGGATCTCAACATAAGCTCTGGTGGTAACCTCTCCCGCGATGATGACAAGCCCTGTCGTTACGAGTGTTTCAACGGCGACCCTGCTTCTTGGATCCTGTTCGAGCATGGCGTCGAGTATGGCGTCGGAAATCTGGTCGGCGATTTTGTCCGGATGCCCTTCTGTTACACTTTCGCTGGTGAAAAGTCTTCTCATCTCCCATCCTCCTTTCGCTGATCTTATAACAGCCTTGATAGTTTATCACAATCTTTTTTAAAAAAAGGTTACATCATTGTTGTTGTGCTTCTTCGAATTCTTCTCGAGTTATAAAAGTTCCGCCCTCCAGAGAGACAGCCACAGGTTTATAGGAAGACGTGAAGGTTGCAACAAGATGCATCCTGTTGGGACATTTCGAACCCACATAGAGCTTGTCTATCTTGTAAGGAACACCCGGGTTATCATAATCCACGATGAAATCGTATCCCGTTCTCAAATGACTTCTGAAGACTTCTCCACACCTGTCGCATTTTATGTAAACTACAAGGGATCCTTTTTCCTTGTAAAACGGGTTTTTGTTCAGGTCTTTCTTTTTCTTTCCAAAAAACAGAAAGAGCATGATTTCACCTCCGCTGCAAATAGAAAGAAAATTCTTTTTTCATGCCCCAGATGTCTTCAAGGACGACCGTGTATCTGGCAAAGTCGGGAGCCTTTCCCAGTTCAGGTAATTTGTTTACCTTTATCATTGAGGAGAACGTTTCAGGAAACAACCTGTACCAGAGCTCGAATCTGTACGCAGCCGAAACGGACTTCCTATCGTACACTCCCCAGACGTTCGTGAACTCGGACCAGGGAATCTGATCAAAAGAGATCTGATAGATCTCTTCACCTTCCAGAAGAAGTGTGATCCTTTTGAGTCCCAACGTGTTGTTGAACCCTTTTGAATAGGCTTTGATAGCGAGATCTGGGAAATTTCCACTGAACGGGTACGTCCTTCCCGCGACGAAATCGTACACGCTGTCTCCTATCTTTATTTTTTCCAGAACAATATCCTCATCCACCGGTTTTGGAAGGTTCAGAAAACTCGAAGGATCGTAGGAAACTTCTTCGCTCCTGTCTCTTATTTCGAAGTGTGCGTGAGGAATTGGAGCCTCCCCGGTGGTTCCTGAGTATCCAACGACTTCACCCTTTTCGAACCAGATTTCTCTCTCTGGAAAGTTCACAACGATCCTCACGTTACCAAACTCCTGCTTCAAAGAACTCGCTATCGTTTCCAGCTTTTTCGAGAACCTGCTCAGATGGGCGTAAAGCGTTCTGTATCCATTCTCGTGCTCCAGAACCACTGTGTAGCCATATATATCGTCCTCGTCTATTTCCACCCTGACAAGCCAACCTCTTTCAGAAGCGTAGATGGGAACCCCTTCCTTCAATCCCGTGGAAAAGTCGATTCCCATGTGAAAATGAGGTCCTCTGTTTCCACTCCCTCTGTACTCACCGAAGGTGGCCGAAACTCTTGGAGAATCAACGGGTGCGGAAAACGAAAACACAACAGTGGAGAGCACCACCAAGGAAATCAAAAGCAACCACCTTTTCACGTCTCTTCCCTCCTCATCTCTTTACGGTTCTTGCTATATCCATGAGTTTCTTTCTGAGCAAAAGGCGCTTCGCTGGACTGATTCGATCGATGATCAAAACTCCGTTCAGATGATCGAACTCGTGCTGAAAAACCCTTGCAGCGTAACCTTCCAGCACCTCTTCCACGTATTCTCCCTTCGTGTTCTGGTATCTGACCTTTATTCTTTTGCTCCTTTCTATCTCGACGAAGATCTCGGGAAAGCTGAGACATCCTTCCTCTGCCACTTCGGTTTCGGGATCGATTTCAAGGATCTCAGGGTTTATCACGGCAACCGGGCCATTTCCAACGTCCATGACGAAGAACCTCTGAGATATTCCAACCTGTGGCGCTGCAAGCCCCACACCGTCGTAGTGATACATTGTCTCTATCATTCTCTCTATGGTCTTTTCCAGGTTGTCGTCGAACTTCGTGACGGGTTTTGCCCTCTTTCTCAAAACAGGATCCCCAAAGACTCTTATTCTGTACATCAATCGTACACCTCCCTTAACTTCTTCAGACACCGTTCGTTCGTGAGGAAGGGATGTATCGGAGTGATGGAGACGTACCCTTCTCTAACAGCTTTGTAGTCAACGTCATCTCTATCGTCGTCTTCGATGACCTCTCCCATCATCCAATAGTACTTCTCCCCAAAAGGTGAGACTCTCTCTTCGAAGTAATCGTTCCACCTTCTTCTGCTCTGTCTTGTGAATTTCCATCCCTTTATCTCACCAGCGGGAACGTTTATGTTCAGCATGGTGAAGGGATCGAGGAGTGAGAGGTCGAATTCTTTCAGAAAGTCGATCAGAAAACGCGCCGCCCCTTCGAAATCAGGACTCTCGTAGTTCGCACTCGATATGGCAATCGATGGAATGTTCATCATGGCACCTTCCATCGCACCTGAGACCGTTCCAGAGTAGAGAATATCCATACCCATGTTGGGTCCCCTGTTCACACCACTCACGATGAGATCGACCTTTTTATCCATGATCACGTTGTAAGCGAGCTTTACACAGTCCGCGGGTGTTCCCGTGGTGGAGTACGCAACCACCCTCTCTGAGATGAAAACCTTCTTTATCCAGAGCGGAACATGTATGGTGATACTGTGACCTGTTGCGCTCCTCTCTTTATCGGGAGCCACCACGAACACATCGTGTTCCTCAGAAAGAAGCTCTGCGAGGACGATGATCCCCTTAGACTGTATCCCGTCGTCATTGGTTACCAGAATTCTCATATCGATCCTCCCACAGATTTATCTTCCCACATTTCTTCCAGAGTTTCCACTTAAAAGGAATTTCCACATCGTCGAACTCCCTTTCCATGAATTCCTTCCAACTTCCACAGAAATCGATTGTACCATTCGAGATGTGGAGTATGAAGTCTATATCATCCAGATACTCCAGTTCGTGTGTTACCAGTATTATTCCCTTTCCTTCATTCTTGAGACTCTCCAGCACCTGAAATATTTCCCTCTGAGAAGGAGGATCCAGCATGGAAACCGGTTCATCTAAAGCGAGGAAATGTGTGTCACGAGCAAGCATCGAGGCAATCGCGAGTCTCTGTTTCTGACCTCCTGAAAGGTTCAGCGGGTCTTCCTTTTCGAGACCGGAGAGTCCCACCAGTTCTAAGACCTTCTTTATTCTTTTTCTCATTTCGCTCTCGTCGAGTCCCAATATTTCCAGCGAAAAGGCCACATCCTCTTCCACGGTGGCACCTATGATCTGCGAAGACGGATTCTGGAAAACGTAACCCACATTCTTTCTCAAAAGGAACAGATCCGCCGGTGAACCATCCAGCAGGATCTCTCCTTCAGCTTCCAGGAGTCCCGCGAGGATCTTCAAAAGGGTGGTCTTCCCGGAGCCGTTTCTCCCCACCACAACGTAGATCTTTCCCGTTTCGAACTCGGCGTTCACGTCCTTCAAAACGTAGTCTCCGTTGTATCTGAAGGAAACGCTATTCAGCGTTATCTTCATCTTCTTTCAATCCCTTCACGGATCTGTAAACCCTTATTCCACCTGTTTTGCAGAGCTCCTCCACGTTCCCGAAAACCTCTTTCATGAAATCTCTGATCCTTCTGCCACCTTTGTTGTGGTAAGCGACGATCTGAAGGCTTCCGCCCTCTTCAAGGAACTCGGGAGCCCTTTTCACTATTTCCATCCAGACTTTCTTTCCTGCAACGATCGGAGGATTGCTCACGATCATGTCGAACTTCATACCTTCCCATGGCTCGTAGAGATTTCCCCACCTTATATCGACTTCGACGTTGTGATTCTTCGCGTTTATCTTGGCGAATTCCACTGCGCGCTTGTTTATGTCACTCATGTAAACTTCAAGATCTGGATATTCTCTTTTCAGGACGATTCCTATCACACCGTAGCCGCATCCAAGATCGAGCACTTTCTTTCCGTGGACTTTCAGGTTTTCAAGGAGCACCTGCGTGGCTTTGTCTATCTTTCCGTAAGAATACACACCGGAAGGTGTTTTGAAAATGTACTCATGACCGTTTTTTAGAACGAGTTTCGCTTCCCTGACCTTCAGCTTCGATGTGGGTTCCACCGTGTAGTAGTGTTCGAATTTTTCACTCATTGTTTTCACCTCCTTTCAATTCTTTCTCAAGATTTTCCAGAGTTTCAAAGAGAAAAGCTGCAAAACCGGGGTTCTCCGGGTCCCAGAGTCCCTTCTGCTTCAGTTCGATGGTATTTATCTCATAACCGTCTCCATTTTTCTTCCTGACGATGTGCCAGTTCACATCGGGATCAGAAAGAATGAGACTCGCAAGTGCTCCGGCTACGTCCCCAACCGGCTGGCAATCCACACTTTTCAGATAGAACCGCGCTTCCACTCTCGTTCCCTTTCCTCTTTCTGTGTGTAATTTAACGAATCCTCCCGTCTGTTCCGTGGCCTGTTTCAAAAACGGAAGACCGAGCCCCACTTTTCTCAGCCTGGGATCCCTTGTGGTGAAGAAGGGATCGAACACCCTCTCTGGATTCTCTATCCCCGGTCCATCGTCTTCCACAACGAAAGTGAACCATTCATCGGTCTCTTCTATCTCTATCTTTATGTTCTTCGCTCCTGCTTTCACGGCGTTTTGCGCTACATCCATGAGGTGATCAGCGATCGTTCTGAGCAATCGATTCACCTCTCAATTCCGAGCAATGCGAACACCTTTGCGTCTTCTACCATGTGCGAGATCCTTCGGTATTCGTTGGGTTGATGAGCAGTCCCATCTATCGTGCTCCAGACGACAGCGGGCCAGCCTTTCTTTCTGAAGAACGCAGCGCAGGTGCCTCCACCTATACCTCCCACTTTCGCTTCCAGGCCTCTTAGACTTCCCAAAGCACTGGAAAGTTTTGCCACGAGTTCTGAATCAGGCGGAGTTGGCTCGGGTGCAGGCTGTTTTACAACAACCTCCAGCTCAGCGCCTCTTCCATCGAGAATCGACTTGACGATGGACAGCACCTCGTCGAGATTGTAGCGAGGCAGGACCCTGCAGTCGAAGTAAAAGACGAATCTGCCGGGAACGGTGTTCACGTTGTCCACAGTTTTTTCAGCGCGAGTGGGCTCGAACGTGCTGAGCGGTTCATCGAAGAGTTCATCTCTATCGGAGTATTTCCTGTGGAGTGCTTCATCTATCTCTGTTATGAGATGTGCACCCTTTCTGAGAGCGTTCTCTGTTGTTTGCGGTCTTGAAGCGTGTCCCTGTTTTCCGTTCACCATCACTTTGAACCACAGGATGCTCTTCTCTGCGATCTCGATGAAGTCTCCCTTTTCGTTTCCAGCATCCGGGACCAGGAACATATCCTCTGGGCTGAACAACCCTTTTTCTATCAGATATTGGATTCCATACTCACTTCCCGCCTCCTCATCGGCAACGAGTGCAAGACCGAAGTTGTACTCGGGAGTGATACCAAGGTCGATAAGAGCCTTCCCAGCGTATATGGAGGCTATCATGGAACCTCCGTTGTCTTCGGCTCCCCTACCGTAAACTTTCCCGTCCTTCACAACGGGCACGAAAGGATCCGTCTCCCACAAAGAGAGATCTCCCGGTGGTACCGTGTCGATGTGAGTCACGATCCAGAGCGTTTTTTCTCTATTTTTTCCCGGAATCTTTGCCACAATGTTCGATCGCCATATACCCCTATCGTCTCTCACATCGCAGCGGTCGACCTCGAAACCGAAATCCCTGAGGAGGCCTTCAAGCCAGTCGGCCTTTTCTTTCTCTCCCGGGCCTCCAAAAGCAGGATTCACCGAGTTGATGGAGATGAATTTCTTCAAGGATTCCACCATTTCCTCTCTGAGCTCTTCTATTCTTTTTGTGATCTCCATTGAAAACACCTCCCAGATTCAAGTATATCCTAAAAAAATATTTGAAATGATACCCCAAGATTTTATATAATTGATTGATAGAAAAAATTTAGGGAGGTGTTTACATGGCAGAATTTTTCCCAGAAATCCCAAAGATTCAGTTTGAAGGTAAGGAAAGCACGAACCCGCTGGCGTTCAGGTTCTACGATCCGAACGAGGTGATCGATGGGAAGCCCCTCAAGGATCATCTGAAGTTTTCCGTCGCCTTCTGGCACACTTTCGTGAACGAGGGAAGAGATCCGTTTGGAGATCCAACCGCTGAACGCCCATGGAACAGGTTCTCCGATCCCATGGACAAAGCTTTTGCAAGGGTGGACGCTCTCTTCGAGTTCTGCGAAAAGCTCAACATCGAGTACTTCTGTTTCCACGACAGAGACATCGCTCCCGAAGGAAAGACGCTCAGAGAGACAAACAAGATACTGGACAAAGTGGTGGAAAGAATTAAGGAAAGAATGAAGGACAGCAACGTGAAACTCCTCTGGGGAACGGCGAATCTGTTCTCCCACCCGAGGTACATGCACGGCGCCGCGACGACATGCAGTGCGGATGTCTTTGCCTACGCGGCGGCCCAGGTGAAGAAGGCCCTCGAGATCACAAAAGAACTAGGAGGAGAAGGCTACGTCTTCTGGGGTGGAAGAGAAGGCTATGAAACACTCCTCAACACAGATCTCGGGCTGGAACTCGAAAATCTCGCGAGATTTCTCAGAATGGCAGTGGAGTACGCAAAGAAGATCGGCTTCACCGGACAGTTCCTCATAGAACCCAAGCCGAAAGAACCCACCAAGCACCAGTACGATTTCGATGTGGCAACGGCCTACGCTTTCCTGAAGAACCACGGCCTTGATGAGTACTTCAAGTTCAACATTGAAGCGAACCACGCGACACTTGCCGGTCACACATTCCAGCACGAACTGAGGATGGCAAGGATCCTCGGAAAACTTGGAAGCATCGACGCCAACCAGGGAGATCTCCTGCTCGGCTGGGACACCGACCAGTTCCCAACGAACATCTACGACACAACACTTGCCATGTACGAAGTGATAAAAGCAGGAGGATTCACAAAGGGTGGCCTCAACTTCGACGCGAAGGTGAGGAGGGCTTCCTACAAGGTAGAAGATCTCTTCATCGGTCACATCGCAGGAATGGACACCTTCGCCCTCGGCTTCAAGATAGCGTACAAACTCGCGAAAGACGGAGTGTTCGACAAGTTCATCGAGGAAAAATACAGAAGCTTCAAAGAAGGTATCGGAAAAGAGATCGTAGAAGGAAAAACCGATTTCGAAAAACTCGAAGAGTATATAATAGACAAAGAAGATATCGAACTTCCATCTGGAAAGCAGGAGTACCTCGAAAGCCTGCTCAACAGCTACATAGTGAAGACAATAGCAGAACTGAGGTGATGTGGGGTTTGAGACCCCTTTTCTTGAGACTTCAAAAGTTTCTTCTGCCACTTCTGATCACGATCGGAATAATTGTTGTAGTCGTTGTATCCGGACAGAGCGACAGGGTGAAGTTCCCAAAAGGAAGGATTGTGATCACAGATGGTGAAAAGTCACTCAAACTGGATGTGGAAATAGCGAACACCCCCGCTCTTCGTTCCATTGGTCTGATGTACAGAAAGAGCATCCCGGACGATTTCGGGATGCTCTTTGTTTTTGAAGAGGACACCTGCTCGGGTTTCTGGATGAAGAACACGTACGTTCCCCTCGAGATCGCTTTCATAGACAAAAACGGTGTCATATTCTCCATTCAGGAGATGGAGCCATGCAAAGAGGAACCCTGCAAGATCTACTACGCACCAGGCCCTTTCAGGTACGCTCTCGAGGTGAAGAAAGGCTTCTTCGAAAGGCACAGATTCGGCGTGGGAAGCAGGGTTTCAATAGAGAAATGATCACAATATAGACTGCGGCTTTGGGTACAGTCTAACTTCGGTTCCTTCATTCGTATGTACGATTTCTAACGAGAAGAAGTAGCACTTTCCATTCACCAATATCATCGGCCATTGAACCGCCGTTGTCGTTCCATCCACCGTTGTACACTTAAGAGAAAGGAAATAGGTCTTATCGACGAAATCTGGTTTGTTGTTAAGGAGAAATGGGATGAACTTTGTGGTATATTCCGTTATTCCCTCGATTTCGATCGATGTGACGGTTGCAGGCATGAAGAAACTTACCTGAAACACATAGTAGAGATACTGCCAGCCTTCTGCCCACACGAGTTGTTCGAAATCGCTTGGAATGTAGATCATAGAAGAGGCACCTTCCAGAAATCCCATCGCCCAATCCTCGTACTCGTCTGGAGAACTATCGGGATCTGGTATTTCAAACGAAGATGTGTTGCTCATCACCGCTTAAAGCTGATCGACGAGTCCCCTCGCTGCTTCTGAAAGCGTGTCAGCTTCCTGTGTTCCGCTGAGAAGATCAAACAGGCCAGAAAACACACTTTCTTTCCCATGATCATCCCCCCTATTATTGTTTGTATTATATTAAAATTTCGCCTGAAAAAGCAAAGTGTTTTTTGAAGAATCGCTGGAAAACAGAAAGATACCAGTTAAAACAAAAACAGGGATGCCTTTTGGCATCCCTTTACACTTCTGCTATTGCATCTGGCAGCCCCACGGGGAATCGAACCCCGACCTCCGGACTGAGAATCCGGCGGACTGGCCGTTATCCTATGGGGCCATCCAAGGGTAATTTTAAACCATATCGGAAAGAAAATCAAGTGGGGAGTTAAATTTTCCAGATACCAACACATCTAAGAGCTCTACGGAGGGCCGAACGAAAATCCATAAGGGTTGAAATCTTCACATCCTGTGATAAAATATAAAGACGGCGGGGCGTAGCGCAGGTGGCTAGCGCGCTTGCATGGGGCGCAAGAGGTCGCTGGTTCAAGTCCAGTCGCCCCGACCACGCAGAGGTCCCCACGTTTGGGGACCTCTTTTCATTTGTCGTATCTTTTCAGAAAGGCGTATATCTCAGCGATCACAAGGTACATCTCTTCAGGAATCTCTGAGAAAAGATCCAGTCTCAAAAGATCGTCTATGATATCCGGCCTTTCTTCTATTGGTATGCCATGCCTTCTGGCCATCTCGATTATCCTTTCTGCAACTTCACCCACACCCTTTGCCACAACCTCAGGTGCACTCGTTCTGGTGGGATCGTATTTCAAAGCCACTGCTTTCTTTATCTCATCCGTACGCATTGAATCCCTCCCAGTTCATGGGATCCTTTCTCAAAAAGAAGACGTGCGCGATCAATCCCAATCTTTCGAATTCCTTCTGAAGCTCTTCGCTGTGAGCGGACAATTCCTCCGAATTCTTCTCAGCGTAGAATCTCACCGAGAGAGATCTGCCCTCCAAAATCACGTCGGCAACGACCCTGCCGAACCGCACGGTGTTAACAACAAGGATCACTCTATTGTTGTCTTTCTCCCACCACATCTCCTGAACACCGAAAGAAGGCATCGAAGCGAACCTGACGTTTTCTTCCAGAAGGCTGTTCAAAAGAAAGACGGCATCTAAGAGGTCATCGTCCACCAGTTTTTCAGGTCTTGGGAGGAGTTCTTTGTCCGGAAGTTCAAACTCCATCATTTCTCTGTCTTTCCAGATGAGGACCCAGCCGTTTTCTCTTTTCTCAACCGCTACTTTGTCGTTCACAAAATCCTCAAAGAAGGTCAGATCCGGCTCCTCCTTGAGTTTGAATTCGACAAACGGAAAGTTTCTCCTTCTGAAAACAACAATCAGGTACTTTCCAGAGAGAGGTAATGCCATGTAGTTCTTCCCCGAGAATCCCTTAGAGAGCGGTTCATTCATCTGATAGACATCGTACTCTTCGGTGGAAAGGATGGGTCTTTTCAAAGTGACTGTTCTTCTGAGAGCCTCTTCATTTATATTCCGATTGATTGGAAAGTTCTTTTGAACGTACTCAAAGAAGCTCTTGACGGAAAACCTGATCCGAACGCTGGAAGGTCCTGACTCGAAAACCTCAGGGAAAGATTTCATTATGATCTTCTTTTCTTCATTGTTCATCTTGAGGAAGCGAGATGGAACGAGGTGTTTCACAAACAACTTCACAAAGTGAACGTACTTCTTATCGAACCCGCGGGAAATGTCGTGCAAGAATTCCAGAAGACCCGGCACTTTGAGAACCTTGAGGGAGAGTTCTTCATCGAAGTGTGCCAGGAGCTTCGCTTTGAGCTCCTTTCCGGTCATGACCCTGTTGTTCCAGACTCTCACGCTCTCTCCCGGCTTCGGTGCCTTGCCGTTTATCTCGAGGATGAGGATGCTGTTTTTCTTCGAGAGAACGAGCACGTTGCTGTACCTTCCCAGAACCTTCCAGACGTCCATTCTTCATCCTCCCCCTATGATTATCGACAGTCGTTTAAAATCATAAACGTGGAGGTGGAAGAATGTTCCTTCAAAAAATCCTCGGAGCGTTTCTGGTAACACCCGGTCTTTTCATACTCCTGTTGATCGTGGGGAGTTTCTTTTTCAAAAAAGCAAGATGGTTCCTCTTGGCTTTGGCAGCGATTGTGTATCTTTTCAGCAGTTACGTGGGGGAGTTTCTCTTTCTCTGGCCTCTCGAGAAAAACCTCGATGTTCCTGCAACGCTTCCAAACGACGCTGTGATCGTTGTTCTCGGTGGTGGTGTGGAAAGAAACACGAAGGCGGGTGACAACCTCAGCGATGCCACTCTGAGAAGGCTTCTGACAGGTGTACAGATCTACCAGAAGACAAAAATGCCTATACTCGTAACCGGTGGTAGTTTAACCGGGCTGAGGTCGGAAGCGATGATAATGAAAGACTACCTTGTTTCGCTGGGTGTTCCCGAAGAAAAGATCACCGTTGAAGACAGATCGAGAAACACGTACGAAAACGCCCTTTTCACGAGGGAAAAAATAGGAGATGTGCCCATCATTCTGGTAACCGATTCGATCCACATGAGAAGGGCTGTTTTCACTTTCAAGAGGTTTTTTCAGAGTGTGACACCGTACCCCGCTGGATTCTACTTTGGAGATCCGGAGTTCGTAGATTTCCTTCCGAATGCCACCTCTTTCTATCTGAATTCACGGGCCATCTACGAGTGGATCGGTCTTGTCTGGTACAATTTCAGGTGGAGGTGATACGATGAATCTTTCAACCGCGAAAACGTTGGCGGGGGTAGGGATGATACTCAAACTGTTTGGTGCGGTGCCGGTGGTAGGGTGGATCTTTTCTCTTGTGGGGCTCATACTGTTTCTCATTGGTATCTACAATATTTCACAGCAGGTGGGGGAAAGAAGAATCTTCAACTACCTCTTGATACCCGCTGTTTTGCTGTTGATCGTTTCTGTGATCTTCTCTGTTTCACTCGTTGCTTCACTCTTCGCGGGCGGTCTGTTCGCTGGTGGTGTGACCTTAGCCGGCTTCGTAACCATTGTTGTTCTTGGAATAATAGCCCTCGTTTACAAGGTGAAAGCCTACAGAATGATCGCCGAGAGTTTGAAAATCTCAGTCTTCAACACCGCCGCGTCTTTCTACAAATGGGGAGCGATCCTTCTTGTTGTTTTCGGGGTGGGTTTCATACTCATGTTCGTGGGTGATATTCTCGCGATAGTTGGCTTTTTCTCAAAACCATCCGAAGAAGCGGCTTGAAAAAACTCGGGGGGATGATTTTTTATCTAAATCACGGAAGAAAATGCCTCTTGATCAGGAAGTTTTGGAATCCTTGAAAAACATCTCCTGGAATTCGTCACTCTGAAAACTCAAGCTTCAATCCTGCATAGCAATCCATGATGTTCCCGAGAAACTCTCTTTTGAAGATATCAACTGCTCTTTCACCCGTGCAGTGACAGGGAACCACAGTTTCAACTACGAGTTCGTTGAAGATCTTCGCGATTTTCTCTATCTCATCATCGGAAGATCTCAGAAGATGGAAGCCTCCCATCACCATTTTGATGCGCTCGTTGAAAGTCTCTGCGATGTCAAGAAGAACGTTGTCGATCCCGCGGTGGGAACACCCGGTTATGACGACCAGTCCTCCCTTTGTTCTCACCACCAGAGTCTGTTCGTCTTCGAAGAGATCTTTTCGTCTCTCGCCGTTTCTCTCAACAAAGAAGTCCCCACCGGGAACCTTTCCTCTCAGATTCGCCGGTCCAACAAGAAGCATGTTTTTTTCGATCTCGGTGATTTCTTCGGCCACGAATTTCACCGTGTTTTTCTTGAGTACTTCATCCCAGTCGACTCCTGCGTATCTTTTTTCAGAATACTTCGGATCCAGAGCTTCCTTTCTGAGCCACACTCTCTTTCCAGACAAATACAAAAGACCCCCTGAGTGATCGTAGTGACCATGACTGATGACCACATCCTCCGGCAGTCCAATTTCCAGTTTTCGCGCGTTTTTGAGAAACACATCGAATTTCCCCGTATCGAAAAGAACGGAATCCACAAGCACAGAAAAACCGTGTTCGCTTTCAAATCCATTTCGAGATGAATTATCACAGAGAACGTGTATTCGCATCTTTCTCCCTCCGTTCAAAAACTGAAGGGGGTTGATACCCCCTTCATATTATTACCACCAGCCTCTCCATCCCCATCCTCTTCTATGTCTCCAGGAAAGGCCCACTCCAAATAGCCAGCCTCTTCTCCATCCATAACTAAAACCTCTCCCCCATTCCCAGGGTCTTGCCCAGCTACCACCGAACCTGCACCATCCATGACCTCTGCCCGTCATCGGTCCAAGTTCCATCGGGCCCATTCCATCGAACCTTGGCATACTGCTCACCTCCTGTTTTCAAGCTCTTCCAACCTCTCTTCAACATATCTGAGCTCTTCTTCCAGGTATCTTTTGTAATCCAGAAGCATTTCTTTTTCCTCTTCATGAGAAGGTGGCACTGGAGGATAATCGTAGTAAGCCCACCACGGTCCTCCTCCAAAACCGAATCCTCTCCTCCAGCCTCTTCTCCATCCGTATCCTCTGCTCCACCACATATTCTCACCTCCTATATATGTATTTTACATATATATATGAGGAAAAGTCAAGTTGTTCTCGACTTCAACATCAATTATTCACTGTAAGTTTTTCCCAGATTTCTTTGATCTTTTCGTGTTTTTCCCTGAAAATCTCAATCAGCTTGGGATGAAAATTGGACGGTGAGGTTCTTCCATCTCCCTCGAGGATCACCCTGACAGCCTCTTCATGGGACAAGGCTTTTTTGTAGGGTCTTTCTGAGCACAGGGCATCGTAAACATCAACTATCTTGACGATCTGTGCTTCTATGGGGATCTCGTCGTCTTTCAGGCCGAACGGATAGCCCGTTCCGTCGTAATTTTCATGGTGGTAGAGGGCTATGTTTCTTGCAATTTCCAGTTCTTTTCTGCCGGAGAGCAACTCCCCACCCCAGATGGTGTGTTTCTTCATGATTTCCCATTCTTCCGCTGTGAGCTTTCCTTTTTTATTCAAAATCTCCTTGGGGACCTTTATCTTTCCGATGTCGTGGAGTGGAGCGTACAGATATATTTTGTGAACAAGATCCTCATCGAGGCCCATCTCTTCGGCGAAGAACTTCGACAGTTTTTGAACTCTTCTGACGTGGTTCCCCGTCGGCTCGTCGAAACCTTCCACGATATCCACCAGTTTGTAGGTGAAAAATTCGTACGCTTCTTTGATGGCTTGGCTTTTCTCCTCTATCTCCTGTGCCATCTTCTGAAGCTCAGAATAAGACGCTTCGAGTTCCTCGTAGGATGCTTCGAGTTCTTCTCTCTGAGATTCAATAATGGTAATCATATCGGAGACTTCATCGATGAGCTGATTGATCTCAAGTATTTTCGAAGATGTACTTCCTAAGTCGAAGATCCTGGAACTCAGGTACTCTTTTGAAGCTTTCGAGAATACTTCGAGGGGAACTCTGAGTTCCCTGTCGATCAACTTGGATATTCTTAGAACGATCGGGAAAGAAATGACAAAAGCCAGCCCGATCACATAATTCAGGTGAAGAAGAGAGTTCCTCAGAAAAACAAGAAGCGGTACCTGAATCACAAAGACCGTGGATCCTGTTTTTCTGAAAAATGCAACACCAGACATGCTTATTTTCGCACCGCGATCTGTCGATTCGAAGTCTTCGGGATCGAGTTTCACATGGATCTCACCGTTTTGAAGAAGGATCGTTCCATCTTCTGAGAAAACGTACATGCCCGGCTGCAGAAGATCCTTCATCACCTTTGATGGAACGATATCTATTCCCAGAACACCGAGTAGATTTCCACGCTCATCAAATATTGCTTTTGAAATAGCGAAAGTGACTACTCCAAGAATCCGGTGAACGAAGGGAGGAGTAACCACAGCAGAGTTTGGGTTTTCGACAGCAGCTTTGTACCAGGGTCTCTTTCTTGGGTCGAAATCGGAAGGAAACGTGTAAAGAGGGTAGATGTAGTAAGTGCCATCCGGAGTGGCAAAGATGGGATAAGCTATGTAATCCCCGAAATGTTCACGAATCAGTTTCAAAACCTTGAGAGTCATTCCGGGATTTTCAAAATCCTCTCTGTGGTCGGCGAAGAAATCGAGGACATCCCGGTAATGATCGATTGTTCTTTTCCACTCGTTCGAAACACGTGTGAGCTTTTCGAACCAGGCATTTTTATCAATATAGTAGGTTACTGTAAAAACAATTATGGCTATCGCAAGCGATAGGAGAAAAATGAAGATCAGATTTCTTTTGTAAACCAGATTTTTGATAACATCACTCAATTTTCTCGGCGCCACGTTATCACCTCTTGACGTCATTCTTATTTTACTACATCCAGATCCAGAAAGCACATTACATCTTGACATATCCACTTACGAAGTGTTATGATTGAGCAGTACCATCTTTTGTTAAGGAGGCATGTGTTATGAGAGGAAAGGTTAAGTGGTTTGATGCCAAGAAGGGCTACGGATTCATCACAAAGGACGAAGGAGGAGACGTGTTCGTACACTGGTCAGCCATCGAAATGGAAGGTTTCAAAACTCTGAAAGAAGGCCAGGTCGTCGAGTTCGAGATTCAGGAAGGCAAGAAAGGTCCACAGGCAGCACACGTGAAAGTGGTTCAGTAAAGAGACGAATCAGCCCCCGTCCGGGGGCTTAAATTTTCTTTCTCTACTTGATTTTTGGTCTCACATATGGTACCATTTGGCATGTGAGACGTAATAATATTCATGGAGAGGTGAGGACACGGTGAAAAAGGGAATACATCCAGAGATGAAGCTCGTAACTGTTAAGTGTGCGTGTGGTACTGAGCATACTTTTTACACGACGGTTGACAATATAAGAATCGATGTGTGTTCTAATTGCCATCCATTCTACACCTCCGGTGGAAAAGGAGGCGTTCTTATAGTGGACACGGAGGGTAGAGTGGAGAAGTTCAAGAGGAAGTACGGAGACAACTATTGAGAGGCAATATCACTTTTGTGAGGAGGGTTTTTCGTGAAAGTTGGTGAACTTGTGAAGGGAAAGGTTTCTAAGATCGTGAAATACGGAGCCTTCGTGGATATCGAAGGGGGGGAAAGAGGATTCATTCACATTTCCAAGATCTCCAAAAACTATGTGAAAAGAATCGAAGATTATCTCCACGAGGGACAGGAGATATCCGCGAGGGTGATAGGAAGAGCCAGAAACGGCGGCTGGGAACTTTCCCTGAAAGATCTTGAAGAAGAAACACCGAAGACAAGTGAGAAATCTGAAGAAAAGAAGAATGTGGATTTCGAGAAGAAACTATCCAGATTCTTGAAAGAAAGCAGTCAAAAGCTTTCCGAATACAAGAAGAGACTCGAGAAAAAAGGCAGAAGAAGTGCATGGTAAAAAAGCGGGGATGACCCCCGCTTTCATTTTTTTTAATAGATCCTTTCTGGAAATTCTTTATCTTCTTTTACCACCACAACCTCCGTTCCAACACCAGCAAAGGCGTCGATTTCTTCCACATCTCTGTTGAACATCCTGATACAACCGTGTGAGATCCTTTTTCCTATTTCCCACGGTTTCGAGGTGCCGTGTATCGCGTACGTGGGATCCGATAACTGCATATACCTCGTTCCGAGTCCGTTGAGAGGCGTTCTGGGAGATATGTACTCTCCAAACCAATAAAGGGCGGGATCTATCTCTTTTCTGAGAATCCAGTAACGTCCTGGAGGGGTGGCGTCGTTCCTTCCAAGGGCCACGGGATAAACTTTGAGTAGAACCCCATCGTAGTAAAGAGCAACTTTGGATGAAAACAGGTTCACAACTATCGTGACAGGGTTCTCTTTGAAATAGACCCTTCCGATCTTCAAAATCTGACCAGCCATTATCCTGTCGGGATTTTCCAGACGATTTATCAAAACAATGTCCCCAACCCTCACACCGTATTGATTGGCAATGCTCCAGAGTGTTTCTCCCCTTTTCACAACGTGATCAGCGAACACAGTGTAGTTGAATGCTCCGTCCTCCCCTCTCATGGGTACCGCTACGCGTCTTATGACGTAGATTTCTTTCTTCATGTTGAAGGTGTAACCGTAGGGACCTTTGAAAGTAATTTCCAGTTCATGCACACCATCTTCAAGAAAGGAACTGAAAACGCAGATCCACTTCCCTTCCAGATTGAAAAATTTGAATCCCTTCCCCTCCAAGTTCAACGAAACAGGTATCACATTTTCTGGAGACTGAACGAACACGTACACCAGAACTTCATCGTTTTTTATGTCCGAGATCACTCTTATTTCGGGTTTCTCCAGAGGTACCATTAAAACCTGAGGTAATACACGGTGCATTCTCCTCCCGAAGGAATTCACGCCTTCGACAATCGGAAAGAAGGGACCTTCAAAATCCACCTTGAAGGTGTAATCGCTGTTTTTCACTTTTTCGGGGAACACGAATCCCGCTGGGGAGTAAAGAAGAAAAGTCGTTATTTCTCCTTCGTAGAGTTTTTTCACAGAGAGAGTCACACGATCTTCAGAAACGCTTTTCAGTTCAAGAAGGTGATCTGCCAGCAAGATCTGAAACAACATCAAGAATACCGCAAGCCACACGAATCTTGTCATCTTCATCAATCCTTTTGCTGAAACCGTCCCTGTCGTATATATAGACCTCCACTCTGTCGGAAGAGAACGCCTTTCGGGCATCGTTCAGAACGAGCAAATCCAGGTTTTTCTCTTTCAATTTCTTCATAGCGTTCTCTTCGAAATTTTCGACCTCAGCTGCGAAACCTACAAGAATCTGGTGTGATTTTCTCTGTCCGAGTTCCCTGAGAATATCTTTTGTTCTCTCAAGATGGAGAACGAGCTCGCCCTCTGTTTTCTTCAGCTTTCCCTCAAAAACTCTCTTCGGTCTGTAATCTCCCACAGCGGCGTTCATTATCACGATATCTGTATCTTCGAATCTTTTCATCACCTCTTCGTACATCTCTTCAGCGCTTTCCACCTTCACAAACTCATCCACATAATAAGGTGGTTTCAAAGATGTTGGTCCGGATACAAGAGAAACACTGGCTCCCATCCTCTTTGCGACCGTTGCCAGTGCGTATCCCATCTTTCCGGAACTCGCGTTGGTGATGAACCTCACAGCGTCTATGCGCTCTCTTGTTGGTCCCGCGGTGATAAGAACTCTCTTTCCGGCAAGTTTCTTTGGAAAAGTCAAAAGGTGTATCGCTTCGACTATCTTTTCGTTTTCCGGATACCTTCCCTTTCCAACTTCACCACATGCGAGATGCCCTTCTTCGGGTTCCACAATGAACCAGCCGTTTCTTCTTAGCTTCTCAAGATTCTCTTGGAGCAGTCTGTTGTTGTACATACGGTAATTCATCGTGGGAACAAGAATCTTCGCGTCTTTATCAAAAGCGAGAGCGACGAGCGTGAGGAGGTTGTCCGCTATTCCGTTTGCAATCTTTGAAATGGTGTTCGCAGTCGCGGGGGCAACAACGAGCACGTCCGCTGTTCTGGAAAGCTCAGTGTGCGGGATCCATCCATCATTGACATCCATCCAGTCATAATACACAGAACAGTTTCCAACAGCGGAAAACAACACCGGAGAAATCATTCTGGTGGCGTCCGGCGTCATCACTACGTGAAGTTCATGCCCTTCTTTTCTCAACTTGCTTGCCAAATCCACAGCCTTGTATATCGCTATGCCGCTACTGACACCGAGTACTATTCTCATCCTCACTTCACCTTCGGAATGAGTGCTTTCAGTATCTCCTCGTTTTTGATCCTGATGTAATTCAGGCTGAGCTCCATGAAGGCGATACTTACAGGATTCTCATCATCTGTGATCACAAACGGTTTGGCGTATTCTCTGATCGCTTCTGCACGCTTTGCCACAACAACAGGTATAGCGTACTTGTATGGTATCTTCTTCAACAGTTCATCGTACCTGAGATTGAACTTCACCATCTTTTCCATCCTTTCACCTCCATCTTGAACTGTTCTATCCTGTCCTGATTTCTGATGACTTTTGCCCTCTCGGTTCTCACAATCGACACAACCACTTCCACAGCATCTTCGAGCCTTTCGTTTATCACGATATAATCGAACTCATCCATGAACATGAGTTCCCACTTGGCGTTTTCGAGCCTTACAAGCACGTCCGCTTCCTTTTCTGTTCCTCTTTTGAGTATACGTTCCCTCAGATCTGCATAGGATGGAGGAGCCACATAGATGAACACCGCACCTGAGTATTTCTTTTTCACCGAAAGTGCCCCCTGAACGTCTATGTCGAGTACAACATCTTTTCCTTCGTTAATATGGGATTCCACAAAAGAGCGAAGAGTCCCGTAGAGATGACCGTGGACACGAGCCCACTCGAGAAACTCTCCTCTTTCAACACGCTTCAAAAACTCTTCTTCTGTGATGAAGAAGTAATCCTTACCGTCTTCCTCGTACGGTCGCTTCGGCCTCGTCGTGCAGGAAACGGAGAAAACTACGTTGTCCAGTCTTTTGAGAACTTCTTTGATTATACTGGTTTTCCCCGCACCGGAAGGACCACAGATGACGAAAAGCTCTCCTTTCATCAACCACACTCCTATTTTTTCGTTTCTCGCAACACTCTTTCTATTTCGTAGAAGTTCTCCATGAATCTCTGAGCGATCGTTTCCGGCTGGATGGCACTCAGAATGATATGGTTACTGTCCGTGATGATGATCGATCTTGTTTTTCTTCCATATGTGGCATCGATGAGCTTCCCCTCAAGCTTCGCCTCATCTTTCATTCTCTTCAAAGGAGAGGACTCGGGATTCACGATGGCGATCACACGGTCACCCGCCACCACATTTCCAAAACCGATGTTGATCAGACCGTACATTCTTTCTCCCCCTCACTCAACGTTCTGAATCTGTTCCCTGAACTGAGAAACCAGTACCTTCCCCTCGAGAGCAAGGCTGGTTATCTCACCGGAAATGGACTTGGAAAGGATTGTGTTCAACTCCCTCAACATCTCCTGACCGAGAAAATCCAGGTTCATCCCGACCGAATCGTCGCTTTCTATCAGCTCGAGAGCTCTTTTTATGTGACTTCTGAGCCGGGTGATCTCTTCTCTTATATCGGCTTTGGTAGCCATGAAAGCCACATGATTCTCCAGAATGTCTTCTTTCACAGAGACATCCTGTGGAAGGATCTTTTCTACTTCCTCCTTTATCTTTTCGCGGTAAAGTGCGGGAAGCTGATCAGAGATTTTTTCTATTTCTTCAACTCGGGATGAAAGGTCTTCCAGGATCCTCTTCAGGTCCACGCCTATCTTTTGACCCTCTTTCTTTCTTTCCTCGACAAGTTTTTCAAAGGCCTCTCTGAGAATGGGAATCAGATGGTTCCAGATGCTCTCTATCTCTTCGTCTGAAAGTTCTATCCGAAAGACCTCTCTGAAATTCAGAAGGTCCGAGAGTTTCACGGGTTCAGGAAGAGAAAGTTCCCCAACTATCTCATCGAGCATCGAATAATACGCCCTGACAACGTTTTTGTCTATTTCGAGAACCTTGGGAGGTTCCAGGAACTTCACCTGAATTCGGATTTGAACTTTTCCCCTGTTCACGTACTCCTGCACGAGATTGTTCAAATCTATTTCTTTCATTGAAAGGTACCCAGGCAACTGGTTTATGATGTTCAGACCTTTCGAATTCAAAGACTTCACTTCGACTCTGAAGTGATAGGGACCAGACACCTTCTCGACTCTGCTGAAGCCGGTCATGCTTCTTATCACCAGATATTCCCCCTTCTGGTTGAAATTATACCATTATCGGCGATTATTTTCAGTTAAATCCAGAAAACCGAGAATTTCTTCGATTTTCTCGAGGAAATAATTCACTTCTTCCTCCGTGTTGTATTTGCAGAGGCTGATTCTGATGGCCCCTTGGGCAATTTGTCTATCGATTCCCATCGCATCCAGAACATGGCTCAATCTTTCATCTTTGCTGGTACAGGCTGATGACGTTGAAACATAAATACCATACCCGGAGAGAAGGTTCTGAAGAGTGGACCCTCTGATGTTCGGAAAAGAAACGGAGAGTGTGTTGGGAAGGGATACCTCCAGAGGAGTTATGATTTGGGCTCCCAAGCTCTTCAAACCAGATACGAGTTTGCTTCTGAGTTTCTCCATGTGTTTTGCTGCTTCGCTCAGCTCTTCAACGGCGATTTCCATGGCACGGGCTGCCCCGACGATTCCCGGCACATTCTGCGTTCCAGATCTGAGCCCTCTTTCCTGCCCCCCACCGTGTATGAGGGGTCTGATGGGAACTCCCCTCCTGACGTATGTTATTCCAACGCCTTTCGGTCCGTGAAATTTGTGCGCGCTGAAACTCGCGTAGTCCACTCCCAGTCTCTCGAGGGAGAACGGGATCTTCCCAATCGTCTGAACGGCATCGACATGAACAAGAATTTCTCTGTTCTTTTTTTTCACTATCCTGACCACATCTTCAACAGGCTGGATGGTACCCACCTCGTTGTTCGCAGCCATGATACTGACGAGGAACGTATCCTCATCTACGAGCTTTTCCAGTTCTTCCAGTTTCACAACACCCCTGGAGTCAACGGGAACGTACTTCACCTTGAAACCCTTCATCGAGAGATATTTCACTGTTTCAAGAACCGCTTTGTGTTCTACGGGAGTGGTGATGATGGTTCTTTTTCTTTTCTCAAATGTCTCAGCGACTGTTTTGAGGACCCAGTTTATCGACTCCGTCGCACAGGAGGTGAAGAATATTTCTGAGGGTGAGACACCGAGTATTTTCGCCACCTTTTCTCTTGCTTTTTCCATGTGCAAATTGACTTCTATACCCATGCCGTGTGCGGAATTGGGATTTCCATACTTTTCGCGGTAGAAAACGATCATCTCTTCGAGAACCCGATCGTCCACCCTCGTCGTCGCGTTGTTGTCAAAATAAACCTTCATTTCGACCACCTCGTTTCTAACTCTTCAACACCCCTTTTCACAACCTCTTCCACGTATTTTCTGAGTTCTTCCTCGCTCGAAAATTTTTTCGGATCGATCGGCTCGTGTATCTTGAGAAAGACTTTTCCGGGGGTGAACGTCCATCTTCCTTTTGGAATCAGCAGATAAGTTCCCCAGATGGAAACGGGAAGAACTGGAACACCGGTTTTCATAGCGATCATGAGGCTGTCCTTTTTGAAAGGAAGAACCCTTCCGTCCGGTGATCTTGTTCCCTCCGGAAAGACGATGAAGGTAACACCACTTTTGAGCTTTTCAATAGCTTCCCTGAGAGCTCTCACCGCTCTTCTCGGATTTTTCCTGTCAAGAAACACACCGTTCAGATATCTTATGTACCAGTTCACCCCTGGAATTTTTCTCAGTTCTTCCTTCGCTATGAATGCGCCTGTGGCAACGAAGCCGAGAATCAACGGGATGTCCATGAGACTCTGATGATTCGCAGCCACCACGAAATTCTTGTCCTTTGGAATGTTTTCTCTGCCTTCAACTATCACATCAGAAAAAAGCCAAGTGAAGGCTCTTTTGCCGAATTTTTCTATCTCCTTCAAAACGTACTTTCTGGCTTTTTCACGATCTCTCATTAAAAATGATCTGAAAAGCACGTATCCTCCGTAAAAAACAATGTATACGGTGGCTATGAAGTAGAAGTACAGTGTCAGCAGAAGATCTTTGATTTTTCTCACTCTATCACCTCGACTTTTCTGGAGATGAACGCTTCTTCTTCGAGAGCAGGTAGATCAGGAATCTGATGTTCCAGCTTCTCGAGGATCGAGGGATGGGATCTCGTTGCAGGATTTTTCGGAGCAAAGAAAACACAACTGTCCTGGTAAGGCTTTATAGAGATCTCGTAGGTCCCAATTTCCTTCGCCTTTTCGACGATTTCTGTTTTGTCAAAACCAGAAAGAGGCCTTATCACGGGTCTTGTGGTCACGCTCTCTATGGACCAGAGGTTTTCCAGTGTCTGGCTCGCAACCTGACCTATGTTCTCTCCCGTGTAAAAAGCAATAGCGTCGGTTTCTTCTGCTATTTTTTCCGCTATCCTGAACATGGACCTTCTGTACATGATCAACGAGTATTTATCAGGTACCTTCTTTTTGATCTCAAGCTGCAACTTTGTGAGATTCACGATGTGCAATCTCAGGGGATGACCTCCACTGAACTCTCTGAGAACTCTCAATATATCTCTCACTTTTTCCACGGCCCCCTCCGATGTGAACGGAGGAGACACAAACGTGACAGACTCTATTAGAACTCCTCTTTTCAGAGCGTACCAGCCTGCCACCGGGCTGTCTATCCCTCCAGAGAGAAGAAGGACCGCTTTTCCTCCCGTTCCCACAGGGAGTCCACCGTAGCACTCCACCCTGTCCGTGAAAATCAGAACCCCTTCTGGTCTCACTTCCACCCCGAGAACAAAATCCGGATTGTGTACATCAACGGAAAGTTCCTTGAAGTTCTTGAGTATCAAAGCACCGAGTTCGCTGTTTATTTCGTACACGCCTTTTTCGTACTCCTTGTAGGCTTTCTTGGCCTGTACCTTGAAAGTTCTGTAATTTCTTTTTTCCAGCTTTTCTTTCACCGCAATGAGTGAATATTTCTTCACTTCCTCGAAATCGTGACTCACTAAGAATCCTTTGCTGAAATTTTGAATCCCAAAGATTTTTTTCAGCTTATCGTCGAGTGTTACGTTCTCATCTATCGGAATGAGAAACCTTCCCCACTGTCTCTTCACCTTCATTCCGGTGACCCTCTCGATGTTTCTTCTGAGAATCTCTTCAAAATCTTTTCTGTTTTTTCCTTTGAGACCTATCTCAGAGTATCTCACTATGTAAACTCTCAACTTTTCCACCTCCGGATAAGATTTTAGCAGAAGAAACACAAAATTTGCCGTTTTCTGTTTCATGATGTAAAATGAATATGAACCGCAAGTTTCAGGAGGGATGGCTGATGGCGGAACACATAATAACGCTCGTTTTATCTGGAGAAAAGCTGGAGATCACCACTTCGACGCCTTTCGTTGTGGCCCTCAGAGATCTCCTTTACGAAGGAGACTGGGAACCCTTAAAAGAAGACATGAAGAAAAAAGAGAACATAATGAAAGAAGTACAAACCTGTGAAATACTGGAGAAAGTAGTTCATCTCGATGAGACCGTTTATGAACCTCTCATCTTTCCCGAATTTCAGGAATGGCTCAGGGAAGAGAACATAAGCCCAAAAGATTTTAAAAATGTTTCTCTCAAAGGTCTGTACGATCTTGCACTGGAATACGCTGATCGTAACTTTTACGATACAGCACACGATATCATAAAGTTCATGCTCGACATAGATGAAAACTACGCTCCAGCCTATGAACTGAAAGGTTCTCTTCTAGTCGAGCAAGGCAAGATAGAAGAGGGAATAAAATACCTCGATAAAGCCGTGGAGATAGATCCCTGGCTGGTACAGGCGTACGCCTCCCTTGGGGAAGCCCATTATAACTTGGGTGATTATGAAAAAGCAATTCATTACTGGGAAAGAGAACTGGAATACAACCCAAACGACAAGATCACATATTTCATGATCACAGAAGCGTACCATGAGATAAACCGCAAAGATCTCGCCGCAAAAACACTGGAACGTCTTTTGAAAATAGATCCAGACAACATACCTGCCCTCTACCAGCTTTCTCAGCTTTATAGAGATCTAGGCAACGAAGAAAAGGCAAAAGAAATGGAAGAAAAGATCATGAACTGTAAACCCAAGTATCCCACAGAAGTAGAACCATGGGCTCGCGTGATGCTGAAACACGGAAAATACAAAGAAGTTGCTGAAGAGCTCGAAAAGATCGTGGAATCTTCTCCTTTGAACACTCTGGCACGGTTGCTCCTCGTGGTTCCCTACGTGAAACTCGGTCAGATCGATAAAGCCAGAGAAATCCTTGAGGATATTGGGCAGAACAATTTCTGGTATTATTATGGAAAAAAAGAGGTACTGGACGAACTTCTCACAGAGGAGGAAAAACAGGCTTGTGGAATCTCCTGACGTTCGTGATAGGCATCACAGTCGGAAGCTTTTTGAACGTTGTCATATACAGATCCACGAAGGAGGATCTCAAATTATGGGATCCTCCTCATTCATTCTGTCCCAGCTGTAAGAGGAAAATAGAGTGGTACGACAACATTCCCGTTGTCAGCTACATTCTGCTGAAAGGGAAATGCCGGTATTGTGGATGGAAAATCCCGATCAGATACCCTGTCGTGGAGTTCTCAACAGGGGTTTTGTTTCTGATAAATCGCGCCCTCATAAAAGATCCCCTGCTGTTCGTATCTTCGTGTGTGATCGTTTCTGCCCTCATCGCGATATCACTCATAGACTTTGAAACGTTCCTGATTCCGGATTACCTGAACTTTACCGTTCTGATCTTTTCCTTTGTGGTGGCCTTGAGAACCTCCTTTCTGGAACATTTGATCTCTTTTCTCATTGTGACAACCATATTTTTGGTTTTGAAAGTAATGTACAGAGACGGCCTGGGAACAGGTGATGTGATTCTTGCGATGGGAATAGGCTTCCTCCTCTCACCAGTTCCTTCCATTTTTGCCATCTTGATTGCTTCAATTTCTGGGATACTCTATGCACTCATCAAAGGAAAAGGTAAAATGGATATAAAAACGCGTATACCGTTCGGACCTTTCCTCGCCCTTGGAGGATACATTCTCTTTCTCATATCGTACGGAATGGGGTGGTTGTAGTTGGCAAAAGTGTTTCTGAAGAGTATAAATCGAAGAATCTCAGGTGGTCACCTATGGATTTTCTACAACGAGATTCTAAAAGTTGAAGGGGAGTATGAAAACGGAAGTGTTGTGGATGTTTTCAGACCAGATGGTTCTTTCTTCGGAAAGGGTTACATAAACGACAATTCAAAGATCAGGGTGAGAATCCTTGCCTGGAACAACGAGGTCATCGATCGAAACTTCATAAAGGACAGGATAGAGAGCGCTTTGAAGAGAAAGAGAAAGCTTGTGAAAGAAACAACGGCCTTCCGAGTCGTGCACAGCGAGGGAGACTTTCTGCCGGGTCTCATAGTCGATCTCTTTGGAGATTATCTGGTTTTTCAAATAACGACTCTGGGAATGGAGAAGATGAAAGAGTGGATCTTGGATAGTCTCATCGAGATATTCGAACCGAAGGGAATATACGAGAAATCCGAGGGCACTTTCAGGGAGAAAGAAGGACTTGAAAATCGATCGGGATGGATCTATGGTGAAGGTCCTGAACTGATAGAGTTCGAGATGAACGGCCTCAAATTCCTTGCTGATACCAGAGGGCAGAAAACGGGTTTCTTCTTGGACCAGAGGGAAAATGCCAAAATGGTGATGGATCTGGCCGAAGAGAAAGTCTGTCTGGACGCGTTTTCTTACACTGGAAACTTCGCGGTGCATCTCCTCAAAGGAGGAGCGAAACACGTTACCCTCGTTGACTATTCGGAGAGGGCTCTCGAAGTTGCCAGAGAGATTCTGAAACTGAACGGTTTTGACAGCGGCAGGTACGATCTGCTTCCGGGGAACGCTTTCGATATTCTTAAAAGTTTCGACAGAGAAGGACGAAAGTACGATCTCGTGGTCCTCGACCCTCCCTCTTTCGCGAAGAGTTCGAGCAATCTGGAAAGTGCGAAGAGAGGATACAAGGAGATAAACCTGAGAGCGATGAGGATACTGAAAAAACCAGGTGTTCTCGCGACTTCCTCCTGTACTCAGATAGTTTCTGAAGAGTTGTTCAGAGAAATCCTTCTGGATGCATCCTTTGATACGAAAACGAGTTTGACCGTTTTGAGAAGAGGAGGACAACCTCCAGATCATCCCGTTCTCATGAACGTTCCTGAAACGCAGTATCTGAAGTTCTATATCCTTCAGGTTGACAAGAGGTGATGGGTATGTTTTCTGAACGAGTTCTGCTGACCGAAGAAAGCCCCATCAGAAAACTGGTCCCTTTCGCTGAAATGGCAAAAAAGCGAGGAATAAGAATACACCATTTGAACATAGGACAGCCCGATCTGAAAACTCCCGAGGTGTTTTTTGAGTACATCTACAAGAATAAGCCAGAAGTGGTGTACTACTCGCACTCTGCGGGGATCTGGGAATTGAGAGAAGCCTTCGCATCTTACTACAGAAGAAGACAGAAAGTAGATGTGAAACCAGAAAACGTTTTGGTGACAAACGGTGGAAGCGAAGCCATTCTTTTTTCATTCGCTGTGATAGCAAATCCTGGTGACGAGATCCTCGTTCTGGAACCATTCTACGCGAATTACAATGCTTTCGCAAAGATCGCCGGTGTAAGATTGATCCCCGTAACAAGGAAAATGGAAGAAGGATTCACCATTCCTAAAAACATCGAAAGCTTCATAAACGAAAGGACGAAAGGAATAGTACTCTCAAACCCCTGCAATCCTACCGGTGTGGTTTATGGAAAAGATGAGATTAATTATCTCGGAGATATAGCGGAAAGGTACGGACTCTTTCTGATCGTTGATGAGGTGTACAGTGAAATTGTGTTTCAGGGAGAATTCGCAAGTGCCCTCAGCATTGAAAGTGACAGAGTCATAGTGATAGACAGCGTTTCGAAGAAGTTCAGCGCCTGTGGTGCGAGAGTGGGATGTTTGATCACTAGAAACGAAGAAGTGATAACACACGCTATGAAACTGGCTCAAGGAAGACTCGCTCCACCTCTGTTAGAACAAATCGGGTCTGTTGGTTTGCTGAACCTTGACGATTCCTTTTTTGATTTCGTGAGGGAGACGTACCGGGAAAGGGTCGAAACAGTATCGAGAAAACTCGAAGAACATGGCTTAAAACGATTCACTAAACCTTCGGGTGCCTTCTACATAGCCGTGGAACTTCCTGTGGAGGATGCGGAAGAATTCGCAAGATGGATGCTGACGGATTTCAACATGAACGGTGAAACAACCATGGTTGCTCCTCTGAGAGGATTCTATTTGACTCCCGGGCTCGGGGAAAAAGAGATAAGAATCGCGTGCGTGATTGAGAAGGATCTCCTTTCCAGGGCCATCGACGTGTTGATGGAAGGATTGAAAACGTTTTGTTCCAGTCGTGTCTCCTGTTGAAAAATATTCATTAAGGCATCACAGGAGGTTGGTTACTGAAGTGACAGAAAAAATGGAAAAACTCATCAATTTCCTTGAGATTTCCATGATTGTTCTCCTTTCCAGTTTCTCTTTCTTAGAAATTCTCAATGGTAATTTACTGTCTCTCGCTTACCCCTGTTTTGTTTTTGTTTTGCTTCTTTCCCTGTTCAGACGCAAGTGGTTTAGAAATTTGAAAAATGAGATGAACGAAAAAAGTGAAGAAATGTCTGCCATGAATCAGGAACTTACAGCGTTAAACCAGCAACTCACAGCCGTGAATCAGGAGCTGGAAGCCTCTTACGAAAGTCTTCAGGTTCTCTCCACCCAGCTGGCCAGAATCATGGAAACCATGGGAGAAATGGATCTTGAAGTCGATCCTGTTCCCACTCTTGAGAGGATTTTTTACGACGTGAAAAAACTTGTAGAACCACTCTCAGGACTCGAATTGAAAAACTCGCAGAGAACCATCGTTGTCGGTGAGTTCACAGAGAATCTGCTTTACAAAGAAGCCGGAAAGACATCCGCCAAAATCTTCGTCAGTAGAGAACTCGAAAAAGACGAAGAGTTGTTCCTGAATTCCGTTCTGAACTTTTCTCTCTTTCTTCTGAACGCCCACGATTCGTATCTTGAGGTTATGAGAAACAGAAACACACTATCCAATATGATCAGTTCTCTGGAAGAGGTTTTAAACGTTTCAAGAAGAACAGAACTCATAGAGAAGATACTACACTATCTGAAGGACATGTTCCCCGGAATCGTTCTATCGTCCGTTTCTTTTCTCGAAGGCAGAGAAATAAAAACCTTCTTTTTGAGGGACGGTCAGGTTGAAATGGTCAATCTCAGAAAAGGAATCGTAGTAAAGGCTTTTGAAACAAAGAAGGATCTCTTCGTAAACGATGTGAGGGATTTTCCAGAGTTTTACGATGTCTCAAACGGAAGAACACGATCTGCAGCTGCCATTTTCTTCGAGTACGAAAACACACCTCTCGTCCTCGAAATCGAAAAGGACTCGGAAATCACCGAATACGAGCTCTCATCCCTCAAAATGATGGCAAGAATCTTGGCGATCTTCTTCTCGCGTTTGAGTCTCTACAGAAAACTCCGAAAAACTTTTTTCCAAACAATAGAAGCGTTCTCATATGCGGTGGAGCTGAAAGATCCCTACACCAGCGGACACAGCATGAGAGTCGCCGATTATTCACAGGAAATAGCCAGAAGGATGGGTCTCCCCAATCATGTGGTGGAGAGAATCAGAATAGCCGCCGTTCTCCACGACATAGGAAAGATAGGTGTCAAAAGCGCCGTTCTAAACAAAACTTCCAAGCTCACAAAAGAAGAGTACGAAGAAGTGAAAAAGCATCCGGAACTCGGTGAAAAACTGATCAGCAAAATCGAAGACTTCTCTGATATAGCGAAGATAGTGAGGCATCACCATGAATGGTACAGTGGTCAGGGATACCCGGATGGACTTCGCGGGGAAGAAATACCGTTGGAATCGAGGATCATCGCTGTAGCTGACGCGTTCGACGCAATGACAAGCGACAGACCGTACAGAAAAGCCATGGATAGAAAAACAGCCCTCGAAATTCTCCGCAAAAACGAAGGTCTCCAGTGGGATCCTGAAATTTTGAAGATTGCCATAGACTACTTCAGCGGATTTTGATGAATTTTATTCCTATCTTTTCGCACGCTCCATCGTTCAATTCGTCGTCCCCGTACATAACACAGTCTTCCGGAGAAGCACCCATCTTTTCACATATCTCGAGGTAGTACCTCGGGTCTGGCTTGCAAAAATGGAAGCTCTCCATATCAGTTATCAGATGAAAATCATCTTCCGACAATCCAATCCAGTTCAGTCGCTTCAAAATGGCGATCCTTGGAAAGACAGGATTCGTTGCCAGAACAACTTTTCCCTCTTTTTTCTTCTCTTTCAAAAGCCCCACTGTCTCTTTCACGGGTTTGACAGTATCTTTGAGCGAATCGAAAAGCTCGCTTTCGTAAAACTCCATGAAGAGTTCTTTCCATTTCTCTGCACTTCGTGACGTTTTCTTTTCAAGGCATTTCATGTATCTCTCCAGATTGGTCGATCCATCTGGATTCCTGGTTATTCCCTCCACACAACCAAGAACCAACTCCGGCGAGATCGAAACACCTCTATCTTTAGAGAAAGAAATAAGCTTCTTAAAATATTCCTCTGCGAATCCGTTGTCTTCGGCCAGTGTGCCGTCGTAATCGAAAAGGAAAATTCTCACACTCACCCCTCCTTTTTAACTATCCTAACACTGGTTCGATGATAGAATCTTTAACGGGAGGTGACTGGTTTTGGAAAGAGAAACCATTGGAATAAAACTTCTGAGAGGAGATCCCAGAAAAGCCATAGTGAAACTCTCAATTCCCATGATGCTTGCCATGCTGGTCCAGACGATTTACAACTTAGCTGATGGTATCTGGGTCGCGGGACTGGGGCCTTACGCACTGGCAGCGATAGGATTGTTCTTCCCTGTTTTCATGGTGATCATCTCCCTCGCCGCAGGTATAGGGGTTGGAGCGAGTTCGGTGGTGTCCCAAAAGATCGGAGAAAGAGACAAGGAAGGAGCAGATACCGCGGCTTCTGTTTCCATCCTGCTTTCAATCGTCATTGGTTTTTTGAGCATTGCTGTTATTCTTCCCTTTATTTCTGACATCCTCATCTTCACGGGAGCCAGGGGAGAAACTCTCAGACTGGCCCTCGAGTATTCGGTGATCCTCGTGTATTTCATTCCCCTTATCATGTTCAACAACGTAGCAAACGGTGTTTTCAGAGGTGAGGGAGACGCGAAAAGGGCGATGGTGGCCATAACGATAGGTTCCCTTCTGAACATAGGTCTGGATCCCGTGTTCATCTACGTCTTCGGTATGGGGGTCAGAGGAGCAGCGTACGCCACCGTGGTATCAATCGCTGTTTCTTCCTTTCTGATCGCGTACTGGATGTTTTTCAAGAAGGACACGTACGTATCCTTCCGTTTGAAATGGGATGGAGAAATCCTGAAGAGGATACTGAAGATCGGTATTCCGGCTTCGCTGGCACAAATTTCAATGTCGGTGGCGATCTACGTGCTCAACATCTTTGCGGTGAGGGCAGGAGGAGACTACGGCGTGGCGGTTTTCACGAGTGCGTGGCGTGTCATAAATTTTGGGACTGTCCCGCTCATCGGAATGGCCATGGCCGTGACATCCGTTACAGGTGCCGCTTTTGGTGAGAGAAACGGAGAGAAACTCGAAACGGCACATCTCTACGCCGTGAAACTCGGATTTTTCGTAGGGCTGGCAGTGATGTTCACAATCTTGATTTTTGCCCCATACATCGCTAGGCTGTTCACTTATTCCCAGGAAGGTGAAAAATTATACAGCGATCTGGTGAAAGCCCTCAGAATCCTGAGTCTTTTTCTTCCAGGTGTTCCATTTGGAATGTTCACTTCCTCCATGTTTCAGGGAGTGGGTCAGGGACTCAAAAGTCTGATTGTCACCATAATGAGAACTGTGATTATGCAGGTTGTTTTTTCGTGGCTGTTCGTCTTTGTTCTGAGAATAGGACTTGTGGGCGTCTGGTGGGGCATAGTCCTTGGAAACGCCACATCGGCTTTCATCACTTTCAACTGGGGAAGGTTCACAGTGAAACACCTCAAAAGGGATTTTCAAAAAAACATCGTATAGGAGGGGTTTGAATGCTCAAGTTGGAGGCCAATTACTCCACGATCGAGAAGATCGTTCTGAAAAGCACCGAAGGATTTTCTCAATTCTCACTTTCGAAGGAGGATGAAAACCTTAAGGTGAAACTGAAACACGGTTCCTTTCCTTTTTCCCTGTCGGTGAAAGTCAAAGTAGTATCGACGCAGAAAACACCCGATGATCCCATCATCCTGAAAGTAGGTGTGCCCTCTTTCCTGATGGAAATGCTGAAAAGCAGAATAGAGCGAGAAGGACTGGAAGTTCACGGGAACGAGATTCACATCTACCCCAAAAAGATAGCGAGATTTCTCGAGGATCTGATCGTATCGAGATTGGAATTCGAAGACGACAGAGTGATACTTCACCTCGAGGAGGTCTGATCCTTGGCGACCTTCTGCAGAGGCTGACAGTTTCTGAGGATGAAGTATCTGGAAGCCTCTATTTGCTGTATGGCCTTTACATAGCCATCTAAAAACTCCACGTACCTTTGAGGAGTACCATTTTTTCTGTCGACAGCCAAACTCTTATCCAGTCTACCGTCCCATGAGACAATGAACACTCGGTTGTCGTCTATGAAAGATCCGTCCGGAACGTGATATCTCAAAGCAGCAAAACCATGTTTCGCGTTCAGAAGATCCTGCCCCATGAAGAAACCTTCTCTGTAATTTATTCCCATCACATTCAGGATCGTGGGAAGAAAGTCTATCTGTCCTCCAGGGATGTTGACCACTCTACGAATGTTCTTTCCAGGGATGTGGATAGCAAAGGGAATGTTGAGGGCGATTTCGAAAGAAAATTCTCTATCCAGGATCTCGGGTATCTTCGTTTTGACTTCCCTGTTGAATGGATACAGGCCCGCGTGGTCACCGTAGAGAACGATCACAGAGTTTTCGTAGAGGCCAGCTCGTTTCAATTCATCAAGAAAAACACCGAACGCTTCATCGGCGTAATGTATAGCCTGCAGATAGTGTCCAACGATGGTATCTGATATGTCTTCAGGAAGTTCGAGTTTTCTGTGCTCTTCAGGAATAACAAAGGGAGTGTGACTGGATATAGTTATCAAAAAAGCGTAGAAGGGTTGTGGATAGTTTCGCAGTTTCTGAACAGCCTGCTTGAAGAAAGAAACATCTGCCAGTCCCATCCCGAAAACCTCATCTTGCTGGAAATCCTCAAGACTCACGAATTCGTCAAAACCGATGTGTTTGTAAACCTCTTCTCTGTTCCAGAACCAGCCAACGTTTCCATGAAACGCTATTGTGTGATAGCCGTTTTGTTTCATAATTCTGGGCAAAGCAGGAAGGTTTATCACGGGGTACTCTTCATAGACCACACTGTCTCCCAGTGTGTGAAGAGAGGTGTTCACAACAAACTCGGCGTCGGCTGTGTTCCCGCTCCCCACCTGCTGGTAGCAGTTCGAGAAATAGACGGTTCCGGAGTCTCTCAAAAATGAATTTATGTTCGGCGTGATCTCTTGCCCGTTCACTTCAAGACCGATCACGAAATTCTGCAGCGATTCCATCTGAACGACTATCACGTTTTTTCCTTTTCCTATTCCAAAGAGGATTTTTTGAGAGGGTTCAGCTGTTTCACTTCTAACGGAAGAAACCGCCAAATCGTTGTTTTCTTCTTTCTTGTTCACAAAGAGATTGATGATGTCCTGAACGTGATAATCAAAAACACCGTATCTGTTGAAGACAAACTTCGACTGCAGATTCTGAGAGGTGTGGACGGCACCGAGAAAGGTGAAAGACAGAACCAGGACAAAAAGCGATGACAGAGAAAACGTTCGCTTCGTGTTTTCTTTGAAGAAGAACCACACAAAAGGAAGATCTGCCACAAAGAGAAGAGAGTACAAATCGATGAAGTACTTGATTTCACCGCCGAGATTTCCCACTTGAGGAAGCAGAACTACTTCCTTAATGGATGGAAGGTTTCCGAAGTTCTGAAAATACAAAAAATCAACGAATAACATAAGGGAGAGCACCGTGTAAAGAAGCTTGTGCCCTCCCTTAAAAACCAGAAGCAGCAACATCAACCATCCTGCGGTACTGAAAACAACGGAAACGCTGAAAGAACTCAAAGTAGGTACGTAGAAAAGAACGATCTTTGCTGCCAGAAAAACTATCAGAAGATAGTCGCTCATTTCATTCTCCTGTCGATGTAGAAGGTGTAGATTCTTCTGATGCTTTCATGGCTTCGAGAATTGATTCCACCTGATTGTAGGCAGACTCGTAATCCATGAAATTTGGATCGATTTTTTTCATCTCATCAAGGTAATACTTCGCAGACGTGGGATCGTTCAGTGCAAGGCTCATATCGTAGAGCATGTAATAAGAGTCGAGACGTATGCTGGTAGAAGCGTCCGTTGCATTGGCCACTGTGTAGAGACCGAGAAGAACCCCAAATATCTGGTTCGGATCGTAGGTTCCAGTTGACAGATAAGGTTTGATCTGGTTGTAAAGATTGGAGTAATAGCTGTACCTGATGTTGATGTCGTTGGGGTGCAAGCGGTACGCGTATTCCAGTACATACGTGGAAGACGGGTAGTTCTCGTAAAGATAATCCACAACTGTTTTCTTTTTGTTTTCCACATCTGCTTTCTGTTTCTCAAGTTCCTCTTTTTTTGCATCGGCTTCTTCAATGGAGAGTTTCCCGTACTTCTTTATAAGATCCTCATCTGGTTCCTGAGAATTTTCAAGCACTGTTCTGTACTGAGTCAATTCGGCTATCTGTTTGGTGAGTTCCTGGATCTTGCTGTCGGAGAGAAGGACGAAGAGAGATTTCAGCTCATCAGATGTTTCTGTTACCAGGTTTTCTCCCTGGAAGAGAAGGTTCGCCAGTTTTCCGTAGAGGTCTTCTTCGTTCTTGAAGTACTTCCACCAGTATTCAAGAACCTGATCGTTGAACGCGTACGATAGATTTTCTTCCTTCATGAACTCTTCCAACCACTTCTGGAATTTTTCCTGTTCCAGCTTCGTTTTCACATCACTGTACGCGTCGCTGTTCTCGAAGGCGTTGAAATCTGTGAGAACCGAGGAAGTCTTCACCCTGAACACGTACCACTGATCGAGGAAAAAGAACGGTCCAACAATCGAACCTGGAGTGGCACTGAACAGAGCCGTGTCTATTTCATCCGGGAAAATCCCCCTTGTAGCGTTGGAAAAAGGTTGAACAGTAACATTCATACTGGAAGCTGCTTCATCGAAACCCACCTCACTTGCTTTTGCAATGAACCCCTGAGCCGTGGAACTGCTGTCGAACGACACAGCTTCTATGTCAACTCTGTCGTACTGCTTCTGAAGGTCTTCCTTGTTTTCCTCGAAATATTTCTTTATTTCATCCTCGGTGACAACTCCCACTTTTTCCTGAACCTTCTTGATGGTGAGCTGAACTCGAATTTGAGGCTCCAGGTAGTTCTTCTCGTAGTTCGAAAGACTTCCGTACGTTCTCTCTATCCGGTTGAGCTGATTTTGATCGTTCTTTATTGTTTGGATAACGTTGTTCACTTCCTGGTTGATTTCTTTCTTGGAAGGCTTTATGTCGTTCTTTTCCGCATAGTAAAGAACCACTTTCTGCTGGAGAAAGACGTCCGCTATCAGAGCTTTGAGTCTGGGTTCCTCAAAAAGTGGATCTAGAGATATGATCTGATAAGAACTCAACAGGTTGGAGTAGTAGTCGTTCACTTCCCACGGCATGAGCCAGTAGGTAGGATCGTTCAGAGCCGTTCCGTCTTTTGTGATGTAAGCGAGACTCTGTTCGAGGGAGTATTTAACGTTGTTCTGGGTGTTTCTGAGGTTGATAGACACCGACCACCAGATCATACCCGCCACGAACGCAATAGCAATCGTCCAAATAATGACCCCTTGCCACTTTTTCATCCATTTTCTCATTCTTCAAACCCTCCTTCGAATTCCGCCTCTTCTTCCTCGAACTTTTTGGGTTTCACAATGGGGAAGGGAATCACATCCCTTATTGTGGGAGAATCCGTGATGAACATGAAGAGCCTGTCAAGACCAATTCCCAGTCCTCCCGTGGGAGGCATTCCATACTCGAGGGCCCTCACAAAATCGAGATCCATCATGTGTGCTTCTTCGTCCCCCTCTTCTCTCATTTTCGCCTGTTCGAGAAATCTCTGGTATTGATCAACGGGATCGTTCAGCTCACTGAACGCGTTCGCGATCTCCCTTCCAAATATGATGAGTTCGAACCTTTCCGTGAGTCTAGGATCCTCTCGGTGTCTTTTGGCAAGAGGGGAAATCACCACAGGATGATCGATTATGAAGGTGGGATTCACCAGTTCTTCTTCCACCAGATCTCTGAGTTTATCTATGAGGTGTGCTCTGTTCTTTATTTCCAGTTCCACTCCATATTCTTCGAGCTTCTTCAACAACACTTCATCGGGATCTTCGAGGATGTCCACCCCGAGTTTTTCTTTGAGAAAGTCTCTCATTCTCACTCTTTTCCAGGGTGGTGTGAAGTCTATCTCCTTGCCCTGGTAGGAGATTTTCAAGGTGCCGCATGTTCTTTTCACAACTTCCACTATCAGTTCTTCAGTGAGATCCATCATATCGTTGTAATCCGCGTAAGCCTGGTAGATTTCTATGCTGGTGAACTCGGGACTGTGTTTGTAAGATATTCCTTCGTTTCTGAAGTTCTTTCCTATCTCGTATATCTTCTCAAAACCGCCGATGATCAACCTCTTCAGGTAAAGCTCCGGTGCGATTCTCAGATACATATCTATATCAAAAACGTTTAGGTGGGTCACAAAAGGTCTCGCTTCCGCACCACCTGTGACGTAATGGAGGATAGGCGTTTCCACCTCGATGAATCCCCTGCTGTTGAGAAATTCCCGTATCACTTGAACAGCCTTGAAGCGCTTTCTGAACCTCTCAATAGCCTCGTCGCTTACGATGAGTTCGAGGTACCTCTGCCTGTATATGATTTCCTTATCTTTTATGCCGTGCCACTTCTCGGGCAAGGGACGTAGAGCCTTACTCAGAAGCGTGTATTCTTGAACGTAAATGGTCAACTCTCCGGTTTTGCTTTTGAACGGAAAGCCTCTTACTCCTATAAAGTCACCTATTTTGACGTGTCTTTTGAAGAGATCCATTTTTTCCTTTCCAACAGAATCTGCCCTTACGTAAGCCTGGATTCGACCTGTGTCATCTTTCATGTGAAAGAAGGCCGTCTTTCCATGGTGGCGTATCGACATGACTCTCCCTGCGAAAGAGAGTTTTTCAGATTCAAGAACTTCTCCAGCTTGGAGATAGTCGTACTTTTCTCTTATTTCCCTGGCTGTGAGTTCTTTTTCGAATTTGTAGGGATATAGCTCTATACCCATGGAACGAAGTTCCTGTATCTCCTTGAGCCGTTGTTCTTTGAACTCTTTTAACACACAACCACCTCCGTTACTTGTTCATAACCGCTATCACCTGATAACGCTGAACACCACTGGGAGCTTTTACCTTTACCACATCTCCCACCTTTCTACCGAGAAGGCTTTTGCCCAGTGGAGAGTCGGAGCTTAGCTTTTGAGCGAAAAAGTCCGCTTCCTGAGGTGTGACGATTCGAAACTTGTGTTCTTCACCGGTATCCAGGTTCTTTATAACAACCCATTTCCCCAGTGTGACCTCGTCGTTTTCCTCAGAATCTTCTATGATCTCCGCATTGCTCAGAATCTGCTCGATCTCCATGATCCTGCTTCCAACACGCCCCTGTTCGTTCTTCGCGGCTTCGTATTCCGAGTTTTCCGATAGGTCTCCGAGTTCCCTCGCTTCTTTTATTCTTTCAGAGATCTCGTACATGAATTTCCTTTTCAGATCTTCCAATTCCTTCTTCAGCTTTTCATAGCCCTCACGGGTGAGCCGAACCTTCTTCATTGTTCTTCGCCCTCCTTCTCTCTTTTTAGTTCTTTCACGATCTCCAAGAATTGATCCACTTCCCTGAAATCACGATAGACTGAAGCGAATCGTACGTAAGCAACCTGGTCCAGTTTCTTCAACTCCTCCATAACCAGTTCTCCTATTCGTTTCGTTTCAACTTCGAAGGATCCTTCTTCTCTGAGTTTCAAGCAGATTCTGTTCACAGCTTCTTCGATCTGCTCGTAGGTGACAGGTCTCTTCTCACAAGCTTTTATCATACCATTTTTTATCTTTTCCCTGTCGAACTTTTCCCGTCTGCCATCCTTTTTTACAACGAGAACAGGCGCTTCTTCGTATCTCTCGTAGGTGGTGAATCTTTTACCACAAGAAGAACACTCCCTGCGTCTTCTGATAGCAGTTCCATCGAGGGTTGGCCTCGAATCGAGCACTCTTGTGTCCATCGAACCACAAAACGGGCACTTCATTTTACATCACCAAACCTTTCAGCTATTTTGATAATTCTTTTCAGTTTCGAGTATATTTGAGATTTTGTGAGATTTAACTTTTTCCCCAGCTCTCTGAGTGAGAGTTCTTTGTTTCTCAATCGAACCAGGGCGACTCTTCTCAAATCTTCGGGTAAGTTTTCGAGTCCCATGTTCTCTTTTATAAGCTCTATCGCGCGTATCTGACGTGCTGTACTGTTGGCCGTTCTGATGGCGTTCGCCTCTATAAAGTTGACCGTTCTGTTCACATCACCGATCACTTTTCTTTCAGTGACGATTCGATCTATCTCTTCAAGCTTTCTTTGAACCCCTATAGCTTCAAGGAACACAAGAATATCCTTTATAGACTTTATATAAAGTTTTCTCGTATTTCTGAGTTCTACGATGCCTGCGTTTATGTTGAAGAACTCTTTCAAACTCTTTTTTGTGAGAGCGAGCGTTTCTTCCTCAAAAAGATTAATTTCCAGATGATAATGATACCTTGGATTCGTCATGGATCCTCCGCTGAGAAACAACCCTCTCAAAAATGAAACAAAGATGGCTACGTCGAAGAACGGATCTATCATCATGAAACTTTCTGAATACTCCGCAGTGATTTTTATGTACCTCTTCTTTATGTTGTGCGATTTCTCTACGATTATCTCCGAAACGGGTTTTGAGAGATACTTCATTAAATTCAAAAGCCGCCTCGAGGCGGCAAAAGAATATAAAGAAAAAACGATATGCCTGCTCTTGACGTCCAGATCGCCTCGTGCTTTTATGAAACCCAAGAGTTCCGCTATAGCCTCATCACGACTACCAAAAGGAACGTTCACGAGTTCTTCTTTTATCTCTTCAGAGAAAGTTCGCCTCAAGAGGCTCACCACCTCGAAATTCTCTCAATCACATCCGCCAGTTTCACAGAATCGTGTCTTATCTTTCTTTGACCATCTGAGGGATCTACTACCTCTATAAGAAAAGGCTCTGCTAGAATGGTGTTCTGTATGTTTTCAGCGTCGATCTCCACGAAATCACTGCCCTCTTTTCTATACCTTTCGAGCACCTCTTCAGAGGGCTTGCGGGTGTTCACCAGCACGAAATCTACGCTTTGCTCCAGGTACCTTTCGAGTTCTTTGACGTGGTCCGAGACCCTGTATCCTGTTGTTTCACCTGGCTGGGTCATGAGGTTACACACGTATATTTTTTTCGCTTTTGATCTTTTTATCGCATCCTTCACACCGTTTACGAGAACGTTTGTGATGATACTCGTGTAGAGACTCCCTGGGCCAAAGATGATGATATCGGCCCTTTCAATCGACTCGAGGACTTCGGGAAGTGCATCGATCGGTCTATCCAGCCTGACTTCGACTATCTTTCCACCTCTTCTGACGATGTTCGTTTCACCGATCACCTCTTCTCCATCTTCGAACCTTGCCACAAGTCTTGCGTGATCTTCGCTTACGGGTAAGACTCTCCCTTTTATAGCGAGCACCCTCTCCAAGATCCTTATGGCCTCCGAAAAACTTCCTTCGATCTTGGTAAGAGCCGCTATTATCAGGTTTCCCAGACTGTGTCCCTTAAAAGACCCCTCACTGAAACGATAGCTCATCAGCTTCGCAAGAAGATCTTCATCTTTTGCCAGAGCCACGATGTTGTTTCTCACATCGCCTGGAGGAGGTACGTTCAGCTCTTTTCTTAACTTTCCGGAGCTTCCCCCTTCGTCAGTGACTGAGACAACGGCGGTTATTTCAAAAGAATCGATGTTTTTCAAGCCTTTCAAAAGAGTGGAAAGTCCCGTTCCTCCACCTACAGCGACCACCTTCACCGCTCACACCTTCTCTCTGTCCCTGTGTTTCTCAATGACCGTAAAACCTTCTTTTTCCAGCATTTCTTTCAGCCTGTGTGCGATATACACAGATCTATGCTTGCCGCCGGTACATCCTATTCCCACAGTGATTATTCTTCTTCCAGTTCTCTGGTACTCTTCTATCGCCACTTTGAGTACTTCATAGATCTTTTCGATGAACTCTTCCACCACTGGATAATTTTTAAAGTACGCTTCTACCTCGCTATCCAAACCCGTTTTTGAAGAAAGTTCCGGTACGTAGTGTGGGTTCGGGAGAAAACGAGCATCAAAAACGAAATCCACGTCCATTGGAATTCCGTGTTTGAATCCGAAACTCATTATTCTGACAGAGGTTCCACCGGCCTGGTTCACGAGAAAATGCGTCAGAGTTTCGCGCAGTTGATGTGTGTTCATGCTGGTTGTATCTATCACAACGTCCGCGATTTCCCTTATACGAGACAGGATTTTCCTCTCCTTCTCTATGGCATCTTCCAGCCCTACTCCGTCCTTCTGAAGAGGGTGTCTTCTTCTCGTCAGAGCGTATCTCCTCAGAAGTTCCTCCGTGGACGCCTCCAGAAAAATTACCAGAGCGTTCGTCTTTTCTTTTATTCTCTCAACCGTCGATATGGGATCTCCGAGGTGTTCGCTTCGCACATCAATGGCCATCGCCATCTTTTCAAGATCGGAACTCATGAAGAGCTTCAAGAGTTCCTCCAGTATGTTACCGGGAACGTTATCAACACAGAAATACCCCAGATCCTCAAGAAAACCCATGGCGGAGGTTTTACCCGCTCCCGAAAGCCCGGACACAACGACTATTCTTTTCAAGGTTTCTGATCACCTTCCCTGAGTGCCTGAGAGAGTTTTTTCTTCAGATTTTTGATTCTCTCACTCATTTTCACATTTTCGAGCACGGTGTTGGCCAACATGACGAACAGGATGTTATCTATCCCCACTTCATCGATGAATTCTTCGTACCGCTTGAAGTCTTTTTCTATTTTCTCTATAGTTTGATTGACTATCTCCAGATCTTCATCCGTAACGAGGTTGTACACTTTCTTTCCAAGTCTAACGCTTATTTTCTTCTTCATCCTGTATCATCCCCTGATCGGTTGTGAGGGAGAGAAAGCGCTGAATTTTCTCCACGAGCGTGTTCAGGGACCTTTTGTGCTGCTCGATGGTCTTTTCCAACTGTTCTTTCTCCTTTTCTAAGTGAAGTATCCTCTCGTTCAACTGTTTCACCTTCGACCACAGTTCTCTGTTCTCTTCTTTCAGCTTTCTGTAATCTTCTATCATTGAATTGAGAATCCTTTCGAGATCCTCCAGTTCTTTCATTTGTTTTCCCTCCTTCGTGATTATATTAACACATCACGAATCGTTTTTATAACCAGGTTTTCAGGTATTTCAAGACCACGCAGCAGGATTTTTGCCCCCCTTTCTGTGTAATCCATCTCAACAAGTTCCAGTCCCATCATCTCTACAACTCTGAACACGTTGTTCAATTCCTGATAATTTACTTCCACTTCGAACTCTTTCATGAGCCTCAGCCTTCTCAGCTCTGCTCCCTTGACCGCTGTCTCAGCAGCCGAAGAGTAAGCTTCTATGAGTCCACGAACACCCAGTTTCACCCCACCGAAATATCTTGTGACAACGATCGCTGTGTTCATAAGATTGTATTTTTTCAAAACCCCAAGAATGGGTCTGCCCGCCGTTCCGTTCGGCTCGCCATCGTCCGAACTGTGTTCAAGGATACCGCTTGGAGAGAAAATTCTGTAAGCCCAGCAGTTGTGAGTGGCATCTCTTTCCGAAACTTCTTTCAACTTTTCACGAAAGTCTTTTTCATCCTTTATCGGAAATATGGTGGCATAGAACTCCGATCTCTTAACGTTGATCCTTTCCGTGTGGGGTTTCACCACCATCTTCCATTCCACCAGATTTCGACCTCCGTTTCCAGCTCCACACCGTATTTCTCTTTCACCTTTTTTTTCACAAACTCGATGAGTTTCATCACGTCGTTGAAAGTAGCGTTTTCTGCGTTCACGATGAATCCCGCATGTTTTTCCGATATCTGAGCCCCTCCGATTCTGTAGCCTTTCAAACCCAGGGATTCTATGGCCTTTCCCACGTAGAAATCCTCTCTTGGCCTCTTGAACACACTTCCCGCGCTTGGAAGGTCAAGGGGTTGTTTCTCCAGACGCCTCCTCATATAATCATCCATCCTCGCTTTTATGGTTTCCTTCTTCTCTTTTTTGAAGCTCATCATCACACGTGTTATGATCAATTTCTCCTTTTTAAATGTACTGTCCCTGTAGCCGAAAAAAATCTCGTTCTTCGAAAGCCAGATCCTTTCTCCATCTCTTAGAACCTCGACCGCTTCGACGAACTCCCCGATTTCTCCACCGTACGCTCCCGCGTTCATATAGATGGCTCCCCCCACACTCCCCGGTATCCCGTACGCGAACTCCAGTCCCCCGAGTTCCGCTTCCATCAAAAATAGACAGAGTCTCTTCAAGGGAGTTCCACTTTCCACCAGTACCTTTTCCTCCTTTATTTCAATTTGATTCAGCCTTTCTGTTTTCACCACTGCGATATCCAGATCCTCATCTTGAACCAGAAGATTCGTGCCGAGTCCCATTATTTGAAACGGAAGATCCTTCAGAACGGTGATGGCTCGTTCCAGGGAAAAAACATCGTTGGGAAGGACAAGATATTTCACCCTTCCACCGATTTTTATGCTGGTATGGCAGGAAAGTTTTTCGAACATTCGCACATCACAGCCTGCTTTGTAAAGAGATTCAAAGATTTTGTCCAAAGATATCCCTCCTTAAACTCTATAGTATAATTTCAAACTGGGAGGTGTTGACTTGAAGAATCTACTCGATCTTTCTTATGAAGAACTGGTAGCCAAGATCACGAACCTGGGTCTCGAGCGTTACAGGGCAGATCAGATTTTGGACTGGGTGTTCAACAAAAAAGTGAACAACTTCGATGAGATGACAAACCTTTCAAAACAGCACCGTGCTCTTCTGAAAGAGCACTTTTCTATTCCTTTCTTGAAACTCCTCGACAAGAAGGTTTCCAAAATAGATGGTACCACCAAATTCCTCTGGGAACTCGAAGACGCGAACACGATAGAATCTGTGATGCTTTTCCATCCGGACAGAGTAACGGCCTGCATCTCAACCCAGGTTGGATGTCCCGTGAAGTGTATTTTCTGCGCCACAGGAATGAGCGGATTTGTCAGAAATCTAACCACAGGAGAAATCGTAGCACAGATCCTTTCCATGGAAAAAGAAGAGAAGAAAAAAATAGGAAACGTTGTGTACATGGGAATGGGGGAGCCTCTTTTGAACTACGAAAACACGATAAAAAGCATAAGAATACTGAACCACAAAAAGATGGGAAATATAGGTATCAGGAGGATCACGATTTCGACAGTTGGAATCCCGGACAGAATAATCCAGCTGGCTGAAGAAGGGCTTGATGTGAAGCTTGCTCTTTCACTCCACGCTCCGACAAACTTCAAGAGGGATCAGCTCGTTCCTTTGAACAAGAAGTACTCCATCGAAGAGATCTTGAATGCGGTTAAGATCTATCAGAAGAAGACAGGAAATCGTGTAACGATAGAGTATGTGCTCATAAGGGGCATAAACGATGAGATAAGCGACGCAAAGAAACTGGCCGAAATCTTGAAGAACATGAAGGTTTTCGTGAATCTGATCCCCGTGAATCCAACAGTGGAAGGCTTGAGAAGACCGTCGAGGGAACGTCTTTTGACCTTCAAGAGGATACTACTGGAAAACGGAGTCGAAGCAGAAATCAGACGAGAAAAAGGTAGCGACATCGAAGCGGCCTGTGGTCAGCTGAGGCTGAAGAGAATGAATTCAACATCATGAGGGTATTTCTCGGAATAGTAACGGGCATTGTGGTTGGTGGTTTTTTCTTTCTGTTCGCAATAAAGCTTTATCAGAGTCAGTACAGCACGGTGCCAGATGTTGTCGGGCTTTCTGGAACAGAAGCGTGTGAAAGACTGAAGGCATCTGGTTTGTTTTGCGACACGTCTTCTTCCGAAACGGTGGTAGACGCTTATCCACGAACCGGTTCAAGGGTGAAGAAGGGAAGAACGGTAAACCTCTATTACGAAAATCCTCAAAAAAGAACCGTGCCTCGTCTTTCACAGCTGAATCTCTCAGTCGCAGAAGAGATCCTGAAGAGGCTCGGGTGGAATTATGAAACCGTTTATTTTCCTTTTGGCACCGAAAAAGACAGGATTCTCGCAACCTATCCGGAAGAGGGGCAGGTTTACAAAGGAAGATTAATTCTTCTGATCGATACAGGTGAGAGAGAAAGCTATTTTTTGGTGGAGAATTTTGTGGGCAAAAAAGCGGACGAACTGAAGGACGATCCCCGTGTTTTGCTTCTTGGAACGGGTGATACGGTAGTGGCACAGTATCCTCCTGAAGGTTCCATGGCAACGGAGGTTATCCTCATCCTTGGGGAGGAATGAGTTTGAGAAGAAGAGGAATAGTGGTGAGTTTTCACTCGAACATGGTCACGGTTGAAGACGAGGAAACAGGTGAAAAAGTCCTCTGCAAACTGAGAGGGAAATTCCGCCTGCAAAACCTCAAGATATACGTTGGAGACAGGGTGGAGTACACACCGGACGGAACAGGTTCTGGAGTCATAGAGAACGTGCTACATAGGAAAAATTTGCTCACCAAACCTCACGTTGCAAACGTGGATCAGGTGATTCTCGTGGCCACAGTGAAAATGCCGGAAACTTCGACCTACATAATCGATAAATTTCTTGTACTCGCCGAAAAGAACGAACTGGAAACGGTGATAGTCATCAACAAGATAGACCTTTACGATGGAGACGATTTGAAGAAGGTGAGAGAACTGGAAGAGATCTATTCTGAACTTTATCCAATCGTGAAAACCAGCGCGAAAACCGGAATGGGAATTGAGGAGCTCAAGGAATATCTAAAGGGAAAGATCAGCACGATGGCCGGACTCTCCGGGGTCGGAAAAAGTAGCTTGCTCAATGCCATAAATCCCGGCTTGAAGCTTCGTGTGAGCGAAGTCTCAGAGAAACTCCAGAGAGGAAGACATACCACAACAACTGCTCAGCTCTTGAAATTCGATTTCGGTGGTTATGTGGTTGATACTCCGGGTTTCGCAAATCTGGAGATCAACGACATAGAACCCAAGGAACTGAAACACTACTTCAAGGAATTCGGAGACAAACAGTGTTTCTTCTCAGATTGCAACCACGTGGATGAACCGGAGTGTGGAGTGAAAGAAGCTGTGGAGAACGGAGAAATCGCAGAGAGTCGATACGAGAACTACGTGAAGATGTTTTACGAGCTTCTGGAAAGGAGGAAAAAATAATGGCGAAAGTGGCCGCTTCAATTCTCGCATGTGACCTTGCAAGACTGGCCGATGAAGTGAAAAGAGTGGAAGAGCACGTGGATATGATCCATTTCGATGTCATGGATGGTCACTTTGTTCCAAACATTTCCTTCGGGCTTCCCGTTCTGAAAGCCCTCAGGAAAGAAACAAAACTTCCCATAAGTGTACACCTGATGATCACCAATCCCGAAGATTACATCGACCGATTCATAGAAGAAGGAGCAGATATGGTGGCCATCCATTACGAATCGACCTTTCATCTCCACAGATTGGTCCATCGTGTTAAAGACCTTGGAGCTCAGGCCTTTGTGGCCATAAACCCGCATACTCCCATCGATCTTCTTTCAGAGATCATAACCGACGTCGACGGTGTACTGGTGATGAGCGTCAATCCTGGTTTCTCTGGTCAGAGGTTCATAGCAAGGAGTCTTGAGAAAATAAGAAACCTGAGAAAGATGGTGAAGGAACTGGGACTGGAAACAGAAATCATGGTCGACGGCGGTGTAAACGAAGAGAACGCGTCGATACTGGTTAAAAACGGTGCGACGATCCTTGTAATGGGATACGGTATCTTCAAAAACGACAATTACGTCGAACTGATAAGGAGCATCAAACAGGAAAGAGAGGAATTTGCTGACTGAATCTGTTCGATTTTCCGTTTTTCTTCGTGCTGTTTTTAAAATTCCTCTCCAGAATCTCATAAGCTCTGTTTATGACCCTGTCAGGAATACCCGCTATCTTTGCGACCTCTATTCCATAACTTCTGTCTGCCACACCTTTCACCACCTTGTGGGTGAATATCACGTTTTTGCCCTCTTCCTTTACCAGAATGGTTTTGTTCTGGACCTGTGGAAAGTGTTTTTCGAGTTCCGTGAGTTCCGTGAAGTGAGTGGCAAACAAGACCTTACATCCTCTTTTTATGAGTTCTTCTGAAATTGCCCAGGCTATGCTGACTCCGTCCTGGGTGCTTGTGCCTCTTCCCACCTCATCCAGGAGAACCAGGCTCTTCTCCGTTGATTTCAGCAGGATGAGTGCCATCTCGTTCATCTCGACAAGGAACGTACTTCTACCACCAGCAAGATCGTCTCTGGCACCCATTCGTGTGAAGATCCTGTCGAACACGGGAAGAACCGCCTTCTGTGCTGGCACAAACGATCCTATCTGCGCCATGAGGGATATGAGACCCACCTGTCTGATGAAGGTGGACTTTCCGCTCATGTTGGGGCCTGTTATCACCACAAATCTCTTCTCGTTGTCCATGTAAATATCGTTTTCAACGAAGTTTTGCGTGAACCTTTCAACGACCGGGTGTCTTCCACCTTTGATCTCCAGTCTGTCTTCCGAAAAGACGGGTTTTGTGTAGTTGCACAGGATAGCATCGTAGGCTAACGTCGAAAGCACATCGATTTTTGCCAGTTCCTCTGAGATCTTGAGGAGAATCTCCTTGTGCTTTTTCACCTCTTCGCACACGTTTTTGAAAAGTTCCTTTTCCAGTTCTTCTATTCTCTCTTTAGCGGCCATTATCTTTGTCTCGAATTCCTTCAATTCGGGTGTGATGAATCTTTCAGAATTGACAAGAGTTTGTTTTCTTTCGTAATCATCGGGAATCTTGTCCAGATTCGCTTTCGTCACCTCTATGTAGTAACCAAAGACCTGGTTGTATCCAACCCTCAGCTTTTGAATACCCGTTCTTTTTCTCTCCTTCTCTTCAAACTCTTTGAGTCTCTCTTCGGCATGTTCCAGAAGATCCCTGTACTCGTCGAGTTCAGGTGAGAATCCCCTCTTTATAACCTTTCCCTCGCCGGGACTTCCCACCGGGTCATCTTCAATGGCTCTTCGAAGCAGGTCAAGCAGTCTTTCCGGGAAAGCGAGTTTTTCGAACACACCGAAAGTTGAAAGAATTTCGTTCAGTTTCGGAATGATTTCCAGCGTCTCTCTGAGTGCCACCAGATCCCTGGGAACGGTTCTATTGTATTCCACCCGTGAAACGATCCGCTCCACATCCCTTACGTTCGAAAGGAGGTTCCTCATCTCCTCCAGGCTCACCCTGTCGTTCACCAGTCTTTCCACAGCCTCGAGCCTTTCTTCGATCTGTTCTCTATCAACCAAGGGGTGGAGAATCCATTTTTTCAGGAGTCGAGACCCCATGGGAGTTTCCGTGTTGTTCAACACATCGAAAAGGTTCTTTCCTTTGTCACCGGGAATCAACGAAAGATTTTCCACCGTTGCGGAATCGAGTATCATGTAATCTCTCTGAGAGATGAGAAGAGGGGGCTTCAGATTCAGCTCTTCCGTGATCATCGTGTACTTGACATACTTTATCAGCGCCGCAAGGGTCTTCAGTGCAAGGGGTGAAAGTTCGAAATGATGAATGTCCTTCAGATTGTAGGCTTTTTCCACTTCTTCCAGATCTGAGAAATACCACTCGCTTATGGACTCTGTGTAAACACCTGGAAAGCGTTCCCTCAAAGAAGATTTCAGGTGCTCTGGACAGATGATCTGGGAAATGGAGTAATTTTTCAGCAGGTCCATCGTTTCCTGTTCGTCTGAACTTTCATGAACCAGGACCTCACCTGTCGAGATATCACAGAAAACCGTACAGTACCGTCCTTTCTCTTCTGAGACAACGGCCATGTAGTTGTTCGTTTCGCTGAGAAACTCATCTTCTACGATGGATCCAGGAGTGACAACACGCGTGACTTCCCTTCTGATCAGTTTCTTCGACTTCGAAGGCTCCTCCATCTGATCACAAATTGCCACCTTGTAGCCCGCTTCGACGAGCTTTTTCAGGTAGGTGTTCAGCGCGTGGTACGGGATGCCCGCCATGGGAGCGTCCTGCCTTCTTGTGAGAACTATGTTCAGAACCTTCGAAACGATCTTCGCGTCTTCGAAAAACGCCTCGTAAAAATCTCCCAGTCGAAACAGCAGAATGGAATCTTTGTACTGTTCTTTTATTCTCAGGTACTGTTCCATGAGAGGGGTTAACTTCACCGTTTCACCACCTTCACCATCCTCACGTGCGGAATGTTCGCTTCGTAGAAGACCTCCCCTTCCGCCCTGTAACCGAGTCTCTCGTAGAACTCTCTCACCTGGATTTGAGCGTTCAAAACGATCTTTTGAACTCCTTTAGAGGAAAGCTCTCTTTCTATACTCTCCATGAGGAACCTTCCGTGGCCCTTCCTTCTTTCTTCTTTCAGAATCGCCACACGTTCTATCTTGAACGTTCCATCATCGATCTTTCTTATCCTTGCGGTTCCTATGAACTTTCCTTCCTTTTCGAGAAGCACGTGAACACTCTCAGGATCTTTCCCATCGAGTTCTTCTTCCTCGGGAACTCCCTGCTCTTCTATGAAAACCTTCCTTCTGATTTTCAAAGCTTCTCTCAGGAGTTCTTCGTCGTTCTCAAAAAAGATCACCTGCATCTCGAATCACCTCTCAGGATATTTTAACCCCGGGTGATAGAATTTTCAGGAGGGGGTGAAAATTATGAGAAGCTTGTTAATTCTCTTATTCACGTCGACAATGATCTTTGCAACATCCGTTCTCATCCTTTTCCAAGACGGTGCGGTTCTCATGGAAAGTTTATCCGTGAGCGGCACAGAAACCGTCTCCGTTCCTCAGGGCTGGAACGTGATGGATGTAATCGGAGCAAAAAGCTGGTACGTGGTTTCGGAAAAAGAACCTTCCTGGGAAGAAATTATAAAAGGAAAAACCGTCGAAGCGGTGGACGAACCTCCCTCTCAGTTCGAAGTGATAAGTACTTCTCCTCTCGTTTTGAAAAAAGACACGAAGTACTACATCTACAACTCCACGTTGAAAAAGTGGCTTGTCCTGGAATACGAAGAACCTCAGAGTGATCGGAAACTCGTGATGAACGGGCAGGGAAAGGTAACTTTGCTTCTGCGTTCCTCAGGAAGCTGGAACGTCAGGTACTATCTCTTCGAAGATACTCTCACGGGAAACGCCTTTCTATCGGTCTCTGGTGTGGAAAGCGCGGATGTTTTCTTGGTTTCCAGGCCCGTCGAAGAAGTTTCAATTCGGAAAATGATGTACTTCAGCTCTTCACCCTCAAGAGAAATGCCCGAAGAACACGAGTCCGAGGAAGTCAAGGTGTATCACCTCGGCAAAGTAAAAGATCTGGACAAATCTCCTGTTGTGAATCTCATAGAAACGAATTTGCCCAGCACTAACGAGTACTACTCATACTCTTTTGCAGTGAACGATTCAATTTTCAACTATCAGAAAACCACCTTCACGAGAAGTTTCAAGACTCCTGTGGATCTTCCGGGAGGCACGGTGAGCATATTCTCTAACATTTCCGGTGTGGATATAATGATCGGGGAAACGAGCATCCCCGACACTCCGAAAAACTCCCTTCTGGAGCTTCCCGTAACGGATTCCTGGGACGTTCGCGTGAGAGGAGAGATTCTGGACGAGAGGAACTACAAAGACACATACGAATACGAAAGGACCTGGAAAGTGACCGTTCAGAACCTGAACGAAACGGAATCGAAGGTGAGAATCAACGTCTACGGGAATATGATGAGACTGCTCAGATTTTCCATCAAACCGTTGAAAGAAACTTCGGACCAGATCGTTTTCGAATTGATCGTTCCGCCCAATTCAGAGAAAGAATTCGAATTCAAAGTGAGAAGCGGGTGGTGAAGATTGGTAAAGGCACTTTTCAGCTTACTCTTCGTTGCGTTCATCTGGGGATCGACATTTCCTATACAGAAGATCGTACTGGTGGGAGTCTCTCCCACCTTTTATATCGCCGTTAGATTCTTCATCGCAGCGCTTTTTTCTTATTTTCTGTTTGGAAAGGGAAACATCAAATACGGAGCGATCCTCGGAACACTCCTGGGAATTGCCTACACCACTCAAACGTGGGGACTCACGATCACCACCTCCACGAAGAGCGGTTTCATCACATCGATGTACATCGTTTTCGTTCCGGTCTTTGCGTATCTTCTGGAGAGAGAAATCCCCACGATATTCCAGATCGTTTCCTTTTTTGTCGCAAGCCTGGGGCTTTACATGATCTCCGGTGGAATCAAAGATTTCAACTTCGGGGACTTTCTCACCCTGATCTGTGCGGTGAGCTTTGCTTTGCATGTTGTTCTGATAACGATGTTTTCAAAACGAGTCAAAGAAGTGGATCTCCTCTTTCCACAGTTTCTGGTGGTGGGGATTTTGAACCTGATACTGAATGTTTTCTGGAAGAACTGGAACTTCACACTCCCGGCTTTTGGGAGTGCGGTATTCACCGCTCTTGCGGCCACCATTCTGGCCATCTACCTTCAGGCAAAGTACCAGAAAGCGCTTGGAAACAACGTGTCTGCGATTGTTTTCCTGGGAGAACCAGTTTTCGCAGCAGTTGTTTCTTATTTCATGCTGGGTGAAACGATGACAAGAGAACAGCTTTTAGGGGCAGCACTCCTTTTGATCTCCATGGTGTTTTCCAGTCTGGAACGTGTTAAAATAGTTCGTGATGCGAACCAAAAGGGGAGGGATGAGTGTGAAGATTCTCTTTAAAAACGCCACGGTCTTTCCCATAACTTCCAGACCCTTCAAAGGAGATGTGCTTGTCTCGAACGGAAAAGTGGAAAAGGTGGGAGAAAACATAGAAGATCCCGACGCGGAAATCGTTGATCTAACGGGAAAATTCCTGTTTCCCGGTTTCGTAGATGCGCACTCCCACATCGGACTCTTCGAGGAAGGAGTAGGGTACTACTACAGCGATGGAAACGAAGCCACGGATCCCGTCACACCGCATGTGAAAGCACTCGACGGTTTCAATCCGCAGGATCCGGCCATAGAACGAGCCCTTGCCGGTGGAGTCACATCCGTGATGATCGTTCCTGGAAGCGCCAACCCGGTGGGTGGACAGGGAAGCGTGATAAAGTTCAGATCCATAATTGTGGAAGAGTGCGTTGTGAAGGATCCCGCAGGTTTGAAGATGGCGTTCGGAGAAAATCCAAAGAGGGTCTACGGTGAGAGGAAACAAACTCCTTCAACGAGAATGGGAACAGCGGGAGTGATCAGAGACTACTTCACTAAAGTGAAGAATTACATGAAGAAAAAGGAACTCGCCCAGAAAGAAGGGAAAGAATTCACCGAAACGGACTTGAAAATGGAAGTCGGTGAGATGGTCCTCAGAAAGAAGATTCCCGCCAGGATGCACGCCCACCGAGCGGACGACATTCTCACCGCCATCAGAATAGCGGAGGAGTTTGGTTTCAACCTCGTCATAGAACACGGAACGGAAGCTTACAAAATTTCTAAGGTGCTAGCGGAGAAGAAGATACCCGTCGTTGTGGGACCTCTCCTCACCTTCAGAACAAAGCTGGAACTGAAAGATTTGACGATGGAAACTATCGCAAAACTCTTGAAAGATGGGGTTCTTATAGCCTTGATGTGTGATCACCCGGTGATTCCTCTCGAGTTTGCAACCGTTCAGGCGGCAACTGCCATGAGGTACGGTGCGATGGAAGAAGATCTGCTGAAGATCCTGACGGTGAATCCTGCTAAGATCCTCGGACTCGAAGATAGAATCGGTTCCATCGAACCCGGAAAGGACGCGGATCTTGTGGTCTGGAGCGGACATCCGTTCGATATGAAATCCGTGGTGGAGAGGGTCTACATAGACGGAGTGGAAGTCTTCAGAAGATGAGGGCCTCAGATCACGAGGCCCCCATCTATTCCTATCACCTGTCCGGTGACGTAACTTGACTCGTCCGATGCGAGGAAGAGTATAACCTGCGCCACCTCTTCTGGTTTCCCAAACCTTCCCAGCGGTATTCTGGAAAGGGCCGCTTCACGTGCTTTTTCTGGAAGTTTTTCGGTCATGGGGGTTTCTATGAATCCGGGTGCCACAGCGTTCACTCTGATGTTTCTTCCAGCGAGTTCCTTCGCCCACGTCTTGGTCATCCCTATGACTCCCGCCTTCGACGCCGCGTAATTCGTCTGACCAGGATTTCCGTATATTCCAACGACAGAGGAGACGTTCACGATCGAACCGTTCCTCTGTTTGATCATGTATGGCACCACCATCTGAGTCACGTTGAAAACACCCTTCAGATTCACGTTTATTACCGCATCCCAGTCTTCTTCTTTCATCCTCACAAGAAGCGCATCCTTTGTTATTCCCGCGTTGTTCACCAGAACGTCGATTCGACCGTACTTTTGAACGACTTTTTCCACAACTTCCTTTATCTGATCCCTGTCGGTCACGTTCAGGACATAGGGATCGACCTTTCCTGGAAGTCCTTCTGCCTCTTTCACAAGAGAATCGAGATTTTCTTTCGAGATATCGCCAGCGATCACCGTTGCTCCTTCCTGTGCAAAAAGAAGCGTGGTGGCTTTCCCTATCCCGCTTCCAGCCCCTGTGATCAGACACACCTTCCCTTCAAGCCTCATGAACACACCTCCTTGCGTTTTTTTAAATTGTATCACGTGTTCTATTTAAGAAACCATTAAAGTTGCCCCGAAAGGGGTATAATCCTCTCATAAGGAGGTGGAACAACGCGCTCCTTTTTGATAGGAATAGCAATTACCATGATCGGACTGTCCGTTTTGAAAGTTCTGGATACTTACCTGTTCGTTGTACCGGAGAAGGATCTGGTGTATCAAAACATCAGAAGTGTTGAAAAAGAAAGTTTAAAAGACGATTTCACTTTCATTGTCTTTGGTGACAACAAAAATTCCATCTCCACCTTTTCCAAACTCATAGACACGGTGAACAGAGAACAAAACACAGCATTTGCCATAAACACGGGGGATATGGTCTTCGATGGATCTCTGTTCAAGTGGGAGTTGTACCTGGAACAGCTCAGAAGATTCAAAATACCGGTTCTTCCCGTCCCGGGTAATCACGATCTCGCGGACGATCCCGGAAACTATTTGAAGATTTTCGGGCCTCTCTACTATTCCTTCCACGTGGGAAACTCATATTTCATAGTCCTCAACAACGCGAACGAGAAATATGTGGACGCGTATCAATTAGAATGGTTAAAAAAAGAACTGGAGAAATCCCAGTCTTACAGATACCGATTCGTTTTTATGCACGTACCAGTGTACGATCCACGTAAGGAAAAACAACCTGGGCATTCCATGAAGGATCTGGAAAATGCCCAAACGCTTTTGAATATCCTGAAGAAATACAACGTCACAATGGTTTTTGCCGGTCACATCCACGGTTACTTCAGGGGAGAATGGAACGGTGTGCCGTACATCATCACGGGTGGAGCAGGAGCGGAGCTTTTTGGTACCGATCCAGAGCACTACTTTTACCATTTCATAAAGGTTCATGTGTCTCCAGTTGGAGTGAACTACGAGGTAATAAAGCTTCCGACTCCCGATTTCAACATGATCGATCGAACGGTGCACACTCTGTGGATCTACACCTATTCCTTCGTGATTCAGAACTACTGGATTGTTCTGCTTGGAATGGGATTGTTCACGTTGAGCGCCATTGTTCTGTCGGGTAAAGAGCGAGAGGTGGGAGAATTTCTGATGAGAAGAAGACTCGTCAGGTTTGTGGTGAAACTCTGGGAGCTTTTTGGAAATCAAGGAAGGGGGAGAAGCTGATGGAGATCGATCTTGCAGCGATAGTGAAGAACCTTGTGGATAGAGAGAAGCATTTCAAAGAAGAGGTCAGAAAATTAGAAGAAGAGATGGAAAATGAATATAAAAAAGAGATCGAAAAGCTCAGAGAGTTCAAAGAACAACGGAAAAAATTGATAGACGAACACTACAGGGAGCTGATCGAAAACGCGAAGCTGGAGATGGGTAGAATCGAATCCAAAGCCAAAAGGGAGCAAGCGGAGCTGAGGAAACGAATGGAGGATCTGGAATCACATCTTGATGAACTCGTTAGTGAAATAGTAGATATGCTCCTGTCAGAGGAGTGATGAAATGAAGCTCATGGGTCTTTCTGCAAAAGTGAAGGCCATGAAGTCGAAAATGCTCACCAAAGAGGACTTCAGGAACCTCATGAAGACGAACAACGTGATAGAGATAGCCGATTATTTGAAACAGCACACACATTATCAGAGGTTCTTGAAAGATGTAGACGTATCGAAGATCCACAGAAGAGATCTGGAAATCCTGTTAAGGGGAGCCATTGTCCATGATCTGTACAGAATCTACTTCTATCTTCCGTACGATATAAGGAAAATCTTTTTCATGTTCGAAAAAAGATTTGAGATCGAAAACGTAAAATTCATCATTCGAATAGTCCATTCCGGATACTTCGAGAACCTCAGTGAGTCAAAACTCTATCCTCTTTACCATAAAAGTATCAATGAATCCTCGCTTCTCTCAGCAAAAAACATGGAAGAGCTCTGGAAAGTACTCGAAAAAACGGAGTATCGCGTGCCGCTGGAGAACGCTTACAGGAACTACCAGACCTCTGGAAAGGTTTACTATCTGTTGAACGCTTTGGATCTGTGGTACTTCCTAACGATGAAGAGGAAGCTAAGTGGATCTTCTTTCTGTACAGAGGGAATCAGAGATCTGTTTTACTTACAGATAGACATGACGAACATAGAATGGATATACAGAGCGCGCCTTTTGTTCAAGCTTCAACCTTCCGAAGTTCTGAATTTACTCATTCCACTCAGGGGTTTACTCGAAAGACAGCTTTTCGTGGAGCTTTCCAACGTGTCCTCTACAGAAGAATTTCTCAAAAAACTTTCTCAAACTCCGTATGGAAAGTTCTTCAAGGATGTAAAGGAAGACGATCTGCCGTTCGTTCTGGAAAGAATATGTGATCGAATACTTCTCGATAAAGCGAGGAGGCTATCAAACAATTTGCAAAACGGGTGCGATGTTGCAGGTGGTTACGTCTATATTCGTGAGTACGAATACAAAGATCTCGTGACCATCATAGAAACAAAGAGATACAGCCTGAGTTTTGAAGAAGCCAAAGGATACCTTGTGACTTTTGAGGAGTGATCTGTATGCAAGAGAAACTCAGTGCGTTCAGCATCATAGCACCTGTTGATGAATCCGAAAGATTGCTGAAAAGAATCCTCGATACGGAGAGTGTGGAAATGATTCCGCTGGAGTCTATCCTCGAAGAGGAGACCCTGAATCTTCTTAGAACCCCAGACCATACCTTTTACGATGATATTTACAGCAAGTTCATGAACCTCTACGAGATGATTGGTGAAACACCATCACCGGAACCCCAGAATGTGGACATTTCGAAAATGAATATCTCACTGAAAGATGTGAATGCGTTCATAGAAAAAGTACTTCCCGTTGTTGAAACTCTACACAGAAAAATGAACGATTTGAAGCAGGAAAGAGAAAAGAAAACGAAAGATCTCGAGATAGTTGAAAGACTTCGGATGATAGATGTGAATCTGAAAGATTTAAGAGAATCTGAATTCTTCCGATACCACTTTGGAAACATAGGTAACGATTACGTGGAAAGATTGAAAGAGAGCGTCAAAGATGAAGATGTGTTGATACTGGAAGTAGCAGTCGAGGAGGAAAAAACATGGCTTTTCGTTATCCATCGAAAGGAATTGGACTTGGAGAGCACGTTAACGACAGCCGGTTTCGTGGAGTACTCTCTCTCCGAGAGCTACTCCGGTACTCCTTCTGAAATCTCCTTACAGCTCGAAGATGAACTGAAGGTGCTGGATTCAGAAATAGAGATACTGAATTCAACCATAAGAAGGGAGTTCTACAAGAACAGACGGCTTGTGAAAAATTATTTTGAGTACATCTACATCTTGAAAAATATCCACGATCTCCTCCAAAAAACGAAATCAACGGAGAATTTCCTCGTGATCTCGGGCTGGACAACCCATCAGAACCTGGAAGAAATGAAACGATTCCTGGAATCCAATCCCCGGATGGTTCTCCTGTCGTGCCAACCGAATACGAAACCCCCAACACTCTTGAAAAACAGAGGATTTTTCAAACATTTCGAGTCCATAACACGAATGTTCGGCATACCTTCCAGTGACGAAATAGATCCCACCCCTTTTGTTGCCATAATGTTTCTGGCGTTCTTTGGAATGATGTTCGGTGATGTTGGGCACGGTCTGGTTCTGGCGCTGTTCGGCTTTGGATTGTACTGGAGATTAAAAAACGATCTTCTCTATGTAATTGGATCGGCAGGAGTATCTTCTTCTATATTCGGGATGCTTTACGGGAGCGTATTCGGCTACGAGATCATTCCTTCTATCTGGAAAAGGCCCATGGAAAACATAAACTACTTCCTCGCTTTTTCCATATATATTGGAATAGCCACCATCACGTTCGCAATGATTTTGAACATTGTCAACAATCTAAAAAATCGAGAAAAACGAGAACTACTTTTCAACCACAACGGGATACTCGGACTGCTTTTCTACTGGATCGCCGTCGTATCGGTTTTGATCTTTTTCATGAATGGGTCTTTCCCAAGGTTTGGACTCATATCCATGGGTGTCCTCGTGGGTGTTATGTATGTGTACAGTTTCATATTCACAGAAGCCCCTTTATCAGAAAGAATTGTACAGGCTTTCTTCGAAGTTTTCGAGATTCTAATAAGCTACTTCAGCAACACCCTCTCCTTTGTGAGGCTTGGAGCTTTTGCCTTGAACCACGCCGGACTTTTCCTTGCATTTTACACCATGGCAAAAATGGCAAAGAATCCTGTTGTGACGTTCGTGATACTCTTTCTTGGAAACATCATAATAATCGGTCTGGAGGGACTCGTCGTATTCATTCAGACTTTGAGGCTTGAATTTTACGAATTTTTCACAAGATTCTTCAAAGACAGTGGAAGGGAATTCAATCCAGAAAGATACAAACTCTGATTGGAGGTGTAAGCATGGTTTTTCTGGTAGCAGCGATGATTCTTGTGGTGGCAACGTTGATTGGTGGTTTTTTCCTTTCTAGGAAAACTACCAAGAAAAAAACAGCTTTTGGTATTCTTCTCGGCAACGTGGTTGCGTTTTCATTGATAGTTTTCCTCGCCGTTGTTAGCCTTTCTTCGAGCGCGTTCGCACAGAACGTCCCCACCACACAGGCTCCATCATCGCAATCTTCAAATGGCCTTGGATTGATGGCAGTTGCCCTATCCACAGGACTGGCAGCGGTTGGAGCAGGCATAGCAGTGGGAATGACAGGAGCGGCTTCAGTTGGAGCCATAAGTGAAAAACCAGAACTGCTTGGAAGAACTCTCATTTACGTTGGTCTTGCCGAAGGAATAGTTATATACGGTCTTATCGTGAGTATCATGATACTCGGGAGGTTATGAGATGAGGTTTTTCCTCATCAGTGACAACATAGACACCGCCATTGGTCTTCGGTTGGCAGGTGTTGCGGGTACAGTTGTCCACGGAAGGGAAGAAACACTGGAGGCCTTCAAAAAAGCAATAGAAGACAAAACCATTGGAATCCTCCTCGTCACAGAACTCGCCGCGAAAGAAATACCAGAAGAGATCAAATCACACAAAATTTCCGGGAAACTTCCCCTGGTATTCGTCATACCTGACAGACACGGCTGGCGAGGCGACAGGAATTTCATTACAAGATACGTGGAAGACGTGGTGGGGGTGAAGCTCAATGAATGAGATAGAGACAAAACTTGAAAATCTCTACTCCGTTTTTGAACAACGCTTGAGAGAAATTCGCGAAGAGTTGAAAGAGAAGTACGATCGACTCATTGAAGAAGAGAAGAAGCACATCGAAAAGGAACTCAAAGAGTACGAAGAGACATTGATGAGAAAAGCGGAGCTGGAGAGAAAACAGATGATAGATAGAAAAACTTCCCAGATCACGTCGGAATTGCGAAAAGAGAAACTCCTCTACAATAAGAAATTGATATCCAGAGTATTCTCATCGTTGAGAGAACGGCTTCTCAATTTGCCCATCGAAGAGAAAAAGATACTTTACAGAAAACTCTACAACGACGCTTTGAGATTGATAGAGAGCGAAGATTTTGTGATAGTCTGCAATCCTGAAGACGCCGAAATCGTTTCTGAAATAGCAGGGGACAAGAGAGTGGAAACGAGCTCAGAAGTAACTGGAGGAATCCTTTTAAAGAAGGACAGAACAATCGTTCGAAGCACCGTGGATACTTTCCTCGAAGAACGAAAAAGCGAAATATTCACCTTCATAACGAAGAAGGCAGGTGAAATATGATGCGTGTTCTGGAAATAAACGGTCCTGTTGTACGCGTTGAAAACACGGAAGGGCTGTTCATGCATGAAGTGATTTACGTTGGAAAGATGAGATTGACCGGAGAAGTGATTGCGCTGGACGAAAAAACAGCGATCGTTCAGGTCTATGAAGAAACCTCCATGCTGGAACCCGGCGAACTCGTTGAGAGAACAGGAAAGATGCTCTCGGTTGCTCTGGGACCGGGGCTCCTTGGAAACATATACGATGGAATACAGCGACCGCTGAAGGTACTTCTTGAAAGCTCGGGGCCTTTCATAGGAAGGGGAATTCAAGCCTTTGGGTTGGACACTGAAAAATTCTGGTCTGTCAATGTGCTGAAAAAAGAAGGAGATAGAGTAAGAGGAGGAGAAGTGATAGCCGAGGTCCAGGAAACGGGTAGTGTGAAGCATAAAATAATGATTCCTCCTCACATAAAAGAAGGGACCTTATTGAATGTGAAACAAAGTGGTGATTACAAAGTAACCGACACTATAGCTGTGGTGAAAACAGAAAACGGAGAAGAGGAAATAAAGCTTTACCAGGAATGGCCCGTTCGTGTCCCGAGGCCAGTGAAGAGGTTTCTGGAGCTTTCGATTCCTTTGATTACGGGACAGAGAGTCATCGACATCTTCTTTCCGATCAGCAAAGGAGGGACCGCTGCCATACCTGGAGGTTTTGGAACAGGCAAAACCATCACACAACATCAGCTGGCGAAATGGGCAGACGCAGACGTGGTCGTGTACATAGGTTGTGGAGAGCGAGGTAACGAGATGACAGAGGTTTTGGAAGAATTCCCTCACCTTCAGGATCCACGTACCGGAAAACCTCTGATGGATAGAACCGTCTTGATAGCCAACACTTCGAACATGCCTGTTTCCGCGAGAGAAGCCTCCATATACACGGGTATCACCATTGCAGAGTACTTCAGAGACATGGGTTACCACGTGGCTCTCATGGCAGATTCCACTTCCAGATGGGCTGAGGCACTGCGTGAACTCTCCGGGAGACTGGAAGAGATGCCTGTGGAGGAAGGATATCCCGCTTATCTTGCTTCCAGAATCGCTCAATTCTATGAAAGGGCCGGTCTTTGTGAGAACCTCAACGGAACCACCGGATCTGTGACCATCATAGGTGCTGTTTCACCTCCAGGTGGAGACTTCTCAGAACCGGTCACACAGCACACGAAGAGATTCGTCAGATGCTTCTGGGCTCTGGATAGAAACCTGGCGTACTCGAGACATTATCCTTCCATAAACTGGATCACGAGTTACAGTGAGTACGCTGAAGTGTTGGAAGACTGGTTCAAGGAAAATGTGAACGAGAAGTGGCCAGAATACCGTCAGGAAGCAATTGACATTCTTGTAGAAGACGATAGGCTTCAGCAGATTATAAAGATAATGGGGGAAGACGTCCTTCCAGACGATCAGAAATTAACGGTGTTGGTGGCCAGAATCATAAAGGTCGGTGTTCTACAGCAAAATGCTTTTAGTGAGGTGGACGCTTTCTGCCCTCCTGAGAAGCAGTTCAGAATTTTGAAGCTCATTGTCGATACATACCGCAGTGCACGAAAGTTCATCGAAAAATCGATTCCTGTTGGGAAAATTCTTCCACCGGAAATCGTTTCAAAGCTCTCTACGCTGAAAGAAAGCAGGAATTTCGAAGAAGAAATCGTAAAAACCGAAAAAATCATCAAAGATCATTTTGAACAGCTTGAAAAACTCTATGCAACAGGAACGAGGTGATACGATGGCTGTGAAAGAACAAACCGGCCTCTCTGAGATAAAAGGCCCAATTATGGTCATGGAAAACGTGAGCGGTGTCCGATACGATGAGGTTGTCGAAATAGTTCTGGAAAATGGAGAAAGAAGAATGGGAAGAGTCATCATAGCGAAAGAAAAAGCGGTCGTGATTCAGGTGTTCGAAGGAACTGACGGGATAGACGTTGGAAAAACGAAGGTTAGATTCCTCGGCAGACCTCTGGAAGTCAAACTCTCTCGTGATCTGCTTGGAAGGACACTCGACGGCCTCGGAAACCCAAGAGACGACCTCGGTGAGATCATTCCTGAAAAAACTATGGATATAAATGGTTCCGCGATAAATCCTGCTGCGAGGGAATATCCCAGAAATTTCATTCAGACGGGTATATCCAGTATAGATGTCCTGATGACTTTGATAAGAGGGCAGAAACTTCCCATATTCGCCGGAAACGGTCTTCCTTACAACAGGCTCGCGGTCCAGATAGCGCGTCAGGCGAAGGTGACAACAGGCGAGGAATTCGCGGTGGTCTTTGGTGCAATAGGACTGAGAAAGGACGATGCTAGTTTTGTGGTGAAGAGTCTTGAGGAAAGCGGAGCTATAAAAAACATGGTCGTGGTTCTGAATCTGGCGAACGATTCCGTGGCAGAGAGAATAGCTACTCCACGGGTAGCTCTCACGATAGCCGAGTATCTTGCCTTCGATCTCGGTATGCATGTTCTGGTCATTCTCAACGATATGACCAACTACTGCGAAGCTCTGAGAGAACTTTCAAACTACAGAGGAGAAGTACCCGGGAGAAAAGGTTACCCCGGGTATCTGTACTCAGATCTGGCTTCCATCTACGAGAGGGCTGGTATCATAAGAGGGAAGAACGGTTCGATCACTCAGATACCGATACTCACTATGCCGAACGACGACATAACGCATCCAATACCTGACCTCACCGGATACATAACAGAGGGACAGATCGTCATGTCCAGAAACCTTTTCAGCAGGGGAATATATCCTCCACTCGACGTTCTATCGTCCCTCTCGAGGCTCATGAAGGACGGAATAGGGAAAGGTTACACAAGAGAAGATCATCCGGATGTCGCTTCACAGCTCTTCTCTGCCTATTCCAGGGTGATGGAGGTAAAATCCATCGCTTCTATCGTGGGTGAAGAGGACCTGCCGGATATCGACAGACTGTATCTCAAATTCGGTGAGGAGTTTGAACACTCTTTCGTGAATCAGGGTTTTGACGAAGAAAGGACGATAGAACAATCCCTGGATCTGGCGTGGAAAACCTTATCGATCCTTCCGAAAAATGAACTCACGAGGATCAAAGAGGAACACATAGAGAAGTACTACAGAGAAGGTGAAAAAACGTGAGTGTGGCTCCAACCCGCGGCAACCTGATCGCTCTGAAAGAACGTCTTTCCTTAGCACTTCAGGGATACGATCTTCTGGAAAGAAAACGAACGGTCATCATGAGGGAACTTGTGAGCCTCATAGAAGAAGCAAGGAAACTTCAGGAGGAATTGCTCAAGGTCTTCGAAAAAGCTTACCGTTCCCTTCAGAGAGCTAATCTGGACCTGGGAATAGAGAGTGTGGAAGAATACGCCAGCGGGATTTCTGAGTTCAGCGCTCTGAAGATCGTTTTCAGAAGTGTCATGGGAGTTGAGGTACCTGAGATGGAAATAGAAGGTTTCGATACGGAAATACCTTACGAGATTTACAGCACAAACGCAGCTCTCGATCAGGCCTATCTCGCCTTCAGGAAAGCGCTCGAGCTGGTAGCAAAAGTTGCGGTGATTGAGAACAAGGTCTATAGACTGGCTTACGAGGCAAAAAAAGTGAAGAAAAGGGTCAATGCTCTGGAGAACGTGGTGATCCCCCAGCTCAAAGAAACGATAAAATACATTCAGGATACCCTCGAAGAACAAGAAAGAGAAGAGTTCTTCAAGATCAAGCGATTGAAAGAAAGGGTGCAGGTTGGAAGAAGATGACTGCGGGTAGAATAAGAATAGACGAGGTTATAAAAGATGGTGAGAAAATCATCGCCGTTTCGAGAACAAGCCCTTTCTATACAGACGGAAAGGGTGGACAGCTTGGTGATAGAGGAAAGATCGGTCCTGCAAATGTTCTGAAGGTGAAGGAAAAGAATGGATACATCCTTCATTATCTGGATGCTCATCTCGAACCGGGTGAGTACGAGTACGAAATAGACCTTGCCAGGAGAAAAGACATCGCCTGTCAGCACACCGCTCAGCACATCCTCTCAGCCGCTTTTCTGAAAGTGGCCGATCTTGAAACGGTGAGTTTCCTCATGGGAGAGAGGGTCTCCACCATAGATCTGAACGCTCCGTTCGTTCTCGAAGATGTTCTGGAAGAAGCTGAGGATCTGGCCAACGAAGTGGTGAGAAGCTGTGAGAGAGTTGAAATTCTCGAGATAGAAAAAGAAGAAGCAGAGAAAATGAACCTCAGAAAACTGCCCAATGTGGAAGGAAAAGTCAGAGTGGTGAAGATAGGAGATTTCGATGTCACCGCCTGCGGAGGGTTTCATGTAGAAAACACTGGAGAAATCGGTCTGATAAAGATCGTGGACACGGAGAAGGTGAAGAAGGTGCTAACAAGGATCTATTTCGTTGCAGGCGATCGAGCCCTGAAAGATTACAGAGAAAAAGATAAACTCTTGAAGTCACTCTCCAGAGTGCTGACCACATCCACAAAGGAACTCCTGAAGAGAGCAGAGAACCTTCTCGAAGAAGTCAAAGAGAAGAGTGCAAAGCTCGACAAACTGTCGGAAAAGTACGCCGAGATTCTCTCAAAAGTAGCAGAACCAGAAAAGATCGGAAAGTACTATCTGTATCACTTCTCTGGAACTCCAGAGGAAATGAAGTACTTACCCAAGTTCCTCGCAGATCGCAAAGACACAATCGTTCTTTTAGAGCATCCTGACCGGGTAGAGATCGTTTCGAACTGGATAGATTGCAGAAAGATCTTCGAGAAATTGAAAGAACAGTTGAACATAGAAGGCGGATCGAGCCAGAAGAGGGCTGTGATAACAGCAAACTCCACTTCGAGAATCGTTGAAAAATTGAGGGAGATATTGAAATGGTTCTGAACTTTGTGGGCACCGGAACCCTCACGAGGTTTTTTCTTGAGTGTTTGAAAGATCGGTGTGAAATAGGATACATCCTGTCCCGCAGTATAGATAAGGCTCGAAACCTTGCTGAAGTTTACGGGGGAAAAGCTGCCACGATAGAAAAGCACCCTGAGTTGAACGGTGTGGTCTTCGTTATCGTCCCGGACAGATACATAGAAACGGTGGCGAACCACTTGAATCTCGGAGACGCTGTTTTGGTACATTGTTCTGGATTTCTCTCGTCGGAGATTTTCAAAAAGAGTGGAAGAGCATCGATCCACCCGAACTTTTCTTTTTCCAGCCTCGAAAAAGCCCTTGAAATGAAAGACCAGATCGTCTTTGGATTGGAAGGAGACGAAAGAGGTCTCGCGGTTGTGAAAAAAATCGCAGAAGAGATCTCCGGAAGGTACTTCGTGATCCCTTCGGAAAAAAAGAAAGCTTACCATCTCGCCGCTGTCATCGCTTCGAATTTCCCGGTGGCACTTGCCTATCTTTCAAAGAGGATATACACTCTTCTTGGTCTGGATGAACCGGAACTCCTCATTCACACCCTGATGAAAGGTGTGGCGGACAACATAAAGAAGATGAGAGTGGAATGTTCTCTGACAGGCCCTGTGAAAAGAGGAGACTGGCAGGTGGTAGAGGAAGAGCGCAGGGAGTACGAAAGGATCTTCGGAAACACCGTGCTCTACGATGAGATTGTGAAGCTGCTCAGGGAGGTGGCAGAAAGTGAACGTCGAGAAGCTCAAGAAGATGAAAGGTAAGGAAAAGATCGTGATGGTCACCGCGTACGATGCTCCCAGCGCCAGAATCGCGAGAGATGCCGGCATAGATGTCATTCTCGTTGGAGACTCCCTTGGAAACAACGTTCTCGGGTACGAAAACACGATTCCCGTAACTATGGAAGAAATGCTGATACACGTGGCAGCCGTGAAAAGGGGAGCCCCAGACGCTTTCATAGTAGCAGACATGCCTTTCCTTTCCTACCAGACTTCCGTGGAAAAAGCCGTGGAGAACGCTGGGAAGTTCTTGAAGGTCGGTGCGAATGCCGTGAAAATAGAGGGTGGAGAGGAATTCGGTGAGCTCGTTCAAAAACTGGTCGAAAGTGGAATACCAGTGATGGGTCACATAGGTCTCACGCCTCAATTCGTGAACCGTTTCGGTGGTTACAGAGTCCAAGGAAAAACGGAAAAAAACAGAGAATACCTCTTGAGAAGCGCCAAAGAACTTGAAAAGAGGGGGGCTTTTGCCATCGTTCTGGAGCTCATCGTCGAGGAAGTCGCTAAGGAGATCACAGAAAGTGTCTCCATTCCAACCATTGGTATCGGTTCAGGTCGTTTCTGCGATGGCCAGGTACTCGTCTGGCATGACCTTCTCGGCCTGAATCCGGACTTTGTGCCTCGCTTTTCCAAGAAATACGCGAATCTGTACGAAGTCATATTGAAAGCTCTGCAAGATTTCAGAAGAGAGGTAAAAGAAGGTCTGTTTCCCACCGAAGAACATTCGTTCACAGATAAATCCAAAGGAGGTGTGTCTTCATGAGGAAGCTTCTGGTGTTTGTTCTGATGCTTGGAGCTCTCGTCGGAATCTCGCAGCAGTTCAAGGACGTTCCCGTGAACCACTGGGCCTACGAGGCAGTAACAGAGATGTCGAAACTCGGCGTTATCACCGGAATGCCCGACGGTACGTTCCAGGGTAACTCCTACCTCACGAGGTACCAGGCAGCGGTGGCGTTCTACAGGCTCTACAACATACTCAAACAACCCTCCACTGACGTTTCTGGGCTGATAAACAAAGTTTCTACTCTCGAGGATCTCGTCAGTACCGCTTTGATGAAGGTTCAGAACCTCTCCGATAATTTCGGGGGAGTGACGTCCGATCTCGAAACCCTCAAGAACGACGTGGCGAACCTGAAATCCACTCTTGTTGACCTCAAAAACCTCAGAGTCGAAGTCATGAGCCAGGTTCAAGGTCAGTCAGATAAAATCCAGAATATAGATGCCAAAGTGAACGAGGTGTTTTCGAAAATCGCCGCTCTCGAATCCAAACTTTCGGGAGACTTCGTGGACAAAGATTACGTCGACGGCAAGATCGCACAGACCGTCTCAAAACTGAACGATCTTGAAGGAAGACTGTCCGCTGTTGAGACGAAAGCGACGAACCTTGAAGCGCTCATGAAGAACTCCGAAGCTTCTCTTAAAGATTACGTGGAAAAAACTCTCAAATCTTACACAGCCACACTCGACCAGAAACTCTCCGAACTCTCTACCAGCATCGAGAAAAACAACACCGCTCTGTCTGGAGAGATAGGAAACCTCAAAGTGCTCGTCTCCAAACTCCAGAGTGACCTTGAAACCCAGCAGAAGACGGCAAGAGCTCTCGATGCACGTGTGAGCGTTCTCGAGGGTCAGATCACAACTGTGAACAGCCGTGTTGAGAGTCTGGAAAAGAGAGTTTCTCAGGTAGAGTCAGCAGTTGACAAGGTGAATTCACTAGAAAGAAACTTGGGAGCAGTCACAGCAAGAGTCACCAAAGTCGAAGAAGAAGTCAAGAATCTCAATCAGAGTAACGCAGAGCTCTCCCAGAAAGTCGATGAGGTCGTTTCTTCGAAACCATGGATGGAAGATGTGAACAGCGTGAGTGCCACCCTCAGCAAGAAGATTTCCGACGTTCAGACCATGGCCCTTGCGGGTGTTGCCATCGGAATCGTCGGTGTAATAATTGGTTTTGTGATGGGAAGTAATAAATGAACTTCCTCAGAGAAGAAAAGGGGGCGAAAGCCCCCTTTTTTGTTTGGATGGTATAATTTTCTCAGGAAAGAAGAAAACAGAAGAGGTGGAAAGGTGAGTGAATTTCTCACACCTGAAAGAACCGTTTACGACTCCGGTGTGCAGTTTCTAAGACCCAAAAGCCTCGATGAATTCATCGGTCAGGAAAACGTGAAAAAGAAGCTTTCCCTCGCTCTCGAAGCCGCAAAGATGAGGGGAGAGATACTCGACCACGTCCTCCTCGCAGGACCACCGGGACTTGGAAAAACGACCCTCGCACACATAATCGCCAGTGAACTCCAGACGAACATCCATGTTACAAGCGGACCGGTTCTTGTGAAGCAGGGAGACATGGCCGCTATCCTCACAAGTCTGGAACGGGGAGATGTTCTCTTCATAGACGAAATACACCGATTGAACAAGGCCGTGGAAGAACTCCTCTATTCCGCTATCGAGGACTTCCAGATAGACATCATGATCGGAAAGGGCCCGAGCGCGAAATCCATCAGAATAGACGTTCAGCCCTTTACGCTCGTTGGTGCCACGACTCGGAGTGGTTTGTTGAGTTCTCCCCTCAGAAGCAGGTTCGGTATCATCCTCGAACTGGACTTCTACACTGTGAAGGAACTGAAAGAGATTATAAAAAGGGCGGCAAACCTGATGGATGTTGAGATAGAAGACACAGCGGCAGAGATGATAGCGAAAAGATCGAGAGGCACACCAAGAATTGCTATAAGACTCACAAAGAGAGTGAGGGACATGCTCACGGTGGTAAAGGCAGACAGAATCGACACCGATATCGTCTTGAAGACCATGGAAGTTCTGAACATAGACGACGAAGGACTGGACGAGTTCGACAGGAAGATCCTGAAGACGATCATTGAGATTTACAAAGGGGGACCTGTCGGATTGAACGCTCTCGCCGCTTCACTCGGTGTGGAAGCGGACACCTTGAGCGAAGTTTATGAGCCCTACCTCCTCCAGGCAGGATTCCTTGCCAGAACTCCAAGGGGAAGGGTCGTCACTGAAAAGGCTTACAAACACTTGAAGTACGAAGTCCCAGAAAACCGTCTTTTCTGAGGTGGTCTCCCATGGGATTGAAAGAGAACCTCGAAAGAGTTTTCAACAGGATGAAGAACGCCGCTCTTCGAGCAAACAGGGATCCCTCCGAAGTGAGACTCGTAGTTGCTTCGAAATACGCCAGTGTTCAAGAAATGGAAAAACTCGTGTCTTTTGGTGTCAGAGAGTTCGGAGAAAACAGAGCACAGGATCTCGTTAGAAAGAGTGAATACTTCAAGGGCAAACCCATCATCTGGCATTTCATTGGAAGAATACAGACGAACAAGGTGAAATACATCGTTCCAAGATGTGAACTGATCCACTCTGTCTGGAGAGAAGAAGAGTTGAAAGAAATAGAAAAAAGGGCAGAAAAACTTGGGAAAATTCAGAAGATTCTGCTTGAGGTGAATGTCTTCAAAGAAGAAACGAAGGCCGGACTTCTGGTTGAAGAAATCGAGGGGTTCCTGAAACTCTGTCAGAAATTCCCACACATTGAAGTTCTCGGTTTCATGACCATGGCTCCCTACACTGAAGATCCTGAAGAAGTGCGGTGGGGCTTCAGAACCCTCAGAGAGCTGAGAGACGAGCTCGCTGACAAATTCAGCGGGAACGTAAAACTCAAGGAACTATCCATGGGAATGAGCAACGACTTCGAAGTAGCGATAGAAGAAGGAGCAACCATGGTGAGAATTGGAAGTGTCATATTCGAGGGAGGGAAGTGAATGTTCGTGATAGCCAATCTGCTCAGATCGATCGCGGTGGTCCTGAGAACGTTCATATACGTGGAAATCGTGTCCATCGTTGTTTCTTCGATTCTCAGCTGGATTGTGCCTTATTATTACCATCCTGCAAGAAGGTTCTTTGATGCTCTATCTTCGATTGTTTTGAATCCCATTCGACGTGTTGTGCCTCCAATAGGTTCTGTGGATATATCCCCTATGATCGCCATCTTCATTCTCATGTTCCTGGACGGTTTTCTCGTACAAACCCTCTTCGATCTGGCGGTGAGACTTTCATGAAAATAGCCATCCTCTATAGAGAAGAGCGAGAAAAAGAGAGCAAATTCCTGAAAGAGAAGATCTCAAAAGAGCACGAAGTAGTCGAGTTCGGTGAAGCGAACGTTCCTGGAAGAATTGCAGCAGATTTGATAGTGGTGGTTGGAGGAGACGGAACCGTACTCAAGGCGGCAAAAAAAGCGGCCGATGGAACACCGATGGTGGGGTTCAAGGCGGGCAGACTGGGATTTCTCACATCCTACACCCTCGATGAGATAGATCGATTTCTCGAGGATCTCAGAAGCTGGAACTTTCGAGAAGAAACAAGATGGTTCATCCAGATCGAAAGCGAACTCGGAAACCATCTCGCACTGAACGACGTCACCCTTGAGCGCGATTTGAGTGGAAAGATGGTCGAAATAGAGGTTGAGGTGGAGCATCACTCTTCCATGTGGTTCTTCGCAGACGGCGTGGTGATTTCCACGCCGACAGGTTCCACGGCGTACTCTCTTTCCATAGGAGGGCCCATAATATTCCCAGAGTGCGAGGTGCTGGAGATCTCTCCCATCGCACCCCAATTCTTTCTCACCAGAAGCGTTGTGATACCCTCGAATTTCAAAGTGGTGGTTGAAGCCCAGAGAGGTATAAACATGCTGGTAGATGGTGTCCTGACGGGAAAAACAAAGCGAATCGAAGTAAGGAAATCCGGAAGATACGTCAGGATCCTGAGGCCTCCTGAATACGATTACGTAACGGTTATAAGAGACAAACTCGGCTATGGGAGGCGTATCGAGTGAACAGACTTTTGAACGAAAAGGTAGAAGAATTCAAGAAAGGTGTTCTCAAGGCAGGATGGTTCATAGAGAAGATGTTCAGAAACTCCATATCTTCACTCGTTGAAAGAAACGAATCGCTCGCCAGGGAAGTGATCGCAGATGAAGAGGTTGTCGATCAGATGGAAGTGGAAATCCAGGAAAAGGCCATGGAGATGCTCGGCCTCTTTTCTCCTATAGGAAAACCCCTTCTAACAGTAACAGCTGGTATAAGGGTGGCAGAACTCATCGAAAACATAGCCGATAAATGTCATGACATTGCAAAAAATGTCCTTGAACTCATGGAAGAACCGCCTTTGAAGCCTCTCGAAGACATTCCAGCCATGGCGAATCAAACGTCAGAAATGTTGAAATTCGCTCTCAGAATGTTCGCTGATGTGAACGTGGAAAGGTCTTTCGAAGTTTGCAGGATGGATTCGAAGGTCGATGACCTGTATGAAAAGGTCCGTGAGGAGCTCCTGCTCTACATGATGGAATCACCCAAATATGTGAAAAGGGCTCTCCTCCTTCTTGAGATAGCCGGTAACATAGAGGTCATAGCCGATTACGCCACCAACATCGTGGAAGTCTCCGTTTACATGGTTCAGGGGGAGGCTTACAAGTGCTACCACGACGAGCTCCTTCTCTTCAAAAAATCCGGAGGGGTGCTCTTTGAAAGTTCTGATTAAATATCTCTTGAAACTTTCTGTCATCCCGTTCCTGATCGGTCTTGGTGGTTTCATCGTCTTCGTCAGTCTCGAGATTCTCTACCAGCTCTCCGATCTGATAGTGAGGCACAGGGTGGGAATAGCAAAACTCTTTCTCATGCTGTACTACTACCTCCCTTACTTTGTCGCCATGGGTGTTCCCGTTGGTGTGCTCCTCGCCATTTTCTGGACGTTTTCCCGCCTTTCCGAGGAAAGAGAACTCATGGCCATCCAGGTTCACGGAATCTCCCAGAAAAATCTGATCGTTCCCTTTCTGATTCTTGGGGCTTTTCTCTCCATCGCGGTCTTCTTCCTCAGCGATCAAATCGTTCCTGAGTATCAATCAAAAGCAGAAGAAGCGATGTCAAAGTACGTTCTGAAAAAACCCGAGGTTTTTGTCATTGAAAACGTCATCTCAAAGATAGGAGACGACCAGTACTTCTACGTGGAAAAATACGACGAGAGAACGAGCACAATGTGGAACGTGGTTATCTTCAGATACGGGCGTGAAGAAACAATAGTCACTGCAAAAAGGGTTCAGAAAAAAAACAACGACTGGTACCTTTTCGATGGAAGGTACTACACCGTCGATAAAGATGGTTTCTTGAAACTCGACGTGCATTTTTCTGAGATGAAACTGGACATCACGGAGGACGTAGAAAAACTCCTTCGTGTGGGAAAAACACCGAAAGAGATGACGGGAAGGGAACTCAAGGAAAAGATAGAATTCTTCAAAAAAGTGGGAGTGAAACCTTCTCCCTGGATCGTAGAGCTTCACAGCAGATACGCGAACGCTCTGACACCAATAGTGATAGTGCTCGTTGGAGTGCCGCTCTCTCTTCTCTTTCAGCTGAGAAGCAAATCCTGGGGTGTGATCTTCACCTTCGTACTCGTTGTTCTTTATCAGGGAAGCGGAGCGTGGCTCAGTGCCATGGGAAAGGAAAATCTTCTTGATCCTGTACTCGCACCGTGGATACCAAACATCGTGTTCACGATAGTTGGAACTCTCCTGTTTATCCTTCTCGATACCTTTCTCGCTTACAGAATCACAGAATTTCTCTCGAGACTGTTTTTCGTCGTCTTTATCCTCGTCGTTTCTTCTCTTTTTTCATCACAGGTTGTCATAGTGTCCGATCGAATGGAAAGGTTTCCAGAGGAAATGATCTTTCATGGAAATGTTGAAATAGCCTACAAAGATATGACTGTCCAGGCGAGCGAAGCCACAGTTCAGCTCACCGAAGAAGGAAAAGCGAAAAAACTCGAAGCTTCAGGCGGAGTGATATACAGAAAAGCCGATACGATTCTGATGAGTGAACGTTTGATCTTCTATCTAGAAAACGAAAAAAGTGTCCTTACTCACATACGGGGAAGCACTGTTCTCGAAATAGAAAAAGAAAAGAAGAAAATTTATCTGTCCAGCGAAGAGCTCACTTCTGAGGGATCAAAAACGACTATGGAAATGGGTTCTATCTCTACTTGCTCGGAAACCCCACCCCATTACAAACTCAAAGCCAGATACATAGAAATAAAAGAGAACGACTACCTCTTGGCAAAGGATGTGGTCTTCTATCTTCTGGAGATACCGCTGTTTTATCAACCCATCTTTTTCACTTCTCTATCCGACAAACCGCAACCGTTCTCCGTTGAAGTGGGCGTGGGGAATAATCCTTACCTGAAAACCTCCTACAACGTGTCTTACCCCTCTGGACTCCTGTATTTTTCAACCAAAAGTGTACTGAATGGAGAATTATCGAAGGAACTCAACTGGAATCACAAGGTGGGAAACTGGTCTTTGAATCTGGACTACAAAGAATCGACATCCCACAGCGTTCTGGTAAAGTTCTTCGACAGCAAGAACACCTTCCTTTTCTCACAGAAAAACGAAGAGAGAGTATACCAGTTCGAAAGAAAAGAGAAGATTCTGAACGGAAGCCTTGACGTGATTCTCAAAAAAGAATCGGATGGCAAAGACAGTTACATATTCCCACGAGTAACTGTGAAAAAAGTGACCGTCAAAACGGATGTAGGAACTTTTTCTGTGGACAGTTTCAACCACGAAACGCGTATGGATGATCAGGAAAAGAGAAACTCCGGGTCGGTGAGTCTTTCTTTTCGTTCCGTTCCCTTCTTGCTTTTTCAGTCCGTGAGCGTCAGTACCACTGGAAAGTACTTGTTTGAAAACCAAAACCTCGACGAACGAACGAGTTACCTCAAGACAGACTCCATATGGGACTTTCGGAATCTTTCCCTCGGAAAGTTCCTCATACTGGATGATAAAATATACGCTGGCGTGTACAGATCGAACGAAGACGGCTACCGTGTCGGAAATCTGTTCACAACCACACTCAGAGTACCCGTGGGGCCTTTCTCTTTTGAGAGTTACTACAAGCTTTTCACGGTTTCTGGGAAAAACCTCAGAAAGTTTTACCAAAATGAGGCAAAAAACGAGATCGATTTGAAAGCCGCACTCTCTTACGGAAACTTCGAATCTTCTCTGGAGACAACCTACGATTTCCTTGACAAGGAGTTCTCGGATCCGTATCTCAAAGCCTCTTACTCGTTCAAAACAGGAGAGATCACTCACACCGTGAACTCCACAACCCGATTCGTTTTGGATGAGATCAGCAGAAGTTACACCAGCTGGAACTTCCAGCAGAGAATGGGAGCTTTTTTGAACAGATTCTATTTCACCTACTACTACAGAGAACCACACATCAAGTACATTGAGGATCAGATGAGGATATACGGAAAGAGTTTCCTTTTCATGGAAAATCCGCAAATAACGGCGTATACAAAGCTGAACGTTGATCCCTTTGAACTGGATAAATTCTGGATACGTGGGACGTTTAAAAAAGGAGAGTCCACTCACTCTTTGAAAATGAGTTATTCCAGCGACAACCTGGAATTTTCTTATCAGACAAAGAATGGTGATCCGGTGCTGGAAATATCTTTTTCCTTGAAAGACTGGAATGTGGAAAAATTTTCTCTGTCCATCGAAAAGGCACTGCACTGTCTTGGAACGAAGGTCTCAGCTTCATTCGGCAGGAATTTCACTCTCGAAAGTTTCTCCATTCTTTTCTTCATAAGAGATTTCCCGAACAGCGGTATTGGTTTCGACACGGAAGAAGGGATAGGGCTCAACGTTTTTTGAGAGGTGAGAACATGCGCGTTCCTCCACACAACTTGGAGGCCGAAATTGCCGTGCTCGGAAGCATATTGATAGATCCATCCGTTATAAACGACGTTCTCGAAATCCTGAGCCACGAAGATTTCTACCTGAAAAAACACCAGTACATTTTCAGAGCAATGGAAGAGCTTTACGACGAAGGAAAACCGGTGGATGTGGTTTCTGTCTGTGACAAACTCCAGAGTATGGGAAAACTCGAAGAAGTCGGAGGAGATCTGGAAGTGGCCCAGCTCGCTGAGGCTGTACCCAGTTCTGCACACGCCCTGTATTATGCCGAAGTTGTAAAAGAAAAATCCATTCTGAGGAGACTCATAGAGGTCTCAAGAAAAATCTCAGAAAGTGCTTACATGGAAGAAGACGTGGAGATTCTCCTCGATAACGCAGAGAAGATGATCTTCGAGATCTCTGAAATGAAAACGACGAAATCCTACGATCATCTGAGAGGTATCATGCACCGGGTTTTTGAAAACCTAGAGAATTTCAGAGAAAGAGCCAATCTCATAGAACCCGGTGTTCTCGTGACAGGACTTCCAACGGGATTCAAGAGTCTGGACAAACAGACAACGGGATTCCACAGTTCCGATCTGGTGATCATAGCCGCACGGCCATCCATGGGAAAAACCTCCTTCGCACTTTCAATAGCGAGGAACATGGCTGTCGATTTCGAAATTCCTGTTGGGATATTCAGTCTCGAGATGTCCAAGGAACAACTCGCTCAGAGGCTTCTCAGTATGGAGTCCGGTGTGGATCTTTACAGCATCAGAACAGGATACTTGGATCAAGAGAAATGGGAAAGGCTCACGATAGCGGCTTCCAGACTCTACAAAGCACCCATAGTGGTGGACGACGAATCACTCCTTGATCCACGATCGTTGAGGGCGAAAGCGAGAAGAATGAAAAAGGAATACGATATAAAGGCTATTTTTGTCGACTACCTTCAGCTCATGCACCTGAAAGGAAGAAAAGAAAGCAGACAGCAGGAAATATCCGAGATCTCGAGATCTCTGAAGCTCCTCGCAAGAGAACTCGACATAGTGGTGATAGCACTCTCACAGCTCTCAAGGGCTGTGGAACAGAGAGAAGATAAAAGACCAAGGTTGAGCGATCTCAGAGAGTCCGGTGCAATAGAGCAAGACGCAGACACAGTCATCTTCATTTACAGGGAGGAATATTACAGGAGCAAAAAGTCCAAAGAAGAAAGTAAACTTCACGAACCCCATGAAGCCGAGATCATAATAGGTAAACAGAGAAACGGTCCCGTTGGAACGATCACCCTCATCTTCGACCCCAGAACAGTTACGTTCCATGAAGTAGATGTGGTGCACTCATGATAGAATTTTCTTGAAAAAGACCGGGGAGGTGTTCGATGTGGATATAAAGACCTACAAGGAGAGAGTGGAAAAAGCAGTTGAATATCTGAAAGGCCAGATCGATGAAACACCCGAAATAGCGATAATACTGGGTTCTGGTCTTTCTGTCATAGCAGACGAGGTGGAAAAGGAAGGAACATCAAAGAAGATACCTTACAGCGAGATACCGGGATTTCCCATTTCCACAGCCCCGGGCCACAAGGGTGAGTTGATCTTCGGGAAACTCTTCGGAAAGAACGTCATGCTGATGAACGGAAGATTTCACTACTACGAGGGATATTCAATGAAGGAAGTCACATTCCCCATCAGGGTGATGCAACTTCTCGGTGTGGAAATTCTGGTTGTCACCAACGCCGCTGGCGGGTTGAATCCGGATTTCGAAGTGGGAAGACCCATGATCATAACCGACCACATCAACTTCATGGGTGACAACCCTCTCATAGGTCCCAACGTGGACGAGTGGGGTCCCAGGTTTCCGGACATGTCAGAGCCTTACGATAAGGAACTTATAGAACTCGCTTACAACAGTGCTAGAGAACTCGGTATTCCCGTCTATCAAGGTGTCTATGTGGCTGTTACGGGACCATGTTTCGAAACGCCCGCTGAGCTCAGGATGCTCAGAAAATTCGGAGCCGATGCCGTTGGAATGTCAACCGTTCCGGAAGTCATAGTGGCGAGGCACGGTCAGATAAGAGTCTTGGGAATCTCCGCCATCACCGACAGGGCCGTCCCTGAAGACCTAAAGCCACTCACCGCAGAGGAAGTCCTGGAAGTTGCTGAGAAGACGGGGAGAAAGATCGCACAGATCATCTTCGAGGTCATTAGAAAACTCTGAGGTGAAAACATGGTTCTCAAAGGTATCCTCTACAGCACGATCGCGGGAATGGCAACATCGCTCGGTGCGTTGCCATTCCTTTTTTTAAAGCCACACCACACGAGTGACAGGGTGATTGACTCTCTCCTGGGGTTCGCTGCCGGTGTCATGTTGGCCGCGAGCGCCTTCAGCCTGGTCGCTCCCTCCCTCGAAATAGGAGGAATCGTCAGATTTCTGATAGGTTTCGTCTTGGGTGGTTTTTTTGTCAACCTCGCGGACAAACTCATTCCACACGAACATTTGCTCAAAGGACACGAAGGACCTGAAACCAAAAGACTGAGGGGAATTTGGCTCTTCATCATCGCCATCACAATACACAACTTCCCCGAAGGAATGGCAGTAGGAGTTTCCGCCTTCACACCTCAGGCACTTGCGATCGCCATCGCAATTGGGGTCCAGAACATTCCCGAAGGTGCCGCCGTGATGGCCTCTTTGATACCTATGAAGTACAGAAAAGGCAAAGCCTTTTTGATAACTTTCCTCACAGGACTCGTTGAAGCGATTGGTGGTCTTCTCGGTGCGGGAATCGTGTCGATCTCTCAGCGCCTTCTTCCCTACATGATGGCCTTCGCTGCCGGTGCGATGATATACGTTGTCAGCGACGAAGTGATTCCAGAAACCCATTCGAAGGGAAACGAGCTACTCTCCACGTGGTGGATCATGGTGGGGTTCTTGGTGATGGCTTCCCTCGACGTGATGCTGGGGTGATGCATGTGCGGATTGAAAGAGTAGAAAGAATTGAAAGCGAACTGGAAGAGCACGTGGGAGACCAGACTTTCGTTGAAGAATCGAGATTTCTGGAGGAAGATGAGCAAAGAGAAGGGGAAATTCTCGATGAGATCATCTTCGTCGATGGTAAAAGAAGAAGTTTTGTTCGGATAACAACAGACGAAGGAACCACCGGTATATTCGCAGAACTCTGTATTGGAGCGGTTATCTGGGACAGAAAAGGTGGAACGAAAACGCTCTTCTCTCCAGATAAACCTCCTGTTAAGGAGAGAGTTCTTGGATTTTCCCAGAGCTTTCAGGGAGAAGGATACGAGGAAGTAGGGGGAATTCTCTTCAAAATCGTGAAAGAAGGCAAAGACGCCATGCAATCGATAGATCTGTACATGAGATCCTTGGAAATAGAAGAAGTGAGAAAGCATATGAACAAAGATATCCTCATTGTAAAGGATGGCCCGGCCGCTCGGGAGCTTCCATTCGAGGAAAACGTGGGACCCATCGGTCTTGTGAAGAACATCGGTGTCACCGAGTTGAGCAAGGAGGACTTCAAGAAACTGCGCTTTCTCAAAAAGGGAGAGCGAAGCAAGATGTTCGTCTCATCGAAAGAAACTCCTCTGAAAAAAGTGGGAGTGTATGTGAAACTCATCGATGGAGAGGGTATAAGAGGTCTTGTCAGGTTAGAAACGTACGTGAGGGACGACGATCAAATCCCATACGTCAGAAAAGTGTTCGACGATCTGGCAAAGACGTTACCACGTCTCACGGCAGACCTTCCCATTCCAAGACTTCCGGAAAATATTCTTCCGATACAGTTTCTAGAAGAGAACCTTTCGTACTATCTCACCGACAAGAACTACATGAACACGAGACTGTTCGCCTACATCGGGAGATGAAAGAGTGGAAAAGCTCTTCAAATTCGAAGCAGAACCAGAGAAATTACCATCGATCGTTCTCGCGTACCTGGGAGATGCCGTTCTAGAACTCATATTCAGATCGATGTTCACAGGGAATTACAGAATGTCCGTCATACACGAGAGGGTCAAAGAACACACCTCAAAACATGGTCAGGCATGGATGCTGGAGAATATATGGAATCTCCTCGATGAAAAGGAGCAAGAAATAGTGAAAAGAGCGATGAATTCGAAGGCGGCGAAAAGACACGGGAACGACCCCGCCTACAGAAAGAGCACCGGCTTTGAAGCCCTGATCGGTTACCTTTTTCTGAAAAGAGACTTTGACCGGATCGAAGAACTGCTTCGGGTGGTGATAGATCTTGAGGGTCTACGGAAGAAAGATCCTGGAGGAAGCGCTCAGGAATAACGTTCCTATAAAGAAAGTGTTCTTCCAGAAAATGCAAAATCCAGGCAGTTACTTTCTATCTCTTGTGGAAGAAGTTGAAAAGAGAGGGATCAGGTACTCTTTCGAATCGGAAGAAAAATTGAAGAACCTCTCGGGAACGAAGAAGCATCAGGGAGTGGTTTTCGATATAGAAGAGTACCGGTACAGTTCTGTGGAGGAAATTCTCGAAGCGAAGACGCCACCTCTGGTAGTTCTTCTCGACCAGATTCAGGATCCACACAATCTCGGTGCGATCGTGAGAACGTCCGTGGGTGCGGGAGCGAATGGAATCATCATTCCGAAGGACAAGTCAGTGAAAGTAACAGAAACCGTCGTTAAGGTTTCGGCTGGAACGGTTTTCAGAGCCAGAATCGCCGTTGTAACCAATCTGGCAAGAACGATAGAAGAGTTGAAGGAAAAGGGTGTCTGGACTTACGCTTCAGACATAGATGGAACACCTATCTACGAGGAGGATTTCACCTTTCCCACTGCCTTTGTCTTTGGTAACGAGGGAGAAGGCATCAGAAGACTCGTGCGGGAAAAGTGCGACAAAGTGGTCACCATCCCGATGGAGAACGACATAGATTCCCTGAACGTTTCGGTGAGTGTGGGGATAGTTCTCTTCGAAGCTGTGAGACAGAGGAGGATGAAAGATGCTGGATAAAATAGAACTCTTCATCTTAGACATGGACGGGACTTTCTATCTGGATGATTCGCTTCTTCCTGGATCTCTGGAATTTCTGAAGACTTTGAAAGATAGGAATAAAAGATTCGTCTTTTTCACCAACAACTCTTCGCTTGGTCCACAGGACTACGTGAGGAAGCTGAGAAACATGGGAGTGAACGTGCCGGACGATGCCGTCATAACCTCTGGAGAAATCACCGCAGAGTATATGCTGAAGCGGTTTGGAAGGTGTCGTATCTTTCTTCTGGGAACTTCACAGTTGAGGAAGGTCTTTGAGTCTTACGGACACGTCATCGATGAGGAAAATCCGGATTTCGTGGTCCTGGGTTTTGACAAAACACTGACGTATGAAAGGTTGAAAAAGGCCTGTGTTTTACTCAGAAAGGGAAAATTCTACATAGCCACCCATCCGGACATCAACTGTCCTTCGAAAGAAGGACCCATTCCGGACGCTGGAAGCATCATGGCAGCGATAGAAGCTTCGACGGAAAGAAAGCCAGACCTGATCGCTGGGAAACCCAATCCACTGGTTGTGGATATAATATCCGATAAATTCAGTATTCCAAAAGAGAAAATGGCAATGGTAGGAGACAGACTGTACACGGACGTGAAACTGGGAAAGAACGCGGGAATAGTCTCCATTCTCGTTCTCACCGGTGAGACTACCCCGGAAGACCTCGAAAGGGCTGAAACAAAACCGGACTTCGTCTTCAAAAACCTTGGAGAATTAGCCAAGGCTGTCCAGTAGCTTCATTTCCTCTTCGGAAAGTTTGATCTCCGCTGCTTTCAGATTCTCCCTGAGATGTTCTACTCTGCCGGCCTTCGGAATGGCAACAACGTTTGGTTTTGCGAGAAGCCACGCGAGCATGATCTGATAGACCGTTGCGTTGTGATTTTTCGCCACTTCTTCGAGTGTTCTCTTCGCTTTTTCTGAAAGAAGAGTTCTTCTCAGTGGAGAGTAAGCCACCAGAGTCACTCCGTTCTTCTGGCAGAACTCGAGAAGTCCATCTCTTTCTGGATCTCTGTCTTCTATGTTGTACTTGACCTGATCGCAGACTATGGGTTCCTGAGACTTTTTGATGGCCTCCTCGAGGAGTTTTCTGTCGAAATTCGAAACCCCTATGTATCTGATGAGGCCCTGTCTGACACCCTCTGCCATTGCGGAAAGGGTCTCTCCCAGGGGAATTTCTGGATTCGGCCAGTGAATCAAGTAAAGATCCACGTAGTCCGTGTCGAGTCGTTTGAGGGTGTTCTCGAGGGAGCGCAAGAGATCGTCCCTTCTCAGGTGTGTCGGCCACACCTTGGACACTATGAAAAGATCCTCGCGCTTGAAGTCCTTTATCGCCTTACCGATGAGTTCCTCTGCGTGTCCGCCGCCGTAGTACTCCGCCGTATCTATGTGGGTGTATCCCATCTCGATCGCTGTTTTCAAAAGGTCGATCATCTCCTCGTCTCTCGAGTAATCGGGTGTTTCAAAACCACCGATACCCCATGTTCCAAGGCCCAAAGCCGGTATCTTTTCCCCTGTCCTTCCAAGCTCCTTGTATAACACTCTGATCACCTCCTGAATTAGTCCAATATTATTATAACTCGATAATGATAAAATTCAATCAAATCGTGTGGGAGGTGGCAAGATGATCGATCTCAGGTCTGACACCGTGACAAAACCAACAGAAGAGATGAGAAAAGCCATGGCACAGGCTGAGGTAGGAGACGACGTGTACGGAGAAGATCCAACCATCAACGAACTCGAAAGACTCGCCGCGGAGATCTTTGGAAAGGAAGCGGCTCTCTTTGTACCCTCCGGTACCATGGGAAATCAGGTGAGCATAATGGCTCATACCCAGAGGGGCGATGAAGTGATTCTGGAGGCAGACAGCCACATCTTTTGGTACGAGGTTGGAGCCATGGCGGTTCTCTCCGGTGTCATGCCCCATACTGTGCCAGGAAAAAATGGAGCCATGGACCCCGATGATGTGAGAAAAGCCATAAGACCAAAAAACATACACTTCCCCAGAACTTCGCTCATAGTCATCGAGAATACACACAACCGTTCTGGTGGAAGAGTGGTCCCGCTTGAAAACATAAAAGAGATCTACACGATAGCCAAAGAATATGGCATAAAAGTCCACATAGATGGTTCGAGGATCTTCAACGCTTCAATCGCTTCAGGTGTTCCCGTGAAGGAGTACGCCAGGTACGCCGATTCCGTGATGTTCTGTCTTTCAAAAGGACTATGCGCTCCCGTTGGTTCGATGGTTGTAGGAGACAGAGACTTCATAGAAAGAGCGAGAAAGGCAAGGAAGATGCTCGGTGGAGGAATGAGACAGGCAGGTGTTCTCGCTGCCGCTGGAATAATCGCCTTGACAAAAATGGTAGATCGATTGAGGGAAGATCATGAAAACGCCAGATTTCTCGCCTTGAAGTTGAAAGAAATAGGGTACTCCGTGAATCCCGAAGATGTGGAAACCAACATGGTGATTCTGAGGACCGACAATCTGAAAGTGAGCGCGCACGAGTTTATAGAAGAGCTCAGAAACAACGGAGTACTCGTGAACGCCATATCCGATACAGAGATCAGACTGGTAACCCACAAAGACGTTTCAAGAAACGACATAGAAGAGGCTTTGAACATCTTCGAAAAACTCTTCAAAAAATTCTCCTGAACCAGGAAAAAATTTCACGTTTTTTTCACGGTCGAAACATTAAGATGAAGTTGGAGACTCTGAAGAGGAGGTGGAAGTATGAAAAGGTTTCTTGTGGTGATGCTCGTACTGACAGTGGCACTGGGTGTGTTCGCGGCGGGCTACAGAGGTTTCGCAGAACGGCCAGCTTTTGAAAGACAGCCCATGGGTTACGCTCAGCAGTTCCCGGGTTGCGGAGGAGGTCTCGGCTACGGTCCTAACGCTCCCATGTATGAAAGGCCTCAGATGAGAGCCGAAAGAGGTTTTGGCTACGGTCTCAAGCTCCAGATCAGAGACGAAGAACAGCTGAAACTCGCTCTCAAGACAAGGATCGCAGAAGCACTGAACAATCTGGATCTGAACGACGATCAGTTGAAAGAGCTCTACAACGTCGCGAAAGAAACAAAAGAACAACTCGATTCCCTGAAAGAAAAGTTCTTACAGCTCCATGAAGAGTACTACAATGCTCTTGTAAAAAGAGACACGAAAACAGCAGAAGACTTGAGAGACCAGATAAACGATCTGAGAGATGAAGTGCGGGACATCTACAGAGACTTTGTTGACAAAGTGGACGACATCATCACCGTGGATCAGTACAGAAAATTCAGAGGCATCGAAAGAATGTTCCTCGTTCTCCTCACCGACGAAGGTTTCGAAGTGCTGGAAGAAATGGTTCAGGAGTAACTCCCTTTCCCCACACCCCGGCGGGCCCGTAATGGGCCCGTTTTTCTTTTCCTCTCAAAATGTTGACAAATTTTGATCTTGATGTTTCTGTATGGTAATATTCTTATGGAACATTACATAAAACTTTGTGTAATCTTTTGTCAACACAAGAGGTGGTCTGATGTACAGAATCCTCGTGATAAATCCCGGTTCCTCCTCTACAAGGGTAGCAGTTTTCGAGGATGAAAAAAAGATCGCTGAGAAGAATATCTTCCACAGCGTTGAAGAGTTGAAGAAATTCAAAAGGTCTACGGGTCAGGAAGCTTTGAGAAGAAAAGCGGTGGAAGACTTCATAAACGAGGTCGGTTACAGGATAGAAGATTTCAGCGCGATCGCTGCCAGAGGAGGAGTGCTTGAGCCGGTTCCAGGGGGAACTTATGTTGTGGATGAATACATGGTGAATTACCTCATCAATCGTTCTCCCGTTGATCATGTATCAAATCTGGCAGCCGTAATCGGCTACAAACTGGGAAAACCCCACGGAATACCCTGTTTTGTAGTAGATCCGGTTTCAGTGGACGAGTTGTGTGATGAGGCACGTTTCTCTGGCATCCCTGAGATCGAAAGAAAAAGCTACTCTCACGCGCTAAACATCAAAGCAACATTGAGAAAAGTTTCCAGAGAGATGGGCAAAACACCAGAAGAAGTGAAGATCGTAGTAGCACATCTTGGAAGCGGAATCTCCGTTTGTGCCTGTAGAAACGGAGAGATCATAGATGTGAACAACGCCAACGACGAAGGACCTTTCAGTGTGGAGCGAACGGGAGAACTGCCCGTTGGGGACGTTGTGAAAACGGCCTACTCCTACAAACACTCGGCCACCGAACTGAAAGAAGAATTCACCAGAAAAGGAGGACTCCTGGCATACCTTGGAACAAGGGACCTCAGAAAAGCCCTCGATAGTATGGAATCCTCGAGGAAATCGAAACTGGTCGTCGAAGCCATGGCCTATCAGACAGCAAAAGAAATTGGTGGGATGTGTGCAGTTCTTGGAGAAAAACCCGACGCCATAGTAATAACGGGTGGCATGGCCCACGAAAACAGATTCGTCCGGATGATCACAGATTACATCGAAAAGTTCGGAAGAATAGAGGTAATCCCGGGAGAGCTGGAAATGGAAGCCCTCGCACTCGGCGTTTTGAGAGTTCTCAGAGGAGAAGAAAAAGCGAAGGACTATCGGAGTGTGATCGAATGAAGAATCTCCTTGAGATGGTTGAACTGGTTCGGGGAAAAAGAATGAAAATCGCCGTTGTGGCCGCAGAGGATGAAGAAGTTTTGAAAGCCGTTGCAAGAGCTGAGAAGGAAGAAATCGTAAATCCGATACTCTTTGGAAACAGAAAAGACATAGAAGCACTGATGGAAAGAACGAACCTCAAACTGGAAGCAGAAATCGTTCACGTTGAAGATCCTCTCGAGGCGGCCAGGAAAGCTGTCGAAAGCGTATCAAGAGATGAAGCACAGATACTGATGAAAGGAAAAATCAAAACGGGCGATTTGTTCTCCGTGTTTCTCAAGAAAGAGTACGGTCTCAGAGCAGGTAGAACTCTTTCCGCTGTTAGCGTTCATGAAGTTCCTGGATACCACAAAATCCTAATCGTCTCGGATGGTGGTCTTGTCATTTCACCGGATCTTCAACAGAGAATGGATATCGTGGAAAACTCGATCCTGGTCGCTCGTGCCCTTGGCATAGAGAATCCAAAGATCGCACTCCTGGGAACGGGTGATTTGAAAAATCCTTTAACTCTTGAGATCGCCGCACTATCGAAGATTTTCCAGCGGAAGAACGATTGTATCGTCGACGGACCTTTAACACTCGAGTTAGCCATCAATGAAGAGTTGGCTTCGAAGGGAGTATCGAACAGTCCAGTAGCGGGAGACGCCGATATACTGATAGCTCCCAGTATAGAAGCAGGAAACATCCTCAGCAAATCGCTCATATACATGGCTCGCGGGAGAGCGGCGATCGTTGTTGTCGGAGGCAAGATACCGGTTGTCCTCACCTCAAGAGCAGACAACGGGGAGACAAAGTTCTTTTCCATTGCTTTGAGTGTACTGGTCGCACAGAAAAAGGGGTGATCACGTGTTCAGAATCCTCACTATAAATCCCGGTTCTACATCCACAAAGCTTTCCATATTCGAAGACGAAAGAATGGTGAAGATACAAAATTTTACTCATTCACCGGATGAACTTGGTAGATTCCAGAAAATCCTGGATCAGCTCGAATTCAGGGAAAAGATAGTAAGGCAATTCGTTGAAGAAGCCGGATACACTCTGAGTTCTTTCTCGGCTTTTGTCAGCCGCGGAGGGCTCCTAGATCCCATACCAGGGGGAGTTTACCTGGTGGACGACCTGATGATAGAAACCCTGAAATCGGGAAAAAACGGAGAGCACGCTTCGAACCTGGGAGCAATCATAGCCCATAGATTTTCGTCTGAAACAGGTGTTCCAGCCTACGTGGTGGATCCCGTTGTTGTTGATGAGATGGAAGATGTTGCACGTGTCAGCGGACATCCAAATTATCAGAGAAAGTCCATATTTCACGCTTTGAACCAGAAGGCTGTAGCAAAAGAAGTTGCCAAGATGATGAATAAAAGATACGAAGAGATGAACCTCATCGTAGCTCATATGGGTGGGGGCATTTCGATCGCCGCACACAGAAAAGGAAGAGTGATCGACGTGAACAATGCACTGGACGGAGATGGCCCATTCACACCGGAAAGAAGCGGAACGCTACCTCTGACACAGCTTGTTGACCTTTGTTTCAGTGGGAAATTCACTTATGAAGAGATGAAAAAGCGTATCGTGGGAAACGGTGGACTCGTAGCGTATCTTGGTACCAGCGATGCCAGAGAAGTGGTCAAGAGAATCAAACAGGGTGATGAGTGGGCAAAGAGGGTTTACAAAGCAATGGCCTATCAGATAGCCAAATGGATCGGTAAGATGGCAGTTGCTTTGAAGGGTGAGATTGATTTTATAGTTCTCACAGGTGGTCTGGCCCATGAAAAAGAGTTCCTGGTTCCATGGATCACCGAAAGGGTGAGTTTCATAGCACCGGTATTGGTTTTTCCAGGGAGTAACGAGGAAAAAGCGCTTGCCCTTTCGGCACTGCGGGTACTGAGAGGCGAAGAAAATCCAAAAAATTATTCTGAAGAATCTCGAAAGTGGAGAGAAAAGTATGATTCGTATCTTGATGGGATCTTACGGTAGCGGAAAAACAGAAATATCGATCAACCTGGCTTTAAAACTGAAGAGTTCAGGAAAGGACGTATCATTGGTCGATTTGGACGTGGTAACACCCTATTTCAGATTGAGAGACCTGAAGGAAGAATTAGAAGTACTTGGAATCCACGTTGTGACAGTGGAAGACAACCTCAGGTACAGTGACTTGCCGATCATACCAAAAAGCACAGACTGGCTGTCCAGTGAAGAAGCCGTCATCGACACAGGAGGAGAAGAGGGAGCGAAAGTAATAGGAGTTCTAAGACATCTTTTGAATAGAAAAGACACACAGACGTATTTTGTCTTAAATGTCTTCAGACCGTTCTGTGAACGCCCGGAAGACATTATCGAAAACTTGGAGAAAATATCCGCTCTTTCCAGGATGAAGTTCGATTTCCTGATAAACAATTCCAATCTCGGAGACATGACCACAGCAGAAGTTGTTCTCGAAGGAGAGCGGATAGTTTCAGAGGTTTCCAGGAAAACAGGGATAAAGGTTCTTTTCACCGCTGTCCCGGAAGAACTGCTCGATCCTCCTGAGACTGAATATCCCCTTTTCAGGGTCAGAAGGTTCGTGAAAAGAAAATTGGGAATCGGGGGATGAGAATATGAGAGGCTACATAACGATCGATTCAGAAAGATGCAAGGGTTGTGGCCTGTGCATCTCCGTGTGCCCTGCAAAGGTGATCGAGTTTTCCCACAGGTACAATTCGAAAGGCTATCATCCTGCGGTGTACAAAGGAAATGGATGTATAGCCTGCGGATTCTGCTATCTCACTTGTCCGGATGTTTGTATAACCGTTTTCAGAGAGGTTCAGAAGAAAGTCAACGTGAAGGTTTGAGGAGTGGTGCTTATGAAAAAACTCATGATGAAAGGAAACGAAGCGATAGCAGAATCTGCGATAAGAGCGGGTTGTAGATTGTATTTTGCTTATCCAATCACTCCCCAGAGCGAGATAGCAGAATACATGGCGAGAAGACTTCCTGAAGTGGGAGGCGTTTTCCTTCAGACCGAAAGTGAAATAGCAACGGTCAACATGGTTTATGGAGCCGCTTGCACCGGAAAACGTGCCATGACGTCGACATCGTCTCCTGGTTTCAGCCTGATGCAGGAAGGGATCTCCTACATTGCAGGTGCAGAACTTCCCTGCGTTTTTGTCGACGTGGTACGTGGAGGTCCCGGGCTTGGAAATATCCAGCCTTCGCAGGGTGATTACTTTCAAGCGGTGAAAGGAGGAGGTCACGGAGATTACAGACTGATCGTTCTCGCACCATCAACACTTCAGGAAGCCGTGGATCTGACCCAGCTGGCCTTTGATCTCGCTGACAGATACAGAAACCCCGTTCTCATACTGGCGGATGGAATGATTGGTCAGATGATGGAACCCGTTGAGTTGCTGAAGATGAGAGATCTGTCCACTCTTCCAGATCATTCAGATTGGGCGCTTCGGGGTGCCAGAAATAGAGAGCCGCACAGAATAGCCGCTTTCAACATAGATCCTGTTGGTCTTGAGAGAATGAACAAGCGTTTACAGGAAAAGTACAGACTGATAGAAGCGTCAGAGCAGCGATGGGAAGAGTACAGAGTGGATGGTACAGAATACCTGATGGTCGGCTACGGTACGATGGGAAGAATCCTCAAGAGTGTTGTGGACTCTCTGAGAGAAGAAGGTATACCGGTTGGTCTGTTCAGACCTGTGACACTCTGGCCCTTCCCGAAAAAAAGGCTCAAAGAACTGGCCGAAAAAGTAAAACTCATCTTCGTTGTGGAAATGAGCTCTGGACAGATGGTCGAAGACGTTCAGATTTCGGTGGAGGGAAAGGTGCCGGTACACTTCTACGGACGCATGGGAGGATTTGTTCCGACACCCGAAGAAATACTGTCTGCCTTCAAGGAGGTGAGAAAATGGAAGTGATATTCAAAAGACCGAAAGCCTTGAGTGATAGAGAATTCACTTACTGTCCAGGATGCCACCACGGAATAATACACAGGCTGATAGCAGAAGTGATAGACGAGTTGGACATCCAGGAAAAAACTATAATGGTAGCCCCCGTCGGATGCTCAGTCTTCGCTTACGAGTTTTTCGAGGTAGACGGAACGGTTGCTCCACACGGAAGAGCACTCGCAGTGGCAACTGGTATAAAGAGAGCACTTCCAGACAGGATAGTCTTCACCTACCAGGGAGACGGGGATCTCGCGGCCATCGGTATCGCAGAGACGATTCACGCGGCGAACCGTGGAGAAAAACTGACAACGATATTTGTCAACAACGCGGTGTACGGTATGACGGGTGGACAAATGGCCCCCACCACCCTTCTGGGACAGAAAACCACCACGACTCCATACGGCAGAACCGCAGCGAACGATGGGTATCCTCTTCACGTTTCCGAAGCTCTGAGTACGATCGGTGGAGTTGCTTACCTTGAACGTACAACTGTGAGTACCACAAAGGATATTTTGAACACAAAGAAAGCCATAAAGAAAGCTTTCCTCGCACAGATAAAGGGTCTGGGATTCGGAATGGTGGAAGTGCTCAGCACCTGCCCCACCAACTGGGGGATGAGTCCAGTGGAAGCTCAAAACTGGCTTCTGGAGAACATGGTAAAGGAATTCCCCCCGAAGGTTTTTGTTGACAAGGTAGGCGATTGATATGGCATATCACGCGATAATAATAGCCGGTTTTGGTGGTCAGGGAATCATGCTCACAGGACAGATAATTGCTGCGGCTGCTGTTATAGAAGGAAAAAACGCTACCTGGCTTCCTTCGTACGGTCCCGAAATGAGAGGAGGCACCGCCAACTGCACCGTGATCGTTGATGAAAAGCCAATCACTTCCCCCGTGGTTGATCATCCCACGGAAGTGATAGCAATGAACTTTCCCTCCATGATGAAATTCGGAGCAAAACTCAGGTCCGGGGGCTTGCTTCTGGTCAATTCTTCTGTTGTTGAACAGATCATAGACAGGGGCGATATAGAAACGATCGAAATACCAGCGAACGAAATAGCGGAAGAAGCGGGAAACGTGAAAGCCGCGAACATGGTGATGCTCGGAGCTTTTCTGGAATTAACGGGAGTGGTGAGCTTTGAGGCCGCGGAAGAAGCGCTCAGGGAAAAACTTTCAAAAACCAGGGAAGATCTCCTCAAAATCGATCTGATCGCTATAAAAAAAGGCAGGGAGTTCATCGGTAGTTTGTACCACAAATCCTCTTGACAACCCGTGACTTTTCTGAGAAAATAGTATTCGGTTCAGGGGACGTGGTGCAGCCTGGTTAGCATGCCGGTCTGTCACACCGGTGGTCGCGGGTTCAAATCCCGTCGTCCCCGCCAGAAAGAAAAAAGGGGCTCAAAGCCCCTTTTCCTTTTTTATCTCTTCTTTGACTCTGAACAGCTCATCTCTCAAGGCTGCTGCGTCTTCGTACCTGAGCTCGCTCGCAGCTCGATACATTTCCTCTTCGAGAATGGCCATGTATTCCTCCGGCGAGAGCGTTTTCTTCATCTCAAAGATGTTCTTCACGGTGTCTCCGTACCTCTCTGGTTCCTCTTTCACCATGAACTGCTCGAATACTTCTATCTCCAGAGGCTTTATCACAGAACGTGGAGTGATACCGTGTTTTCTGTTGTACTCGAGCTGAATCCTCCTTCTTCTGTTCGTTTCTTCAATGGCTCTTTTCATCGCGTTTGTTATCCTGTCGGCGTACATGATGACCTTTCCGTTGACGTTCCTTGCAGTTCTTCCTATGATCTGGATGAGCGTTGTTTCAGACCGCAGAAAGCCCTCCACGTCCGCATCCATGATCGCCACCAGTGACACCTCGGGAAGATCGAGACCCTCCCTCAAAAGGTTCACACCAACGACCACGTCCACGTCTCCTCGTCGCAGTTTCTTCAAGACTTCGACCCTCTCTATGGCGTCCAGTTCGGAGTGAAGATAGAGCGATCTTATACCAAGCTCCGTCAGATGCTCGCTCAAGAGCTCTGCCGTTTTTTTGGTGAGCACCGTAACGAGGGCCCTCTCCCCTCTCTCTTTCACTTTCACGATCTCGTTCACAAGATCGTCCACCTGTCCCGCGGTGGGACGTACCTCCACCTCCGGATCCACGAGTCCGGTGGGCCTAATGATCTGCTCGACAACCTGTTCAGAGATCGAAAGTTCAAAATCCCCCGGTGTAGCGGAAACGAAGATGATCTGGCCTGTTTTTTTCAAAAATTCTTCAAAAGTCAGTGGTCTGTTGTCGTAAGCGGAAGGCAGGCGAAAACCGTATTCGACCAGATTTTTCTTCCTGGATCTGTCTCCGTTGTACATGGCCCTGAGTTGAGGAACCGTGATGTGTGATTCGTCTATGAACACGATGAAGTCTTCATCGAAATAATCGAGAAGTGTGTACGGAGGCTCTCCAGGTTTTCTTCCATCGAAGTGCCTGGAGTAGTTCTCTATCCCCGGGCAGTATCCCATGGTCTCCAGTAACTCTATGTCGTTCAGAGTTCTCTGCTTCAAGCGTTCGTACTCGAGAATCTTTCCCTGTTTTTTGAGCTCCGAGAGTCTTTCGTTAAGCTCCTCTTCTATTGATTCGACGGCCCTTTTGAGTTTCTCCTCCGTTGTGACAAATTCAACGGCAGGATAGATGATGATCTTGTCGAGACGCTCCAACGTATTGCGATTGAATCTGTCTATCAACGCTATCGAATCCACTTCGTCCCCGAAAAATTCGATCCTGATTCCCTCATCCTGATACGTCGGGTAGATCTCCACCGTGTCTCCTCTCAGTCTGAAGCATCCAGAAAGAGACACATCCTCCGTTCTCTGATAGCCTATCCTTGCCAGTCTTTCCGCGAGTTCCATAACGTCTATTCTATCTCCAACGGCGAGATTTATGTTCATCCTGTCGAAATCGTTCGGATCCCCCGTGGCGTAAATACACGAAACACTGGCAACTACCACCACATCGCGGCGAGTTCTCACAGATTTCAACGTGGACATTCTCATTCGCACGATCACATCGTTGATGTCGGCGTTCTTCTCTATGTAAAGATCCTTCGTTGGAATGTAGGCCTCTGGCTGATAGTAATCGTAGTAACTTATGAAGAACTCCACTCGATTTTCCGGAAAGAACGTTTTGAACTCCTGATACAGCTGGGCGGCAAGCGTCTTGTTTGGCGAGATCACAAGGGCGGGTCTGTTTACACGCGCTATCACGTTGGCCATGGTGAAAGTCTTTCCACTCCCCGTAACACCAAGGAGTGTTTGAAACCTCATTCCCCTGTTCAAACCTTCCACAAGTTTTTCTATGGCCTGTGGCTGATCACCCGTTGGCTTAAATTCACTCACCAGCTTGAACACAATTTTTTCCTCCTGGAAAACTTTTTAACATATCTATAATGGTAGAATCTCAAAGGACAGGTAAAACTATCTCTTGATCAATATTATGACCCAGTTGTGGGAGGTGAAGTTTAACGATGGAAAGGTTTCCCTATGAGAAACTTCCAGAAAGTGAACTCAAAGAGTTGAAAGAACTCGGAAGACTCTGCCGCGGTGACATACTGAAAATGACCTACATAGCTAACTCAGGCCATCCTGGAGGATCCATGTCTTCGATCGATCTTTATCTTACCGTCTTCAAGTACGCAAAACTCAGACCCGTCGATGATCCTGCAAGAGACAGAATCGTGATCAGCCATGGACACACTTCTCCGGGTGTCTACGCAGCTATGGCTCGTTTGGGGTTTGTCGATCTCGATGAAGTCCTCGCAGGATTCAGACACCCCGCTTCCGTTTTTGAAGGACACGTGACCCGAGGTGTTGGGATCATCGACTGGACAACCGGAAACCTCGGTCAGGGTCTTTCAGCCGGACTCGGTTTTGCCCTCGCATCCAGGTTCACAGGAAACGACTACCACGTCTTTGTTTTCATGAGCGACGCGGAACAGGCAAAAGGACAGGTAGCGGAGGCAAGAAGAGTGGCGAAAAAGTACGGTGTCACGAATCTCACGGTGATCATCGACTACAACGACGCCCAGATCAGTGGCCGTGCCAGAGACGTCATGCCCGTGAACATAAAGGAAAACTACTTAGCGGACGGCTGGAGAGTCATCGAAATCGACGGGCACGACTACGAACAAATCTACCTCGCACTGAAAGAAGCAATAGAAGACGAATTGAATCCCGTTGCCATTCTCGCCAAAACTGTCATGGGAAAAGGTGTTTCCTTCATGGAAAACGAGGTGAAATACCACGGGAAACCTCTGAACAGAGAAGAACTCGAAAAAGCCCTTGCGGAACTCGGAATTGAAAACGACGTGGATGTGTACATCGAAAAAAGAAAACAGCTTCCAGCGGAAAAACACAGGAAGGTTTACAAGACTTATCCGATCAAGATCGACACGGGAGAACCCATCACCTACACCTCATCTACCGACAACAGAAGCGCATTCGGAAAAGCCCTTCTGGATCTGGTGAAGAAGAACGTGAACAATCCAGAAGCCACTCCCATCGTCGCTGTGGACTGCGACCTGAAGGGATCGGTCAAACTCGATTTGCTCGACAAAGAGTTCCCTGAGAAACTCCTGGAAGTGGGTGTTCAGGAACACAACGCTGCTGCCATGGCGGGGGCACTCTCCGCGGAGGGCGTGATCACGTTTTTCGCCGACTTCGGTGTTTTTGGAATTTCCGAAACCTACAACCAGCACAGGCTGAACGCCATCAACGGAACGAATCTCAAAGTCGTTGTCACGCACTGTGGACTCAACGTGGGAGAGGACGGAAAGACTCACCATGGACTCGACTACGTTTCGGGGCCGATGAACTGGTATGGCTTCAAAGTGATCGTTCCCGGTGACCCCAACCAGACAGACAGAGCTGTGAGGTACGCTGCGAAGGAATACGGGAACTTCGTGATCGCCATGGGAAGATCCAATCTTCCCATCATCCTCGATGAAAACGGGAAACCCTTCTTCGGAGAGGGTTACACCTTCGAATATGGAAAGATCGATGTCGTTAGAAAAGGTGACGATGCGGTGATCATCACCTACGGTTCCACACTCTGCGAAGCTGTGAGTGCCGCAGATGAACTCAAGAAAGAAGGAGTGAACGTAACCGTTCTGAACGTCTCCTGTCCGGTGGACCTCGATATAGAAACCCTGAAGATGGTCAATGGAAAACCCGTTCTCGTTGTGGAAGATCACAACGTTTTCACAGGGCTCGGAAGTTACCTTGGAACCGTCCTTCTTGAAAACGGTATTCTCCCAAAGAAGTACGTGAGAGCAGGTGTCCCAGAGTTCGCCGTGTCCGGTAGCTACGAAATGCTCTACAAACTGTACGGTCTGGATAAAGAAGGAATAATCTACAGACTTAAAGAGATGCTCTGAAAAATCGTTCATGATAAAATTCTACGAGGGGAGGAAATCCCCTCGTAGATTTTGTTGTAAGGAGGTGTTCAGATGATCGAAGTAGGTGATCTGAAGAAGGGTATGTTCATCATCTACGATGGAGAAATATACAGAGTCCTCGAGGCGAGCAAACACTTCATGGGAAGAGGAAGCGGACTCATCAGAACAAAACTCAAGAATGTGAAAACAGGGCTCGTCAGGGAAGTGAACTTTCCAAGTGGTGATAAGGTCCCAGAAGCAGAGCTCTCTTTCAGGAAAGCCCAGTACCTTTACAGAGACGGAGATCACTATTATTTCATGACGCTCGATGATTATGAACAACACGCTCTGAGTGAGGAAGAAATAGGCGATGCAAAATACTACCTGGTTGAAAACATGGAATTGGACCTCGTGTTTCACGAAGGAACACCCATAGGAATAGAACTCCCAACCACCGTTGAACTGACAGTGGTGGAGACAGAACCATCCTTTAAAGGCGACACCGTTTCTGGTGGAGGAAAACCTGCGGTTCTTGAAACTGGATTGAAGATCACTGTACCTTACTTTATCGAAGTTGGTGATAAAATAAAAGTTGATACGAGAACAGGAGAGTACGTTGGAAGAGTATAAAAGGGGGGATCTTTATGGCGGAAGAATACAAGAACATCGAAATATCCGACGGGGTGATAAAAGAAATCGCAATCAGAAGTATCGAAGAGTTTTTGGGAGATGTGAGCTCGAAGGTTATCAAGAAGATCAGAAAGAGCCTCGATGTTACCAGAAACCCGGATGACAGCCTTGTGATCGAGTTCAAAATCGATGTGCCCTACGGCGAGTCGATCCCGGAATACGTTTCCAAACTCACTGAAAAGATCAAACACGATGTTGAAATGATGACATCCATGAAAGTGGAATCCATCAACGTCACAGTGGAGAACGTCTTTGAGAAAGAAGAGGAACTGGAAGAAGAACCAGAAGAAACCAAGGAGGATGAAGAAAAGAAAGAATAAATCTGGAAAGGAGATCCAGACATGAAAACACCGAGGCGAAGAATGAGGCTTGCTGTCTTCAAAGCCCTTTTTCAGCATGAATTCAGAAGAGACGAAGATCTTGAGCAGATTCTTGAGGAAATTCTGGATGAAACCTACGATAAAAAGGCAAAAGAAGATGCCCAACGATACATAAAAGGTATAAAAGAGAACCTTCCCATGATAGACGATCTCATTTCCCGATATCTGGAAAAGTGGTCTTTGAACCGACTATCGGTTGTGGACAGAAACGTTCTGAGACTCGCTACATACGAACTTCTCTTCGAAAAAGACATCCCTATAGAAGTGACCATCGATGAAGCCATAGAAATAGCCAAGAGATACGGTACAGAAAACAGCGGAAAATTCGTCAACGGAATACTGGACAGAATCGCCAAAGAACACGCTCCAAAAGAAAAATTCGAACTTTGAAGGTGATAATCTTGAAACCGATCAAAGAGATCGCCGATCAGTTGGGATTGAAAGACGATGTTCTCTATCCTTACGGCCACTACATAGCGAAGATCGACCACAGATTCTTGAAAAGTCTCGAAAATCGTGAAGACGGAAAACTGATTCTCGTGACGGCGGTTACCCCCACCCCTGCAGGTGAAGGAAAAACTACCACTAGCATAGGACTTTCCATGTCTCTGAACAAAATCGGTAAGAAATCGATAGTTACTTTGAGAGAACCTTCCCTCGGCCCCACCCTTGGATTGAAAGGCGGTGCGACAGGAGGTGGCAGGTCGAGGGTTCTTCCTTCCGATGAAATAAACCTTCATTTCACAGGAGATACACACGCCGTGGCCTCCGCTCACAATCTGCTGGCGGCCGTTCTGGATTCCCACATAAAACACGGCAACGAACTCAAAATAGACATAACAAGAGTATTTTGGAAGCGAACTATGGACATGAACGATCGTGCTTTGAGAAACATAGTGGTCGGTCTTGGAGGATCGGCAAACGGATTTCCAAGAGAGGATGGATTCATAATCACAGCCGCTTCCGAAGTGATGGCCATTCTGGCTCTGTCTGAAAACATGAAGGATCTGAAAGAAAGGCTTGGAAGAATAATCGTAGCGCTCAACACTGACAGGAAAATCGTCAGGGTCTCTGATTTTGGAATTCAGGGTGCCATGGCCGTTCTTTTGAAAGATGCCATGAATCCCAATCTTGTTCAGACAACAGAAGGAACTCCAGCGCTCATACACTGCGGACCTTTCGCCAACATCGCACACGGTACCAATTCCATCATAGCGACGAAGATGGCTATGAAACTCTCCGAATACACTGTCACGGAAGCGGGTTTTGGCGCAGACCTCGGTGCTGAAAAATTCATCGACTTTGTTTCCCGTATCGGTGGCTTTTATCCGAACGCAGCCGTTCTGGTGACCACAGTGAGAGCTTTGAAGTACCACGGTGGCGCGGACCTCAAAAACATCCACGAGGAAAACCTGGAAGCCCTCAAAGAAGGATTCAAGAATCTCAAAGTACACGTCGAAAATCTGAGAAAATTCAATCTACCCGTCGTGATAGCGCTGAACAGGTTCGGTACGGACACAGAAAAGGAAATCGCTTACGTGATGAAAGAATGCGAAAGACTCGGTGTGAGGGTGGCAGTCAGCGAGGTCTTCGAAAAGGGTAGTGAAGGCGGCATCGAACTCGCAAAAGCTGTGATGGAAGCTGCAAAGGATGTAAAACCGGTTTACCTCTACGAGATGAACGATCCTGTGGAAAAGAAGATAGAGATCCTTGCAAAAGAAATCTACAGAGCCGGAAGAGTGGAATTTTCCGATGCCGCAAAAAATGCTCTTAAGTTTATCAAAAAACACGGTTTTGATGATCTTCCCGTGATCGTTGCCAAAACTCCAAAGTCCATTTCCCACAATCCATCTCTCAGAGGTGCACCCGAAGGATACACGTTCGTTGTCAGTGATTTTCTCGTATCTGCTGGAGCAGGTTTCGTTGTTGCTCTTTCAGGGGATATAAATTTGATGCCTGGTCTTCCGGAAAGACCAAACGCCTTGAATATGGACGTAGACAATGATGGTAACGTAGTGGGTGTTTCATGAAGGGGGTCACAACGTGTGGATCGACTGTAAGACAATAGCTCAAAGCATCGAGGAAAGAACAAAAGAGAGAATAGAAAAACTCGGTTTCACTCCCAAACTGGTCAGCGTTGTGTGCACAGATGATCCATCGACTCTTTCTTATTTAAAGTCTCAGAGGAAAAAAGCCGAGAAACTCGGAATAGCTTTTGAAATTCTGAACGTTTCTCCTGAGGATATAGTTTCCACTCTGAAGAAACTCGAATCAGACGAAAGTGTGAACGGAGTCTTCGTCGCAAGACCTTTTCCTCCAGGTCTCGACGAAAGGGAAATCCTTTCCTATGTTCCCGTTGAGAAAGACGTTGAAGGTGTGAATCCTGCTAATCTCGGACTTCTTCTTTACGATGAAGAGCTCTTTCCACCGTGCACTGCCGAAGCTACTGTGAGAATACTGGAAAGAGAGGTAAGCCTCTCCGGAAAAAGAGTAACCGTTGTTGGAAGGAGTGTCACCGTGGGAAAACCACTCGCCCTGATGCTCTTGAAGAAAGGAAGGGACGCGACCGTCACGGTTTGTCACTCCAGAACGGTGAATCTCGAAGAAATAACGAAAAACAGCGACATTGTGGTGGTAGCCGTCGGTAGAGCGAACTTTTTGAAAAAGAACATGGTAAAAGAAGGAGCTATTGTGATAGACGTGGGAATAAACTACGTGGATGGAAAACTCCAGGGAGATGTCGATCCATCGGTTGAAGAGATCGCCAGAGTGACACCCGTTCCAGGGGGTGTGGGGCAGGTGACAACCGTACTCCTGTTTGAACACGTTGTGAGAGCGGCGGAGAGACAAATGAAATGAAGGATTACACCTATTCCGTTACAGAGATAAACGAGTACATAAAGAACCTGATAGAAGGAGATCCCTATCTCACCAACGTGAGCGTTTACGGTGAGATCTCTGGTGTGCGCCCCAGAAAGGGGCATATTTTTTTCTCCTTGGTTGAGGAAAACGCCAGACTGGAGTGTGTAATATTTGGTGGAGACAACATGGGAATTCGTCTTCAAGAAGGTAGAATGGCTCTTGTCGAGGGAAGTGTCAGTGTCTACATTCCTCATGGAACCTACAGATTCATCTGCTCGAACGTGAGATATCTGGATCGAGTTGGTATGTATCAGATAAAATTCGAAACCACACTGAAAAAACTCCTCGAAGAAGGTCTCCTTTCCAGAGCAAAGAAAACCATCCCCAGATTTCCTAAGAAGATCGGTATCATCACATCTCGAGACTCCGCTGCTTTGCAGGATGTGATAAGAACTGCCAGAGAAAGAAAAGCCCCACTCGAAATTTACGTTTTCCACGCTTCCGTTCAGGGTGATTCTGCAAGAGAGGAGCTCATAAAAGCTCTGCGAAAGGCTAACGAATACGATCTCGATCTTGTTATGATCGTGAGGGGTGGCGGTTCCAAAGAGGACCTCTGGGTCTTCAACGAAGAGGATGTGATCCGTGAGATTCTCAAACTTCGACATCCCGTTGTGACGGGAATAGGACACGAGATAGACCGTGTGATAGCGGATTTCGTGGCAGATGTGGCAATGCACACTCCAACGGGTGCTGCTGAGTACGTGATACCGGATGTGAGTGAGATACACGAAGACCTGGACTTATTCCTCGAAAAGCTAACAACTTCCCTGTCTAACAGATTCAACGTGGAAGAGAAAAAGTTGGAAACACTTTATTTTCGCCTCAGAATGATCGGCAGAAGGAAACTCGAGCTAAACGAATTTAAAATAGAGAAGGTCAAAGAATTGACCACAAAGTTGAGAAAGAAACTCATAGATTATTTCGAGCACAACCAAGAGAAACTCGACAGTCTCGGTAGAATGCTCGAAAGTTTGAACCCGTTGAGACCTCTCGAAAGAGGGTTTGTCCTGGTGAAAAAAGGTGAGGAAATCGTTAAAGAATCTTCTATCTTGAAACAAGGAGACGCTGTGTCACTCGTTTTCAAAGATGGAACCAAGAAAGCGCAGGTGATAGAGTGAATTTCGAGGAAATGATGAAAGAACTGGAGGAAATCGTAAACAGACTGGAAAAAGAAGATCTTCCCCTTGAAGAATCCATCAAACTCTTCGAACGCGGAGTGGAACTCTACAGAAAGTGCAAAGAGATTCTTCAGCAAAACAGACTGAAGATCATCGACGTGATGAAAGAGCTGGAAGGTGAGATAGATGCTCCTGGACGAGATCAAGAGAATGAGTTACGATGAGCTGAAAAAACTGGCCGAGGATATTCGAAGAAGGATCACAGAAGTTGTCCTGAAAAACGGGGGGCACCTCGCATCGAATCTTGGAACAATAGAATTGACCCTCGCTCTGTACAGGGTCTTCGACCCGAGAGAGGACGCCATTATTTGGGATACCGGCCACCAGACTTACACACACAAAATCCTCACCGGTCGTGATGATCTGTTTCACACAATAAGAACCTTTGGTGGTCTCAGTGGCTTTGTGACAAGAAGAGAGTCCTCATTCGATTGGTTTGGAACAGGCCATGCTGGAACCTCCATAGCCGCAGGCCTTGGTTTCGAAAAAGCCTTTGAGCTGCTCGAAGAGAAGAGACACGTTGTGGTTGTCATCGGTGATGGTGCCCTCACCTCCGGAATGGCACTCGAAGCATTGAACCAGCTGAAGAATCTCAACTCAAAAATGAAGATCATACTGAACGACAACGGCATGTCCATTTCGCCGAACGTAGGTGGGTTGGCCTACCATCTCTCGAAATTGAGAACCAGTCCTATTTACCTGAAAGGAAAAAAAGTCTTGAAGAAGGTTCTCGAAAAGACAGAAATTGGATTCGAAGTCGAGGAAGAGATGAAATATTTGAGAGACAGTCTCAAGGGAATGATACAGGGAACCAACTTCTTTGAATCCCTCGGATTGAAATACTTCGGCCCCTTTGACGGCCACAACATAGAGCTACTGGAAAAAGTTTTCAAAAGAATCAGAGACTACGATTATCCATCGGTTGTTCACGTGGTGACTAAAAAAGGGAAAGGATTCACCGCCGCAGAAGAAGATCCCACAAAGTATCACAGCGCTCCGCCATCTGAAAAACCGAAAATGCTCTCTTACAGTGAACTCCTGGGATATACCCTTTCAAGAATAGCGAGAGAAGATAAAAAAATTGTCGCCATAACGGCTGCGATGGCTGATGGAACGGGGCTTTCCATCTTCCAGAAAGAACATCCCGATCGCTTCTTCGATCTCGGAATAACGGAGCAGACGTGCGTAACTTTTGGAGCCGCTCTCGGTCTTCACGGAATGAAGCCTGTGGTCGCCATATACTCTACCTTCTTACAGAGAGCGTACGATCAGATTATTCACGATGTAGCTTTGCAGAACGCTCCCGTTCTCTTTGCGATCGACAGATCCGGTGTGGTGGGAGAAGACGGTCCCACCCATCACGGCCTGTTCGACATAAATTATCTGCTTCCTGTCCCGAACATGAAGATCATCTCTCCGTCTTCTCCTGAGGAGTTCGTGAATTCACTGTACACCCTTCTAAAGCACCTCGATGGCCCTGTTGCCATTCGATACCCCAAAGAATCCTTCTACGGTGAAGTCGAATCCCTCCTGGAGAACATGAAAGAGATCGACCTTGGCTGGAAGATATTGAAGAGAGGAAGGGAAGCCACGATAATAGCGACCGGTACCATTTTGAACGAAGTTTTGAAGATACCGCTGGATGTAACTGTGGTTAATGCTCTCACGGTGAAACCGCTGGACACAGCTGTTCTGAAAGAAATCGCCAGGGATCACGATCTCATTATCACCGTTGAAGAGGCCATGAAAATCGGTGGTTTTGGATCTTTCGTTGCTCAGAGACTTCAAGAAATGGGATGGCAGGGAAAGATCGTTAATTTAGGTGTCGAAGATCTTTTCGTTCCTCATGGGGGTAGAAAAGAACTTCTCAGCATGCTGGGGCTGGATTCGGAGGGGCTCACCAAAACTGTGCTAACATATATTAAGGCCAGAAGTAGGGAGGGGAAAGTATGAGGATCATGCTGGAAAATGGGGAACTCGAAATTACACTCAACGCACTGAAAAAAATCGTGTACTTTGCGACTCTGGAGAGCTACGGAACGGTAGGGCTGGGAGATTCTCGTTCCTTCTTTGAGAGAATCTTTGGAGGAGACAGAGGCATTAAGATCGAGGAACTGGAAGATTCTTCTCTCAACGTTGATGTGTACATCGAAGTAGAATACGGAGTGAACATCAGAGAAGTCGCCAAGAACATTGCGGACAACGTTGCTCACAAGCTGAAAACCCTCGCTGGGTGTGAAAAGCTGAACATAACAGTCCATGTGGTAGGTATCAGGTGAAACGGAGGTAGAGACCTTGAAAAAGATCACAGGCAGATTTCTCAAAATCATCATAAAGAAGGCAACTGAAAATCTATTAAAACACAGAGATGAAATAAACGCCCTGAATGTGTTTCCCGTTCCAGACGGAGACACGGGGTCCAACATGTGTTCCACCATGCTGGAGGCGTGCAAGTACATAGACAACGTTAAAAGCGATGATCTCGTTGAGGTATGGAAAGCCGTAAAAGAAGGCGCACTGATGGGAGCCCGGGGAAACTCCGGGGTGATACTGTCCCAGATTCTGAGGGGAATGGCGGACGCTTCTCCTAGAGAGTACATCACACCAGCGGATTTCGTAAAAATGATTTCAAACGCCAGAAAAGTCGCTTACAGCGCCGTCATGAGACCCGTTGAAGGAACGATGTTAACGGTCGTGAGGGTTCTGGATGAACGGCTACAAGGCAAGAATTTTGAAACTTTCGAGGAACTCTTCGACTGGATTGTCGAAACAGCGAGAGACACTGTGAACAGAACTCCACACATGCTTCAAAAACTCAGAGAAGCCGGTGTAGTGGATGCCGGTGCAAAGGGCCTCTATTACATATTCGAAGGCATGAGGGACGCCGTAAAGGGAAACATACAGGTTAATCTGGAAGAGGTGGAACAGGCTTCCGTTGAAGAGCTCCAGAGAATGGCCTTTGAAGAGATAACGAACCGCTACTGCACGGAAGTGGCTGTCAGGAGGAACCAGGTGGTTGAAAAAAGCGAACTCGAAGCTTTCCTCAACAAGATCGGTGACTCTGTTGTCCTCGTCGAGCAGGATGACCTGATAAAACTGCACGTTCACACGAATCATCCGGGTCAAGTACTGGAAAAAGTCATCGAATTCGGAGAAATAGTAAAGGTGAAAATAGACAACATGAAGCTTCAGCACGAACATGTGATTTCTACACAGCCCACAAAGGAAATCGGGGTTGTCGCTGTTTCCCCTGGAAAGGGTATCTCAGATATACTGAAGAGCCTCGGAGTGGACGTGATAGTGCCCGGCGGTCAGACTATGAATCCCAGCTTTGCCGATCTGAAAGCAGCCGTGGAACAGACACATGCCAAGAATGTCTTTTTGTTCCCAAACAACGCAAACGTCCTTCTCACAGCAAAGCAAGTAGCGGAAGCGTTCGACGATAGAAGAGTGATCGTTGTTCCAACTTCCTTCGTTCAAGAGTGTGTGGCTGCCATGGTGGAGTACGATCCCGACGCGGAACCTGAAGACCTTCTAAAGAGGTTTGAAGAAGCCATCTCCCAGTGTGTTCCCATCTCCGTTACAAGGGCAGTGAGAGATTCCAGGTACGGAAACAGACGAATAAGGAAAGGCGAGTATCTGCTGTTTGTCAGAAAGGAACTCGTGTCCCACGGGTTCAGCCTCGTGAAGGTCTTGAAAGAAGCTCTGGAAAAGGAAAACGCACACGAAAAAGAGATACTGACGGTTTTTCTGGGAGACAACTACAGAAAACCAGAACTTGAAAAGATTCAAAAACTCATAGGAGAAGAATTCCCAAATCTCGATCTTGAAATCTACGAAGGAGGACAGCCTCACTATCCTTATTTGATGCTTCTACAATGAGAGGTGGAAATATAAAGGCAATCGTTTATCTCCCGCTGGATCCAGAAAAAGCGAAACAGAATAATCTTCCAGTGAAACTCCCTGTCCTCGCTGAAGATCTCCCGAAGGTACTGGAAGAAGATAGGATACCCCTCGATGTCATATTGAGGGGTCTGGAAGCCCAATACGAGATCACAAAGGATGAATACTACAGATCCTATTATGTGTTCTTCCTCTACGAGAAATTCAAACAGCTCCTGCGCGAAGGAAAGCTCGACGAAGCCGAGAAAATTCTGGAAAAAGCCAAGGAAGTTCAGTACGACTACCGCTATCATTTCTACCGTGGACTTCTCCTGAAACACAGAGGAGAGCTTGGAGAAGCAGAAATCGAAATGAGGCTCGCCATTTCGATGAACGACCGTTTCGCACCAGCATATTTTGAACTTGCCGGTATACTCAAAGAGAAAAACGAGATCGAAGACAGTCTTCTCTTCTACGAAAAAGCCTACGAAGTCAACAAAGAGTTTCTCTTACCACTCCTCAAGAAAGGAGATCTCCTTCTGGAAGAAGGAAGGCTCGAAGAAGCGATCGAAGAATACAGGAGAATCCTCGAGAAAGACTCCAATTTTGTCGAAGTCTACGAAAGACTGGGAGTTATCTACAATCAGCTCCAACGATTCAAAGAAGCAGAGAAGTTCTTCAAAAAGGCTCTGGAAATAGAACGAAAAGATCATGTGGAGTACAATCTCTCTTACACTCTCATAAAACTCGGAAAACTCTTCGAAGCTCTCGAAATCCTAAAGAGACTTTATGAAAAAAACCCCGATGATCCCATAGTAGCCAACGAATACGGACTCCTTCTCAAGACACTCGGGCTGTACGAAGAAGCCCTCGAGGTTTTTGAGGATGCTTACCGCAGGCATAAAGAAGAGGAGATTCTGAAGTACAACTACGGAACGATCCTGCTTCACTTTGAGAAGGAGAAAGCCATATCCATCCTCTCGGAAGTCTCGGATGAGCTGAAAGATAGAGCCGAATTCATGATCTCACTCGCAGAAAAGGATGTGGTGATTCCTTCTCAAGAGGAATTCGAATGGCTGAAAGATTACTTTTTCGATGGCACTATCGATGTTGTTGCCCTTTCGGAAGAAATCGATTCAGAAGACAAGAACGTGAAAAAGCGAATAGAAAAACTCAGAGAAGGTGAGTTCCCGTTTTACGATACCACACTGGACTCTTCAGAAATGCTTGAGGTGATCCTTGGTATCATGTTCGAATCCCCTGATATCTTCAAAATGGAAGAAAACGCCGTGAAATTCGTCTCCGCGTTCTACGGTAGCTCTGTGATGATCGCCTCCACAATCGTTTTGACGAGAACTTTCCAGTATTTTCTCGCTGAAGAAGAACCTACCATGGAGGAACTTTTGAGAGAACTGGTCGCGGAGACCCAGGATGTGAACTGGAAATTTTCTCTGAGGCTCGCCAGATTCAGGCACGCAGACAGGTTTGATTTCAACAGACTCTCGGATCTTGTTATCGCGTTTCTACAATCCATAGAGCAGGGAACACCTGTATCAGATGACGAAAGGTTAAAATATCTACTGGAGAAACTGACTTTTCAGAAGGAGGGATAGAGATGTTCGATAAACAGGAGTTCGTATCGAAACTCGTCACAGAAGAAAAAGCAAAGATTGTTCTCCTCGTAATGGATGGTCTTGGGGACATTCCCGTGAACGGAAAAACACCTCTTCAGGCTGCGAACACTCCGAATCTGGACAATCTGGCAAAAGAAAGTGATCTCGGACAGACGATACCCGTTCTTCCCGGAATCACCCCGGGCAGTGGACCAGGACATCTTTCACTGTTCGGATACGATCCCATAAGGTACCAGATTGGAAGAGGAATACTCGAAGCTCTCGGCATAGGTGTTGAGGTAGGGGAAAAAGACGTCGTTGCAAGGGCGAATTTTGCCACCTGGGATGGAAAAGTGGTCCTCGACAGAAGAGCCGGAAGGCCTGCCACAGAAGAATCCTCCAAGGTGGTTCAGCTGCTCTCGGAAAAGATAAAGAAAATCGAAGACGTGGAGATCACTTTCTACCCTGGAAAGGAACACAGATTCGTTGTGAAATTCACAGGAGAAGGGCTCGGAGATAACGTGACAGATGCAGATCCCCAGAAAGAAGGACATCCCATGGTCTGGGCAGAAGGTCTGGACGAACCTTCGAAAAAAACGGCAAGGATCGCCAACGAATTGATCAAAAAGATAGCGGAAGTTCTGAAAGACAATCCGAAGATAAACTTCGCCCTCATCAGAGGTTTTTCCAAGTACCCGGATCTTCCGAAATTCCCTCAAGTTTACAAGATGAAAGCGGGAGCCATAGCAACGTACCCGATGTACAGGGGACTTGCAAAACTCGTGGGAATGGAAATAATAGAAACGGGCCAAACTGTAGCAGATGAGATAAAAACGCTGAAGGAAAAATGGAACGACTACGACTTTTTCTACGTCCACGTGAAGAAAACCGACTCTTACGGTGAAGATGGAAAATTCGAAGAAAAGGTGAAGGTGATAGAAGAAGTCGATGCAATCATTCCAGAGATAGTTTCACTGAATCCCGACGTTCTTGTGATTACGGGTGATCATTCCACTCCCGTTCCGCTGAAAGCGCACAGCTGGCATCCCGTACCTCTTCTCATCTGGTCCAAATATACAAGAAGAGGTCTCTCTCAGGCTTTCAACGAGTTCGAATGCGCGAGGGGCACACTCGGAACGATCCATGCGAGCGACGTCATGACCCTGGCGCTCGCGTACGCCGGAAGGCTGGAAAAATTCGGAGCATGATACTCGTTTTCTTCTCCCTGTGTCTCGGGGCGCTGATCGGCGCCCTTTTTCGTTTTCCGTGGTACGTGCTTTTTCTACTGGCAGCTATCTTCTGGAAAAGAAACAAAGATATCTCTGTGGTGATACTCTTCACTCTTCTGAGCGCTTCCCTCTACCAGATTGGAACCCTTCCCGCTGGAAACTACGAACTGGTAGGATATGCGGAAAGGGGAAGGTTGAAACAGGTGAAAGTGTTTCAAGAAAAGTGGAAGAGGATACACCCTGTGAGAATAGAAACCTCAGAAGAGGGATACGTCTACGCAATCGGATACTTCGATGGAAAGGCCTTCCATCCTTCGTACATAAAAAAGGTCGAAAAGCCTTCCCTCAAGACCCTGAAAGAGTCTTTCTCCGGAATGGCGAACGGAACAGTTCTTTCCGTACTTTTCGGAGAGAAAAACGGAGATATTTACAGAAGTGGTCTGGGACACTTCTTTGCAGTTTCAGGACTGCACGTGGGAATAGCTTTCTCACTCTACACAACGCTGTTGTCTTTCCTGACATGGAGAAGAACTTACCAGGAACTTGCCGCGCTTTTGTTACTTGTTCCCTACGTGATCGCAGTGGGCACGCCTTCTGTGATCAGGGCTTACCTGACTATTTTTCTCTGGGTCACGTTCAAAATCTTCGGTTTCAGGACGACTCCCCTTCATACAACGGCAACGGTGGGATCCTTTATGATGATCGTGGATCCCACCATTGTTTTCACTCCCTCTTTCCTGTTGTCCTTCTTTGTCACCCTTTGCATACTGGAGTCAAAAAACATTTTCGAACTGACAGTGAAGGCTTATCTGTCGGCTTTACCGTTTCTCTGCCTTTTCTTTGGAGGAACCAATATGTCGGCTCTGATTCTCTCCATTCCTGTATCCCTTCTCATGATACCAGTAACGTGGCTCGCTCACCTTTCGTTTCTTCTTTTCCTCCTGGGTCTCAAAACATCCGCTCTGATCGCAGCAAAGATAACGAACATCGTATCGCTTCCTCTGAACGGGTTCATAAAACTGGCGAATCTGCTCCCTGAAGTTCCTCTTCCACAGTATCTTTACTTCATTTTGATCTTTTTTCCTCTTCTTTTTCTTTCTCCCGACATTCGGGACATATTCCGTAAAATTTCAGATCGTGCCATTTTATAGCGTAACCTGTTTTTTTAGAGATGTCTGATATTATCTTATTCACCTGTTCCGAGTTTATCTCCACGATCCTCCCGCATTTCTGGCAAATCACGTGCTGATGCGATTCCCTGTTAGATCGATCGGCCAGCTCGTACCTGTAAAGCCCTTCTCCGAAGTTCAGCTTTCTCAGGAACCCCAGCTCCACAAGAAGTTCCACCGATCTGTAAACTGTGGCTTTGCTTATTCGAACGTTCCTGTTCAAAAGTTCTCGGTAAACCTCTTCTACTCCCAGATGCCTCCCTCGAGACTCCAGAAAGATCTTGAGAATCATTTCTCTCTGTGCCGTGATTCTGTATTTCCTCTTCTTCAATTCGTTTCGAAGTTCTTCGTACATCCGAGCACCTCCTCCTGCTTCACAGGTTCATGATCGGTTTTATGTCTATTTTCCATCCTGTGAGTTTTGCAGCAAGTCTTGCGTTCTGCCCTCCTTTTCCTATGGCAAGGGAAAGCTGTGTCGGAGGAACGATAACGCGTGCTGCTTTGTTCTCTTTGTCGAGTATTTCCACTTCTATGACGGTAGCCGGTGCGAGAGCGTTCGCTATGAGCTGCTTGGGATCGTCCGACCACTTCAGAACATCGAGCTTCTCGCCCTTGAGCTCCTTCAGTATAGCGGCTATCCTTGATCCTCCTTCACCAATGCAGGCACCTATGGGATCAACGTTCGGATCGTTCGACGAAACCGCTACCTTTGTTCGAACACCAGGTTCTCTGGCAATGGCCTTTATTTCCACGATTCCATTCTCCACTTCCGGAATTTCGAGTTTCATCAAGCCAATTACGAACTCCGGTACTCTCCTGCTCACGAGTATCTTTGGCCCTTTGGTCGTTTTCACCACATCGATGATGTAAACCTTCACCAAGTCACCAGCCTCGATTTCCTCATCAGGGATCCACTCTTTCTTTGGAAGTCTTGTCTCGAGCTTTCCTATCCTGATGTCTGCCCACTCACCCGTGACTCTTATGACTTCTGCGGTTGTAACCGTTCCCTTGAGTTCGGAATACTTCTCAAACTGTTTCTCCTTCTCGAGTTCTCTGATCCTCTGAATGAGAACCTGCTTTGCCGTCTGTGCAGCTATCCTCCCGAAATTCTTAACGTTCAACTCCTTCTTAACAACAGAGCCAACTTCCGCGAGGGGATCGACCTTTTTTGCCTCTTCGATGGATATCTGTGTGGCCGGATCTTCCACCTCTTCCACAACTTCGAGTAGCTGATACACCTTTATGTTTCCCGTGTTCCTATCTATAACAACTTCCACGTTCTTGGAATTTCCAAAGTTCTTCCTGTAGGCACTCACCAGTGCTTTTTCGAGGATAGGGATGACCTCCTCTTTGGAAATTCCTTTTTCTTCCTCCAGCTGGTCGAGGGCTTCCAGCAAACCTATGTTCATAATGCCACCTCCTTAGAATTCCACTTCCAGATTCGCTCTCTTCACATCATCGATGTTTATTTCGTATTTCCTCTTTTCGTCCGAGATCGTGATTGTCCCATCGACAAAGGATTCGATTCTGCCTATGAAGGTTTTTCCATCTTTTGTTACTATCTTTGCAAGTTTTCCAGTGAAACGAACGTAGTCTTTCGGACCTCTCAGTGGTCTGTCGAGTCCCGGCGAAGAGACTTCGAGTGTGTAAGAGTGCTCTATGAGGTCTTCACGATCCAAAAATCGTTCTATCTCCCTCGAAAAGAGTTCACAATCCCGCACACTCACATAACCCACGGGATTGTCTATGATGATCCTGAGGACCCATCCTCTGCTCTCACGTCTGTATTGAACATCGAATATTTCCAATCCTTGTTCTTCTGCTATCCTTTCTGCTTCTTTTCTTACCTTCTCGAGGATCATTTCTTCAAACATGTTCTCACCCACCCCGTATGATGAATGAAAAACCGGGACCTGAAAAGTCCCGGTCTTTCTCTGGCGGAGAGGGTGGGATTTGAACCCACGGGTGGCTTTTGACCACCACACGCTCTCCAGGCGTGCGCCTTAGACCCCTCGGCCACCTCTCCTCTCCATACCAGAAAAATATTATACACTCAATCGTTTATTCGTTCAAGTTTTCATTTGGCAAAAACGAAAAGCGTAAAGATAGGGAAGATTCCCAATATTGACAGAGATTCCCTTTCCGTAATTGATATTCATAAACACGAAAATAATATGTGGATTTCATCCTTTACAAAATTGAAAATAACAGTGAAAAAACACTTCATATAAATCATTTTAAATAATCCTATAATTATGCTATCAAGAACAAAAAGGAGGGTTCTTCATGAAAGAGAAAGTCGTTCTTGCATACAGTGGTGGTCTCGATACTTCCATTATCCTGAAGTGGCTCTGCGAAAAAGGTTTCGAAGTGATAGCCTACGTTGCGAACATTGGTCAGAAAGACGATTTCAATGCAATCAGAGAGAAGGCATTGAAGACAGGTGCCTCAAAAGTCTATGTGGAAGACCTCAGAAGGGAATTCGTCACGGATTACATATTCACCGCACTACTTGGAAACGCCATGTACGAAGGAAGGTACCTTCTTGGGACCGCCATCGCAAGACCTCTCATAGCCAAAAGACAGGTGGAAATAGCCGAGAAAGAAGGAGCACAGTACGTCGCACACGGTGCAACTGGTAAAGGAAACGACCAGGTGAGATTCGAACTCACCTACGCTGCTTTGAATCCGAATCTCAAAGTCATCTCACCCTGGAAGGACCCTGAATTTCTCGCCAAATTCAAGGGAAGAACAGATCTCATAAACTACGCCATGGAGAAAGGAATTCCCATCAAAGTCTCCAAAAAAAGACCCTACAGCGAAGACGAAAACCTCATGCACATATCCCACGAAGCGGGCAAACTGGAGGATCCGGCACACATACCTGACGAGGACGTGTTCACATGGACGGTCTCTCCAAAGGATGCTCCGGACGAAGAAACACTGCTCGAGATCCACTTCGAAAGCGGCATTCCGGTGAAGGTCGTGAATCCCAATGATGGAACAGAAAAAACGGATCCTCTCGAACTCTTCGAGTATCTGAACGAAATAGGCGCGAAAAACGGAGTGGGAAGGCTCGACATGGTCGAAAACAGATTCATAGGTATAAAATCAAGAGGGGTGTACGAAACCCCGGGTGCGACGATCCTGTGGATCGCACACAGAGATCTCGAGGGAATCACCATGGACAAAGAAGTCATGCACCTGAGAGACATGCTCGCTCCGAAGTTCGCGGAGCTCATATACAATGGTTTCTGGTTTTCTCCAGAAATGGAGTTCCTTCTTGCAGCGTTCAAAAAAGCGCAGGAAAACGTAACCGGAAAGGTGACGGTATCCATCTACAAAGGAAACGTTATGCCCGTCGCGAGATATTCGCCGTACTCGCTGTACAACCCGGAACTTTCAAGCATGGACGTTGAAGGGGGCTTCAATGCGACTGACTCGAAGGGCTTCATCAACATTCACGCCCTGAGGTTGAAGGTCTACCAGCTCGTGAAAAAGGGGTATCAGATATGAACGAAAAACTCTGGGAAAAAGGCTACAAAGTCAACGAAGAAGTAGAAAAATTCACCGTCGGAGACGATTACATAACAGACATGAAGATCATAGAATACGACATAAAGGCCTCCGTAGTACATTCCAGAATGCTACGCAAAATAGGCCTTCTGAGTGCGGAGGAACAGAGAAAAATAGAAGAAGCGCTCAGTGAGCTCCTCAATCTTGTAAAAGAGGGAAAGTTCCAGATAAAGCCAGAGGAGGAAGACTGCCACACCGCCATCGAGAACTTTCTCGTGAAAAAGCTTGGAGAGATCGGGAAAAAGATCCACACCGCTCGTTCAAGAAACGATCAGGTCTTAACCGCACTGAGACTCATGTACAAAGAAGAGTTGAAAGAGATAGAAAGCCTCCTCAAAGAACTTCAAAAGACTCTTGGAAAATTCATAGAAAAATTTGGTGATGTGAAATTTCCAGGATACACCCACACCAGAAAAGCGATGCCAACAGATTTTGCCACGTGGGCTGGAGCGCTGAAAGACGCCCTCGAAGACGACCTGAAACTTCTCAAAACAGCTTACGAAATCGTAGATCAATCGCCTTTAGGAACTGGAGCCGGTTATGGTGTTCCCATAGACATAGACAGAGAGTTCACTGCAAAAGAACTCGGATTCTCGAGGGTCCAGTGGAATCCCATCTACACCCAGAACAGCAGGGGGAAGTTTGAGTATCTGATTCTTCACACGCTCTCCCAGATATCCTACGACTTGAACAGGTTCGCCTCCGATATCATATTCTTCTCGCTTCCAGAGATAGGTTATCTCAAGCTACCAAAAGAGCTCTGCACGGGAAGTTCCATCATGCCGCACAAAATAAATCCTGATCCACTGGAACTCGTAAGAGCTTATCACCACGCGATAGTTTCGAAGATGCTGATGACGGTCACTCTGCCGTCGAATCTCATCTTCGGTTACCACAGAGACTTCCAGCTTCTGAAGAAACCAATGATAGAGGCTTTTGAGATTAGTAAGAATATCGTAAGAATAATGAAAATAATTTTTGACCATCTTGAAGTTGATAAAGAAAGATCCGAGTCTAGTATTACTGAGGAAGTGCTGGCCACACACAGGGTCTATGAACTTGTGAAACAGGGAGTGCCGTTCCGTGACGCTTACAGGATGGTGGCGGAAAAGTACGGGAGGGAAAAAGATTGATCAGGGCTGGAATAATAGGTGTGACAGGGTATACAGGGCTGGAACTCGTCAGGCTTTTGAAGAGCCATCCCGAGGTGAAGATAACCTATCTGTCCTCGAGAACCTACGCTGGAAAGAAACTCGAAGAAGTCTTCCCTTCGACACTAGAAGACAGTGTGCTCAGCGAGTTCGATCCAGAGGAAGTTTCAAAGAATTGCGATGTTCTTTTCACAGCGCTTCCGGCCGGTGCGAGCTATGATCTCGTCAAAGAGATTGAAGGTGTTAGGGTAATAGATCTTGGCGCGGATTTTCGTTTCGACGATCCGAAGGTGTACAAAGAGTGGTACGAAAAAGAGCTACCGGGATACGAGAATGTAAAAAGAGTCTATGGACTTCCAGAACTCCATCGTGAAGAGATAAAGAACGCTCAGGTGGTGGGAAACCCCGGATGTTACCCCACGAGTGTCATACTCGCTCTTGCTCCCGCGCTGAAACACAACCTTGTGGATCCAGAAACGATACTGGTCGACGCGAAATCCGGTGTTTCCGGGGCGGGAAGAAAGGAGAAGGTGGATTATCTTTTCTCCGAGGTGAACGAAAGTCTCAGACCTTACAACGTGGCAAAGCACAGACACGTTCCCGAGATGGAACAGGAACTTGAGAAGATCTCAGGTAAGAAAGTGAAGGTGGTGTTTACACCTCATCTTGTTCCCATGACACGCGGTATCCTCTCGACGATATACGTGAAAACGGACAAATCCCTCGAAGAGATATACGAAGCGTACCTCGAATTCTACAGGAACGAACCGTTCGTTCATGTTCTTCCCACGGGAATTTATCCCTCAACAAAATGGTGCTATGGATCCAACCACGTGTTCATTGGTATGCAGTTGGAAGAGAGAACGAACACTCTCATACTGATGAGTGCAATAGACAATCTCGTGAAGGGGGCATCGGGGCAGGCAGTTCAGAATATGAACATCATGTTCGGGCTGGCCGAGACGAAAGGACTCGAATTCACTCCAATATATCCATGAAAGGGGTTGAAAAAGAGTGTTCACTCCCAAGGGCTTCAGGTTCGCAGGAGTACACTGCAAGATAAAGAAGAAAAGAAGAGACCTCGGGATCATCTTCTCTGAAGCGCCGTGTGTTGCAGCGGGAGTCTTCACCACCAACGTTGTTAAAGCAGCACCGGTGATTTACGACATGGAGATACTGAAGAAGAATCCGAACGGCATCAGAGCGATCGTTGTGAACAGCGGTGTGGCCAACGCATGTACCGGTGAACAGGGAATGATCAACGCAAGGAGGATGGCAGAGAAAGCGGCTGAAGAGCTCGGAATCCCGGTTGAAAGTGTCCTTGTATCCTCCACAGGAGTTATAGGGGTTCAGCTTCCCATGGACAAGGTGGAAAGCGGTATTGAAGAAGCAGCAAGAGAGCTTTCGGATGATCCTCTTCCTTTTGCCGAAGCCATCATGACAACCGACACGAAGGTGAAGATGCACAACACAAGGGTGATGATCGGCGGAAAAGAAATTACCGTTCTGGGAATCGCCAAGGGATCTGGCATGATACACCCCAATATGGCGACAATGCTCTCCTTCATAACGACAGACGCGAAAGTCTCTGAAGAAGCGTTAGAAAAACTCCTGAAACTTTCAGTCGATGATTCCTACAACATGATAGACGTCGATGGAGACACGAGTACGAACGACATGGTAATCGTTCTCGCGAACGGTCTTGCGGGCAACACGACGATCCAACTTGAAACGGATGGCTTCTGGAAACTCTACGAAGCCGTTCACGAGGTGAATCAGGTCCTCGCAGAAAAGATAGTGGAAGACGGCGAGGGAGCCACAAAGGTTATAGAGGTTCATGTAATCAACGCTCCTGATATAAAGTCAGCGAGACTGATCGCCAGATCGATCGTCTCCTCAAACCTTGTGAAGACGGCCATATACGGAGAAGACGCGAACTGGGGAAGGGTCATCGCCGCGGCGGGATACTCCGGTGCAACTTTCGATCCTAACAAACTCGACCTGTTCTTCGAAAACGAAGCAGGAAGAATAAAAGTGGCAGAAAACGGGCGGGGAGTAGCCTTCGATGAAGAGGAGGCAAAGAAGATCCTCAGCGAAAAGAGAATAAGGATAGTACTCGACATGAAACAGGGAAAAGAGACCGCAAAGGCGTGGGGATGTGACCTCACGGAGAAGTACGTTGAGATAAACGGGAGGTATAGAACATGAGGATTGACACGGTCAACGTTCTCCTCGAAGCTCTTCCATACATAAAGGAATTCTACGGAAAGACCTTCGTCATAAAGTTCGGTGGCAGTGCTATGAAGCAGGAGAACGCAAAGAGAGCCTTCATTCAGGATATAATCCTCCTGAAGTACACCGGAATAAAGCCGATCATCGTTCACGGTGGTGGACCTGCCATCTCTCAGATGATGAAAGACCTCGGTATAGAACCTGTTTTCAAAAACGGTCACAGAGTGACCGATGAGAAAACCATGGAAATCGTTGAGATGGTCCTCGTTGGAAAGATCAACAAAGAAATCGTGATGAACCTGAATCTGCACGGTGGCCGGGCAGTCGGAATCTGTGGAAAAGATTCAAAACTCATAGTGGCAGAAAAAGAAACGAAACACGGAGACATAGGCTACGTTGGGAAGGTGAAGAAGGTCAATCCAGAAATTCTCCACGCACTGATAGAGAACGATTACATCCCGGTGATTGCCCCTGTGGGAATAGGGGAAGACGGTCATTCTTACAACATAAACGCTGACACCGCGGCTGCGGAGATAGCAAAAAGCCTGATGGCAGAAAAACTCATTCTCCTTACGGATGTGGACGGTGTACTGAAGGATGGCAAACTCATTTCCGCTTTGACACCGGACGAAGCAGAGGACCTGATCAGAGATGGCACAGTGACGGGAGGAATGATTCCAAAAATCGAATGTGCCGTGTCGGCGGTGAGAAGTGGAGTGGGAGCCGTTCACATCATAAACGGGGGATTGGAACACGCGATCCTGCTGGAGATATTCAGCAGGAAAGGTATCGGGACCATGATAAAAGAACTGGAGGGGTAAAGATGTATCTGATGAACACGTACAACAGGTTCCCCGTGACGTTTGTCTACGGTAAGGGCTCCTGGATCTACGATGAAGAAGGAAACGCATATCTTGATTTCACCTCAGGAATAGCGGTGAACGTCCTTGGACATTCCCACCCAAAACTGGTGGAAGCCATAAAAGATCAGGCAGAAAAGCTCATTCACTGTTCAAATCTTTTCTGGAACCGCCCACAGATGGAACTGGCAGAACTTCTGTCGAAGAACACGTTCGGCGGCAAGGTCTTCTTCGCAAACACGGGAACTGAAGTAAACGAAGCCGCCATAAAGATAGCGAGAAAATACGGAAAGAGAAGGAGTGAGAAAAAATACAAAATCCTCTCCGCTTATAACTCTTTTCACGGAAGAACTCTGGGTTCTCTCACAGCAACGGGACAGCCGAAATATCAGAAACTTTTTGAACCACTCGTTCCCGGTTTTGAATACTTCGAGTTCAACAACATCGAAGACCTGAGAAGAAAGATGTCAGAAGACGTGTGCGCTGTGTTCCTCGAACCAATTCAAGGGGAAAGCGGAATAGTACCCGCCGCCAAAGAATTCCTCGAAGAGGCGAGAAAACTCTGCGACGAGTACGACGCGCTTCTTGTGTTCGATGAAGTTCAGTGTGGAATGGGAAGGACCGGGAAACTCTTCGCGTATCAAAAGTATGGAGTCGTTCCGGATATTCTCACAACCGCCAAGGGACTCGGTGGGGGAGTGCCTATTGGAGCGGTCATTGTGAACGAAAGAGCGGACGTTCTGGAGCCAGGAGATCACGGCACCACGTTCGGAGGAAACCCACTTGCCTGCAGGGCTGGGGTGACCGTGATCAAAGAGTTGACGAAGGAAGGCTTCCTCGAAGAAGTGGAAGAGAAAGGAAACTACCTCATGAAAAAGCTCCAGGAAATGAAAGAAGAATTCGACGTGGTAGCCGACGTGAGGGGAATGGGACTCATGATAGGGGTTCAGTTCGGAGAGGAAATGAACAACAGAGAGGTCGCCACGAAATGCTTTGAAAATAGACTGCTCGTCGTTCCAGCAGGTAACAACACAATCAGATTCTTACCACCACTCACAGTAGAGTACAGCGAAATCGACTTAGCAGTTGAAACGCTCAAAAAAGCCCTGAGAGAAATTTAAAAGGGAGGCTATGCCTCCCTTATTCTTTCTTCTTTTTCTCGCTTTTTTTCTCCTCTTCTTCTTTTTCCATCACTTCTCCTTCTTCACCCAGCTGCTCGAGCTCTCCGTCACATTTTTCGCAGTACTTGTTCAGCTGATATTCGATGGACGTTGCAGAGTAGTAGATTGCCCCGCATTTTTTGCATCTGTATATGTAAGGCATGAAAACACCCCCTTGTGAGTATTACCGCGTCTTGTGAGCCTTCGCTTCGCTTCTGTAGTATATTCTAATACTTTATTTGGACAGTTTCAAGTTTTTAGAATGAATAATACAAGTCCTATTACTGAAACTATAAAACCGATGGCTTCAAAAAATGTCACAGCTTCACCCAGAAGAAGAAAAGACCACAGGACAGAAAGAACCGGCTCTCCAACCAGAACAACACTCACCACACTTGAGGAAAAATATCTGAGCGAGAGATTGATGAAAAGATACCCCAGAAACGAACATCCCACCCCCAGACCGATTAGGATGAACCACTCCTTCGTTTCAACGACCCCGAACGATGGCACAAGAAAAGCCAGAACAGCTGAAGCTAAAGCGTGCGTTCTCAGACTGAACTCCATACTTCCCATGGCCCTGTTCAGGTATCTTCCAAGAACAAGGTACCCACAAAAGAACACCACACCAACAACTGCAAGCAAATCACCCCTCGAAACACCTGAAAAACCCTCTTTTCCAGCAAGAGCCAGTACCACCCCCGTAACAACCGTGCTTCCCGTGACAATTCTGAAAGGACTGATCCTTTCTCCATAGATCAGCCACGAGAGCAATCCCGTCAAAACAGGCTGAAGCGTCAAAGGTATAACAGCTCCGGCAACGGTGGTGTGGTTGAAGGCGGAAACCCAGAAGAAAAAGTGCATCGCAAGGAAAAAGCCAGCAATCAAGGAAAGCATCTCCTTCTTCAAAGAAAAAAGCCCGACTCTTCTCTTCACCAGAAAGAAAAGCAATGAAGCAATGAAAACTCTGTAGAAAGCGATGGTTGTAGGTGGAAGAGAAGAGAGCTTTATGAATATCCCTGAAAAGGACGCCACTAAAACACTGAGTAAGAGATAAAAAACAGGCTTCAAGTGTTTCACATCCCTCGATAGCGTTGCTGAGTCGTTTATCATTTTACAATATCAAGCCAGAGGCAGGGGTTCGAATCCCCTTGGGAATGCCAAACACATAGAACGATAAGAACTTTCCTCAAAATTTCATGAAATCGTTTATTAATAACTTGACGTTGACTCACAAGATGGTATAACATATGAACAGATGATAATATATTCATGTATTTGTTTAGGGATGATAACTTTTGAAATAGAAAACGAGTTCAATCTGGAAAGATTTGCCTGCAAACGATGGATAGAAGCAAATGATGAATCCAACAAGACTCAGAATATTGCTCCTCCTCTCGAAAAAAGACATGTGCGTTGGAAAGATAGCCGAGATCCTGAGGATGGATCAATCGGCAGTGTCAGCTCAGCTCAAAGTTTTGCGCCACTTAAATCTCGTAAAAGCCAAACGTCACGGCAGGTACATGCGGTACAAACTGAACAACAAACACGTCAGAAATATACTAAGGGAAGGTTTTAAGTACGTTTTAAAAACTTCCCAATGAGAGGAGGGATCGGTATGTCTTGGAGAGGTTGGATTGTTCTTATCTTCTCGCTCTGGTTGATCGTTGCTTCCCTCATTCCTGGAATCGTTGGCAGTAAAGGAGCGAACATTGCGGATTTTCTGATCGTCGGTGTTGTTCTTCTCATAGCAGGTATTTTCATGCTTGGGACCTCAAAAGTTGCCGGCTGGATTGAGCTTCTGCTGGGAATCTGGTTGATCATAGCCGCTTTCATTCCGGGTATAACCGGTTCCAAAGGAGCAGCACTTGCAAACGGCCTGGTAGTTGGTATCATCGCCCTGATCCTTGCTTTCTTCGACAGAAAGAAGCAGGAAGAAAAATAGCGGGGCCCCTCGTGGCCCTTTGATTTTAGATGAAAATATAAATGCAATTTAGAATCAAAAAAACAAAGAAGCTCGCAATCCCCACGAAGCATTATCTCGTAACGATTTATTTACATCCTTGACCACTTGAACTGTTCTGTATTTTATAGTATATTTCTTTCTGGTGCACACTTCATGCCCCCATCGTCTAGCGGCCTAGGACACTGGCCTTTCAAGCCAGAGGCAGGGGTTCGAATCCCCTTGGGGGCGCCAGAGATCGAAGGGATGCCAGAGGAGCATCCCTTTTGTTTTTTTATTCATTCATGCACTCCTATGTTTGAACGCCGGGAAAATCCGATAGTAAACGTATTCCAAAGCTTTTTTCAGTGCGATATTTATGGGATATCTTTCCTGTGCGAGGAAGAAATCTATAGCGAGCAGTTTTGAGTACATTTCGCTGCAGTTTGGAAGGGTTTCAATGAAACTGGAAAGCGCAGGTTTCAGATATTTACATCCCCACACTTCTGGTTTTTCCTTTCTAAGAACGTAACTTCCCGAGAAGAGACGACACACCATAGGTCTGAAAGAGTGATACAAACAACCACCACGCTCAGAATGTGGATCGAAGAGTACACATCGATCCATTTCATCAACATTTTCAAGGATCTCTAACCACTTCTCTATCGAATCGTTTTGCAAGAGATGAATTGCGAGGGGAACAAATTCAAGAATGGTAACCTCAATATTAACAGAGGGAGTATTACAACACTCCCTGCATCCATTGCAGGAAGGAAAATTTTTCTGGATACTATCCAGTTCCTCGTAAAGCTTTATAACCTGTAGAGAAAGCTCTATTAGTCTTTCCACGAAGGATATTTATAACTCGCTGAAGTTAAAAAAACAGATAAGAGTTTTGAAAAAAAGAAGGAATAAAAATTGAAAAATCATGAGCGAAGCAAATAAGGTGTTCTCATTTCCTTTGCTCTATACATTCGCATATCTGCTACTTTCAGAAGTTCTTCAAGATTTTCTCCGTCTTCAGGAAATCTGGCAACTCCTATGTTCGATGCAACAGTTAAAGTTGTGTTCCCCACTCTGATGGGTTCTCTGAAGGTGGAAAGAATCCTTTCCAGGAAGAATTTCAGATACTCTTCTTTCATATCGTAGAGGAGAATGGTAAACTCATCGCCACCGTATCGAGCCACCACATCGCTCCTTCTTACCCTGTCCAAAATCCTTCTCGAAACTGTCTTTAACACCTCATCACCTGTCAGGTGACCGTATGTATCATTTATTGCCTTAAATCCAGCAAGATCCAAGAAAAGAACGAATGCCTTCTTTCCTTCACGCTTTGCCAAGTCCAGATATTTGTTTCCCAACTCGAAGAGATAGCGTCTGTTTGGAAGTCCTGTCAGTGGATCGTGATAAGCCATGTATTTCAGCTCTTTCATGCCAAGCGAGAGTCCCTCACTTTCAACAGCCACCAGTAGAGTCTGAATCAAAAGAACAGCATCTTCACTCAGAGACCCTTTCAGATATAGAACCAGAGATCTCCTACATTCACCATCTTTCAACACTGAAATAATCGCAGTTTTGCTGTTTTTCATTCTGAGAAGATGTCTCAGTTCTTCCAGTGTGAAGAAAAATCCCTCCTTGAAAAAGGGAGGAACTTTTCCCTCAGAAACTTTCACAGAAAGCTTCCCACTTTCACCGTCGTTTTCCAGGAAAACAAAACCGATTACAAGCTGTGAGGAACGCAACACTTTTTTCAACAATTCAAAATGATCGTTATTCACAGCTGTCACCCTTTGAGATTCAACTTTTTATTGTCTGAATTATATCACATTATTCTTTCGAAAACGATCAAATAATTTTCGATATTGTGTTATCATCATTGTTACTGTGGTGTGCGAGGTTCAGTTCTTTTCTCCCTCAATATGGAAAACGAGCCATCTGTTCTCTGCCAAAACCCAGAGATCAGATGGTGTTTTGAGTTCAGTTTTGACCCTTTTTGCCGCGGGTACTGCCAAACCTGCTATAGTCGCTGGTACCTCGTACAGGTACCACCATCTTAGCTTCTGAAGACGTTGCAATCCCTCGTTCTTGGTCAGGACATCTTTGAGCTTAATTTCTCCTGCATGGTCACGCCTGCACATATCCAGCGTGCTGACATCTCCCACAAAAATCATCGTACCAAACACCTCCTTAAAGAACTCTCAAAAACGCATCTCGAAGGGTCATAGAAGGTTCAGCTGTTCTTTTTATGATTTTGAAACTTTTCGGATTTTCAACGCCGTAGTTGTAGCGCGGGTGAAGGATGTCGTCTTTCGTTTTGAAGTCGGGAAGTAGTTTGTATTTAACTACATCAGCTTCGAAAGATACAACGTCTCCTACAGCAATATCCATATTTTCAGGGATCCTTTTGATCGCAACCCACAGATGATCCACCTTGACCTTCTTATCCAAATACCTCACAGTAACGTTTGTTATGAGAATTGTTGGCTTTTTCGAGAAAGGACTTCTTGTGGTACCAAACGCTTTGATTTTCCCCCTGACAGAAACTCTCTTTCCAACAAAAGGCAAAAGTTCGTTTCTAATTCTTCTCCTTGTCTTGTTTGATATCACATCCATCCCCCCTTGAATACAAATTTCATAAAATGTATAAGAAAAAGCCCCGCTTGATGCGGGGCTCACTGATATCTTTTGAATTTCAAGACTCTACAGCTCAGCTGGGCTCTTCGAAACGACCGTAACCATAACTTGTTTTTGCGCCTAAGCCATAAGCTTTTAGCATCTCCACGAATCTCTGTTTTATTAGTTCCTTTTCCGAATTTCCAATAACTCCGGAACGACTCTCAAGAACGGTAAACCAGAACACACCACTGCTCACCACCAAGTATTTTATTGGAACAGGGTCGTACCAATCATTCGGAGGAAGTTTTTCTTTCATATAATACGGCTGGAAGTGTGGATTGACGATATCCAGCGAAAATTTCAAATCCGAAACAGGTATTGCATCAAGAAAAATGAGGTCACCCTCTCTTTCGGTGTCTCCAAAAATATGAGCGAGTGATTCGTATTTATCCCTTTCGAATTCGAATAAAAAACTGGCAAACGCCCCCTTGACAGCGGTGCCAGGAATTATGGGAAGTCCGTAATTTCTGGAAAGAGTTATGCCCACCTCGATAGAAGAAGGATTCCCAGCCCCAAGCAAGAGTTTTCCTTTCACTCTCATCTTCAAGTTGATAAACGGTTTTCTTTTCTTGATCAGCTGTTCCCTTCTTTCTTTGAGAATACTGCTGATCTTTCCAAAATCGGATTGCAATTTCTCAACGGTCTGGAAGATTTTGCTTACTATCTCTTTATCTTTTGAGTTTGAACCCTCAAGCAAAAGAAAGCTGTACTTTTCCCAGTAAAGACTGAGATTTTTGCTTTCAGGTAGTTTCATTCTCTTCACCACCCAGGAGAACCTCTCCGCATCTTTTGAGCCATTTTGCACACTCAAGAGCAGCGATCTGTGCTTTCAAGTATGTCCTGGCATCCAAAAACTCGTTTTCCATCAGTCTTTCGACGATACCATCTTCCAGTGTCAGGTGTTCGATCATCTTTCCAAGGTGATCCACCACCTTGTTTTTTCCTTTCTTTTTCAGAAAGAGAATTGTTCCCATCAAACCGTTTTGAACGATCATACTTCCAAGACCCTTCACATCCCTGAGGTAATCATCTCTTTTGTCTTTCTCAACTTCCTCAACCAAATTCATCGCCAGTTTTGCCAGTTCAAGGCTGAGCGTCTTCATCTTCATCACCTCCAGGCATGTACCCACATCATGCCTTTTCCAACAGTTTCTTTTCCTCCGATGTTGATCAATTCTCCATTTACTTCGTTTTCGAAAACTTCCATCAAAGAATCTTTCCCGGAATCTTCTTTGTTACCGTAGTACGTCTTCCTCACCACAAAGTACATCACCGTATCCTGAGGCAGATATTCCTCGTACCACAAACCACCTTCTTCAACGGTTTTCTTCTCTCTGTTTATTCTCACTCTCGGTACAACTTCTGTCATAGCCTGAACGATTTCTGAGAAGAGAACATCATTCACAACAACCACATCGCTTTCCATTTTCTTTTTCAGGTAGTCAACTGGAGCACAATTGGAAATCTTCGATATCAATTCCCTTGTCCTTGGAAGTTCACCAACAAATGGTTCTAATTTTACTTCCTCAAGGAACACCTCACCAGATCCATAGAAGGAGACTGCCTTTCCATAATCAATATTCGCCTCTTCTAGTTCTTTAACAACATCGTTATCCCCTACAGATTTCGCAAATTTTATCAGTACAAGAGGACACGTAACCCACACAAAAAGCCTATCCGGGTTTCTCACAGGGAAAAGGAGAATTCTCGCTTCAGAAAAGCTCAAACTACCAGGAACCGTTCCTTTGTCGCTTTTCGGTTCACTTCCAAATATCTCTTCTATCTTTTTTTCATCTATCTTGTCCTCTTTGATGAGAGACCTGAAGTAGGCCCTCAAAGCACCTTTTATACCATGTATAATGGGAAATTTTGTGGTTCTCTCCCTCTGAATAGGCAGGTCAACAACTCCTATTTCGAAACCAGTTCCAGCATGAACCTGAGTTTCCGCGTAAAGAAGGAAGACTCTTCCTTCCATCTTCCTATCCCTCCTCAAAGTTTTTCGTACTTCATGAAGATACATCTTCCAAAACCAAAATCCGTGAATTTACTTTCATTCAGCACATGTCCATTGACCTTACCTTCCAGATAGTAAACAGCTCCCGGAGAGACAGCATGATAGATCTTCTTTGGTTTATTTTCGCGTAGGTCCCATCCGGAAACAACCTGCTTTCTAATCCCTGCGGTTGTGAGAACTCTCTTTCCAAGAATAGTTTTATCCTTCGGCATCCCTCCTCCATCGAAAACAGCCGGTGTTATGAGAGCAACCGCTACATTCTTATAGTCTGGAGGATCAAAAGCGGTGGTGTTCAGTTCTTCAACCTCGACCGCCGACCATTTGCTCTTCATTCCGAGAAACACACCGTCGAGTTTTGAAACAAGCTCGACCGTTCTTTCATCGTCTGTGAACATGAAAAATCCTCCATCGTAAAATCTGTAGTAGGAGATCGAATATATCATTCTTTCTTTCACTTTTTTTCTGTTTTCTTCAAAAGCTACTCCTATGTGGGTTTCCTTCTTAAAGATTTTTTCCGCGGAAACAAGATCGAATTTACACACACCCTGAGTGTTACTCCTGAGAAGTTCGAGATCACTCAGTTCTATGAGCCCTCCAGACGTAGATTCTTTACTATCCATTTTGTACTCAGGTTTCCAGGGAAGGTAAACTCCATCAATCTCGACAATGGGGGTGACTCTGTAGCCAGAATCCGTTTTATATATGTTTCTTGGAAGTGGAAAGTAGTGCTTCCTTCCTTCAGGGGTATTTTCAAAAACAAAAGGGCCGAACATCCTTACGTCTCCTGCTCTTTCAACATCTCCGGGATCGAATTTCTGATTTTTCATCAAAAGAGCCGTTCTCACAGCACCGTAAAAAGGAAAAGAAGATGGAAAAACACTCTCCACCCTATCAGAAAAAGAAAATCTTCTAGTCTCTCTGAAACCAACCCAGTCTTCAGGCTCAAAGTATATCGCCCACAGCTTCATTGAGACTCACCTCTCTTCATCGAGTACACCATTATGAGAAGTTCCAGTGCTTCTCTCATTGCTTCATCGAAGGAGGACTTCTTCGTGTTTTTGTAGTAAGCTAACAGTCGACTAAGAAAATTCTTGAAATTTCCAATAAACTCATTCTTCGATTTCTCTGAATGGATCGATCTTCTCAAAGTGAACTCTACAAACTTTTCCATTTTGTCCTCGTAGAGCGAGAAGTCCGGAGAGAGAAGTTTGTAAAGACTGCGGTGTGAAACATTGTAATTTTTCATCTCCTCAAGGATTTTCAACGATCTCTTGACAACGTCTTCTTCTTCAATTTCCCATGTTGATCCAGCAAAAATCATTTGCCCTGATCTCTTCACCTGCGTCACACAGAACGCGTTTCTTCCGTAAACGTTCTTTGCTCTCTTCTCTGCTTCCCTTGCTATCTTCAGAGCTACCTGAAGAGGAAACTTGTGATGGACAATAGCGATTCCAGCGCTCATAGTAGCGGCTCTTCCCATCAGAGGAGCGAAAGGCTTGTCGTTGTGGTACAGAACACCGTTTTCTGATCTGAATCTTTCCACATCAGAGCCGCTTTCAATCTCTATTTCGTACTCCAAGTGCCCCGAAAAGAATTTTCTGATGTCGTTTGCACATTCCAGTACGCTGTCTGCTGGAAGAAGTGCCAGAACATCGTCTCCACCGCTGTAAACGAGCATCCCGTTGTGTCTATCAACAATTTTCCCGACAAGTTGAGAGAAGATACCGAGTGTCCTCGAAACACCCCTGTGATAGGCTGGCTGAATGGTTTTGAATTCCTTCAGTTTTTCCCATGCATATTTGAGATCATCTGTTTCTTGAAACATCTCAATCACTTTCGGATTTATTACTTTTTCCAGGAAAGGTGCGTTCTCTCCAAGCATCCAATCACCCATTCGATCTCCATCCATGAGGAGAACAGCTATGTATCCATTCTTGAATTTTTCGGGATCCTCGATTTCCTTATTTGCCTGATTGTTTCTTGCAACATCCGTTGTTGAGTCGAATTTTATCCTGATATTGAGGATTTCCGGAAGAAATCTCTTCACAGTGTTCAGAGTTCCGAGCCTGTCCTCTTTTTCTATGTCTTTTTCTATATCTTTATCTTTGAACACAGCACAGGCTCTGACTCCAGCCCCAAAATCGTCCGCGTCAGTGAAGTGGTCGGGATAAACATCCTCTTCGTATCCCGGAAAGAGTCTGGCCATCTTTCTCGCAGCGAGTTTTGAGGTCAGAAGACGATGGAGGTACCTGTAAAACGTCCCAGGATTCTCTTTGTAACCAGCGTGTTCCGATACTTTCTTCAGAACTTCCTTGAAATCTTCAATTCCCGATCCCGTGAACAAGTTTCTCACCGTTTCAACTATCCTTTCAGGTTCATCGAAAGACACCTTTGATGTCTGAATGTCCGGAAAGAGAGACGATTGGTAATCGAACGAATGCTCGTTGAAAAGAAATTCGCTTTTACTGAGCTTTTCTTTTGTTTCATCAACTATTGTTTTCCATCTGTTTCTTATCGCTTCCTCACATTCTTTGAGTATTTCTTCGTCCGAGGATGGAACTATCGCAACAAAGAGATTTGGAAGAGAAGCGACTTCCCTCCGAGGAGGAACAGGACAGAGGTCTTCAAGATCTACGCCCATTGATTCGAGTGTTTCCTTGACGAAATAGTTTCCTCTCAAATACGGTGAGATGATGGAATCGAAGCCGTACTTTTTGCCAACAACTTCTATGGCACCGTAGATGAGATAAGAAAGAAGATAACTTCCAGCCCAAAGGTCTTTCACTTTTCTTGCCTGGGCTATCACTTCTTGAACAGGACCTATCGCTACCGCTACTAGAGATGCCTTCACCTGTTTCCCCTCTACACATCCCTTGAGAGCCGATGTTACGTCGAGATGGTCTATGATCGAGTGATTGGCTATTCTGGTATCAGCAGGAAGAAACTGACTTCCTTCCAGAATGTAAGGCAGATTCCACCAGATGGAATGAAAGAGCTTTTCATACGTGTCGTTTTTCTCTTTCAGCTTTGTCAATGCGTTTATCAGACGGCTCTTCATTTCTTCAACTTTTTGATTTTGAAAGAAACTCTTCACTTCCGGTAACCCTTCACCAGAAAATGGATGAACAAAGAGAGTCTCATCGAACGAAACATGAATTTGTTTTTTTGCATCCTTTTCGTAGGGGATTGGAAACCTGTCCATTGCGCTTGCAAGACGGTCTTCTTCACCTCTTGTTTTTTTGATGCCAAGGGTCTTTAGAATCTCGCCAGCTATGTTTTCATGATTTTTCACATCGAATGCCTTCACCAGCGGATCATGAAGAAGAGCGGTTATCTTAGATTTCCAGAATTCTTCTCTTTTGCTCACGATTATCCCCCCTGGATTTCTTTTCCGCCGAGTTTTTTGATCCATTCGAGGAGATTCTTGTAGTCTTTTTCTTCTTTCACTATCGTTTTGATGCCACTGGAAGGTGTTTTTCCACCTTTGACTTCTGTTATCAACTCACCATCATTAGTTACCCTGCTTCTCATCAGCAAAACAACTAATTTCCATTTTCCTCTCTCACCTTCGTGAACTGAAAGGAAAAGCGGAGAAGCTTTTCTCCCATCGATATCATCAATGCCCAATCCTCTCAGAGAAGAAGAGACAATGACTTTCAGTCTTCTTATCTCTCCTCTTCCTAAGTTCTGATATTGAATGGGAAGGCCGACGACAGCAGTTGGAATCTCGATCTTTTTCTCTGTTTTTCTACCTTTCAACAATCCTTCTAAAGCCTCAACCAAATCTTTAACACAATCGCCCTCAGAAAATCTCATTTTTTGTTTTAAAGATGGATACCACCCCTTGAAATTTCTCCCTACTTTGAAAACCTCTCTTAGGACTTCTAAAGGAGAATTCCCGCTAAATTTTGTTATTTCAAAAATTTTGTAATCGCAAAAACAGGGAAAATCCGGTATGCCGTTGAAATTGGTTCTTCCCAACTTGATTTTTACTTTTGATGACGAATTGTGATGATTCACAAATTCTCTGATGTGCTCTTGACACTCACTGATCACCAGATTGTAGTCATTTCTAGTAAGTTTTGGATCCACAATCTCGAATTCTCCAAAACCTTTCCTCGTCTTCGCTCCAAAACCGGAAAAAGTGGAAACGAGTTTGAGCAAACTCAGAATTATTCCTTTAATACTATCGTTTGCCGTCTGGAGAATTATGATAAAATTTTTTCCTTCTTGGAGATATTCATAAATTCCACTTTTGTCGTACAAACCGTACAAAGCATATTTTGTATCTTTTAAGCGGTCATCGGTAAAAGAAAACCTGTTATTCATGTATTTTCCCAAAGCTTGCGATTCTCCTTCCACCTTAACCTCCAAACTAAAAGAAGATTTTCTTTCCTGAGATCCGAAGATCAATCCCTCAAGATATTTCAAGCCCTTGTATTTCTCTTTTTCCCATCTCTCTTTCTCTTTCTTACTGAGATTTTCTAAACCTTCGAGTGAGTATATGTCTATCACCGTTGGAGCGATGGCACGAAACCAGAATCTGAGGACCCCTTTGATGCTTTGCGGCCTCAGCTCGAAGGGATATACTCTGTTTCCGTTCTCCCACTTCGGCTCAGCTGCGCCTCTTGAAAACATAGGAGTTACAACCTTACATTCGATCTCCAAAACACTCACCCCCTCAGAAGATGAAGCCATCTTCTCCTTTCTCCACTCCCAGAGTTTCCAGGTTGAACACCTTTTGAGAGTCCATAACGTAAAATCTAACTGAGTCTTCTTTCTCGTCTATCAGTCTTGAAACCTCCAATTTCAGCTTTTCATATTTTCCGGGGGAAAGTTCCCCCTCCAGAACGGAGTTTTGAACCCATTTGAGGTATTTTCTGGCTATTTTCAAAATTTTTGCTACTCTTTTTTCGTTCACGTCGTAAACCATTATGACGTACATTCCAATCATTCCTCGGATCCGAAAACCTGTTCACCTATGAGGTGCTTCTCCAGTTTATGAAGTTCCATCTTTATCAGAGATCTCATGGAAACGTACCGGTTCAACTTTTTGTGGAAAACTGTTTCCCTCAAAGCCTGTTCGTAATTTTTGACAAACAGACTTTTTCCCTCGTCGTTGAGCATTAGACCCTCTGAAATTTCATCGAAATGTTTTTCGTTTATCTGACGAGTGTTGACGAGATTCAAAAACAACCTGTCCACTACAGCTGGTTTGAATAGCTCTGCTATATCGAGATTGAGTGAGAACCTTCTGAAGTTCGTCTCATGGAGATAACCTATCCTCGGGTCCAGATGTGTCTGATAGATGAGGCTCAAAACAGTCGTATAAAGGAGCGAATTTCCGAAACTGATAAGCGTGTTGGCAAAATTCTTGGGAGGTCTTCGTGTTCTCTTCTCTATACGGAATCTTTCATCTGACACGAGACTGTCTATCATCGAGTAGTACTCTTCTCTCGCGTTTCCTTCTATTCCCATCAACTCTGATACATTGCTCGCCTCTTCTGCTTTCTTTTTATATCTCGTTAGTGAATCAGCCCGAACTTTTCGTTTTTTCAAAAAGTCGACCATGTTTTGAAACGATCTTGAAACTATTTCTCTTGCTATGAGCATTCTCTTTTCTTGGTTAATGTAGTGTTCAGCCTGTTTCAGTATCAGAAAACCGCTGTTTAAATACTCTCTGGGATAAAAAGTGCCTACATAATACCCCTCTCTGTTGAAAAAGTGAATAGGAATTCTTTTCTGAGAAAGAAACTCGAGGAATCTTTTGTTGAGATCTACCTCCCCAAAAACCTTTATATCCATCACGTTTTCAACGGGTATGTACTTTCGGCCCGATTCTGTTTCGAGGCAAATGGTATTCGCTTTTCTTTTCAACGTTCCGCTTGAAAAGAGATAGACGCTCTCCATCCTTCCACCTCACGAAAAACAGAAAAGTTCATAACCACACTTTCGGCAAATTCCTTTTCTCTTGGGTGGTGGAGGAGTTTCTTCTTCAAGGAGGGAAGATACTTCCTCGAGGACCTTTTTGATTTTCTCTCTGTTTTCTTCTGTGAGCTCAACCGGTATTCTTTTGTTCTCTTTTGGTACTATGATCTCTCCCCTCGCTTTCACACCTTTTTCCTCGAGCCTGTAAAGATAGTAAAGGAGCTGGTACTCAGCTCCCCTTTTTGAAGCGGATGATTTTTTCACTTCGCCAACCACTCTCACTCCTTCTCTTTCAAACATGGTATCGATCTTCATACCAGGAAGCATGACAGAATCGCTGTAGTCTTCGTGGATGAACCTTCCTATCTCTATGTGCATGTTTCCCTGATCTGGAAGAACCCCATGCGCCATCAGCCATGCTTCCCTTTTGCAGTTTATATAGCTCAAAACAACAGATCCAGAAATCATCATATGATGATCACCTCATCGGATCCTTCCACTCTCAAACCTTTCACGGGGTGGTACCATTTGTCGAGAACGTTCCTGTGAATAACCATCATGCCGGCAATCGTGTGTGGGAATGGAAGATCCCTCTTTATCCTCGCGCTCACGATGTAGGGGGAAAGTTCCCTGAACAAACTTTTCACGAGAGAGAAGTTTTCTCTTGATCTTTTCCCACTGAAGATCTCTGCAAATTCTTCGAATACTCTTTGAGCCTCTTCATCAACAAGAACGATGAACGGCACCGTTGGCTCTGGTTCAATGAGACTGAATTCTCCTATTTTTTTGAAATTCAAATTCTCGAGCGCCTTGCCGATTCCTTTCTTGTCCGGATTGCCGTACGTTTTCACGTAGCTGAAGAAATCCTCCACGAGCATGAAAAACTCGCTTTCCTCCAGAAATTTGTGGTTTTTCAACACGTTCATGGAAGTTTCTGTGAGAAAGCTCCCGTAAACATATGAGGAAAAGAGGGTGTTTTTTCTCTCATCCCTGACGGGTACGACTATCACTTCTCCCTTTTCCAACTCGAAGTGCCTGTTGCACCTCCCCGCTGCCTGAACAATACTGTCAACAGGTGCTATGTCTCTTATCACCCTCTCGAATGAGATATCAACACCTGCTTCCACCACCTGAGTGGAGACACACAGATCGTACTCATTTATCTTCGAAACGATCTCCAGTCTGTGCTTTGGTATCACCCTGGAGGAAAGGAAACAGGTTTTTCCCATGCCTTCAACAACGTCGTATATCTCCTCGGCTTCTCTTATCGTGTTTGTTATGATGAGCGTTCTTTTTCCATCCTTCAAGGTCTCTCTTACGAATTCCTTGTATTCTTCAAAGCTCATTTCTTTTTCTACTTTCAGAACAGTTCTGTTCAAGGCTGTGAAATAAACATTCTTGTTAGACACCACTTCCAGAGCCTCTTTCAAAAGAGCGGGCTTTGTCGCTGTGGAGAGCAAAACGGTGGTGCCCATTTTCGAGAGGAATTCAACGGTTTTTTCAACAGGGGTCCAGTATTCGTGAGGTATTGCCTGGACCTCATCAAGTATGAGAACAGCTTTTGGGAATTTGTAGAAGAACGGAATCTTTCTGAAAGTGATGAGAGACTCCAGAAGCGACACGAATGTTGTGACTACCACCCTGGAGTGCCAGAGGTTCATCAGGAGATCTTCGTATTTATCAGGTTCCTCATAAGCTGGATTTGCAAGGTGATGAAAGGGAAGGACGAAGAATGGGCTTTCTGTTTCAAATATTTCCTTTATCTTATCGACGGTCTGCTCAATTATGTTTATGAAGGGAAGAGCGTATATTACGATCGTGTCTTCATCAGCGAGATGGCTGGCAAAAAGGAGATTTGCAATAGTTTTTCCTATTCCCGTCGGTGCGGTTATGGAGTATATCTTTCCTCTTTCGGGTTTGAAGCTCAAGATTTCCTCCTGAAATTTCCACCTCAGAGAATCGATCTGGTTTTTTCTGCCAAGCTTTTCTCTGTAGGAGAGAATCTTCTCCTTTTCATAAGAAGGAAGGGAGGGAAGCGGTTCGCTCTTGAAAACCACATCCTCCCTATCCGAAGAAACGAGTATGGACATAAAAAGGTGGATCAAAAAGTAGTCAGATAGGTCTTTTTTTCCAAGGATAGAGAACTTACTGATCGATCTTTTTATCCTTTCTATTGTTTCTGATAGCTTAAGATCATGAAGATCATATCTTCTCAGGAAATCCTCTGGAATGGCTGAGAACTGCTTTTCCAGGACTTTCTCATCTATTTCTATATCCAGAAAGTTCCTGAAATCTCCGTGGTGTCTTCTTATTATTTCGAAGCCGAATATTCTGAGTTTGTCCGGCAAGTTTTTTGACCTGTGAAAGAAAGCAACCGCGGAGAAAAGAGCGTGCGCACTCAAAGATCTTTCGACTCTTTCACCGCTCAAATGCTTCTGAAAGTAGATTGTACTCTTTCCAACATCGTGCGATTCAGAGAGCAGGGAAACGAATTCTTCCAGAACATTTTCATCGTATCCGAAAAGTTCTTCCCAGGAAAGATCAAGCGACCTGAATTTTTCCAGAGAGCGTCTTTTAACACCCTCAAGATGATCAATCAGTCTTCTGTCAGGATGAGATTTCATCACATCCACACTATGTTCTGCTCTCCCACCCTCCACACTTCTCCCCCTTCCACCTTCACAGGAGATAAGTCCCTCTTGAAAATGTAAACCGCAGATTCAAGCATGTTTCGCTCTTTGTCCATTTTTCTTGTGACCCTCTCGAATATGAGATAGTGTGAAGGCTCCGGCAAAAGCTTTACTGTGTTCGGAACAACCGTGTGGACCTCGCAGGGAAAATCTGCTACACGGGTTGCTTCGTACTTTCCCACGTAATTCAGTCTGGCAATAAAGCTTGCCACACCAAGGTAAGGTGTGAAGATGGTTTCGCTGTGTTCGAGAAGGTTCTTCAACCTCTCAAAATCTTCGTCTTCCCAGCTGAAAAACACCCTGTAAGCAGGATTCTTCAGAAGTTGAAGACTTATTCTTGTTCTTTTTGAAGCTTTTTTGTCTTTCTTTGTTTCCACAAAGTTCGTTCCCGTTCGCAGAAACTTCAAAGGATTTTTTATCTGAACCGCCACTTTTGCACTGTCGAGTCTTTCGGGTGTGGAATATCCCAGAACACACCCCACAAGCCCCAAAAGAGTGGTTCTTGGTGGAAAGGGAAGGGTGTACGATGATGTCGTTGTGTAAGGTCTTCTGAAGAGAGCGTAGGGAGCAGAAACATCAAAGACCAGAACTTTCATTCTCACCACTCCAGTTTTACAAGCTGGAAACCTCCGAATATCTCCTCAAAAGGCTTCTCTTCTCCGTTCTCCGCGAGTTTTAAGCGGTTGTCAACAGAGTATTCTATTCTTTCGATCTTGTCCTTAAGGGATTCCAGAACCTGCTTGAGTTCGGTAACGTCGAGTTTCAACTCGGAGATGTCTCTTATTTCTTCATCTTCTTTCTCGGACACGACCTTCACAAGGTAATCGAGTTCTCCGGAGTGGTAGTTCACACCTTCCTTGTAAACAACTCTCATCAGGAGTCTGGGATTGTGCTCCATTTTCGATCTTGTGATGAGGTTCTTCGTACCCATCCAGATTCCTTCAAGAAGCTTGGAAACATCTTCTTCGGTGAGTCCTGTAAACTTTGCAGAATTCTGATTTATCACACCGTAGAATGCTATGAGGGCATAGGGTACAACCTGATCCTCACGAAAACTCCTCTGTTTTGAATTCTCGGTTGCGAATGCAGCAGTTCCCTGGATAGTCATGAGTTTGACTCTGTGAAGACTCGTTCCGTATCTGAACTGAACAGGACCAGTTATGGAAGATTCCATAGCTCCTTTTTTCGACTGAGGAATAACGGCACCGAAGAGTCTGATATCGATGCACTTCTGGCATGCGTCGTTTACGTCCTTGATTCCAAGCTCTTTGACTCTGTCTTCCGGTACCACCGCTTCACCGGTCACCCAGAGCGTTTCGTCGTAGCACTCCGCAAGATAATCCCTCACAGTTCTTTTGAGTCTCACGTCTGTGACAAAGAGTCTGGATGTTTCTTCATCAAAGCGCGGTCTGTTCTCATCGAGTGGATCACCGTTCGGATTTGCCCACTTCACATCGTAGATGAAAAGCACTTCACTCCTGTTCTTCACTGGATTCATCGACCCCTACCTCCCTGAAGAAAGTTTTCCCGAGAGAAAGTCCCGAGACGAAGACAAAACTGATCTCGTCGGGTGATGCTGACCAGTTCCCAGCTTCGAGGAAAGCTTCAGCAGTCTCCCTGAAAAGCTCTGCCACACTTTCACTCATTCCACCGTAGGCTTCGATCTTGGCTCTGATTTCCGGAAGAAGCCCCTCCACATCTCTCTTTGTCAGTCTGAGTCCTTTCAGTTTCTTCGTGAAAGCCTTCGAGTTTCTTTTAACGTACTGCAGATAAAGAAGGTAATTTGCCAGAACTCCTTCTAAAAAGACTGCTTTCTTCCACGGTTCATCGAAAAACTCCGGATACCTGGAGAAGAAATCTTCACCCTTCAAAACGGAAGCACCCCCCTTTAAGACGTTCAAGCGTCTCAGATAAACATACGTGGCAAAAGCTTCACGTGCAGAAAGTAAAGTATCATTTCCAAAGAAATCGCTTCTTATTTTCGAAAGAAAGAGAGTCAGCAGCAGTTTTTTATCAAACGTTCCCTCAGAGAATACAGCACTAAACAGGGAGTTGAAGTATCTGTCCAGATCCTCGAAGAATTTGTGAATCACTGAGAAGTTCACAGAAACTTTGAAACCGTCTTCTTTGAGTTGAGATTCTATCTTCTTTGATTCTTCAAGGATCCGTCTTACTCTGGTAGGCGAGACTTCCTCAACGTGAAGAACTATTCTTTCTGCCTGTTGTTCTTTTTCTATCAGTACAAAATCGTAAACAGCTCTTTCGTTTTCCGAAAGAACTTTTTCAATCTCTTCTTCGAGCCTAGCGAAACTGCGAAACTTTGAGTTTTTGTCGGTGTCTTTTATTTCATATATTTTTTCAATCACTGATTCCAGAATATCCTGATCGGGTACGGAGGGGATTATCCAGAGAATTCTGTTGTTGCTGAAGAAGGAAAAAGAAAGCTTTTCATCAATTGCTCTTCTGGCTTTTTCCAGAACACTCCTGCAATCATCACAAATCTGGATCGGATGTTTCTTGGAAAGAAAAGGTGTGAAGCCAGGCTTGTCAAAGGTGGCAAATTTGAACACATCACTCAGTCTGGAATTTGCTTCTTTTCCACACAGAAAACATTTTGCCTCTCCCTTAGTTTTCTTCTGTGTGACTTTATCTTCAAACGCCTGGAGAATTTCTGGAACTTCTGCGGGAAATTTTCCATCGATGGATATCGTGAGGAATCTGTTTTTTACATCGTAATTTCTTAGCTTGTCAATAATCTCTTCTTTATTTCTCTCGAGGACATCTTTGATGTGAGATATCTTCGGATGGTCGAAAAAGCCTAAGAAGACATCAAAGGTCCTTTCCAGAGGGTCTCTTGAACCACTAGATTTGTCGAGAAATTTCATGGTGGGGGAAACAGAAGAGGAGAAATTCCCGCGCTGTTTTCTGTAGAGGAAGATTTTCGAGTTCTTACCCCCTGGTTTTTTCTCGATAGAAACAACATCCTTGAAAACCAAACCCTCTGAATTACTCTCAAGAAAGATAGCTATTCCTTCATCAGAAGGAACTTCTTCAGCGAAGTTTGAAAAAGAATCACCACCAATTTTCCCAAGATTGTATATCTTTTCAAGCACCCCTATCCCCCCTGCGGTGTTATCATTCACATTTTAACGTACACTTTCTGACAACAATCTAAATCCATAGTCATTGCACCTGAAAGGAAGTATTGAAACAGTATCGAAGATGAAGAAATCATACGGTTTGTGGGCTTTTCATACCTCTAAGGAAGGATTGAATCTCTTCTTGATAGCCTTGTAGTTGTCTGTGGTCATGGTTTCCATACCTCTAAGGAAGTATTGAAACTTGTTTTTGGCATGCTGGCGCTGGCGCTGGCGGGCGCGTTTCCATACCTCTAAGGAAGTATTGAAACCAAGCCGAATTGGAAATGGAACGATGAAACAGAAGCTGTTTCCATACCTCTAAGGAATTATTGAAACGTTCTCTCAATGTCACGTCTCATCACCTCTTCTTCGGTTTCCATACCTCTAAGGAATTATTGAAACCTTTTACAACATGAAAGTTGTCGCAAAAGAAAGCGGGTTTCCATACCTCTAAGGAATTATTGAAACGAGCAGCTTCTTCACAAGAAAAAACAGAATGGGACAGTTTCCATACCTCTAAGGAATTATTGAAACCGTTCGAGTGTATCCTCGAGCCCAGCGAGTCGAGTGAGTTTCCATACCTCTAAGGAATTATTGAAACTCAGGAGCATTTGTCTCGCAAGATCCGCTGACTGAAGGTTTCCATACCTCTAAGGAATTATTGAAACGAGACAGAAAAGAGGTATTCTACGAAGAGTTTTCACAGTTTCCATACCTCTAAGGAATTATTGAAACATGGTCAAGCGAGATGTGGATACGATGTGGAAAGAGAGTTTCCATACCTCTAAGGAATTATTGAAACGCTCCATAATCTTTTACGTTTACCCATTCCTGACCCTGTTTCCATACCTCTAAGGAATTATTGAAACGATACATCTACCTGATGGACGTTACAAGTTTCGACGAGTGTTTCCATACCTCTAAGGAATTATTGAAACACTGGTTGAAATACAACTGGACGAACTCCCCAAAGGTTTCCATACCTCTAAGGAATTATTGAAACTGTTTACGCTGTTCAGGGTTGAGTCTTTTGCTATGTTGTTTCCATACCTCTAAGGAATTATTGAAACCAGTATACGGTACAGGCTACAAGTGAAGGACTTGATTGTTTCCATACCTCTAAGGAATTATTGAAACCCGTTGAGTTCAAGAGAAATTATACCACAAACACACTCTGAAAGCAAGATGTTTTTTGAACTTCCATATTCTCCTTTTCCATAAACCATTCTAACACACAAGAGAGCACCTTCAAGTACTGTTTGGAAAAATGGAATAATTGCATAGTCAAACAATGAAAGAACACAAGCAAAAAACAGAAGATAAATTATATCAACCTACGTCAGGGCATTTTGGGGTGTTTTTGGTAAAAATCGATTAGTTCCATGTTTCACAAATAGATGAAAGAAGGTATTCCTCAGTGTGTTAGAAGTTAACTGTTAACTTCTCGAATTTAAAGCACTTACACGTAATCTATCTCCACAAATTCTCTTCATATTGTCTCTTCATATCATCCATTATTCCTTTTTTAACGCATAGCTTCCGGTACCACAAATCCGCATGAAATTTTTCGTTACCGGTAATTGCATACTCTGTATCGATCTTCCAGTGCCATGTACACGCATCACCCACTTTGTGAATGATTGGAACTAACCTGGTTTGTATGAATAAAACATATTAAGATTTAGTTAATAAAGATTTTTCTAACATCACCTTCTGAAATACTTCCAGATGTTAAAATATCAGAGAAGCTTTCGCCGTGGAGGTGATCTTTGTGAATCCCTACGAAGTCCTTGGTGTTCCACCTGGTGCTTCAAAGGAAGAGATAGAGAAAGCTTACAGAGAGCTGGTGAAAAAGTACCATCCGGACCGATACAAGGATCATCCTCTCAAAGATCTTGCGGAAGAAAAAATGAAGCAGATCAACGAAGCGTACGCTGTATTGATGAGTGGTGAGTTTTCAGAAACACCCGGACAGGAAAATGTACATAACACGTTCTATTCCATGGGATACAGATACAGGGGGAACGACGGCTGTCGCGATATTCTCGCCTGCCTTGGATGTGCATGGTGCACAGATACCTGTTGTGAAGCATGCGGGGGTGACTGCATTCCTTGCATGTGAAGAAAGTCACTTATGGAGGGCTCGTTTCCGCTCTCGTTGTCCTTCTACTCTACATTGGGAACTTCACGAAGAGCAAGATATTTTTCGCCGCTTTGAGCAGTGTTTTCACAGGGGTTCTTGTGGAACTCTTCGGGATCGGATCTGTTCCAATCATAATCGCTGTGAATGTTCTTGTGTTTCTTCTTGTTCCTAATCCAGGCTATGTTTTGCTCTTTTTCGTGCTTTCTTTTTACGGTTTTCTCAGAAAGAAACCGATTCTCATCAGGTTTCTCTACTTGAACGCTTCTACTCTGCTTTTGGTGTTTGTGGCTTCAAAATTCTTCAATGCTGAACTGCCTGATGTTTCCTTTTCTCTCTACGTGCTCGGCTTTCTTGGTGTTCAGGTTGCGTTCTTTGTCTACGACTACCTGTACAACAGGATCCTTCAAGAACTTCTCAGAATCATCAGGAGGAAAAATTGATGTTTGGATATATCAAACCCTTGAAGTGCGAACTGAAAGTGAAGGAGTACGAAGAATTCAGAGGGTACTACTGCGGTGTCTGCAAAGCTTTGAAAAAGTATTCAATCATTCCGCGTTTCCTCCTCACCTACGAAGCCGCATCACTTGGACTTCTTCTTTCAAGTCTGAACAACAGCGATTTGAAAAGAAAAAAAGAACTCTGTATCTTCACCCTCAAAAAGGTGGATTTTTACTCCTCAAGCGAAATAGACGAGGTGGCTCGTGTTTTCACTGCCCTTCTTCGTGAAAAGCTGAAAGACAACTACATAGACAGAAAAAATCCCGTTTACCTATTTGCGAGCGCTTTTTTGAAGAAAGATCCCGAAATATCCAGTCTTTTTGAGAACTTCTACGAAATGGAAAAAAAGGAACAAGATTTCAAAATCCTCGCAGAAGAACAGGGCAAAATAGTTGGAACAATCCTCAGCAAAATGGTTAAAGAAGAAACCCAGAGAAAAATTCTTTACTACCTTGGTTTGTCTCTTGGAAAATGGCTCTATATCGTAGATGCGCTGGATGACTTTGAAAAGGATAAGAGAAAAAACGTGTTCAACCCGCTCGTCAAGAAATACAACGGTGACCTTGAAAAGGCACGATCCGAACTGAGACGCCACCTGAAGAAATGTATTGATGAGATATGGAAAGCCTACGACCTTCTCGATATAAAGAGGAACAAGACAATACTTGATAATGTGATCTTTCTCGGAATTCCGACCACAACGGAAAAAATCCTCAAAAGGAGCCAAACTTGAAAATGACAGCAAAGGAGAGGGACGCCTTTGTGAGAACTATGAAGCTCTGTACAAAATTACTTCACCATACTGGGGTTCCTGAAGCTTTATCCTTCCTTCCTCGTACTTCCCGACTGTTGGAGGTTCATTCTCAAGTCCAACGATTCTGATCGTTATGTATCCATACTGGTCTATCGTGCCGGTTATGTTGAAATAGACTTCTGTCTCCAAGTCGTATCCCTGCGGGCTACCAATCGCTCCGGTTTTCCCGGTGAAGCTGGAACCATTCTGGTCTTCTACTATCAACACAACTCTGAAAGATTCCACAATTCCATCACCGTTAAAATCGCCTACGAAAGTGCCGCTTTCCCATCTGCCCTTTATCACAGGAACAGAAGGTCCAGAGCTGGACGATACAAAAGAAGTAACAAAAAGCAGAATAACCACAACGAAACTGAGAAAGATGAAACCCTTTTTCACGCTACCCCTCCTCATAGCGCCCCTCTCCTTTATTCTTTCTTTTTGCATTCACAGGAAAAACAGCTCTTCGGTGGTGATAGAACTCAATAAAGAACAAACTGACTTTACTCAACAATCCTGTAGATCTCTACATCTCCATGTCCGTACTTTCTGCTCTCACCGGTGCCACAAAGCCTCGAGAGTTTCACCAGAGCGGTCGTTTCAGGGGTGAGGGTTTTCAAGGTCACGATAACACCGTTCTTTGTGTTTCTCAGAGAAACCGGCTGGAAGGCGGGTTCAACCTCGACACCGAGGAAGAGTTTCATGTCTTCTTTCAACTGCTTCAGTGAGAAACCCTTTGCTCCTTTCACCTTCAAAGTGAACACCCCGGGTGAATCGAAAAGATCTCTCTTTTCGTATATTTCGACGTAGGCTCTTCCGGGTTTCACGACTGCGTTCAAAACACGGGGAACGTTGAGAACCAAGAAATGAAAGAGCGAAGAAAGAGGCGAGGAGATAACAAGAGCGTAACCACTCCTCGCCCGAAACGGACCGATCACTCTCATTGTTCCATCCGGTGCTTCTTCCACGAAGGAAGCCACTGCCGGATCGATGGACTCGATTTTCGAGAGGACAAACTCCCACTTCTTTTCATCCGATGTGAACTCCTCTTCTACGTAGATTGGGAATCTTCCAACCACAACGCACACCATCCTATCGGAGATATCACTCTGTAACTGTTGTTTTCACTCTGAACGAGGTATCTCCTCGTGAGAGGAGCTTCGTCATCTTTATGGTACTTTATAATGTTTCTCACCTGTTTTCTTGTCTCTTCGTCAAGGAGAATGAAGAGCGAATTTGCCATGAGTCCTCCACCGTATCCTATGTGTATGAGTACGTACTTCTTGCTTTGAAGCACTTTCTCTATCTTTTGGAATCTTTCTTCGATTTTACTGGTGTCGAGCTTTTCAAAATTCTCCTTTGCTTTTTTAAAGCGTTCTCTTTCGAATTTGAAGACTTCGGAGTAGAACTCGTTCACGATCGAAAAGATCTCTTCAATGCTTCCAGGAAGTTCTACTCCGTAGCGTTTTCTCACGTGTGTGAGAAAGTAATCGTATTCTTCTTTCACAAACCTCACATCAAAGACGAAATCTCTGTTGATAGGAACAAACTCCAGAGGGAAAGTTCTGGGGTGAGTGTTGGGACGAGCTACGTAGAAAATCCCGACATCGTGCACAACCAGCTGGGTCCTCAGTGTTTGAGAATCAGAAACTCTTAGGAAGCGGAAGTAATCGGTGTTGATCTCTTTTGGAGCAAATCTGAACAATCCATTCAGGAATTCATTGGTCTGATAGAATGCCCTTTTGTGATTTTGAAGATCCTTTTGTACATTCCTGCGGAATTCTTCAAGAAGATTCCTGTTGTTCCTCAAAACGTGCCAGGTGAGTGCAAGTCTTACAGCGCCTTTCAGCGAACTTCCCGGGACATAAACGCTTCCGTCGGGATGGTGAACAACTTCAGGAATCTCCGGATTTTTCTTCCCACTGGAGAAATCTGAGTAGAGGCTCACCTCATAGAAAACACCATCTTCCACGTTTTCTACTTCTTTAAAACTGAGGGGTTTAGAGATATTTTCAGAGATGTTTTGCTTGATTTCAGGGTGTTTCCTCAAAACTTCAAGAAATTTTCTTGTGATAAGCCTCACAGCTGTTTTTTTGTTTTCTTCCTCTTTCAGAACAACGAGGTTGCAAGGAGGATACTTTTCGCCGCTTCCTATGTGAAGGGGAGTCAGTGTTTTGAGAGTCACCTTCATTTCCCATCACCACCGAAAGCCACGCAGAGTGGAGACGTCTGGACAAAATAGTCTTCTATCTTCAACACCCCACGGCCCTCTGGCTTGAAAGGAAACACAGAACCTTCCTGAACATAAGAAATCTCCTTCTTTACCTTCATTTCATCCCTTTTTACTCCGCGCCTTTTTACTACCCTGTAGTATCCTTCGTTCATCTTTGATCTCTCTTCTGCAGAAGGTACAAAAAGCGACAGGGTGAGATAGTACTCACCCTCTTCCGGGAAATCTGGAGCAGATTCGAACTCGGCATTGAAAAGTCCGTATCCGTAAGTTGAGTCAGCGCCTATTCCACTATCTCCAAGAGACTTGACAGCTGTTTTGAAAAGCCCCTCGTATTCATCGGGAAATTCTGCCAGAAATGCCGGAGTGAACCCCTCTTTTACGAAAGCAACTTCCACAAAGTAGAGATTGGAGGAACTCGTTATCCTGTCGAGGGAATTTCTTGGAATCCTCACTATCTCCACCGGATTTTCCTTGCAGACAGCACCGCTTGCTTCCTTTATCGACCGATAGTCAGCGAGCTTGTCCAGGAAAACATAACTTGCTTTCTTCAGCTCCTTTGGACTTTCCTCATCATCTTCTTCCAACGAATAGGTGTTGTAAAGAAAAGGTTTTGGAACAAGAAGGCGATCACCGCGAACGAACAGAAGAGAAGAGACCTTCAACTTCTTTGCGAAGTCTTCGGCTTTCTCAGACCACTTGAAAGCGTGATACACGACAGCACCGTAGATGGTATCGGAATGGATGGTGGGGAGGGTGGAATCGGTCTCGTTCCCCCTACCCACCTTGAAACCACTTCTGAAACTCATCTTCACCAGAAGGCGCACTCCTATCACCCTTTCACGATTTCGGGAATGGCTTTCTTAAAGCCCTCAACACCACCTTTGACTTCTTTTTCTACTGGTGTTCCTTCTCCTTTGTAGTAATCGGCACTCTTGAAGATCACTTTTTCTATACTGAACTTCACTTTTCCGTATCCTCTGCTGCCGTTTCCACCGAGATAGTCGTCTTCGAGAAGCTCCAGAGCTGTGGCTATATTTTCGAGGTCTTCCTTTATGTGCTTTTCGTTCTCTGCCGTGTAGATGATCTCAAATTCAAACTCCGCACCTGCAGGAATTCTTTCAAAGCTTCTCGGATCGGCTTTACAGGTGACTCTGTCCAGTGCGTTCTCTGTTTTCCATTCCGTGTATGGAAGGTCGGTCTCCATGCTGAGGAGTTTTGTTTTTGAATCTTCTGTGAGGAACGCGTCTCTGACAAGAAGGCGTGAAGGGATGTTGTTTCCATTTTTCGAAGTCGAAGTCGAACCGAACACCCTGCAGACTTTACATTCCTTATCTTCGCATTCGTGTCTTCTTACCTTGTTCCCAGATATATCCAGATTCAACAACCTTTCCATCAGGCTTCTCATCTTTCCTTTCACAGAGCTTCCGGGGATGTAGGGTTCTCCCGTGAGAGGATTTCTGATAACGGGATTGTCTATACCACCGATGTTCACGCCGAGCTCCTGACCTCCGATTCTAAGACCTGTTTCCAGAATGATCTTTCCCTTTATGATGTACTTTCCGAGTATCGGCCTTTCCACCGCTCATCCCTCCTTATCTTCTGGCTGCCCTTCTGTTGCTTTTTTCGGATTCAGAATGGAATTTGTGATACGCAAGGATTGCATCGTAGAACTTTTTGAATTTCTCAAACTCATCAGGAGTCTTTATCTCGTTTATGAGAGGTTCAAGTATTTCCTTCAATTCTTTGATACCTTCGATATCCCTTCCAACCTGATATGCGAGAAATATTTTCATGAAGTGAAGCTCGTTAAGGATCTCTTCGTTGAACTTCTCCGGGTTATCCCTGTAGTCCTTCTTTTTGTAGATGTAGTTGCTCCAGATTTTGGTTAAGTGACCATGAAACTTTCTAAGCTGGTTTGTCTTCAGCTTTCCAGAAAGTTCCCTTCCGATTTCCTCTGCCTTTCTCACAAGGTCCTTCAAATCTTCTTTGAGAGAAACGCTCTGAGAAACTGCCACCGCTCATCCCTCCTTCAGCTTTTTCTTGCATGAAGATCCACAAACTGGAGGATTACATTCAAGGCGTTTTCACCGAGGTGATCTATGTTCTCTCTCATGAGATTTGCCACTCTTTTGTCTTCGTCTTTGTTCTCCCTTGCCTCTATGTAGGCGAGGAAGGCTTTGTTCAGAGGAGACTCTTCCCTTGTGAGATTCAAAGCCTTTCTGATGACACTTCTGTCCACTTTATCTGCTATTTCCTTCAGCTCTTGATAAAAGTTGTACATTTCGAAGAAGGTGTTCCACTTCACTGCATAGTAGCTTCTGTTCGAAAATGCTATGCTGTTCTTCCCGGATTTCTTGGCAGCGCTTTCGGCTCTTTCAGACATTTCTCTTATGAGGCTCATGCTTGTCTTTTCATCGGTGATCACGTATCCCGCAGAGAACGTCATGAAATCGTTCGTTGTGAATCTTCCAAACGCCTCTCTCAACTCTTTTGCCACATCCAGAACATCGTTCCATCCGCCAACCAAATAGAGATCGTCTCCACCGGAATAGATCACCATAACGTTCTTTCTTTCAACAATACTCTCTACTCTTTCTTTGAAGAAAAAGCTCATGAGCCTTGAGAGGGTGCTGTATCTGGAGAGGGTCTTTTTCTTTAAGCCTTTGAGAAAGATCTTTCCAAGGTTGTCAACGTCAACAAGGAGGCTCGCTATTTTTTTGCCAGGTGCTTTTTCTGCGATTTTCTCGAACTCCTGTTCTTTGAAATACGTCACCACCTGTATTCTTCTGACGTTCTTTTCCTTCTCTGAGAATTCGTATATCCTTCTCAACTTGTAGCTGAAACCCTCTCCCGGTTCTCTCGAGAAATCGAATTTTCTCTTAAAAATCTCGAACTTTCCATTCTTTCTTTCAGCAAGATACACGTGAGACTCTTCAAGAAGTTCTCTTCCAAGATCGTACATTTCCTTGCAGAAGTCACATGCAATTTCCTCTTCCCCTTCTCGAATGGAAAAGAGCCTGTCTACTCTGTTTCCACAGATTTTGCAGGTGTGGTTTCCCTTCTCCTGGATCAGATTCAAATCATCGGGGAAGATCGCTTCAAGGTCTTTTTCCGTGTACATTCTGTATTTTCTTTCGTTCAACTTTTCACCGATCTTCTTGAAAACCTTGGACATGTCTTCCACGTCTTTCACCGAAAATTCAACAGATTCGATCACAAGGTGGAGTGAAAGACCCCTATTTCTGAACCATTCGTTCAACTCGTTTCTGATCTCTTCGAGGGCTTTCTTCACCTTCTCCGTGTTGGAAAGGACGAGGTAGAAATGCCCTCCTCCTATGAAGTGAACGTTTGTCCTGTAAAAGCCTGTTTTATCAAGAATCTCATCCACAACGACTTCCTGGAGAATTTCTATGAAGAAACTCCTTCCTCTGTAGGATCTGAGAGCGCCTTTTGAAGAGACGTTGGCAATGAAGTTCTGTATCCCGGAGACATCTCCCCCAACAAGGAGGAAAGGTTTCACGTCGGAATTCTCAAAGTATGATTTCATCTCCTGGTAGGATTCGAATTTGAGGTCGTTTTCCTTTGCGTAGTCATAGAGCGAGAGAGCGAGCATAGCCGTGACCTTCAGATGGTCGTAGAGCGATATATCCATGTCTCCTTCCACTCTTGTTTCCTGAGGAATGAACGAGAAGTACTTGTAAGTGAGAAAATTCACATCATCTGGTGTGGGAGAAATCTTCTGAGCGTCTTCGACAAATCTCCTGTAGAGATCCTCGTAGGTTTTCTGATCTTCTTTCATATCCTTTACCGCTTCCACCACTTCGTTGGCTGGTTTTGCAGGAAAGTAAGTGACGTTTCTGGAAGATTCCCCCTCCGGGATCTTTGAGAGGAGGTTGTCCATTCTTCGAAGTTCTTCAAACTTCTGACCTTCAGTCATTCTTTCTTTGCTCGAGAGGTTGTCTGCGAAGCACACATACCAAACCTTTTCGTTTTCCAAACTTTTTTTCAGAAGATCCTTTTCATGATGGTAGTGAATGTAGTCCTGAATTACAGCGAATTTCTTCACTTTGTTTGTAAAATCGTATCCGGCAATCTGATGTCTTCTGTCATCCCCCGCCCTTCTTACGATCTTTCCTATGTCGTGCAGGAGAGCCCCAACGACAAGCTCTTCTCTGTCTTTCAAGGAAGATTCACCTCCTTTTCTCAATCAAGCTCCAGAATTTCACCCACCACAAAAGGATTTTGCTTTTGTTCTTCGTAAGTTCTCTTGTCCACAGCCAGGATAGTTTTTACTTTTCTTCCGTATCTAATTTGATTTTTGGCACGCTCGATAACGTACGTAAGAAAAGTGGTTCCACCTGTGAGATTGACGATCACTTCATCCACGTCAGAAAGATGTTCTTTGATTTCGGATACTACTCGATCTATTTCACTTACACCCATAAAAGGGTCTTCGAGAAGGATTACCCTAAATTCACCCTTGAATTCAGCTTTCTCCAGAATTTCTGAAAGAATAGCTTTTCCCTGTTTTGAAGTTATAACCAGGAGTAGATCAGGTGAAATTTTTTTCAGAACGGTGTATAAAGCACCTTTTGTCGTACCGAGAGGAGTGAGAAGAGCTCTTTTTCTGTTTCGCTGAGTTTTTCTCGCAGACTCCAGAAGTTGTTCCGGTGGGGTTTGAACAAGCACTTTCAGGTGATCTTCTATCTTTTTCAAGGAGGGAAGCTGGAGTTTGTTGAATCCGAAATGAGCAACATGATTTCTTGCCTGAAGGATGGTATCATAGCCAAACGTTGAAATGTTCACAGACTCTCTAACATTTCTATCCAAGAAGTCACTCTTCTCCCCTCCAGACATCAAATAGACATTTATAAGATATTCTCTTGCCAAACGAAGAGCCATACCTAAATCTCCTGTTTGAAGATAGAAATCCAGTAACTCTTTTTCAGATTCCAATTCTTTTTCGCTCAGTTCAAAATTCTCCGATTTAACATGTATAGCCCTGTATCTTTTTTCGATCCCATCTAAGAGAGCCGCAATCTCTGGAACAAAAACCTCCGTCTCCTCTCTTATTCTTGCCTTATTTCTATCAATAAAATTGAAGAAATTGGTTAAATTCTTCCTTATGGCTACTATGGATCCAAGACGTATAGAAGACGAAAGATCCTGAAGTTTTTGAGACATAGAACCAAGTAGCTTTGGTTTTTTCGAACTTTGACTTCTCCTGTATATTTCTTCATTTCTCTTTTTTATCAAATCAGCGAGTTCTTTCGCATATCCATACTCTTTGAACAATCGAACAGCATATATCCATGATGTAGCTTCAGTTAGTGGGGTCAAATCTTCGCACTCTGTTACTTTTGTTTCTTTATTGTACTTGCCGTAAACTACGCTCACATTAACATCTTTGGCCTCTTTAAGGTACAGGGCTACTACACTTGCCATCAATGGAATACTTCTGAACGAATGAGTAACATCCAGTATAACTCTGTCCCCTTCTTCCAGATTCTCTATAAGATTCTTTACTAGAAAGTTCATTAGGTCACCTGGGGGTAGCTCTTCTAATATTTCAAAATCTTTGTAAGGTACCTTTCTTGCCTCCAAAAATTTTATGCACTCGCTCCATTTTTCTTTCTCTTTTACCACTTTTGTCAGAAAGAATAACACTTCAACATGCTTCCCGATATGATTCAGATACTCAACTATTGCCAGAGGAAAGATTCTTTGTTGAACACAAAAACCCTCTTCAAAAACTACACAACTTTTTTCGTATTCACCTAAACCAAGAAAAGTAACCAGCTTGACTGTTTCACACATTTCATCACCCCTTATATATCTTTCTTCAACGCTACCATTCCGAATCCCATGCTGTTTTTCTCTCCAAAACCCGCTTCATAGCCGATCTCTACAAGCTTTTTCTCGCCCCTGATTTTGAACGGGAAAACCACGGCTCTGACGAACGCGTTTTTCAATTTGATCCTCTTGGTTATCCGCTGACGTGATTTGATGTAATCCCAATCGGGGATGACTTCAACAGTGCCTTCTGGATCTTTTCCGTAAAAAGCTCTGTACTTCTTCATAAGATTTTTTCTGAAAACTTCGTAGAACTCTTCCTCTCCCGGATGAAGATACCTGTGGTAAAGCTTTCCGTTGTTTTCTTCAGGTACACTGACCACAAGCGGTGACAGCATGATAAAGTGGTATTCCGACTGGTCAGGAAGAGAATTTTCGATGTCTATGGATCTCACGATGAACTCTGTTTTCCCTACCCTGATCACGGGATCTTCGGAGAGAGAAGAAAACAGGTACCTGACGAATTCAACTACTGGGGATGAGATGTACCACCATCCTTTTCCTGGAAATATGAAGATTTTCTCACCGCTGACTCTGGAATTTTCAAAGAAAAGCTGTGAAAAAGTGAAAAACTTGAACCTCTTCCCATAACCCTTCTCGTGAAGGAATCTGGCAAAGTTTTCATTCTGTGAAGCCAATCTCTTGTAGATGAAAGAAGAAAGAAAATAGTTGTAATTCAACGGAACAGTGCTTTCCATCGCCTGAAAAGAAACTTTCAATCTCATACTGTTTCCCCCTTGAATGTCTTTGTGATAATTTTATCATTAAAATTTTCTTTGCATACTATTCTTTTTTCTTTGAGTAGTCATTATCGATGATTTTTTTCTGATGTAATAGTCAAGAAAAATTCTCCAAACTCTGCGATTTTTTGTTTGACCAAATATATGCAAAAAGTATATAATTTCCCTGAGGTGAGAGTCGTGAGAAAGGTCTGTCAGTGCTGGTGGTGCGGGTATTGATACTCCCTCCCCTTACCACGAAGAAAAACAAAACTGGGAGGGAAGACTATGGCAGAGGCAAAGAACACTCCGTTGATTGGAAAGGATGCCCTTGGTCGAGAAGTTCGTGATCTTTCTAAAGTCCCATGGTGGGGCGTGGACAGGAAAGAAATAGAGTGGTACCCGACCATCGATTACGATAAATGTGTGACATGTGGAATCTGCTTTGTAACCTGCGGAAGACGAGTGTTCGACTTCGACAAAAAAGAGGGAAAAGTGATAGTGGCGCGTCCTTACAACTGTATGGTCGCGTGTCAGACGTGCATGAACCTTTGTCCGACAGGAGCGATAAGTTTCCCCGATGCTTCCTATATAAAAAAGCTGGTTGCGCAGAACAAAATTGTGAAGAAAGCCTTTGAGATAATAAAGCCTCTCCTGGCCGAAGATCATCTGTCACCAAAAGAAACGGAAACCAAACCCGAACCCTGAGAGGAGGTGAAACAATGATCATAGCCATTCCTGTCTCCGAAAACAGAGGAAAAGATTCTCCCATATCGGAACACTTCGGTAGAGCGCCGTATTTCGCATTCGTGAAGGTGGAGAACAACACAATAGCGGATATCAGTGTTGAAGAAAACCCTCTTGCACAGGATCATGTTCACGGTGCTGTCCCAAATTTTGTGAAAGAAAAAGGAGCAGAGCTGGTGATAGTGAGAGGTATCGGAAGAAGAGCCATCTCTACCTTCGAAGCCCTGGGTATAAAAGTGATAAGGGGTGCATCTGGAACGGTGGAAGAAGTGGTGAACCAGTATCTCTCAGGACAACTGGAAGATTCAGACTACGAAGTTCATGACCATCACCATCACGAACACCACTGAAAAACAAAGAGGGGCTTTGGCCCCTCTTTTTCATTCTAGATCTCTGAGGATGGATTCGAGCCTTGCGAGACGTTCCCTGTTGGCGTTGAGTTTTTCTTTCGTCTCTTCGACCACTTCCTCAGGTGCCTTTTCGACAAAGTCTTTGTTTGCGAGTTTCTTCTCCAGACGATCTATTTCTTTCTGGATCTTCTCCATGATCTGTTTCAATCTCTCTTTTTCCTTTTCGAAATCTATGAGCCCTCCGAGGTCCACGTAGGCCTCTATTTCCTCTTCAACGTAGGCTGTTGCAGTCTTCGGCGGTTTTTCGTTCACGAAACTGACTTCTTCTATGTTTCCGAGAGTCTTGAGAAGGAGCTCTTCTTCTTCCGTGATCTCATAGCCCTTGATGTACACCTTCACCCTCTGAGACTGCGGCAGATTCATCTCGGCTCTCACGTTCCTGACGCCGCGCACCATGTTCATGAGCCTGGTGAATTCCTTCTCCGCGGTTTCATCGATGAGTTCTCTTTCAACCTCTGTCCACTTCGCTATCGTTATGGATTCACCGGCCACGGGAAGTTTCTGCCAGAGCTCTTCTGTGAGGAACGGCATGAACGGGTGAAGGAGTCTCAAGGACGCATCCAGCACCTTCACAAGAACCGTCTGAACAAGGTTCCTCTCTTCGGTCTTCAACCTCGGCTTTGAAGCCTCTATGTACCAATCACAGAAATCATCCCAGAAGAAGTTGTAAATGGTCCTTGCTGCGATGTTGAAATCGTAGTTCTCGAGAGCGTTTGTGACCTCTTCCACCGTTTTGTTGAGTCTCGTGAGAATCCATTTGTCAACCGTCTTGAGGTTTTCGAGAGGTACCTCTTTGTAATCTTCAAGGTTCATCAAAACAAACCTCGTGGCGTTCCATATCTTGTTCGCGAACTTCTTGTAGGCATCGAAGTACCTCGGATCGAGTTTTATGTCCCTTCCCTGAGCGGCGAGTATTGCGAGGGTGAACCTCATCGGATCGGCACCGTACTCGTCTATCACCTCGAGAGGATCGATGCCGTTTCCGAGGGATTTGCTCATCTTCCTTCCGTATTTGTCCCTGACGAGCTGGTGAATGTAGACATGGCTGAAAGGCTTGTCGTTCATGAACTCGTATCCCATCATGATCATTCTCGCAACCCAGAAGAAGATGATGTCAAAGCCCGTGACGAGAAGGTCAGTTGGGTAGTACCTCTTAAGGTCTTCGGTTTCTTCGGGCCAGCCGAGGGTCGAGAACGGCCAGAGGGCAGAGGAGAACCAGGTGTCGAGCACGTCTTCGTCCTGTTTCAGATTCGTGGAGCCGCACTTTTCACACTTTTCCACGTCTTCTTCGGAGACGTTCAGATGGCCGCAGTCCTGACAGTACCAGACGGGAATCCTGTGGCCCCACCAGAGCTGTCTGGAGATACACCAGTCCCTGATTTCGTACATCCAGTTCAGATAGACCTTCGTCCATCTCTCCGGGAAGAACCTTATCTCTCCATTTTCTACGGCCTCAATAGCTCTTTTGGCAAGTGGTTTTGTAGAAACGAACCACTGGTCAGAAAGCTTCGGTTCTATCACCGTGTCACATCTGTAGCAGTGCCCAACAGAATGAGTGTAGTCCTCTATCTTGACGAGAAAGCCCTGTTCTTCAAGATCTTTCACTATTCTTTCTCTCGCTTCATACCTGTCCAGTCCCTTGTATTTTCCACCGTTTTCGTTTATCCTCGCGTTGTCATCGAAGATTTCTATCATTGGAAGATTGTGTCTTTGAGCTATGAGATAGTCGTTCGGGTCGTGCGCGGGGGTTACCTTCACCGCACCCGTTCCGAACTTCGGGTCAACGTACTTGTCCGCAACAACGGGTATTTCTCTTCCAACTAGCGGAAGAATGAGCGTCTTACCGACGAAGTCTTTGTATCTTTCATCCTCCGGGTGAACGGCGACAGCCGTGTCACCGAGCATCGTCTCGGGTCTTGTGGTTGCCACAACGATGTACTCATCGGAGTCTTTGACGGGGTATTTCACGTAGTAGAGTTTGGACTTGTGTTCCTTGTGTTCGACTTCCTCGTCTGAGAGCACCGTTTTACACCTTGGACACCAGTTCACTATGTACTTTCCTCTGTATATCAGACCCTTCCTGTAGAGCTCAACGAACACCTTCCTTACGGCTCTGCTGAGCCCCTCGTCCAGTGTGAACCTCTCCCTTGTCCAGTCCACCGAAGCTCCAAGAGCCTTTATCTGTTCTCTTATTTCCCTCCTGTATTTGTTAGCCCACTCCCAGGTGATCTCGAGGAACTTTTCTCTTCCGATTTCTTCCCTCGTCTTTCCCTGTGTTTGAAGGAGGAACTTTTCCACCGCGTTCTGCGTAGCGATACCCGCGTGGTCTTCTCCGGGTACCCAGAGGACATCGTACCCTTTCATTCTCTTGTATCTGACCACGATATCCTGGAGAGTTATGTTCAGAGCGTGCCCCATGTGGATCCTTCCGGTGATGTTTGGAGGCGGTATCACAATGGAGAATTTCTCTCCGACACCTTTCGGTGTGAAGTAGCCCTTTTCTTCCCAGTATCTGTACCATTTGGTCTCTATCTCAGCTGGATTGTATCTCGTCGAGAGTTCTGCCACTCTCAGCACCTCCTTTTCCTGTGATATTTTATCAGAAACCGAGGATCGCTCCGATCACTCCACACCCAAAAATGATGAAAAGAGGGTGCACCTTGAAGAAAGAACACACAAAAGCGGCAGCAGAAAGCAGGATCAACATAGGATTCTGAACGGAACTGAGAAGCGAAAGAAGAGTCACGATCAAAAGGGTTGTGGTAACCCCTTCGAGCGCTTTCATCAACCTCACTCTCTGAAGCTTCACGTATTTTCTGAGGAAAATAGCAGCGGTGATAACCAGAATGGGAGCCCCAAGGAAGGCGAGCGTGTTCAACACAGCACCTATCAGACCAAAAAATTTGTATCCCGTGTAAGTTGCCAGGTTTATCGCAACGGGACCTGGAGTCATCTGAGCAATCGAAACCGCCTGAGAGAACTCCTCAGGAGAGAGAAAGCCACCGGTGACGAGTTCGTTTTTGAGTATTCCAACGATCGCCCATCCACCGCCAAAAGAAAGAAAACCGATCTTCAGAAAGATGAAGGCGAGTTTCAGCAAGGTTCATACCTCCTTCAGGTACAGAAGCAGAACGAGCAAAATGACCACCGGAATCACGAGGGATCCATTGAGAAGCAGAACAAAAACCGCTACTCCTATCATGACGGCTCTGTAGAGATTCCAGCGCTGGTTTCTCACGAGCCGGTACAGAACACTCCCTACAAGTCCGATTATGGAAGCGTAAGCACCTCTCAGAAAACTTCGAACGTAACTGATCCCTGAGAGAGTGCGTATCACTTCTGCAACCGCAACTATGGCAAAAAACGGTGGTAGCACAACGGCCACGCCAGAGGCGATCGCACCGTAGATACCTCCGATTCTCCTTCCCACAAGCACCGCAGTGTTGAAGGCGATAGGACCCGGTACCACCTGAGCTGTGCTCACGATACGAAAGAATTCTTTCTCCGTCAAAAGGCCGGATCTTTCCAGCTCCCATTTCATCACGGGAATCATGGCGTATCCTCCACCTATGGTGAGGGCGGAGATCCTCAAGAAAAGGAAGAACAGTCTTCCAATCAAATTCGATCCCTCCTGAACTTCGATTTTAGAACTTTTTCCTTCAACTCAAATTTCCATTGAGTTAAATCTGAATATGATTTAATAGTATCAAAAGAAACCGGGAGGGATCGAGTTGGTACTCGTCGTGGATTATGGCTCTCAGTACTCCAGACTCATAACAAGAAGGATCAGAGAAAACGAGGTCTATTCCGAAGTGGTCTTCCCCGATGATAAGGTGGATCTTTCGAAAGTAGACACCGTGATCCTCTCCGGTGGTCCAAGAAGCGTTTATGAAGAGGACGCCCCAAAGCTTCCAGAGTGGTTCCACGAATACAAAGGTCCAGTACTCGCTATTTGTTATGGAATGCAGCTGATCGTGAAAGAACTAGGAGGAGAGGTCAAGAGAGGACGAGGGGAGTACGGAAGAACTCTCGTGGAGCTCTCGAAGGACCCAATATTCGAAGGAATTCCGGAGAAGGTTCACGTCTGGATGAGCCACGGTGATGAGGTGGTGAGGCTTCCGGAAGGGTTCCACCCGATCGCCGTGTCCGAAACGGGTGTGATCGCCGCTGCCACAGATGGAAAAAGGTTCTGGCTGCTCCAGTTCCACCCGGAAGTGCACCACACCGAATACGGTGATCGTATGATTTCCAATTTCCTCTTCAATGTGTGTAAACTCGAGAAAAACTGGAAGATAGGAGACCTCGTGGAAGAGAAAATAAGACACATCAAAGAGACAATAGGGAACAAAAAAGCGATCCTCGCGCTTTCTGGAGGAGTAGATTCTTCCGTTGCAGCGGTCCTCGTGCACAGAGCGATAGGAAAGAACCTCGTGTGTGTCTTCGTGGACCACGGCCTTCTCAGAAAGAACGAGCGAGAAGAAGTGGAGAGGGTCTTCAAGGAGCACTTCGACATGAATCTGGTGGTTGTGGATGCCAGGAAGAGATTTCTCGAAAAACTCAGAGGAGTCACGGATCCGGAGAAGAAGAGGAAGATCATAGGAGAAGAATTCATACGAGTGTTCGAAGAGGAAGCGAAAAAACACGATGTGGAATTTCTTGTTCAGGGAACGATCTATTCAGACGTCATAGAAAGCGCCGCATCCGGAAAGACGACTGCGAAGATAAAGAGCCACCACAACGTGGGTGGTCTTCCAGAGAAGATGAACCTGAAACTGGTAGAACCCCTCAGAGACCTCTTCAAAGACGAGGTGAGAAAAGTAGGAAAGTATCTCGGCATACCGGACAGGATCATAAACAGGCATCCGTTCCCCGGTCCTGGACTCGCCGTGAGGGTGCTGGGAGAGGTCACGGAAGAAAAGCTCGAAATCCTGAGAGAAGCGGACTACATATTCATAGAAACTCTCAGAAAGCATGATTACTACGATAAAGTGTGGCAGGCGTTTGCAGTTCTTCTTCCTATAAAAAGCGTAGGTGTGAAGGGTGACGCGAGGGCGTATGAGTACGTGGTGGCGCTTCGAGCCGTGAACAGCGTGGAGGGGATGACCGCAGACTGGTCCAGAATTCCGCATGATATACTGGACGAGGCAGCAAGAAGGATCACAAGAGAAGTGAAAGGTGTCGGCAGAGTGGTCTACGATATAACTTCAAAACCGCCTGCAACTATAGAGTGGGAGTGAAAACTTGGAAAAACTGCTGAAAGAACTCGAAAGGATACGAGAGGAAGCAAAACCGCTCGTTGAACATCGGTTCGAAGAGTTCAAAAGATTGGGCGAAGAAGGAACAGAAGAGGATCTCTTCTGTGAACTCTCTTTCTGTGTTCTCACAGCCAACTGGAGTGCAGAAGGTGGAATTAGAGCGCAGAAAGAAATCGGAAAGGGCTTTGTGCATCTTCCGCTTGAGGAACTCGCGGAGAAACTGAGAGAGGTTGGACACAGGTATCCTCAAAAGAGAGCCGAGTTCATAGTAGAAAACAGAAAACTGCTGGGAAAGTTGAAGAACCTTGTGAAGGGTGATCCTTTTCAATCCAGAGAGTTTCTCGTAAGAAACGCAAAGGGAATCGGCTGGAAAGAGGCGAGCCACTTTCTCAGAAACACCGGTGTGGAAGACCTCGCTATTTTGGATAAACACGTTCTGAGACTCATGAAAAGACACGGCCTGATTCAGGAGATACCAAAAGGATGGAGTAAGAAAAGATATCTCTACGTGGAAGAGATCCTCAGAAAAGTCGCCGAAGCGTTTGGAGAATCTCCCGGGAAGTTCGATCTCTACCTGTGGTACCTTGTGAAGGGGAAGGTAGATAAATAGGGGGTGATGGAGTGCGAAAATACGTGTGGATAGTCGTTTTCATCGTGCTGGGAATCTACTTTCTCATCGGTGTGTATCAGGTAGGACCCTCCGAAGTCGCTCTTCTCAAGACTTTTGGAAGATTCACCTCGGTCGTTCCTTCAGGAATCCATTACCACCTGCCGTATCCGATTCAGTCTCATGTGACCGTCGACGTCACAACTGTGAGAAAGATCGAAATAGGATTCAGAAGCATTCAGCGAGGGGAGAGGATCTCTTACCAATCGGTTCCTCAAGAAGCCATAATGATCACAGGAGACAACAACCTCGTGAGTGTGGAAGCGGTGGTTCAGTACAGAGTGAAAGATCCCGTCGCTTACGCCTTCAACATCACAGAAGCGGATTCTATCGTGAGATTCACAACAGAATCTGTTCTTCGTGAGAAGGTGGCGATGAGAAGCATCGACGATGTTCTCACCACAGGAAGAGATGAAATAGGATTCGAAACTGCCCGGATGCTCCAGGAGATTCTCGATTCCTACAACTGCGGTATAAAGGTGGAAAACGTTTATCTCCAGGAAGTGGTCCCGCCAGATCCCGTTGTTGACGCCTTCGACGATGTGAACAACGCTCGTCAGGACAAAGAACGTCTCATAAACGAGGCAAGAAAATACGCCAACGACGTTGTTCCAAAAGCCCAGGGACAGGCACAAGAGATACTGAGACAGGCAGAGGCCTACGCTCAGGAAGTTTATCTGAAAGCGCTCGGCGAAGCGAAAAGATTCGAAGAGGTGCTGGAAGAATACTCAAAGGCTCCTGATATCACGAGAAAACGAATGCTCCTCGACGCTCTCCAATCTTTGCTTGAAAAATCCGAAAACAAGGTTTTCTTTGTGGGAAACGGTGATTCTCTGAACATCCTCAACATTTCCGACCTTTTGAAGGGGATGGGAAAATGAAAATCTGGATGCTTTCTCTTCTGATCATTCTGATCGTAGTGGGTGCGATCCTTTTGTTCTCTTCTTTCTACGTCCTGGATCAGACACAGCAGGCAGTGGTTTTGAGATTCGGAAAGATCGTCGCGGTGGAAACGGAACCCGGGCTTCATTTCAAACAGCCGTTCGTTGATAATGTGGTGAGGTTCGATAAAAGAATCCTCCTCTACGATATAGAACCAGAAAAGATCATAGCCGCCGACAAGAAAACACTCGTGATAGACACGTACGTTCTCTGGAGGATAAAAGATGCGGAAGCGTTCATAAAATCACTGAAGAGCGTGAAGCTCGCTCTTCCAAGAATCGACGATGTGGTTTACTCACACGTGAGAAACATCTTCGCAAAAGCAAACTTCGACGAGATCATCTCCGAGAAGAGAGAAGACCTTTTGAGGGAAGTCACGGCTCTTTCAAGAGAAGATCTGAAGGACTTCGGCATAGAAGTGGTCGATGTGAGGGTGAAGCACGCCGACCTTCCCGCTGAGAACGAAAAGGCCGTGTACGAAAGAATGAAAGCGGAAAGATACAGCATCGCTGCACAGATCAGGGCTGAAGGTGAGAAAGAGGCAAGAAAGATACGTGCGGAAGCCGACAAGACAGCGAAGGTTCTGATCGCGGAAGCTCAAAGCAAAGCGGAACAAATTAAAGGAACCGGAGAAGCAAGCGCGGTGAAGATCTACGCGGAGGTGTTTTCAAAAGACAAGGACTTCTACGAGTTCTGGAGAACGATGGAAGTTTACAGATCCATCGAAAAAGGAATTCTCATAATTGGAGACGAACTCGACGCACTGAAATACCTCAAAACGAAGAGAGGGAACCTCCCCTCACTTCATTTTTAAAAAGTTACTCACACCGAAGAGTATCCTGAAAATCCATATGTTGAATCTGTTCACCCTGTTCTTTTCGGGACCGTAACCAAAATTCTTCACTGGTCTGAGAAATTTGTACCTTCCAGCGTTGTGAACGATGGGAATGAGCTCACCATTTTCGAGATAAAACTTCGAATCCTCCACATAGAATTTTTCCCGGGCTGTTGAAGGAATGAAGTTGTACTTCGAAGGAAGTTCCACGTGGGGGTTTTTGTAAATCACGTAGTTTCCAACGACGGCATCTCCACCCCAGACGTTCATGTTTCTCAGACGTCTTTCCATTGTTCTTGCCAAATCGATGAAACCTTCCCTTGGCGCTATTATCACACCCACGTTGAAGAGCTTTTTGTTTGAAAGAAAAGACTTTATCTCCTTTCCATTCACAAGATCTTCTTCCTTCACCACGAGATCTATGGGTGGGCTCAACTGCTCAACAACCGCTCGAAAAGCGTCTCTGTGTTTCTCGAATAGATGCGAGATATCACTCTGGAAGATGATGTCTCCACCATCACAAAACAGGATCTGATCGTACTCAGGATGATTCTCAAGAAAGACAGCAAGATTGATGAAACGTGTGTTGTTTATGTGTCCAGAGCTTTCCACCGCCGGAAAGTTGATAACCTCTTCAGGAAGTCCTGTAAGACCGTAGTTTATGATGAGAACGTCCGTGTTGCTCAAATTCACATTCTCCTTCAGAGATCTGTACCAGTCGTTCACCAGAAAGTCTCTTATTTTGTCGTTACCTGCCGTTGCTATCAGATTCAAAGGCATCCCTCCTGAGTTTCTTTCTGAGATTTGCCATCTCTATTGCCACCATGGCTGCTTCAAAACCTTTGTTTCCACTCTTTGCTCCGGCTCTGTTCAGAGCCTGCTCAAGGGTGTCCGTGGTGAGAACGCCGAAAACAATCGGAATATCAGAGGTCATGTTGAACTGTGCCACTGCTTTACCTATCTCGTTCGCCACCACGTTGAAATGATACGTCTCTCCCCTTATCACAGCACCAAGAACGATTATAGCATCGTGCACGTTGAGTTCAAGGAGTTTCTTGAGCGTGTATATTGCTTCTATGCTTCCTGGAATTCTCACAACCGTTATGTCTTCGTCTGAGACACCGTGTCTTTTCAGCCCGTCAAGTGCCCCTTCGAGGAGTTTCGAAGTGACGAGGTCGTTGAATCTTGGAACGACTATGGCTATCTTCAAACCTTCTCCTCTGTAGTCTCCCTGAACAACCTTCATGAATTCACCTCCCTGAAGATTTCTTCGAGTTCGTGTCCGAGTTTTTTCATTTTTGTCGAAAGATAGAACCTGTTGTGAGGTGTTACTCTTCCGTACAGTCTCTTCGTTTCGACAACTTCGATCCCGTATTTTTCAAGACCAACCGTCTTTCTTTGGTTGTTGGTGAAGAGAAGAACCCTTTCGATGCCAAGGGCTTTCAAGATCTGCACCGCCGGTGCGTAATCCCTTTCGTCTTCAGAAAAACCAAGAACCCTGTTTGCTTCCACAGTGTCTAAACCTTCGTCCTGAAGGGAATAGGCTGCTATTTTGTTCGAAAGACCGATTCCTCTCCCCTCTTGTCTCAAGTAGATCAGGATACCCCCGTGAATTGACATGTATCTGAGAAAATTCGCCAGCTGTGAACCGCAGTCACACCTCAAAGAAGAAAGAACGTCTCCGGTCACGCACTCGGAGTGTATCCTCACCGCAACGGGTTCTTCGAGAGGTTCCTTAACGATCGCGAAATGCTCTTTGTCATCGAGGTGGTTTTCGAAAGAAACAACCCTGAAAACACCGAAATCCGTCGGGAGTGTCGCTTCGGCTTTTTTCTTTATGAGAAGCTTTCTCTTCACGAATTCACACCAGACATCTTCCATCTCCAGAACGGGCAGGGAAAACCTCTTCGAAATTTGTAAAACATAATCCAGATTGTGAGAATTTCCCTTCTCATCCAGAATTTCCACGATCACCGCATAACGACTGAAACCTGCGAGTTCAGAAATTTCCAAAGATGCCTCCGTGTGTCCTTTTCGTCTCTGGAAACCGATTCCTCCGATCACTGTGACGTGGCCTGGGTACCTGAACTCATAGAAATATCTGCCCTCTGCCAGTTTTCTGCACGTTTCTGCCCTTTCTGACGCCGAAATCCCGGTGCCAGTGCCCCAGTCCACCGGGACAAAATAGTTCGCTCCGTAGTTCGAGGAAAGTTTTACGAACCCTCTTTTCAAAAGATCTTCTTCGTCGGCTGTAACACAGAAGAGTCCCTTCCCGTATGTGACGAAAAAATTCACAACGTCTTCGGTGATCAATTGAGCGGGAAAAACAAAATCCGCTTCGTTCTCTCTGTTTCTGTCGATCAAAACGACAGGTTTTCCTCCCTCAAAAGTCTCTCTCAGTTCTTCCACTGTCTATCACCCCTTTCAAGTAGCGAGCGATGATATCGATCTCGTAGTTAACGAGATCTCCGGGCACCAGGTACTGGAGGTTTGTGTTCTCGAATGTGTGTGGGATCACCTGAACACTGAACGTATCCAGAGAAGTTTCAACGACGGTGAGGCTGATACCGTTCAACGCGATAGAACCTTTTGGAACGATTGCCCATCTTTCCATCGGCATCGAAAAGAACATGAAATAGCTGTTTCCACGCCTTTCCATTCCGACAAACCTGACGGTGCCGTCCACATGACCCGTTACCAGGTGTCCATCAACCCTGCTGCCAAGAGTCAGAGATTTCTCAAGATTGTAAAAACGGGAGACGAAAAGATTGGTTTTCCTCCTCGTCTCTTCACCCACATCGAACCAGTATTCTTCCTCCGAAACCCCCGAGACCGTCAGACACACACCGTTCACCGCTATACTCTCTCCCAGATTCACTTTCCACGTTCTTTTGAAGAAGATCCTCTCTCCTCTGATGTATCCTCTTTCCACCTTTTGAACTATTCCCGTGAACACGGTCTCATCTCCACTAAGAACTCCGAGTCGGAAAACTCCACGTTCACCACTTTGAACTTCGGAGGAGTTGAAACATCAGACAAATAACCAGAAAAGACATCAAGCCCTTTCCCAAAGATTTTCGTCGAATAAAACCCAAAAACCACGTCTGCGTGATCCAAAAATTCGCTGAACACTTTCGATCCACCCTCCACCAAGACAGAATCGATACCCCTTTCGTACAGATTTCTCAATATACTCTCCACGGAACAATCGCTCAGAACCTTTTCTACGTGTGGTGGATATTCCGATTCTTCATTTTCTGTGAAAACGATCACTCGAGCGTTTTCTTCGAACACTCTGAACGCTTTTCCACTCAAAGCGCCCCTTCTGTCGAGAATCACCCTCACGGGATTTCTCCCTTCTTTCAACCTACAAGTTAGCTGGGGATTGTCCTTCAAAACCGTTCCAGCACCGACGAGAACAGCCGAGTAGATGCTTCTCATCTCGTGAACCTTGAATCTGAGCCTGTTCGTGATCCATTTGGAATCTCCTCTGTGATCAGCTATTTTCCCATCCAAAGTGGACGCGTACTTCAACGCGATGAACGGTCTCTTCTTTGTCACGTAAGTGATGAAGAACTCACACAGCTTTTTCACTTCTTCCTCCAAAACACCTTCTATCAATTCGATCCTATGATTTTTGAGCTTCTCCACTCCATTTCCTGAAATTGGATTTGGATCCCTTGTTCCGATCACAACGGTTTTTATTCCACTTTCTATGATCAGATCCGTGCATGGAGGTGTCTTTCCGTGATGATCACAGGGTTCAAGGGTAACTATGAGAGTCGCTCCTCGCAAATCTTCTCCATTTCTCTTTGCATTCTCTATCGCTACCCTTTCAGCGTGTGGACCACCAAAATAGGGGTGAAAACCCTCCGCGATTATTCTGCCGTCTCTCACAACGACCGCACCAACTGGTGGGTTGGGGTTCACCCTTCCAAGTCCTTTCTTTGCAAGCTCTATCGCTCTTTTCATGAAAACTTCATACATACAACATCCTCCCTGTGTAAAAGAAAAGGGACCCTCTCGGGTCCCATATAATCTCCACATTACGCTCTCTCCCATCCGGACTTTCACCGTCGGCCCCGGAATTCCACCGGGTCAACCCTCATGAGAGGGCTCGCGGGCTTTCACCGCCGGTCGGGAATTCCACCCTGCCCCGAGAGCGTTTCTTCTGTATTCAGTTTTCTCCATTCTATCAAGGATTTATTTCCAGAAGATAACAGATCCTTTAATATTCATCCGCTGACCACTCTGTTTTTCCCGCGCTGTTTTGCCAGGTAGAGGTTATCGTCTGCTTCCTTGAGAAGATCATCTATAGTCTCATGGTCTTTCATTTCACAAACGCCGATACTCACGGTTACATTCAAACCGTTTTCAAAGGTTTCTCCCTCGATCTTTGTTCTGATTCTCTCCGCGAGGCTCATTGCTTCGTTCAAAGTCGTTTCAGGACAGAGGATCAAAAACTCTTCTCCACCCCACCTCGCAACCACATCGGAAGCTCTAAGAGAGGAAACAAGAAGCCGAGCAACTCTTTTGAGCACATCATCCCCAACCAAGTGTCCATACGTGTCGTTTACCTTTTTAAAATCATCGATATCGATCATAAGAAGTGAAAAAGGTCTTCTATGTCTTTTCCAGAGATGGAACTCCTTTTCAAGTTCTTCGTCCATTTTTCGACGATTGAAAAGCCCCGTTAATTCATCGGTGACCGATAACTTCTCAAGCTTTTCATTCAGATTCCTCAGCTGCTGATTCTTCTTGTAGAGCTCCCTCTCTGTCAAGCTGTATATCTCCTTGGACACAGTTCCTATCTCGTTGTCAGGATAAGAAGATACATCCGGGGTTCTTCCCACCATTATCTTTTCCACATCTTCTTTTAGAGAATTCAAAGGTTTAAGAACTTTCCCGTTGAACCAGTTGTTTATGAAAACTGTTGTCAAGGAAATGATGCCCGTAAAGAAAATAGAGACAATCCCCACATTGATGAGAATGGGCCTAAGCAACTCACTTTTATCCACGGAAGTAACGACGATCCATTCGAGTTCTGGGATACGAGAGTAGTAAGCCATCTTCTTCTCGCCGTTTATTTCGTATTCGATTTCTCCAGATAAACCCGTTATGGGAAGATTTCTCCCAATGACATCGGATATTTTCATGGTCAGAAGTGATTCGTCTGGATGGATGATTATCGTCTGATCGTCCCTTAAAACGTACGTTGTCACAGTTTCATAGTTATTAAAAGAACGGGGAAAATTTCTCAAAAGTCTCTCCAGAAGTGTCTCAACAGATATCACACCGGTCACGTTTCCTTCATCGTCTGTGAGTACCTTGCTCACGGAAAACAAAAGCTCTTTTGTTTTGAACTCTTTGTAGGGAATCCCACCGGTGGGTCTAGGTCTGGACTCGAGAGCGGCTCTGTACCAGGGTCTTACTCTTGGATCGTATCCTTCCGCGGGTTCGTAATCGTTGATCAGAAGAAATCCGTTCTCGTATCCCGAGTACAGGTAGTATATATCTCTGTCTGCCTCCTGGAAGATTCTGTAGATTTCAAGCACTTTCCGCCTTTCTTCATCAGTTAAGTAAGGTGCATACCGTACTTCAGGAATGCGGCTCAAAACATCAACGACAACATAGAACTTTCTGAGATATCCGTTTATGAAAGACGTCACGGTATTGTTCACGTTCCTTATGAAAGCGCGGGCAGCTTTCATTCCAGAAAGGTAGAGCTGAAAGATGCTCAGAACACCTATCACAACAAACACAACAATAACAGTTATAGTTATTCTCCAGAAAAGTTCTTTTTTAAGAGAACTCATCTTTTCCCCCACTATCTTCTTTTGATACACTTAATAATAATATTACCACAACAGTGAACTACCATGACTTATAGAAGACATGGCTTCCCACTTCAACCTGTGATAGCTCGTAGACCCCTTTCGGGTCCCACCGCCAGAGCACGATCCACGGACATGAACTCGGAGATTCCCACCCTACTGAAGCATCAAGCCATACCTGGCCAAATTCTTAGCAGCGTTTACACCTCTATCATGATGCACTCTGCATACAGGACATATCCATTCTCTGACACTAAGGTCTTTGACTTCTTTGTTTATGTACCCACACTCACTGCACATCTGACTTGAGGGATAGTATCTGCTTGCTTTTATCACTTCAATTTCACAGCGCTTTGCTTTGTACTCGAGAAGTTCTATGTAGCTGTATTTTGGATTGTCTTCTTTGATGTAGAACTGAATGTGTTGTGGTACACAAAAAGTTTGGCAGAAGAATTTCTTTTTCTTGAACTTTGGATAGCTAGCTTGCTTTTCGAAGAATTTTTTGAACATACGATCTAACGACTGCTGAAGTGCTTGAGAGCTTGCTTTGTTGAACCATGGATACTTGTTGAGTTTCACTAAAACAGATGCCCATTTGTTGTGGTATGTAGGACGTTTCATCACTCTGTAAATGATAGTGACTAAAAATACGAAATTTGTAATGCTTATCCTTCCCTTTAAGAACCTCTAAAGACGCTCCACCTAGAGTCAAAAGGCAATAGCTCTCAGACCAAAAAGCAGATTTCCACAATTTGTCTTTCGTTTATGAACTTCGATAGCTGTGAACTCGATCGTGCAGAAAACAAAACATGAATGTGATCTTTGTCGTGATTCCATTTTAGATGTCATTGTCTATTACTTTTGCTTGATATTTTGATAATTCAATTTGAAGACTGAATAGCTGTTTGACTCAAGAATCACGTTCCCGCCTCGCTTTAGTATATTAACTACATCACAAGCGCAAGTTTTACAAATTTCATCTCCACCTTATAAAAGGTGGTGTCTTATTTCGTAATTTTACCGATAAAAAAAGGGCCTCTCAGGCCCCTTTCAGATCCTTTCATCTTTTCAGATAATGTTTTCTCATCTCTTCGTTTTCTGGAAGTGCGAGGATCTCTTCGATCACCTTTTCCACCTGATCATCGTTCTTTGTTCTCGGATCTCTGTAGAGAAGCTCTTTTATGATCCTTATGTCTCCCGTGAGGAACGCCTCCAGTGCCATCTCCATCCTCATGATTCTGGGTCTCAGGTAGTACTTCACCACGCGATCTGGAAGCGGTGGTTCGATCTTTTCTGGATGGATTCCGTTTTTGTCCACAAGGGCTGGGACTTCAACAACCACGTCATCGTCTACTCCATGGATGATACCCCTATTTGGTATGTTCACCACGAATCTTGCCTTATTATCGTTCAACAGTGCATCGATGAATGGAACGTGCTGCTCTCCGCTCTTTCTTTCTGGATCGAGAATTTTCTCCACTTCGAGCACAAACTGTTTTTCTGAGAGGTCTTTCCCCAGAACACTTCCAAGGTCGGAGAGCCTCACGGACGGATTTTCTTTGATGAACTTTGCCACCTTCTTTGTGATTTCAGTGACCTTTCCAAGTGTATCCTGGTACCATTTCCAACCTATTTCAGAATCTGCTCCTCCCCAGGGTTCACCGTACCATTTCTTCTTGGTTTCGAGATCCCTGTGGTACCTCCACGAAGAGTTTCTCACGGTGTCACCGATGGGCATCACACCGTAGAATCTGTACATGTCTATCGCAGTGGGAGAGAGTTGGTCGTTGAAGGGGTTCGCTGGTTTCCAATCTTTTGATTTTTCCTCGATCCATTTGTCAAGGAGAGGATACGCGTTCTCCCCGTTGTATCTAAATCTATTCAGCCAGATACCGTGGTTCACTCCTACAACCTGCCAGTCCACTTTTTCTTCTTCCAGTCCCAATTTCTCAATGATTTCCATCACTCCATAGTGTCCATGGCAGAATCCCACTGCCTTTATGGGAACCGTTCTTGTCACAAGCGTCGTTCCCTCGAAAACAGGATTTGCTGCTTGCAAGTACCACGCCTTTGGAGAGAGCTTCTCTATCTTCTTTGCTATGTCAACGAAGTACTTGAGCTGGTTGTAGTTGGAGAAGGTGTAGTAGTCAGAGACCATGTTGAACTCCTGAGCGTCTATTCCTCTGTAGTAGCCGTATTTTTCACTGATCTGCCTGACCTTCTCCAAGTAGGTGTGCCCTCCCACCATGGCCGTGTTTATCACAAAATCCGCGTCAACGATGACGTCATCTAAACTCGTGGTTTTTTCAAATTTCAGATCCGCTCCCACTTCTTCAACGTATTTTTTCGCGATGGTTAGAACGGCGTCGAGTCTCTCTTCATCGATGTCCATGAGGGTGACTGTGCTCCCGGAAAGACCGGGGGTTTTACACAGATCACTCACAAGCCTCAGGGAAAACACCGCACTTCCCGCACCGATGATACCGATCTTCACAGATGGCATGAAAACACCTCCCTGTAGTTCGTATCCACCAGTTACAACTATATACTTTCAGAACGATTTTTCTATGAATTCAAACGTTTCTTAAAAGATTAAAAGGCTAGCCGGAAGCCAGCCAGAATCTTCAAGGATTTTTTTCAAACTCTCTTGTACAGTCTGTACTTACCCACTCTCAGATCCTCGGGCTTGAGAATTCTGAAGGATCTCGCCGGAAGAGGAAGCTTCACAACCCCACCGTCAACGTAGAATCTTTCTCCACTGAACACATCAACAAGGGGAGTGGTGTTCATGATTTTCCCGTCGGGAATGGAAAGAACCAGCACTTTCTCTTCTCCTGAATTCACCACCACAATGGTGTTTTGAAGGGGGTGAGGAGTCCTTCTGAGAAACGCGAGAGGTGAATCGTTCAGCAAAACAAACTCTCCAAAGCGCAAACCTGGATCCGTCCTTCTCAGCTTGATTATCTTCTTGTAGAACTCGAACAGATCAACATCCCATTTCTCCCTGTTCCATTCCATGGTGGCGCGACACTCTGGATCTTCTCCACCTGTGAGACCTATCTCTGTTCCATAATAAACAAGTGGAACACCGGGATAGGTGAACTGAAGAACTACAGCGAGCTTTCTCAGGTCTCTGTCGGGAACCATTGTGGCAAGTCTAGGAGTGTCATGACTGTCGAGCATATTCCAGCATCCGAATATGTTCTTTGTTTCCCTGTAAGCCCTTTCCAGGTGAAAACCTATGGAATCCGTTTCGCCATTCACATAGCTCAGTACGAGGTTTCTGAAGTTGTAATTCATCAGACCATCAACTATATCCCATCCTGCAGGATAAGTCCATATCTCACTCACAAGGTACTTTTCCGCTGAGAGTTCTTTCACTTTCATGTTGATCCACAGATTGACGGTAGGTCCAAGATCGTGGCCACAATCCAACCTCCAACCGTCTATCCCCAGTTTCAGGTAGTGCTCGACAACTTTCAAGATGTATTCCTTCACTTCCTCAACTTCCACGTTCAGTTCAGGAAGGCTTCCAACGTCGAACCATGATCTGTGCCTATCTTTATAAAGAAAAAACCTGTTCACGTACTCTAGATCGTTTCTCTTCGCTTTTTTGAACCACGGATGCTGACTCCCAACGTGGTTGAACACGCCATCGAGTATGAGCTTCATATTCCTCTCATGGAAAACCCTCAAAAGATGGAGAAAAGCCCTCTTCCCACCGAACTGCGGATCTATTTTGAAATAATCGATCGTGTCGTATTTGTGATTGGTATCAGACAAAAAGATAGGAGTGAGGTACAGAACGTTGATTTCGAGTTCTTCAAGATAATCGACTTTCTCGGCTATTCCCCACAGATCTCCTCCGTAGAAGACCTTCACATGCTGAGCACCAGGAAGTTTGCGGGGAGGAACTCCCCATTTCTCTATGATTCCTCCCCGCTTCAGGTACAAATCCTTTTTGTCTTCCACCGTTTTTCCTTTTCCGATGAAGAATCTATCCGGAAAGATCTGATAAACGACGCTGTCGTAAACCCAGGATGGCGTCGGATACATCATCCTTTCACCGATCCTTTCGTGAGACCACCCACTATGTACTTCTGGAGAGACAGGAAAAGTATCACCATTGGTGTCATACCGAGAAGAGCAGCAGCCGTGAAGAGTCCCCATTCTGTTTCATAAGCACCCGTTGAGAACGTCCAGAGGCCGAGGGCGTAGGTGTAGTTTTTCACGTCTTGAAGGATGATCCTTGCAAGGACGAACTCGTTGAACGTCCCGATGAAGGTGAGTATCAATATGACCGTGAGGATCGGAAGTGCGAGTGGAACGACTATCTTGTAGAAGGTCTGGAATCTGGTCGCACCGTCGATCATGGCGGCCTCTTCGAGAGACGAAGGAATGGTGTCGTAGAATCCCTTTATGAGGTACATGTTGTAAGCTATGTTGCCGAGATAAGCAAATATCAATCCTCCGAGAGAATCCAATCCTAGGAACGGAAGGAACTGACCGATGAGCTTCAAAAGACCGTATATCGCAACCATGTACATAATAGCAGGGAACATCTGAATGAGAAGAAGAGCCATGATTCCGTACTGCCTTCCCCAGAATCTCATTCTGCTGAACGGATATGCCGCCAAGGCACAAACAGCCGTGGTAATGAGTGAAACAAGGCCTGCGACGATCACCGAGTTCATGACCCATCTGAGGAAATAATGCTTCGTCTTCTGCTCCCATATCTGCGCGAGTCTGTAGAGATCTCCATCGATCTTTTTGAGATCGGACTTCAATTCCTTCAAAGGAATGGTGTCTATCAGAGTTCCCGCCTTTCTCGAAGCCACCGCTGTGTTAGTGAGGACCTCTTGAACGAAGTTCATCTTCACAAGGTCGTACAGCATTTCAAGGTGCTCAGAGGAGACATAAAGTCCTTTGAAGGAAAGATCAACAAGATTCGAATAACTTCCTTTGAAGTCATCGAGGATATTTTGAGCGTTTTCAACGATTTCCACAGCGTTTTTGTAGCCCGTTTCTACCCTTTTGTTCAGATCTCTGTAGTCTTCTATCCAAGAGAGCTTCGCTGCCAGTTTTCTTATCTTTCCAATGAAATCGTCTCCTCCGTACTCCGATACATAGTTACTCACAAAGTCCTTGAGAGTCTTGTATATCGAGAGAAGCTTTATCTGCGCAGCGCTGTTGAAAGATTTCATATCTTCGAGAGAATCAATTCTGCTTTGGATCTGATAGCTGAAGATCTTGAGATCCAGATATATCTTCGCTGAAGAAATTTCTTTTTCTTTCTCAGAGAGGGAGGATTTCACTCTGTTCATACTATTCTCCAGACCATCGAGTTTTGCTGTTAGTACCACGATTTCGTTTTCTATACTTTTCAAATCCTTTATCTTCTGAACGAAATCGTCAATTCCGTCGCTCACTTTCTCTACGATTCCTTCAACAATAGGAACCGTTTCTTCAAAGGATTGAACGAAGCTTCCATAGAGGGCTTTTTTGGAAATATCACCGTCTTTGCTTATCACATTCTCTATCTCTTCTAAAGAACTCTTCATGGCAAAGATCTTTTCTGAGAGATCCGAAAGATCAGAAAAAGCAGAAATTTTGTTGTAGAGAGTGTTGAGTTCAGACAGGAGTTTTTTGAGCGAAGATTTCAATTCTGAGTCTTCATAAGGAAATGTAGCTTCCACTTTGCTGCTCCTGATACTGTGCACCATTTCCTTGAGTTTGAGGAGAACCTCGCTCACGGGATCGATATCGGGCTTCAAAACCTCGAGTACTTTTTGTTTTTCCAGGATTTCTTTCTCAAGGATTTCCTTCTGTTTCTCAAGAGTAGCTATTTCTCTCTGAAGAGTTTCAATTTCATCGTTAAGTTTTTCGATCTCTTTCATGAACGTTCCTACTTCTCTCTCATAAACCAGTCCAAGTTCAGAAAGGGCATCATTCAGAACATCCTGATTCTCAACGCTGTAACCCACTACTTTTTCTATTTCGACCTTCATAGCCTGAAATTCAGCACTTCTAAAGTTTTTGCCTTTCAATTTTTCATAGAGTGCAACAGCGATCCTCTGTGAATCAGGCAATGGGATTTTCTCCATCTGTTCTTGAGTCAATTTCTTTGCCTCTTCCAGAACATCTTTCGTGTAAGACAAAACATCGGAAAAATTCTGAGAAAGAGTCTTTTCTATTTTCGAATTTCTCGCATTGACATCTTCCAAAAGTTTCTTCGTTTCGGCGAGGTAATTTTCGAATCTTCTAATTCGATCTTCAACGAGACGATCCGTTTTCTCTCTGGAAACGTTATCAAAAGGTTCTACCCTGGAAACAAGACTCTGCATCTCCTGTATGAGCACGGGAAGATTCTTCTCAGGCGCCACCAGATCTTTGTAGTGCTGAAGGGTGAGACGAGACGAGAAGAGTTTCGGGGAAAAAGCCGCCTCATCTCTTCTGAAAGAAGTAGAAACAACCCAAACGATGGGAAAGAGAACCACAACAACAAGAAGTGTTAGAAGAACATATGTGAGCCATCTATTCTTTTTCCTCACCATCATTCGCTCACCTCTTCAAACGCCCCAGAGAGTTTGAAGTTCACAAAGCTGATTCCTCCAACGAGGAAGAATATGATGATGGATATAGCGCTGGCAAAACCGAAGTCCTGTCCTCTTCCTCCTTCGAACGCAAGTTTGTAAACGTAGGAGATCAGAATGTCTGTATGACCAACGGGAGTCGTGGTTCCGGCCATCGCAGGACCTCCACCGGTGAGCAGATATATGTTCACGAAGTTGTTGAAGTTGAAAGCGAAACTTCCGACCAATAATGGAGCCACAGTGGTCATCAGAAGCGGAAACGTGATAGTCCAGAATCTCCTCCACTTTCCAGCTCCATCGATCGCAGCAGCTTCGTAGAGCTCCTCTGGAATGCTCTGCAAAGCTCCGAGTGAGACGGCCATCATGTACGGAAATCCCAGCCAGGTATTGACGGTGAGAACGGCGACCTTTGCCCAGAACGAATCGTTGAACCACTTCACCGGATCCAACCCCAAGAACGGAAGAACGAATCGGTTGAGAATCCCATAAGTCTCGTTGAACATCCCGTTTCTCCAGACAAGAACGGAAATGAAAGCCGGCACGGCCCATGGAATAATGAGTAACGTCCTGTACACGTTCTTTCCCTTCAACGTCCTATCGTTTAAAACAAGAGCGAGGGAAAGTCCTATTGCAAAAGTGAAAAGAACACTGAGAGCAGCCCAGGTGAACGTCCAGGTGAAAACCTTGAAAAAGGGACCTGCAATCTTCGGATCAGTAAATATCCTGGAGAAATTCTTGAAACCAATGTACTCCATGTATCCAATCACAAAAAATTCCCTTCCATTTTCATCGTAATCGTAGAAAGAACCTTCCTTCTCAACGAGATACCTTCCAGTGAGATTGTTCTTCACCACAAGTTTCATTTTTATCTTTCCGTTTTCGATGGACTCTTCGAAAGCCAGAGAATAAAGCCTCTTCACCGGATAAAAATTCCACTCACCGTTTTCACCTATTCTAAACATGTAACTTTGATCCTCGAGCCAAAACTCTGCCCTGTTGAGATACTTCTGAACCACGTTCACTTTGAAGAAAGGCTCGTACCTCTTCAGAGAAACCTTTCCTGGTGAGAAAAGCGGTTTGTAAACCTTACCGTCTGAATAAACAGCGTTCACCTCTTTTATAGAAACGGGCCAGGGGACTATTTCATAAACCTTTCCATTCACTTCGACAGTTCCATCCTTCACGGGAAAGAGGGTTGACTCTCTCAAAAGGACCTCTTTCCCACTCCTTTTTGTGACAACGGGATGCTCCGCTATGTAGATGTTTCCATCTTTCTCGAAAAGAACAACAAAATCCACGGTAGGATTCAAACCGTCGAAAACGGAGAAAACCATGTATTCAACAGGTTCAGCGTTCTCTGGAACATAAGTGTAATTCGGATCGAAAAGGATTCTCTCGATGGCTTCTTGTTTTGTCATGAGGTGTCCTGTTCCATAATTGGTGAACGCAACCTTCACCGTAAAGTATATGGGATAGAGAACAAGCATGAAAAGTAGTATCAAAGCAGGAATGGTGTATCTGTAAGGGTAAGCCTTCGGATTGAAAATGAAGTAATCTATGAGTACGAGAAGTGTGAGAAGGACAATTCCGAGTTCATAATACGAATTTTGAAGCAGGAAAATCCCTGCCCAGACCATTCCTGCGTTGAATACAGCAAGAAACAATACCAGAAAGATTTTGAGAAGCCTTTTCACAGCAACCAGACCTCCCTGAATTTTTAAAAGAGGGGGGAAAGCCCCCCTCTTATTCGACTAATGATAACAATTCGAATTATTTCTCTATCTGTGCCTTGATCTTCTCCACAGCCTCTTTAAGAGCCTCTTCGACACTGGCCTGACCGTTGATAATGATGCTGAGAGCGTCTCCCATGGCAGACCAGACAGGAGCCATTTCCGGCACGTTTGGCATCGGTGTTCCCATGGAAGCACTCTGAGTGAACGCCACAACATCAGGATTGTCTTTGACGAGTTCGAGAACATCTTTTCTCGCAGGAAGCCTTGGATCTGCGAGGTATATCTTGTACATGGTTTCTTTTCTCGCTATGAAGTTCGTGAGAAATTCCATTGCAATCACTTTATTTGGAGACTTGACGTTGATCATGAATCCCTGAACACCAACGAATGGTTTGGCGGGAACTCCTGGTTCGAGCTCGGGAATAGGAGCAACTCCGTAGTTTATACCCGCGTCTTTGTAAGATTTTATAGCCCACGGTCCGTTGATGATCATAGCTGCGAGACCTTCTTTAAACATGGAATCCATAGTTCCGTAGTTGTCACCCGGGGTGAGAACGTCTTCATCGATCATTCTCTTTATGAGTTTCGCTCCTTTGATTGCTCCTTCGTTTGCAAGTCCAATATCCGACACGTCGAGTCCCTGGGGTGTTTCCTTGAAGACGTATCCTCCGTAACCCAGGATGAACGGCGCAGAGAAGTAGAAGTTAGCAACATCGTAGATGAAACCTCTGACTTCTCCTCCGTACTCCTCATCTATCTGTTTTGCTTTTTCTATGAGCTCGTCCATGGTCTTAGGAACAGAATCAACGTAGTCCTTGTTGTAGATGAGAGCAACCGCTTCCATGGCGTACGGTACTCCGTAGAGTTTCCCTCCGTAAGAGAAAGCCTTGAGAGCTGTGTCGTAGAAATTCTTTAAGTCAGAGAAGTTGGGAATGGGTTCGATCAAACCGTTAACGGCGAGTTCTCCTATCCAGTCGTGCGCTCCAACAATGATGTCTGCGCCCTGTCCCTGCGGAGCCGCCGTTAGGAATTTGGATTTGATGCTTCCAAAATCGACGTACTGAACTTCGACGGGAATTCCGTACTTAGCCTTGAATTCTTCCCCGAGTTTCTGGAGAATGTCAACCTGCTTTTCAGAACACCAGATAGTGAGCTTTGTCTGAGCTAACATTAGAGCAGAAACCACAACAAGCATTAAAACGAGCAGTCTCTTCACCATGGACACCTCCTTTAGATTACAAAGAGTTTCAAAGAGTTTACTGTCAGAAAATTCACAAAATGTTTCACTAAGGATTTTAACACCGATTTTTCGTGGTGTCAATCTGGATTCGAACTGGAGATTTTCAATTACTCATCAAATATTCCATTCAGAGATGTCGAAGTTCCGTTAACCCTATTGACACGTTATGAATTGAGTGTTAATATAAACAGACGGATTTGTGTTAATTTATTGATCATGGAATGTTTTGAAAAGAGGAGGAAAGGTTGTGAAAAAGTCCTTTTTATTGATTGTTCTGGCTTTTTTATTCTTTGTCACCTCCTGCTTTCAAACGTCCGTGAGTCAATCTTCAGTTTCGAGTGATCCACATTCAAATAGCACAAACACAGGTGATTCAACCTCCGTTTCTAGTAACGTTGAAGAAGCAAAATACCCCGTTGTCTACGAAATATTCATTCGCTCTTTTTACGACAGCGACGGAGACGGAGTAGGAGACATAAACGGTGTTTCTCAGAAGGTTGACTACCTTAGGGAACTTGGTGTTGAGGCTGTGTGGTTCATGCCATTCAACGAGGCCGTTTCATATCACGGATACGACATAACAGACTATTACAACGTTGAGAAAGACTTCGGCACCATGGAAGATCTCGAAAACATGATCCAGGTGCTTCATGAGAACGGGATGAAGGTAATAATGGATCTCGTGATCAACCACACATCTGACCAGCATCCCTGGTTCAAAGACGCCGTGGAAAACACGACAAGCTCTCCGTACTGGGACTACTACATAATGAGTTTTGAAGATCATTCTGGTCAGGATCACTGGCACTGGAAGATCAATTCAAAAGGTCAAAAAGTCTGGTATTTCGGACTTTTTGGCTACTCAATGCCGGATCTGAACCACGACAGCCAGAAAGTGAGAGAAGAAGTGAAGAAAATCGTTGATTTCTGGATTTCTAAAGGTGTTGATGGATTCAGAATAGACGCTGCAAAACATATATACGGCTGGTCCTGGGACGATGGGATACAGGAGTCAGCCGAATATTTTGAATGGTTCAGAGATTATGTGCTTTCCAAAAAAACCGATGCCATACTCGTGGGAGAGGTGTTCAGTGGAAGCACATACGATCTTTCTCTATATCCAATTCCTGTTTTCAATTTCGCCCTCATGTACAGTATAAGGAACAACCCAGAAGGGCAGGATGGAATAATAGAAAACAATTGGGTCGAAGGTTCTTTCTCGTTTCTTGAGAATCACGATCTCAACAGGTTTTTCTCCCACCTTCAAGAACATTACAACAGATTTTCCGAGTCCGACTACGAGTTTATCAAAAAACGTGTTACTCTCTGGTATTTCCTGTTGTTCACACTGAAAGGATCTCCAGTTATCTACTACGGTGGTGAAATTGGAACGAGAGGTTTCAAATGGCATGGCCCTGTCTATGACGAGCCGGTGAGAGAACCGATGCAGTGGTACGCAAGCGGCACAGGAGAGGGCCAAACTTTCTGGACGAAGGAAGTCTACAAAAACGCGGGAATAACCTTTGGGAACGCCAATGTTGACGGCTGCATCTATGACGATCCTTACGACGGCTTCTCCGTCGAAGAACAGGAAAACGATCCGAAGAGTCTTTTGAATTTTATCAGATTCATTCTCAATTTCAGAAAGGATCACGATGCCATTTTAAATGGAGATCAAACGATCTTCAGAGACTGGAAAAATCTCATAGCGTTCTACAGAGAATCCCCCAATGAAAAACTGCTGGTGGTCTTGAATTCGGATCCCGTCTGGCAGAACAGCTTCATCTTCGAAGAAAACATGACAATGATTCTCGAGGTGGATTTTGAAAACTTCATTTTGAACGAGTCAAACGTGTCTTTTTCAGCGGGTGAATCCTTCACTGTGGATCCCATGAAAGCGTACATCTTCAAAAAGTAAGGAGGTATGAAAATGAAAAAACTCTTCCTGGTCTTAGCGGTCCTATCTCTTGTTCTTTACGGATGTCTGAGAACACCACCTGTCGTCAAAGATATGGTCACCACTGATGGTTCTCTCAGTGACTGGAGAAGTAAGGTCAAGGAAGACGCGACGGATGATTCCAAATGGGGAACTGACAACGAGCTTTTGAAGGCAGGCTTGCTCTTCGACGGTGCAAACACCTACATCGCCGGTGAATATGTGATAGGAGGCGACGGAAATATCAATGTCTTTCTCGCTCTGATCGACCTTGTTGGCGTGACCGGTGCCCAGACAGTCTCCTACACGGGTTTGAACGATAGAAACAGAGAATTCACAAATCCCAACGGTGACATAGATCTCATCGTTGAAGTAAATCAGAAAAACGATTACAAAGTCTGGAGAGTGTCTCAGGATGGAAAACTCACAGACATCACCAATCAGGTAACCGCCCAGTTTGGAACTGGATCCACAATTGTAGAACTCAAGATCCCGGTCTCCGATCAGGTCAATCAGGTGAAAGCCGTCTTCGCCATTAGCGGTGGAGCAGATAACGGAAAGCAGTGGGTAGGAGACTTCTATCCAAATCAGCCTGACCACGATTCGACAACAAATGGTGGCATCACAAAGCCAGCGTCTGTTGCAAATTTCGTTGTGTGTGACAGCCAGGGCAATGTGACAGAAGAGATAAATCAAACAGAACCAACAACACCAAGTGAATCAGAAGAGCCCTCTGAACCGGAGCAACCCGCTGAAACAGGTGTAATTGTTGTGGACGGCGATCTGAGTGACCTTGGAACACCCGTGGCGACGAGCACGAAATCTGTTGCAACGAATTTCGAAGGTAAAAATGGAGCAGACCTGTACCAGTTCTACGTGACATACGACGCGACGTATCTCTACATAGGATTCGATACTCAAAACTCTGCATCTTGGGGTGTTGCCTACGGAATAGGAATCGACACAAAACCTGGTGGTTACTACACAGGAGACAGTGACGCGTGGGAAAGAAAGATAAACTTCGACGCAGGTTACGCTGTGGATTATGAGATCTACTTCTGGTGGGATGATGGTTCTGGGCTAGGTTCTAACAACTTCTGTGCATGGAACGGTTCAGGATGGAATTATGAATCAATAGCTGATGTTGGAGGAACGTTCGCTTACACCGGTGACACTACAAATGGACTTCAAACGATGGAAATAGTGATTCCATGGTCTGCAATTGGAGGAAAACAGGACGTGGCTCTGATTGTCTGGGTGACAGGAGGCAGTGGTTCAGCTGTAGACAGTATTCCTGATGATTTTGCGGTCAGTGACAACTCAGGTGATGAATGGAGTGACTCTGATACATTCACTAGTCTCTATGTTCTCAACGTGAACTGAGGGGGTGAGTATCTTGAAGAAGTTGATCCTTTCTCTTTTATTGATCATGATTCTCTCTGGATGTATGACGCTGCTCAACATAAAACTACCGGATGGTGTTTATGTGGTTGGAAATTTCTCAAATGGTGTGCCGAATCCAGAGTACAAAATGGCGCTTCAGGGTGACTTCTACACCCTGGAGCTCCCTTCTTCTGCTTTGAACTTTGAAAACGACATTGCCTGGTATCAGGTTGTGGTTGTTGAAAACGGAAAACCGGTGAAGAACACTTCCGGGATTCCTCTTTGGAAACAGCTCGTTGGAACCACCGTCACTGTTTATGCAACACCGAACCTGATGGAAAACGACACAGCAAAAGGAGTGGGAGACTCTGAAAAAGAAACGCCTCCCTGGTACTGTGCGGGAGATTTCAATAACTGGCAGCACGAAGAGATGACCTATCAGGATGGAAAATTCGTTTTGAACACAGGCTACTCCGTCTCCTACGGTGAAACGATAAAATACAAAATCGCAAGAAACACCGACTGGACTCCTTACGAGGAGCAGTTCGATGGAACCAGCTACAACGCTAGAGAAAATCAGGACGCTGTCTTCACCGCGGACAAAGATGGTACTCTCATCATAGAATTCGATCCAAAAACGAGCACACTTCAAGCCTATGTGAAGTGAGGTGAGGAATATGAAAAAACTCGCTGTTTCGATAATGTGTCTTCTGATGTTTTCTTACGTATTCCCCTTTTTACCGACGGGCTCTCTAAAGGTTGATTACTCCTACGATCTGGAAAACCAGAGCGGATCCAGCTACACCGAGCTGTACCTTTCGGGGAACAGCCTTTCTGGTGAGTTCACGACCAAGGATTTGAAACTCGACTCTGGATACATATCTCTCGATACAGATCTGGTGGATCTCAAAGCCTATTACAACAGGGTCTTTGGATCCACGGGTGACTGGTTCGGAATCTACAGCTTCGACGATTCCAGAAACGGACTTGAAATCGAGCTTTTCGGTTTCAGAGGTGTGACCACGGGGGATGTTTCATATCTTCAGTACCGAGGAAATCTTTCGAATTTCTATTTCAGTGCGATGCTTGGGAAACGCTCCACAGTGAAGGACATGTACTTCGATTTCAACTGGGAGCCAGGCCTCAGGTATTTTGGAGAATTCGGTGTGAGCTATGAGAACGAGGAAAAGATAGGATCAAACAATTTCTTCTACATGTTCGGAGTTTCAACTGTGGACTGGAAACACGGAGTGAAACTCACCGGAGTAGGTTCGGAGACACACCTAGACTACTGTGATTACGTGAACGACAACGATCTCGAAGGTGAGATATTCGCGAATCTCTGGACGACATTCGACAACTTCAAACTCTGGTTCGATTACAAATTCACATCGAAGACTCCCAAATACGGTGTTGAGTACTCTTCGGGTGATATTTGGTTCAAGGTTTGGAAAGAAGGAACAAAATTCGACTCTGACATTCTCAACTGGGATGACTTCGGAATGGAAGTTGGGAAAAACTTCTCGTTTATTGGTTTCAACGGAAAGATCTCCTACAAGTTTGGCAAACCTGCCCACGATTCCACAAGTGCGATGGGTGAGGTTTTCTATGCAGAATTATGGAGAAACTTCGGCAGTGTCAACTTCTTTGCCAAGTGGCAGTATCTGAACACTCTCTACACAGAAGCGTACACAGTTTACTACGAGCTGAAGTTCACGGATGAAAAGTCCGAGTTCAAACTCTCTCTTGGCGATGGCAACTTCTCCAGCCAGACAAACTTCGTCAAGAAAATCTCTCTTGAATATTCGACGTGGTGGTAAGGAGGTGTCTAAAGTATGAAAAAACTTCTCATTCTCTCTGTGCTTTTGCTGAGTGTCTTTGTGTTTTCTGATGTCTTTGTAGAAAACGGAAAAGTGGTTTTCACCTTCGAGTGGGAAGGAGCCAAGGTGGTGTACCTCGCGGGAACCTTCAACAACTGGAGTCCAACAGCGCTTCCAATGGAAGAGGTGGAACTCGGTCTCTGGAAAGCGGAGCTTGAACTTGAACCCGGAACATATCAATACAAATACGTGATAGATGGAACTATTTGGAAAGAAGATCCCAACGCCCCCGGATACGTGGACGATGGTTTCGGAGGCTACAACGGAATATTCACACTAGTAGAAAAGGACGGGCAGCTCTTCATCGTTGGCCCTCAGAAGAAAGAAGAATCAAAGAAATACGAGCCCAACCCCGACAGGGAAGACACCATTTTCATCGAAGATGGTGTAGTAGTTCTCAGGTACTACAATCCCGAAGCAGAATTTTTAACCATAGCTGGAAGTTTCAACAACTGGAACGCAGAAGAAATAGAGATGTATCCACTTGGAGACGGATGGTGGGAAGGAGTACTGGAACTTGGTCCCGGAGTGTATGAATACAAGTTCGTTGTGAACGGTGAAGAGTGGGTAACCGACCCCAACGCCTTCGCCTTCGTCGATGACGGTTTTGGGGGGAAGAACGGTGTTTTCGAAGTTTACGAAGAAAACGGAGAACTGAAGGTGAAATCTCCCATCGAAGAAACTGCTCAGATTACAGAAGAGGAAACATTTGAAGTTGCTCAACAAGAAACCGCAGAAGCCGAACTAGAAGAAGCTGAAAAATCCGAGCCGAAAGAAGGACTCAGTGTGGAAGACAGTTTTGTCGTCTTCACTGTTAGAAAGCCAGAAGCTTCCGAGGCTTATGTTGCGGGAAGCTTCAACAACTGGAGCACCACAGCGAATCCAATGGAAAGAGAAGGAGACCTCTGGGTGGCAAGAATCAAGCTCAATCCCGGCACTTATCAGTACAAATACGTCTTCACAATAGTGGGAAGTCAGGTCTGGCAGGAAGATCCCAACGCACCTTCCTACGTCCCGGATGGATTCGGCGGGAAAAACGGTGCTTTCATGCTCTCTGAAGAGGATGGAAAACTCGTCATAAAACCACTGGAACAGAGCTCCGAGAGCGAAACACCGTTTTTTGGAAAATACACCATCGACCTGACTTACAAATACGCAACGGATACCTTCCTCAAATCTCTTGAAAACTCCCATGAACTCACCCTTGGTGTAAAAACCGACTTCTTGAAAGTAACCTTGAATTTCAAACCGGAAGGCTCTTTCCTGGACAGCGCGAACATAAAGGTGGAAAAGGAAGGCTTCGAAGTTTTCGGACACTACAACGTGGCATCTTTGGTGGAAGGGAAGCCTTACGAAAAATGGTTCGCTGAAACAGGATTTGGCCTTGGTATTTCTTTCCTTTCTTACAAGTTCACAGCCGACATTGCCTTCGACACAAACGCGGAAAAGGAAAGATTTCTGATAGGAGTTTCAGGAGAAAGTTTCGGTACTTACTTTGGAACCAATTACCTGCTTGGGATAGAAAAAATAGACCTCGCAGGTTTCTTATCCTTTGATCTTCTTGGAGCAAAAACAACCGTCTGGACCGGTTTAATCTTTGCCAAGCCCGTTCTCTACTTTGTGAACCTCGAAGTCGATTCGGACAACTTCGATGTCAACTACCTGTACTATGAAAAAACATCTTCAGAAGACAAAGGATTTCTCAAAGCAAGCATTGATCTCTTCAACCTGGAACTCTACGGGGATTACAATTTCAACAACAAAACGTATACGGTAAGCGCAGGGTACGTTTTCGATGACACCTATGTCCTCGGATTGGCCTACAGATACGGAGACTGCGACAACTTTGAAAACGACCCCGACAAAATAACCGTCTTTGGGGAGCTCAGAAACGAATTCGCAAGCGCAAAACTTGGAGTAACTTACGACGCATACAAGAACATCTATCTGGATTTCCAAGGTGAAGTCAACTTCTGATTGTGAGGTGATTCAAAGTGAAGACTAAACTCTGGTTGTTACTTGTTCTCCTCCTTTCCGCTTTGATATTCTCAGAAACCACCATCGTAGTCCACTATCACAGATACGATGGAAAATACGATGGATGGAATCTCTGGATATGGCCCGTGGAGCCTGTGTCTCAGGAAGGGAAAGCTTATCAGTTCACAGGTGAGGATGATTTTGGTAAAGTAGCAGTAGTGAAATTACCAATGGATCTTACAAAGGTGGGGATCATAGTGAGGCTGAACGAGTGGCAGGCAAAAGACGTGGCAAAAGACAGGTTCATAGAGATAAAAGACGGAAAGGCTGAAGTGTGGATACTCCAGGGAGTGGAAGAGATTTTCTACGAAAAACCAGACACATCTCCCAGAATCTTCTTCGCACAGGCAAGGTCGAACAAGGTGATCGAGGCTTTTCTGACCAATCCTGTGGATACGAAAAAGAAAGAACTCTTCAAGGTTACTGTTGACGGAAAAGAGATTCCCGTCTCAAGAGTGGAAAAGGCCGATCCCACGGACATAGACGTGACGAACTACGTGAGAATCGTCCTTTCTGAATCCCTGAAAGAAGAAGACCTCAGAAAAGACGTGGAACTGATCATAGAAGGTTACAAACCGGCAAGAGTCATCATGATGGAGATCCTGGACGACTACTATTACGATGGAGAGCTCGGAGCCGTATATTCTCCAGAGAAGACGATATTCAGAGTCTGGTCCCCCGTTTCTAAGTGGGTAAAGGTGCTTCTCTTCAAAAACGGAGAAGACACAGAACCGTACCAGGTTGTGAACATGGAATACAAGGGAAACGGGGTCTGGGAAGCGGTTGTTGAAGGCGATCTCGACGGAGTGTTCTACCTCTATCAGCTGGAAAATTACGGAAAGGTCAGAACAACCGTCGATCCTTATTCGAAAGCGGTTTACGCAAACAGCAAAAAGAGCGCCGTTGTGAATCTTGCCAGGACAAACCCAGAAGGATGGGAAAACGACAGGGGACCGAAAATCGAAGGATACGAAGACGCGATAATCTATGAAATACACATAGCGGACATCACAGGACTCGAAAACTCCGGGGTAAAAAACAAAGGCCTCTATCTCGGGCTCACCGAAGAAAACACGAAAGGACCGGGCGGTGTGACAACAGGCCTTTCGCACCTTGTGGAACTCGGTGTTACACACGTTCATATACTTCCTTTCTTTGATTTCTACACAGGCGACGAACTCGATAAAGATTTCGAGAAGTACTACAACTGGGGTTACGATCCTTACCTGTTCATGGTTCCGGAGGGCAGATACTCAACCGATCCCAAAAACCCACACACGAGAATCAGAGAAGTCAAAGAAATGGTCAAAGCCCTTCACAAACACGGTATAGGTGTGATTATGGACATGGTGTTCCCTCACACCTACGGTATAGGCGAACTCTCTGCGTTCGATCAGACGGTGCCGTACTACTTCTACAGAATCGACAAGACAGGTGCCTATTTGAACGAAAGCGGATGTGGTAACGTCATCGCAAGCGAAAGACCCATGATGAGAAAATTCATAGTCGATACCGTCACCTACTGGGTAAAGGAGTATCACATAGACGGATTCAGGTTCGATCAGATGGGTCTTATCGACAAAAAGACAATGCTCGAAGTCGAAAGAGCTCTTCATAAAATCGATCCAACTATCATTCTCTACGGCGAACCGTGGGGTGGATGGGGAGCACCGATCAGGTTTGGAAAGAGCGATGTCGCCGGCACACACGTGGCAGCTTTCAACGATGAGTTCAGAGACGCAATAAGGGGTTCCGTGTTCAACCCGAGCGTCAAGGGATTCGTCATGGGAGGATACGGAAAGGAAACCAAGATCAAAAGAGGTGTTGTTGGAAGCATAAACTACGACGAAAAACTCATCAAAAGCTTCGCCCTTGATCCAGAAGAGACGATAAACTACGCAGCGTCTCACGACAACCACACACTGTGGGACAAGAACTACCTCGCCGCCAAGGCCGATAAGGAAAAAGAATGGACCGAAGAAGAGCTGAAAAACGCCCAGAAACTGGCTGGTGCGATACTTCTCACTTCCCAGGGTGTTCCTTTCCTCCATGGAGGTCAGGACTTCTGCAGAACGAAGCACTTCAACGACAACTCCTACAACGCTCCCATCTCGATAAACGGCTTTGACTACGAAAGAAAACTTCAGTTCATAGACGTGTTCAACTATCACAAAGGTCTCATAAAACTCAGAAAAGAACACCCTGCTTTCAGACTGAAAACTTCAGAAGAAATCAAAAAACACCTGGAATTTCTTCCAGGTGGAAGGAGAATAGTTGCATTCATGGTCAAAGATCATGCAGGCGGAGATCCCTGGAAAGACATCATAGTGATCTACAATGGAAACCCGGAGAAGACAACATACAAATTACCAGAAGGAAAATGGAACGTGGTTGTGAACGGTCAGAAAGCCGGTACAGAAGTAATAGAAACTGCTGAAGGAATGATAGAACTAGAACCACTTTCAGCGTACGTTTTGTATCGAGAGTGATATTTAAGAATTGGTTGAAGCCCCAGCCTCATGCTGGGGCTTTAAAACCTGATTTCAGGAGGCTGATACAATGAAAAGATCACTGATACTGGTCTTGATTCTTGTATCGATCATAATCTTCTCTCAAACGTTCAAACTTGAAAAAGTACTCGGATTCAGCGATGTTTCATCTTTAACGTTCAAAGATGGATATCTCTTATTTGGAACAGGAAATGGTGAGATTGTCGTTTACAAAGATGGGGTTTATTACAAAGCGTTCAAAGTACACAACAATAGAGTAAACGAGGTGACCTTTGAGAACGGGTTTATTGTGAGCGCTTCGGACGACAAAACAGTAGGTGTGACGAATCTAAAGACGGGTGAAACACATCTCCTCAAAGGTCATATGAAAGGTGTTTCTTCCGTCGCTGCGGCGGGCAATAAAATTCTGAGCGCCTCCTTCGATGGAACGATGAGAGTATGGTCTTTCCCGGATGGAAAAGAAATCTCTTCTCAAAAGCTTGGACCATCGGTTGTTCAAATCGCTGCCCATGAGAACAGATACGTCGTGGGACTGGCCAATGGACTTGCACTGATCAGAGACCTCTCGAATCCTTCATTTTCCATTCTCCTAAAGGCCCATCCTGAGGGAATTAAAAAGATCGTGTTCTCAGAGAATGGACAGTTGATCGCAACCTGTGGAGGAAACACTGTAAAGGTATGGAACACTTCGAATGGAGGACTCGTTCTCCAGTACGACCACGTCATAACAGTGAACGATGTGGCTTTTCTTGACAATGACAATCTCATTTTTGTAGCCGACGACTATAAAGCTGTGGTTTTGAACATTCAGAAGAACGAAATGGTGAAATCAATCGACGCTCACAACAACTTCGTTCTTTTCGTTTCTTCAGATGACAGCAACATAGCAACCTACGGAATGGACAAAGTTGTCAAAGTGTGGAATGCCAACCTGGAGCTTCAGTACTTTCTCTACGGTCACCAGCTCTCAGTGAACACAGTAGCTTCATCAAGCAACGGGAAATTCATTGTGAGCGGCAGTGACGACAGAGAAATTCTGGTATGGGACGCTGAGAAGGGGATCGTTGAACACAGGATAAAAACTTTATCAAGCGTCAGAAAGCTTTTAATAGTAGAAAACAGCATCATTTCCTGTCTGGACAGCAATCAACTTAAGATTTATAACCTGGAAAACGGAAAGCTCGTGAAAAGAATAAAAGTTGGCACAACGAGTACAATGGACATCGCTCTTCAAAACGATAGAATGTCAATAGGATTCTACGATGGAAGTGTCGCTCTGTTCAGCTATCCATCCTTCGAAGAGATATGGAGAAAAGACACAGAACACGAAATGGTTCAGACGATTGATATGAACAATAAATTCGTCGCATTTGGAGTTTCTTATTCTGATCCAAAAGACAAGATGGGCTACGTAGAAGTTCTTTCCGCAGATACCGGAGAAAGAGTACTTCTGCTGGAAGGTCACAGAGGAAACGTGAATGCTGTGAAATTCGCTGGAGAATTTCTTGTCTCAGGCGGGGAAGATGGAAAGGTCATTCTCTGGAGTTTGGATACGGGTTCAAAAGTCAAGGAGATCTATCTGAACGAACCGGTGTCATCTCTGCTCGCCGATGAAAAGGAACTCTTTGTTGGAACCTGGAATGGAAGTATCAAAATTTTTGCTTTTCCAGATCTGACTTTGAAGACTTCTTTGAAAGTCTCTGACCAAAAGATAGGACATTTCGTGAAAGTGGACAATCAAATCCTGGTTCCATGCGGTGATGGAAAGATAAGAATCCTCGTAGAAAAGTGAGGGGGAGACCCCCCTCATTTTACACCAGTCTTTCACTTATCATCATGGAAGAAAGTATCGAAGTTCCCTCCAGAACCACCTCTTTGTTGGAGAGACTACCCTTTTCCACGGAAACTTCTTTATCCATCGGATGAACTTGTCTTCTCGTTTCTGACACGATCACCTCAAACACACTCTCAGGTAGAAACACACCTTCTCCGCCAACAATCACGATCTCCGGACTTAGAATGTTCACAAGATTTACGATACCATCTATGAGGATACCTGTGAACTCATCCAGTACTTCTTTAGCCAGTGGGTCTTCTTCATACATTCTGCAGAGCGTTTCAAATTTTTCGTACATAGTGTTTCCTGGAAGAGTTTTTTTCTTTTCATACTGATGGACGCAGTGGGAAATGGAAGTGTTGGCCTCCCAGCATCCAACCCTTCCACAAAAGCACGGTCCCCTGTCGTACATTTTCATGTGACCGATCTCTCCAGCTGCGTTGAAAGAACCTTTGTAGAGTTTCCCTTCGATGATAATGCCTCCACCTATTCCTTCTCTGACGAGTATGTACACGATGTTCTTTCTATCTCCGAAATGCTTGTTCCTCATCATTTCTGCGAGAGCCGCAAGATTAGCGTCGTTCTCCAAATACACCTCAAACACTTTGAAGTACTTATCTACATCTATGTCACGCCATCTGTTGAGATTTGGAGCGAATGCCAATTTCTTGTGACTCTTGTCAACAGATCCTGGAACCCCTATCACAATCAATGGGAAGACACCTGGAAACTTGGAAACTTTTTCTGTCAAAACCCTGAAACATTCTTCAGGTGTGTCGGGCGTGTCAAATTCGTCAACCACTTCAACAGACCCATCGAAAAACGATATTCCAACGATGGAATGTGTTACCCCAAGGTCAACCACTATTGCCTTTGAAAAATCTTTGTTCACGTAAAGTCGCTTGGAGTGTCTCCCCAGCTTCGATGGGAGTATACCCCTTTCATAAATCATCTTTTTCTTCTTCATTTCGTTCACAAGCTTTGTAACGGTACTTGGATCGAGCCCGGTTTTTTCTGATATCATGTTCCGGGTGACCCCCGGTTCGAATCTTATTGTGTTGAGGACCCTCAATTTGTTGATAGTTCTTGCCTGTTTTAAGGAATAGATTTCCACAATTTTTCAGACCTCCCGGAAAGTTTCCTTTCACTTTCAAAGATTATATCCGAATTGTGGTTACAAAAACTTTACCAACATTAACCTTTCACAGCCCCAGCGCTCAAACCGGCTATGATTCTGTTCTGGAAAATCAAAACGAGTATCACAAGTGGAAGTGTGACAATAACAGCTGCGGCCATGAGCTGACCCCACGGTATCTCGTACTGAGATGCGCCTTTGAAGAGAGCAACTGCGACGGGAACGGTGTACAAATTTGGTTTTTGCATGAACGTGAGAGCAAAGAGAAACTCGTTCCACGCGGCGATGAACGTCAAAAGTCCTGTTGCTACAAGACCAGGAGCAGACATAGGAAGTACGATAGACCAGAGAGTTCTGAGTTTAGAAGCTCCATCGATGAATGCCGATTCTTCTACTTCTTTTGGAAGCTCCCTGAAGAAACTCTGAAGCACCCAGACAGTGAGAGGCAGATTCATAGCGGTATAAGGTATGATGAGACCAGTGTAGGTGTTTATCAACTTCAGTCCTCTCAAGATCAAAAACAGTGCCCCCAGAATGGAAACCTGCGGAAACATACTTACTGCAAGGATCAAAGACATCACGATGACTTTTCCTCTGAACCTGAGTCTTGCAATAGCGTATCCGGCAAGTGATCCTACAGCCAGTGCCAAAGCAGTGGTTACACCTGCCACAATGATACTGTTTTTGATGTTTATATGAAACGGTCTTTCCTTGAAGACCTTCACATAGTTTTCAAAAGTCACCCTTTTTGGGAAAAGAGAAGGATTCTTTTCAAAAAGATCTCGATCTGGCTTTATCGACGAAATAAAAGCCCAGTAAAGAGGAAAGACACACCACACAAGAATGAATACAACAGCTATATAAAGAAGGATTCTTTGCGTTATCGATTTGCTCATTAGATTCCCTCCTCAGTCGAGTTTCAACCTCAAGGACTTTATGTAAAGTATTGCAAAGATCGATATGAGAACGAATATGAAAACAGATATGGCAGAGCCGTATCCGAACCACGAACCAGTGAAAGCTCTGTCCATCAAAACGTGTCGGTTATAAACGGCCAGAGTTTCTGTGTTCACTGCGCCCCTCGTCATGATATAAACAACATCGAACACGCGCAGTGCGTCGAGTGTCCTGAAAATCAGCGCCACTCCTATCGTTGGCGTTATCAATGGGAGAGTGATTCTGAAGAACCTCTGGATCGTATTTGCTCCGTCGATTCTCGCCGCTTCGTAGATATCCTCTGGTATCACCTGAAGACCTGCGAGGATCAAAAGAGCCATGAACGGAGTCGTTTTCCACACATCGACGAATATGATCGCCCACATGGCGAGTCCCGGTGTTCCGAGAATGGGAGTTCCCGGCTCTATTATCCCGAGTTTTTCCCAGAGTCTCGACATTATTCCAAATTGATCGTGGAACATCCATCGCCACATCTGAGAAGAAATGGCCGTTGGAATCGCCCATGGAACGAGCATAGCAGCCCTCACAATGCCTCTCAACGCGAATCTCTGATGAACAACGATGGCGATGAGAACACCAAGCACCGTCTCCAGAGAAACCGAAATCACCGTGAAAAAGACGGTGTTTTTCAAAGCCATTATGAAGCGGGTGTCTTCAAAGAGTCTGAAATAGTTCTGAAGCCCAACGAATCTTCTCTCTATACCGGGCCTCAAACCGAAACTGTAGAAACTGTCGTAGAACGTTTTGAACAGAGGAAAAAAGGCCACTATAGATATGACGAGAATAGTAGGAAGTATCATCCAGAACGCCGTCCAGCCACTTCTTTTTTCCATCTTTCTGTATCCTCCTTCAACAGAGTAAAAGAGGCGGGGGAGAACCCCTCGCCTCTGTTACTGTCCAAGCAGGAATTTGAGCTCTTTTGCGATGTTCTTTATTGCGTCTTCCGGTGTTGTCTGCCTTGTCAGAGCAGCGTGCACGTACCTCTGAATGACATCGGAAACTTCTGTGTAGTTAGCAACTCTCGGTCTTGGAAGAGCGTTGATGAAAACTCCGAGAAGTTCAACCATGAATGGAGCAGCTTCTTTGAGTTTTGGATCTTTGTAAACGGCTTTCCTCGTTGGATTCTGTCCGGCGTTGATCGCTTTGTAGAGCTGCTGGTCGTAACTTGTGAGGAATTTAATGAGCTTTTTCGCGGCTTCCTTTTCCTCAGGAGGAGAGAATTTGTTTATACCGAGGACCCATCCACCGAGTGTGGCAGCTCTTCTTCCACCAGGACCCATTGGAAGAGGAGCAACTCCGACTTTTCCTTTGATTGGAGATTCATCGCTGTTCACGAGGGACCAAGCGTACGGCCAGTTTCTCATGAAGACAGCTTCTCCGTTCTGGAAGATTCTTCTTGCGTCTTCTTCCATGTAGGTGGTAACTCCCTCAGGGGTGACTTTGTGCTTGTAGATGAGATCGACCATGAACTGAAGAGCCGCTACAGCTTCTGGAGAATCGATCACAACTTTTCCGCTCTCATCGAGCACATCCCCACCGAAAGACCAGAGGTATTCAAGGAAATCACAGACAAGGCCTTCGTATCTTGCACCCTGCCAGACGAATCCGTGGATGCCTTCAGCCTGAGAAATCTTCTTTGCCATTTCGACGAGTTCATCCCACGTTCTTGGAGCGTGATCGTAACCGTACTTTTCGAGGAGGTCCTTTCTGTAGTAAAGGAGACCCGCATCCGTGAACCATGGAACAGCAACGATTCTTCCATTGACCGTGACAGACATCACCGTTCCGGGAAGGAACTCACCGAGTTCGAAGTAGTCTTTGTCTGCTGTCAGATCTTCAAGGAATGGGGCAAACTCAGCAGGCCATATCACATCGAGCATGAGAACGTCTGGATCCGTCTCTCCAGCGGCAAAGTACGTGACATAGAGATCGTGTCTTTCAGTTGAACTGTCCGGCATCGGAATGATTTCCACTTCGATATCTGGGTACTGCTGGTGGAACATCTCCAGCTGCTTTTTCAGTACCTCGAGTTCCTTTCCAACCCCTCCGGATGTCATGGTGATTTTCACAGCGAAGAGTCCACCAACTAGAAGAACTGCTAGCAACAGGACAAAGTACTTCTTCATGGCAAAAGCACCTCCTTAAGTATCAGTTAAATGACGTTGTAATCAAATTAACCTATTTGATATTTTGCCAGACTTTTAAATTCTTTGCAAGTGAGTTATCAGGAGAAAACGGGAGATTTTTTTCGTTAAATGAAAATAATCGAGGATATTCACTCGAAATGAACAAATAGGAGGGAAAATAGTACATCAAAAAGAAAGGGCGGCCTGGCCGCCCTTTTCAATCTTCCAGACCGTTGTTTTTGACCACGTTCGAGTACCAGTACCCACTGTCTTTTATGATGCGTTTTTGAGTGCTGTAGTCCACGTACACAATACCAAATCTCTTGGAATATCCCTCTGCCCATTCGAAATTGTCGAGGAGCGACCAGACGAAGTAACCTTTAAGCGGTACTCCCTCCTGTATGGCCTTCCATGCCTGACCAATGTGGGCCTTCAAATAATCAATTCTGTTTTGATCGTGAACTCTTCCATCTTCACTAACTACGTCGTCAAAAGCAGCCCCATTCTCTGTGATGTAAACCTCTGGTGGGTTGTATTCTTCTTTCACCTTCTTCAGGACCCAGTAGATTCCTTCTGGAACGATTTCCCATCCCATGGCTGTTTTTGGAAGATCTCTTTCAACGAAAGAGACCTTAGCTGGTGCATCTGGATCGAACTTCACCAAATGACCGGAGTAATAGTTCAATCCAACAAAGTCGATCTTTTCCTGTATCTCGGACATGTCATCTTTGTAATTCTCCGGTAGATACTCTCTGGCAAATTCCAGAACGAGCTCCGGATAATCTCCTTTGTAGATCGGATTGAGAAAGAGAGGATAGTTGTTGAATTGATGCATGAATCTCGCCGCTCTGATGTCTTCCTCTTTTTCACTCGCAGGTTCGAAATATCCATTGTTGAAGACTATTCCGATCTTTCCATCTTTCACGGTTTCCCTGAACACTTTCACTGCTCTGGCGTGTGCCCTCAAGAGATTGTGAACAGCTCGGAAAGCCACGTAAATATCTCTCATTCCAGGAGCGTGGACTCCGTACAGATGACCCACTATGGCAACAACCCACGGTTCGTTCAAGGTGATCCAGTTCTTCACACGGTCGCCGAAATTTTCAAAGAGAACCCTTGAGTATTCTGCGAACCAATCCGCTATTTCTCTGTTCGCCCATCCTCCTTTCAACTGAAGAGCGAAGGGAAGATCCCAGTGATAGATGGTCACAAAGGGTGTGATACCTTTTTCCAGCAGGGTGTCTATGATCCTGTTGTAAAAATCCAGTCCTTTCTGATTCACCCTTCCTGTTCCTTCCGGAAGTATTCTTGGCCAGCTGATTGAAAATCTGTAAGCCTTTACTCCGAGTTTCTCTATGATTTCAATGTCCTCTTTCCATCTGTTGTAGTGGTCGCAGGCCACATCTCCCGTGTCACCGTTCTTTACATTTCCAGGAGTATGGGAGAAGGTGTGCCAGATAGACATACCAGCTCCGTCTGCGAGGGGAGAACCCTCGATCTGGTAGGAAGCTGTTGCAACACCCCAGAGGAATCCTTCAGGGAACTTTTTCACGTTCATCACCTCTCCTGTTGTTTTGATTCGTGTGCCTAACTATTCTATCAAAACTCTCTGCACAAAAAAAGAGGGGGAGTACCCCCTCGTCTGTACTATATCATCGGAGAACAAAAGGTCAGCCCATCACAACTTCAACCCTGTGCACCTTTCCATCCTCGAAAACTGGAAGTACTTGTCCTTCTATCTTTTTTCCATCAACAATGATCTCTTTGACTCCTTTGGAAACATGAGAGAGATTCTTCACCGTTATATCGTAGATGCTTCCTCTGAACTTTCTTGTGATCCTGAATCCTTCCCATTCTTTCGGGATGCAGGGATCCACCACCAGGCCGTCGTAAGTAGGCCTTATCCCGAGTATATGCTGAGTGATCGCTACAAAGCTCCAAGCAGCAGTCCCCGTGAGCCAGGAATTCTTTGCCTCTCCATGCCTCGGTGCATCTTTTCCGGCAACCATCTGAGCGTAGACGTACGGCTCAGTCCTGTGTATTTCGCTGATGTCTTCGAGATAAGCCGGTGTGATTTTTCTGTAGATCTCAAAGGCTCTGTCTCCCCTACCTATAACAGTCTCGGCTATCGCTACCCATGGGTTGTTGTGACAGAAGATCCCCGCGTTTTCTTTGTAGCCCGGTGGGTAACTCGAGATCTCACCAAGCTCGATGTAATATCTGCTGTACGCCGGCTGCTGAAGAACGAGTCCGTAGGGTGTGTCGAGATATTTTTTGACAGAATCGAGAGCTTTTTCCGCGTATCCGTTGTCCACACCGATACTTGCCATAACACACATTCCCTGTGGTTCTATGAAGATCTTACCTTCTTCACACTCTTTGCTTCCCACCTTTCTCCCAAAGGCATCGTACGCCCTGAGGAACCATTCACCATCCCAGCCGTATTTCAGAGTGGTCTCGATCATTTTGTTCACATGTTTTTCTGCTTCTCTCGCTTCTTCTTCAAGTCCTCGTCTTTTGCAGATCTCCACGAATTCTTTTCCAGCAAGAACGAAGAGCCCCGCTATGAAGACGGACTCCGCTACCCTTCCGTCGAGAGCGTTGACGGTTGTTTGGAAAGACTCATCGGGATCTTTCGAGAAACAATTGAGGTTAAGACAATCGTTCCAATCGGCCCTTCCTATCAATGGAAGACCGTGGGGACCGAGGTTGTTCACAGTGAAGTAGAAAGATCTCTTCAGATGCTCGAAGAGTGATGCCTTTTTGTTCGGATCGTTGTCGAAGGGAACCTCTTCGTCCAGTATGCTCCAGTCACCCGTTTCTTTGATGTAAGCGCTCGTTGAGAGAATGAGCCAAAGCGGATCGTCGTTGAAGCCTCCTCCTATTTCGTTGTTGCCCTTCTTGGTGAGCGGCTGGAACTGGTGGTAAGTGCTTCCATCCTCGAATTGGATAGAGGCCAAATCGAGTATTCTCTGCCTTGCCTTCTCCGGGATCATGTGAACAAAACCTAAGATATCCTGGTTCGAGTCCCTGAAACCTATTCCTCTACTGATACCAGACTCGAAGTACGAAGCGCTTCGAGAGATGTTGAACGTGACCATACACTGGTACTGATTCCAGATGTTCACCATTCTGTTGAGTTTTTCGTCATGGGTTTCTACCTGTATTCTTCCAAGAAGGTCGTCCCAGTATTCTTTGAGTTCCTTCAGGGCGTGCTCAACATCTTCACCTGTTTTGAATTTCTCTATCATCTCTTTTGCTCGCTTTTTGTTTATCACACCGGGCTTTTCCCATTTTTCCTCCTCTGGATTCTCTACGTACCCGAGAATGAAGATGAGTTCTTTCTTTTCGGATGGAGCGAGTTCTATCTCTAAGTAATGTGAAGCGATCGGTGCCCACCCGCTCGCGACGGAATTTCTGGGTTTTCCTTCCACCACCGCTTGAGGAGCTTCAAAACCGCTGTAGAGACCTATGAAGGACTCTCTGTCTGTATCAAAACCATCTATCGGTTGATTCACAGAATAGAACGCGTAGTGGTTTCTTCTTTCTCTGTATTCTGTCTTGTGGTAAATCACAGAACCTTCTATTTCCACTTCACCCGTACTGTAGTTTCTCTGGAAGTTCGTCATATCATCGAGAGCGTTCCAGAGGCAGAACTCTATAAAGGAGAAAAGTTTTATCCTCCTCGGCGTGTTCGTTCTGTTCTCCAGAACAAGGTGATGGACCTCCCCTGTGAAATGTCTTGGCACAAAGTAGGTGATGGTGGCTCTCAGGCCGTTCCTTTCACCTGTGATCTTTGTGTATCCAAGACCGTGGCGCGCTTCAAAGAAGGAAAGATCTTTTCTCACAGGCATCCACGTGGGTGTCCAGAAATCTCCATTTTCTTCTCTGATGTAAAAGTACCTTCCTCCAGCATCCGTTGGAACGTTGTTGTATCTGAACCTCGTTATTCTTCTGAGTCTCGCGTCTTTGTAAAAACAGTAACCCCCTGCCATGTGAGATATGATGGAAAAGAAGTCCTCCGTTCCCAGATAATTTATCCATGGATACGGAGTTTGAGGAGTTGTGATCACGTATTCACGGTTGACGTCATCAAAATAACCGAATCGCACGCTATCACCCTCTCTTCACTTTTTCTGTCTCTGGTATTTTATTCTGAAAATGTTTTCATTCAAAATCTGAAGAGATGGATGCAGAAACAAGTATCGGCGAATATTTTTCAAAAGAAACCATTTTCTTCTAAATCCGCGGTTCCAGTCTCCGGTATTTATTAGACGAAATCAAAAAAGATAATTTATTAGTGGGCAAAAATCTTAGTGTTTAAGATCGAAAACATACAGGCTATTAATAGATAATTTGTTCACATATTTATTATGAAACCATTAATGAGTTAAAATATATTTTGGAGGAGGTGAGAACATGAAATACGTGCTCTGGGCAGTTCTGATTTTGAGTTTGCTGGCTGGATGTGTGCTTTTCACAACCGGAACCAACACCGTAAAAGCTCCTGTGTATCTCACGGACAACCCAACTTTCAACATCGAAAAATTACTGGTGAAAATTTCAAACGCGGAATACCACTATTCATTGGATGGAGAAGAGTACACTGCTACCGCTGCTCTGCTGGAGAATGAGTTCGATCTCCTCTCACTTGCTGGAACTAAAGTTCAGTTCTTCGAGATGGAATTGCCCGAGGGCGCTAATCTCGAGTGGATCAGACTCTACATCGATGCCGCCACTGCTGTTACAAACGGTTCAACAGAGACTGTTAGGGTTTCTTCCAGAAAGATCAAAATCATAAAGCCTGTTATAGTGCAGAACGGCGACTCGATCGTTCTCGACTTCGATGTGGCAAGATCTCTCAAAATCGCAACCACGGGCAACAACAAAAAATACTTGCTCAGGCCCGTTATAATTCCATATCACCACAGAGAGAGGAACGAGTACGGTTTTGGTGAGGGAGAGGAACACAGGTATGAGGTGGAAGGAAGGTTGAAAGAAACACTTTCAGGAACACCATGTCTTGTGGCACTCTTTGAGGGAGAAACCTGCTCCGGTACACTCGTGAATCTTGAAATCACAGACGATCATTTTGACTTCGAAGATCTGAAAGAAGCCACTTACACCGTTTGTGTGTACACCGATTTTGAACTTCCAGAGGAAAATGAAGTCGCTAACACTGATGAAGAATTGGAGATAGACGAAGACGATATGGAAAACGCAAATAATGAGATTTCAACCATACTAGCAGATCTCTCTCCATTCGCATCAGAAACGTTCTATCTCAACGACTCGACGATCACCTACATTTTCGATTCAAATCTGATAGAACTTGCACTCGGTGATTAAAAGTAGGGGAGGGATGCCTGGAAGACTCGAAGAAGGATATCTGGGAAGGCAGATCGTTAAAGATGGCGGGTAAATAATCTTTACACTTCGACTGTTTCTTTCTCTCTTCTCCTCCTTCTGGAGGAGACTTTCTTTTCTTCTTTCACTACCTTTTCAAGGAGTTCTTTTTTGAGTTCGATGGCTTTGAGATTTTCGAGAGCTTTCTTTACCCTCTCTTCGTGGATCTCTCTAACAACTTCCGGCGGCAAGAACATCATCATAGTTTCACCTCCTTTTTGTTGTCATGCCTTTTTATCATTTATTTCTTCTGTCCTGTTATTTTTATAACATAACAGTGATACAAATCAAGAACACATTTTAGAAGAATCGTTTAAGGCTTTATTTATGGGTGTTTACACAGGAAAAATTAGGTTGATCAAAGAGCGGGGTGCCATCCCCGCTCTCGAGTGACAAGTTTGAACCTTCAACCTTCTACAACAAAAGTGTAGATCTTGAACGGATGGTAAACCACTGGGAAGGTGACTTTCTGTTTTTTCTCTTCCAGAACGTTCGTCTGGTAGATTTCACCGTTCCACGGGGTCTTAATGGAAAGTTTTCCTGATGTTCCGAAGATCTCAACAAGCCTCAGAACAATTTTGCCATTCACCCTTCTCAGTGAAGTGAGACGGAAATTCTGGGGAGAGATCTCCAGTAAAGGAGAGGGGAGGTTCAACACCCCGCGATGAACGATGAAAGATCTGTTGAGATCTTCTGATTCTTTTACAACATCTCTCAAGCTGTCCCCAGGGTGCACGTAGACAGAATAGGTGAAACTGTGTTTACCCTCGTCACAGAGAAAATCGGGGAAAATACCCGCTTTTATCAGTGAAAGCGCCATAGTACCCTGATGAACACTGCCACCGTATTTTCCGTCGTTCATAATAGACACACCGAAGTCTGTCTGGGAGAGATCCATCCACCTGTGAAACGGCACCTCGAAACGTGCCTGTTCGAAACTGGTGTTTCTGTGTGTGGGCCTTTCGATGAAACCACCGGAGATATCGAACCTTGCCTTTCTCGACAGAACAGTTGTTGGGAAGTAAGCTCTGAGAAGAGCTCGTCTTGTGTGCCAGTCTACCTTCGTTTCTATATCGAGCCTTCTACTCTTTCTGTAAAGGATGTAATGCTGCGTGATCCTGCTTCCTTCTGATTCATATTCAACACGGATCACTTCTCGAACAGGGCCAGACTCTATTTTTTCTATGTTTTTCGCCCTCAGGGTATATCCTGTCTTTTCCACGTTTTCTGCGATATCCCAGTTGTCCCAGTAGGCAGGGATGTTTTTATGAAGTTTCAAGATGTTTCCCTTCTCTTCGAAAACGTACCTGTCCAGTTCTTTGTCGTAGATTTGAATTGTTCCGTCATCGTTGACGTGCACCCTGAGAAATTCGTTCTCCATGATGTTTGTTTCTCTCAACTCACTTGGAGTTTCCTCAAACGTGGCTTTGCGAAATTTCAGTTCTACTTTCGTGAACGGAGGAATCTCCCTGTCTATGAAGTACACATACCTTCCATCGTGAGTTCTCTGTTTCAAGAGCGCTTCTCCTTCAAAGGAAATCGCGAGATCTTCGTTGAGGAAGAAAAGACACTTCTTTGGAAAAGAGGAAACGTTCAAAAGGGTTAAAACCTCTTCGTTCTCAGAAGAAAAAACTTTGAGAGATTCGATAACGATGTCTTTTGATTTTTCTATCACATGTCTGAGTTCTTTTTCTGTATCTTCATAGACTTCCTTTATAGAAGAACCAGGTAGAATATCGTGAAATTCGTTTCTCAACAGAATCTTCCAGAGTTCGTCTATTTCGTCAGAAAAATCTTTATCCGTGAAAGCAGAAATCAATTCCGCAAGGTAAAGACTGTCTTCCGCTTCTTTGTGAAGTTTCTTTGTCCTGGACTGTGAAGTGTAGGTTCCCCTGTGAAGTTCAAGGTAAAGCTCTCCGTCCCACACAGGAAGTTCTCCGTCGATATCCATTTTTTTGAAGAATTCTTCCACAGTTCCCATCTCAAGGCGCGGCAGTCCAGGAAAATCCTTCAGAACTTCGTAATTTTCCAGCATCTCTTCGGTTGGACCGCCACCGCCATCACCGTGGCCGAACGAAAGAAGGACTCTGTTTGTGAAATCCTTCTGCCTGAAATTCTTCCAGGTTTTGTAGATCGTATCGGGATCTATCTTCCCGTTGTACCCCTCGTTGGGATTTTTGAAACTGAAATAGATCACTTCGGATCCATCTATTCCCCTCCAGCGGCACAGATCGTACGGAAACTCGTTCGTGTCGTTCCAGTTGAGTTTCGTGGTGACGAAGTATTTTATCCCGGCTTCTTTCAGAATTTGGGGAAGCACCCAGGAAAACCCAAACACGTCTGGAAGCCAGCACACCTTGCTCTTTCTTTTGAATTCCCTTTCGAAGAATTTTTGCCCATAGTAGAACTGTCTCACAAGCGACTCTATCGATGGAACGTTGCAGTCCGACTCCACCCACATGCCACCAACGGGTTCCCATCTTCCTTCCTTTACAAGTTTTCTGACTTCCTCGAAAAGTTCTGGTGAATTTTGCTTGAGATCCTCGTACATCTGAGCGGAAGACTGAGTGTAAACGAACACCGGATAAAGCTTAGAGAGCAACACAGAGTTTGCGAAAGTGCGTAGGATCTTTCTCTTCGTCTCCTCAACTGGCCAGAGCCAGGCGTAGTCTATGTGCGCGTGCCCCACAAGGTGAATCGTTCCAAAACTCGGATGGTCTTTTCTTATTCTATCCAGCTTTTCTTTGAATTTTTCGAACTCTTCCAGAATCTGATTTCTCAACTCTTCAGAAAGCTTCACACCTGTGAACTCTTTGAACTCCGGTGTGTTCCAGGTGTTTTTGATCTCATCTTTTATTCCCGGATCTTCCGGTGCTGTCATCAGATAGGTATCTGTGTCTCTTGGGATCCACACTTTCGAGAGAAACTTCTCGGAGATGTCCAGCAGTTTCTTAGAAAGTGACTCATCTTCTATTACTTCTGCCGTTTTTATGGTGAGTTCGAGAGTTTTCACCACCTTCATCAGTGCTTCATCAACGACGATGAAGAAAGCTTCTGTAAACACCGGTTTTTCCGGTCTTCCAAAAAGACCTCTTGGCATCACCTGAGCTTCTATCGTGTGTGGTTTTCCATCAGCAAGGGGGGTGATGTTCAACATCCTATGATACTCGTTGATCTCACCGTAAGGCTTCCCATCCACAAAAACAAGGGTCTCCCCACCGAACCAGAGTTTCAGGTAGGCCCTCTGCTCTCCAGCGGCAGAGAAAGGCTCTAGCTCTTTCCTGAACCAGACGGGAGCGGAGCTGAAGTCCCATTCGAAGGAAGGATCCACGATTCTCTCAACAGCACCATCGGAGAAAATCCAGCTTTCTATTCTTTCTATTCTCAGAACAGTATACGGAACAATCTCTGAAAGCATTCTCCACAATCGGCCTTTCACAACTTTTTCCTCCTGTTATTCTCTACACCATTTCATAACCTTTTCCACAGGAATTGTTGCAAGAGCAATGCAGTTGTCCGCGGCTCCGTAGTAGACGTAGTAGTAACCGTTGTACTCTATCATCGCATCGCTGAAGACCACGTTTGGTACTCCTCCGAACTTTTCCCAGTCCTCTTCCGGTTCCAGAATGGGTTCCTGTGATCTCTTTATCACCTTCGTGGGATCTTCCAGATCGAGCAGCATGAACCCGAGTCGGTATATGGGTCTGGAAGTACCCGTGTTCTGCACACCATGGTAGAGAACAAGCCAGCCGTACTCAGTCTTTATGGGAGGGGCACCCACTCCGATCTTCAGGTCATCCCACATTCCAGGCCTTGGAGAAGCAATCTTCACAAAGTTGTCCCAGTGCACGAGATCATCGGAAAACGCGAGCCACATGTCAGGCGGTATTCTATGGAACATAACGTACTTTCCATTTATCTTTTCGGGAAATAGAGCCGCGTCTTTGTTGTCCACTTCTGGTATCACAACACCGTACCTCTTCCAGGTGATGAAATTCTTCGTGGAGGCCATAGCGATTCTGACACCACGTGGAGAATAGGCGGTATAAACCATGTAGTACTCGTCTCCTATCCTCGTGATCCTGGGATCTTCCACTCCATAGAGTTCATCATCACTCTTGGGAGCAAAGACGGGTTTTTCAAATTTGTTGAAGTGGATTCCGTCGGTGCTCACAGCGTATCCGATTCTTGAAACCATGTCCTCTCCCTGAGCTCTGTAGAGCAAGTGAAAGAGCTCTCCGTCGTAGACCACAGCCGGGTTGAAAACAAACCTGCTCTCCCAGAGAAAGTACGGAGAAGGTTCCAGAATGGGGTTTGCCGGATGTCTTTCCAGTTTCAGCTCCATGTTCTCCCTCCTCTACTTGAAAGACATAGAAATTCCCTGAAGGAATTGCTTTCTGAAAATCAAAAAGATGAGAACCATTGGAAGAGTTTGTATCACAGACCCTGCCATCAATGGCCCCACATAGGCTGCGTATTCGTGGTTAAAAGTGGCAAGCAAAACGGAGAGAGGCATCTTGTTGTAATCCTTCACCACCATCAGAGGCCAGAGGAAATTGTCCCAGATCCCTATGAACGTGAAAAGACCTACAATAGAGAGTGTGCTTCTGGAGAGAGGTACCATCACTCTAAATATTATCCATAAGGTGCTTGCACCATCAATTTTGGCGGCTTCTATGTAATCCTGAGGAATCGTTTTATAGGACTGTGTTAACATGAAGAGGCTCCATGCACTCATCAGAAACGGAATGATCATGGCAGAGTAAGTGTTGTAGAGACCAAGCTTTCTTATGAGAACGAACAACGGGATTATGAACATGAACCCAGGAAAGAGCATCTGGAAAATTATGAAGTTGAAGACAGCGTTGCTTCCCTTGAATCTCAACTTTGAAAGTCCATAGGCAATGATGGAAGAAGTGAAAACCACAGAGAAAGTAACTGTGAGAGTTACAAACAAGCTGTTAAAAAAAGCTCTCAAAAATGGTCTTTCCATTTTCTCTGCCATTGTAAAGATGTACTTGTAGTGCTCCAGAGTGATTCTGGAGGGAAGAAATCGTGTGAATATCTCTTCAGGAGGCTTTATAGACGAAAGAAAAAGCCATACGTACGGGTATATCCAGATCAAGGCAAGAAGAATCATCACCCCATGAAGTATGATCTCACCCAATTTTTTTCTCATACGATGGTCACCTCTTTTTCAATGACTTTTCTGATGAAGATCACAATGGAGAAGTTTATCAATGCTGTCATAATCGCTATTGTCGTCGCATAGCTTGGATTTATTCTCTGAAAGGCGGTGTTGTACATGTATAGCATAAATGTGAGAGTTCTGTTCATCGGTCCTCCACCGGTGATCATGTATGGCTCTGTGAATATACCAAAGGAGAGGTTCACAGCGAGTATCAAAACCGTCACAATTGCCGGGTTTAGTAGAGGAAGTGTGATCTTCCAGAACTTCACCCAGGAAGTTGCACCATCCAGTTCCGCCGCCTCGAATATAGATTTGGGAATAGCCTGAAGTCCTGAGTAGAGAATGAGACCGTAGTACCCGACGAATTTCCAAGTGACCATTATCGCTATAGTCAACATTGCAAGCTGTGGATCTGTGAACCATGGTATCGTGATTCCAAACGCGTTGTAAAGAAATCTGTTTATGGGGCCTGTTTCTGAGAATATTCTCTGGAACATGATTGAGTACGCAACACCTGATGATACATAGGCAACCAAAAAACTCAGAGTCACAAACGTCTTGAAGTACTTCATGCGGTTCAGAGCGATTGCAAACAGAATCGACGCGATGAAAACCATGGGTATGAAATAGGAAAGAAAGTTCATCGTGTTCAGAAAGACCCTCCAGAACATCTTGTCTTCGAAGATCCTGAAGAAATTCTGAAGCCCCACGAATTTAGGAGATCCCACGAATTTCCATCGTGAAAAGGCGAGTATCAGCATCCAGACAAACGGATATCCCCAGAAAATAGCGGTGTATAGAAAATAGATAGAGACGAGACCCCACCCGAGCCTTGCTTCTCTTCTTCTGAGGCTCATCTTTCTCCCTCCGTACCAAACTCAAGGGTAATGGCAAATACATGCACATTTGGAGCGTTGGGTAAGGTTATCTCTTTTATAGGAGTATCAACAGGTATGCTTATCAGGTCAAGACCACATTTTATGTTCTGTTTTTCCCCACTGGCGATATATCTATAATCGAACATCAATTCCTTTGGAAGGATACACCAATCAGTGGCCGTAACTTTGAACATTTTATCATCCACAAAAATTTCAATCTCATAGTCCCCGTGATTTGCAGCCATAAGTAAGTGAAGATTTTTCACATGGATCGCCTCTTCCAACGATATTCTCTGTCCAAAACATCTCACATTATCAAGACCAGAAACCTTAAGAAGAAATGGAGTACTTTCCACAAAGATCAATCCTTCTTCAATCTCATTAGCAGGGAAATAAGCACCTACTATTCCTGCAGGATTATCGAAATTACCTGGTGATACTGGTGTTCCAAATCCATCATTGTTGAATATTTCTTCTAGATTCAAGATAGCGTAATTGCTGATCACTTCTAAAGATACTCTATAAGTCAATTTTTGTTTTTTTGATTCTTCCTCCTGGAAAACCTGACCTTCAACCAAATACAACCTGTTTTCTCGGAGATCAAAGAAAACCGATTTCACTTTTTCACCCTCTCTAAAACTAATTCCATATCTTTCTGGTACGAGTATCAACTGGTCTAAAAAGCCGCTTCCAGATAGAGAAATCCTCAAACTGTTATCCAGCATAATTTCTCCAACGTAGAAAATACCATCACCAGAGAGATTTTTCTCTATCTTTTCACCCATATTCGAATAAACTGCTAAGCTTACATCCGAGAAATTACCACTCGCAAAAACTCTATATTTCCCTGATACTCTCTGACTTTCCCATTTCAGTCTTGCATTTCCTTTAAAGGTGACAGCTGCTCCCCCTCCGAAATCCCCAGTAACAATCTTCACATCGGATATTCCTGGATTCCCGGATTCGGCCTCTAATACAATCAATCCTTTCCTTGATACAATATGGGGATTTTCTATAAGATTCTGATATCGATAAGGCAAACTCATCGCGTGGAGCACAACTCTCAGCGCGCAGATTGTGGACTCTGCACCGGCATTTCTGTTTACGTGTAAATACTCCAGTCCATCATATCCTTCTCCATTTGGACCCAGCATAGGAACACCCAATCTGTTTCCCCCGAAGAGCCATGAAGCGGCAAGGGACGTCAGATAAGCATATTTTTCTTCTCCTGTGATCTCCCAGATTTTTACCAGGGGTGTTACAATGCAATCCAAGGAATAGGAGAGTTCAGGAAAGAGATGAACGTATCTGTCTATGGAGTAAATTAGCCCAGTTGCCAGAAACAAAGGAACCTGTGATTCAAGCATTTTTTCTGCTACCTTCAGATAATTTTCTTCCCCCGTTGCAATGTACGCTTCCACTAAGGCTTCTGCGTAATGATTTCCCCATCCGTTCCATGAAAACCGTTCTTTATAAACTGAGAAGAACGTCCCCACGAAATCCTCTCGAATAAAATCTAAGAGTTTATCAGCAAATTCTTTTATGTCCTCTTTCACATCAAAAACTTTATTGTATTCACACAATCCAAGTATAAAAAGGGCAAGTCGTGAAGATGTCTCCGGCGGAGATTTCTTTACCGCATGATAGATAGCCTGGATGGAACGCAATACTTCCTCATCTTTCGTAAACTGAGCCAGTTTTGATAATCCCCAAAACGCTCTTAGGGTCCACCATGAAGAGGGGATTTTTGCGCTCGTTGGACCATGTTTGTTTATTGTTCCATCTAAGTAAGCGAAGTTGTACAGTAGACCATCAGATGCTTGCATTCGAAGAACAAACCTCGCAGCCTCCTTTGCAAGATCGAGGTATTCCTTCTTTCCGGTTTTTTCGTAAGCTTCACTGTAGAGAAGAACCACCCTCGCCACATCATCAACGCAAAAATCTCCTTCACCCTTTGCTCCAAGAACCTGATATTTGTCTCCGCGTTTTTCGGCATAAACCCAGTAACCTTTCACTTCCTGTCCTTCCAGAAAAAAATTTTGGGACAGAGATTCAAGGTGTGATGGATTAAAAGAGATTGAAAAACCGGCGATCGCTATGAAAAAAGATAAGATGAAAACTTTCTTTATCATTTCCCCACCTCCTGCTTCTTCGGGGAACTAAAAGATGGGGGAAAACCCCCATCAAAATTCTCTGAAGGGTTTCCCCCCAATCTTCAGATTTCTGAAAGATTCACTCTTTTTCTCTAAAAATCGTACGGCGGATTCTACACCTTCAGCCTCATAAATACTGAAGAGTCTGAGATGACGAACAACATCGCCGTATTTGTATCTGTTTGGCATATCTTCCAGTCTCATAGAATAGATTCCCTTTGTGGCGGAATAAACCTCGAACTCACTGGGCATCCACTTAAAAACACCATCCCTGAATTCAAGACTTTCATATATCCAGGTGTCCCCATCGAGCCATTTCCTATAGTCTGAAGGAACAAGTGGATTCTCGGGGAGTATTTCTGCCACGCCTATTCGTGCAATGGGTGAAAAGTTTGTTCTCCAGCGTTCCATGGAAGCGAATATATAAGTTGCCCCCCACCAGAGAGGTTTCATACTATCTTTTGCAGGAAAAACGATGTAGGGTAACTTATCAACCCAGGTCACTGCATTCCTTTCCAACCAATACTCGTAAGGAGTGACGCCTAACTGATCAGCCCAGATCAGTCTTCTGAAAACAGGAAGTATATGTAAAGTGTCTTCAAACAGAATTGCCAAAGGTCTTGTTACCATCGTCTGAAGTTTCATTATATCAGCGTAATTCTCGAATTCAAAAGAATTGTCAACAAGTATATCACCATTGCAGAAAATATGAACCACCAGATTTTGTATCAAACCTCTAAACTTTTCAGAGGCCAGGGTTGTCATTATACCAGCGGCAACAGGACCAGCGCCTATTATTTTCACAGAAACTATTCTGAAAGCACCTGAAGTTTCTTCATAGTGATTGCCAAGATTTCCATCAACATAGAAAGTCGATTCTGGCCAACCACTCACTCTAGCTATGCCTATTTCATCCAAAATAGTACCTTCAATATTTTCGTATCTGATGATCTTCGCAAGACCCCGTTTGTTGACTGTTGCTCCAATTTTTTCAGATTTTATCTCCCAACCAGTTTCTGTCTCAATCACATCAAAAACCTTTTCATATTCAGGTTTACTCACTCTCTCATCTGAAAACACAATTTCTCCTTTTCCTTTTGCAAGAAACACAAGATAATCTTGTGCTGAAATTTTGCCGTTTCCATCAACATCTTCCACTTGATAAGGGATTTCCTTTCCATCAAAGTAAATCCTAATACTATCCCAGACAGGCTCGAAATCTTCTGGTATTAAGTCAAGAAAATGCGAAAATTTCATAACAACAGGTACTTCAACATCCCCAGCTACTACAGGTATCGAAAAATTGGTGCCGAAAAGAACAAAACTAATTAGAAGTAACATTGACACAAAGAAACCTTTCATAATTTCACCCCCAATAAGGAAAAATAAAGGTGAGAGGGAAATCCCCCCTCACCACAGGAGTGCGTTGATTTCTTTAACAGCCTGTTTTAGAGCCTCTTCGGGTGTAGCTTTCAGATACATGAGAGGCTCCATCAGATATGTGGTCATGGCGTTCTGGACGTCTATTGTGTTGGTAATCAGCGCAGGCGGTACAGCGTAAGCCACAGCTTCTGCGATCTTTGCAAAGTAAGGATCCTTCATGTACTCGGCGAACACCGGATTCGTTCCAAGATCTTCTCTTGCGGGCGGCATCCTTGTGAGCTCGATCCAGCGTGCGTCGTTCTGTGCGTTGGAGAAGACCCATTTGATGAATTCAAAGGCTTCCTTCTTGTATTTGCAATGTTCGAACATAACGAGTCCTTTAGTATCCGCAAAGGTGTAGATTGGTTTGTCTTCGGGGTAATTATCTGGAACGGGAGGAGGTGTCATCACTATGTGCGGGTACACTTCGGGATAGTGTTCTTTTGTGTAGCTCAGGTGCCATGGTCCCATGAGCTGACCAAGGATCGTACCGTTTTCGAAAGGATCTTGGCCCAGATCCACAGCGGTCCAACCGTTCTTGAAAAGTGTGTAGATGAATTCAGCGACGGCTTTTCCGTACTCGTTATTGAAGACGGCTTTACCATTTTCGATGTAGGGTTTTCCACCACTTGCCGCATAGTAGAACGTTATGAAGTCGAACCATCTGTCCCACCAGTTTCTCCCAGCGACTGCTCTTATAACGTACTTTTCTTTCGGAACAACCCATTTCTTTGCCAGTTCGTAAATCTCAGAGTAAGTTCTTGGAGGTTTTTCGTATCCAAGTTCTTTCAGAAGATCTCCTCTCCACCAGAAGAGCATGGGGTTGGAGTAAATGGGTATGACGTAGTAATGTCCGTTGAGCTTCCAGCCCTCGAGTATGCCTCTCATTTTCCTTGCGTCCGCAAGTTTCCAAAACTCTTCTCCAAACTCCTCATCGAAAGCAACGAGAACATCCAGTTCTTCTGCGAGCTGGGCAGCAAAGCCACTGAATATGTTGGTACAAATATCTGGTGCGTTTCCAGCTGCGATAGCGTTCAAAATGGCTTCTTCAGAACTTCCAGCGGCTGGGATAACCGACCACTCGATCTGAACATCCGGATGTTCTGCGTTCCACTTTTCAACGAGTTCTTTCCAGAAAGTTTCCTGATTCGGGTTTGGTGCTGTCCAGAACACTATTTTCTTGACCTCGGCGAATGCAAAGACAGAAAGAACAACGAGCATAACAAGAAGTACTCTCTTCCACATACGTATCCCTCCTTTATAAAAGGTTGATGTTATTTTGTGCTTTTTCTCTTTACAAACTGTGTGAAAACAAGAATGCGAACAGGGTGTGGATTAATGCCAGTTAGCAATTCATGTAAGCGCTTACACGCAAGACAGCCCATTTCGTACTTGAAGACCCTCAGTGTCGTCAAAGGAGGATCGAAGTTTTCAGCATCAACAATATCGTCAAAACCTATTACAGAAACATCTTCTGGCACTCTGATACCATGCTCTTTGAGGCGTTTTATCGTCCAGAACGCGATGCTATCGTTGGAAGTGAAAATAGCTTCCGGTGTGCCATAAGAGTTCAACATGATGTCGATAACTTTTCTGGTTCCTTCTTCTGTGTCATCGCACTCATAAAATCGAGGCATTAATCCTGCTTTTTCCATTGCGTCTTTATAACCGTCGTATCTCATCTTGAAACCGTATGGATGCAGCGGACCGTGAATGTGAACGATTCGTCTGAAACCTTTAGAAATGAGGTAATTTGTCGCATAAAGCGCTCCATCGTATCCGTCACTTATCACACAATCCACACGCTCTCCGGGAATGTAATGGTCCACCAGAACAAAAGGTTTCTTCCTCGATTTGATTTCCTTCAAAGTCTTCTCCGAGAGATCTCCCCCTATGAATATGTAACCATCGGCTCCATTTGACTCAAAAAAGTTCTCGAGCATTTTCAGTTCTACATTCATTCCAAGTCTTCCACAATTTTCCTCAATGGCTCTTATTATCACTCCGTAGAACTCTCCCAAAATGCCATTGCTTTGAAGAGGCGACAGTATTCTTTTACTGGCAAACACATGGATATTGAACAGTTTTCCCTTCGAAGCAAGGAGCTTCGCTGAAATCTCTGGCTTATAACCCAGCTCTTCAATGGCTTTCCAGACTTTATATCTTGTTTTTTCCGAAACATAACCCGAACCGTTTATCACTCTTGAAACAGTTGCGATGGAAACCCCGGCAAGCTTTGCGACATCTTCTATTGTTGGCACAGATTACACCTCCTGTAAGCGCTTACATATCGTTTATACAAAAATCTCCGTGTTAAATCAAGATCTATTTCAGACGAATAACTTCAACTATTTCCAATTAAGAGAAATTATTCAGGATTATGATGCAAAATCTCAATTTTAATCAAAATTCACAAAAAACAAAAGCCCCCTGATGGGGGCTTGAAGGTTTTCCGTACCAAAACTCTTACTTTGCGTAAGCGACGCTTCTTTTCTCTCTTATCACCACAACTTTCAGAACACCAGGATACTCGAGCTCTTCTTCTATCTTTTTAGAAATATCGTAGGCGAGTTTTTCAGCGAGAGCGTCATCCACTTTGTCGGGTTCCACAATCACTCTAATTTCTCTTCCAGCCTGAATGGCGTAGGCCTTTTCAACGTACTTGAAGCTTTTTGCTATCTCCTCCAGCTTCATAAGACGTTTGATGTAGTTTTCCAGACTCTCTCTTCTCGCACCTGGTCTTGCCGCAGAGAGAGCATCGGCAGCTGCCACGAGTACTGCTTCAGGTGTCATGGGTTCTTCTTCTCCGTGATGGCTGAGAATCATGTTTATGATGTCTTCTTTTTCTCCGTATCTTCGGGCAAGCTCTGCACCTATGGTCGTGTGTGAACCTTCCAGCTCCTGATCAACAGCTTTTCCTATATCGTGGAGGAGTCCTCCTCTTCTCGCTTTGTCCGCGTTTAGCCCAAGTTCAGAAGCCATGTAACCGGCGAGCAGAGCCACTTCTATCGAATGGTTCAGAACGTTTTGGCCATAGCTCGTTCTGTATTTCAATTTTCCAAGGAGTTTCACAAGCTCCGGATGGAGCCCCATAACACCCGCTTTGAACGTCGCCTCTTGTCCAGCTTCTTTTATGGCTTTCTCCACTTCCTGCTTTGCTTTTTCGTACATTTCTTCGATCCTTGCAGGATGTATTCTTCCATCCGCCACCAGTTTTTCCAGTGTGATACGGGCTATCTCTCTTCTCAGAGGGTTAAAGCAGGAAAGAACCACCACTTCCGGGGTGTCGTCTATTATCAAGTCCACACCCGTGATCTTTTCAAACGTTCTGATGTTTCTTCCTTCTCTGCCTATGATTCTTCCCTTCATGTCGTCCGACGGAAGTGAAACGGTAGAAACGGTGATTTCTCCTACATAATCCGGTGCGTATCTCTGAACAGCGAATGCTATGACTTTCTTGGCTTCCTTTTCGACTTCTTCTTCAACCTGTTCTTTCATCTCTTTGTAGAGTTTCGCAAGGTCGTGTTCGTACCTCTGCCTGGCTTCTTCGAGAATGAGCTCTCTTGCTTCTTCCACAGTCATACCGGCAAGACGCTTCAATTCTTCGTCGATTCTTTTTTCCTTTTCTTCGACCTCTCTCATTTTCTCTTCCAGATTTGCTTTGAGTTCCTCAATCTGATGTTCCCTTTTTTCAAGGTTTTCCTCTTTCCTCGTCAGGAGTTCTTCTCTCTTTAAAATTCTTTCCTCAAACGCTCTCAATTCTTCTTCTCTTCTGGATCGCTCTTTCTCGAATTCCTCTCTGAGCCTGTGAACTTCCTCTCTTCCTTCTATTATCGCTTTCTTTTTTATCTCGTTTGCTTCTTTTTCTGCTTTCTCGATTATGGTTTGAGCGTCTTCTTTCGCTTTTCTGAGCTTTTGATTTATCTGATAACTTGCTATTAAGTATCCAATCAGAAGACCACCGGCTCCTGCTACTATGTACCACAGCATCATTCTTCACCTCCATCTATTTTATTGAGAATTTCCTCGATGAGAGAAGGATCGAACCCTCTTCTGTAGAGATAATCTCTTAACTCCCATCGATCTTTGAATCGACCTTTCAATCTCTTCAATTCTTCGTGAAAATCGATCTCCTCCAGAGCCTTTTCGATCGCTCTTTCTATGATCTCTTCATCCACTCCAAGTGATTTGAGCTTCATCCTCACAACTCTCGGTCCAAAGAGTTTCAACCGCATTTCGTCGAGTGCAAAGAGATAAGCCGCTTTTTCATCGTCCAGATATCCCTGCTTCTTCAAGGTATTAATGGTACTTTCCACTTCCTCATCTGCGAAGCCCTGTTTCTTCAACCGCTCGCGAAGTTCGTCTTCAAATCTGACTCGATACTTTAGGAGCTTCAACGCATAATTAAGAGGCTTCTTCGTCTGAAGATTTCTCTTCCTTCTTCTGTTCTTCTTTCTCCACTGATAGTAATCCATATTTTTCTCTTATTCTCCTTTCGATCTCTCCTGCTATTTCAGGGTTATCTTTGAGAAACTGAACGGCGTTCGAGCTTCCCTGCCCAAGGGAAACTTCCTCACCTTTGAGAGTGGTGTAGTAATACCAGCTACCTTTTCTTTCTACCATGCTTTCCTCAACAGCGATATTGAACAGCTCGTACTCTCTATCGATCCCTTTCCCGTATATGATGTACGTCTGAGCGGTTTTGAACGGAGGAGCAACCTTGTTCTTCACGATCTTTACACTTATCACGTTGCCTATCACATCTTTTCCTTCCTTTATAGGTTCACCCCTCCTGACTTCCATCCTCATGGTTGCGTAGAATTTCAAGGCGAGTCCGCCGGTCGTGGTTTCCGGGCTTCCAAACATAACGCCTATCTTCATTCTGATCTGGTTTGTGAATATAACTACCGCCTTGGATTTGTTCACACTTCCCGCGATCTTTCTCAGTGCTTGCGACATGAGACGCGCCTGAAGACCCACCTGCATGTCTCCCATGGCACCTTCTATTTCCGCTCTGGGAACGAGAGCCGCGACGGAATCAACAACTATGAGGTCGACCACACCGCTCCTCACAAGTTCATCCACTATTTCGAGTGCCTGTTCTCCATGATCAGGTTGAGAAATAAGAAGACTTTTCAGATCCACTCCGAGGTTTTTCGCGTAAACAGGATCCAGTGCGTGTTCTGCGTCTATGAAAGCAGCCACTCCTCCCATCTTTTGGGCCTCTGCTATGGCGTGGAGCGCGAGGGTGGTTTTTCCACTCGATTCCTGACCAAAAATCTCCACGATCCTTCCTCTTGGGTATCCTCCAACACCCGTTGCGATATCGATGGCGAGAGATCCTGTTGGTATCACCTCTACAGGCTGAACCTGGGTTTCATCACCCAGGATCATTATGGAACCCTTTCCAAAGTTTTCTTCTATTCTTTTCAGTGCTTTCTCCAGGACACTCTTTTTCTGTTTTTCATCAGACATACTTGATCAATCCTCCTTCGAACTGGCATTCGTAAAGAACTCTGTAGATAGGACCTGTCGGTGTTAACGTGGACGAGTAAATTTTGAATCTGTCCACCGCAACTTCGATGGGCGGAAAATCGATGTCTTCGATCAGTTTTTCCCACTTGTCTGGGTAGTACTTCACCCTTCCAATCGTAATGTGAGGTACGAACTTCTCTTCAAACGAAAAACCGTGATGAGACAGCTCGTTTCTGAGCTCTTCGTAGAGTTTCATCAGGCGATCGGTGTTCTCCACTCCAAGCCAGAAGACGCGCGGAGACATCTTCCTTTTGAAGTACCCAAAACCCTTCACAGTGAACGAAAAAGAAGGAAATCCTCTCACCCTTCTACAGAGGTGTTCGGATATTTCAGAGATCTTCTGCTCGTCAACCTCTCCCAGGAAAAAAAGCGTGAGGTGCATGTTTTCTTCAGAAACCCACGTTGCACCAAAACCCCTTTTCATGAGTTTTTCTATGATCTCAGAGGCTTGCTTCTTGACTTCTTCGTTGACATCGATAGCAATGAAGGTCCTCATAAACTATCCCTCCAATTTCGTGATTCTTGCAATGTCGATCATGTACGTGATCCAAGAGATCACCGTTACTGCAAATGAGAGCACCACAAAGAACATGAGAAATGTGTTACTCAAAAAGCCCATCTCGAAGAGATACGCACCGATCAGCACCACAAACTGAAAAACAGTCTTCGCCTTCCCTATCCACCTTGCTGGCACGACGTTTCCCTTACTAGCTGCGAGTATCCTGAGTCCGTTTATAAAGGTGTCCCTTGCAAAGATAACCAGAACGTACCACAACGGAAGGACATCCAACATGGCCACTGCCGTGGATATCACGAGAATCTTGTCAGAAACCTGATCGAAGACCTTTCCAAAATCCGTTACCTGGTTTTTCTTCCTTGCAAAAAAACCATCGAGATAATCTGTGAAAGCAGCAAACATAAAAACTAAGAACGACAAAGAGAGCCATCCTTCCATGTAAAACCAGACAACAGGAATTACCAGCACTGCTCTCAGCAAAGAAAAAAAGTTCGCAAGATTCATATCACTGACCCCCACATGTCGTACTCGTCGTGCTCTTTTATCACCACTTCAAGAAAGTCTCCTGTTCTCCCTTTTCCCCTTACAAAAACTACTCCATCCACTTCAGGTGCTTCCGACCAGGTCCTTCCCACAAGAAACTTCCCTTCTTTTCCTTCTACTAGGAACTTCAATTTTCTTCCAACGAATCTATCAAGTCTGCTGTTTGAAATCTCCACCTGAAGAAGGAGCAGTTCTTCCTGCCTTCTTTTCGCCACTTCCGGGTCAACCTTTTCTTTGAGGTTGAAAGCAACCGTTCCCTCTTCGTCCGAATAAACAAAAGCTCCGAGTTTGTCAAACTGGATTTCTTCCACGAAGCGCTTAAGTTCTTCGAAGTCTTCTTCAGTTTCTCCCGGAAATCCCAAGATTATACTCGTTCTGAGGACAGCGTCTGGAAACCTTTTTCTGATGCTCGAAAGCATTTTTTTCAATTCTTCTGAACTCTTCGTTCGTCCCATTAGTTTCAATATTTTATCGCTTCCATGCTGCACCGGAACATCGAAATACTTTACAACCTTATCCAGTTCCAGCATTGCGCTTATTATTTCCTCTGTCAGATGATCCGGATGAAGGTACATAACCCTGATCCAAAACTCACCGTTTAGACTGTTCAGTTTCCTCAGAAGATCAGGCAGTGCTTGTTTCCTATAGAGATCGATCCCATAGGACGTTGTGTCCTGAGCGACGAGGATTATTTCCTTTTTTCCTTCTTTCAAAAGATCTTCCACCTCGTACGTTATGTCTTCTATGCTCCTGCTTCTCAGACTTCCTTTGAACAAAGGTATGGAACAGAAAGTGCATCCCCTGTCACAACCGTCGGATATCTTCACGTAAGCGTAGGGTCGCTCCTCCAGATCGATTCTTTTTCTGTATCTGTACACGGTCTCTGGTCGATCTGGAACAAGATCCGTACCTTCTTCAAGGGCATTCGCTATCTCTTCGGGACCTGCAACACCTATCCACTGATCTACCTCGGGGATTTCTTTTTTCAGTTCTTCGTAATAACGCTGAACGAGACAACCTTTAACAACCAGTTTGTAACCGTACTGATCCTTTGCGTCTATGAAAGAGAAGATTTCATCTATTGATTCTCTCTTCGCGTCCTCTATGAAAGCACAGGTGTCCAACACAATCACCTCCGCATCCTTCACATCGAAGACTACCTCGTGACCTCTTTCTCTCAACACACCTGCCAGGACTTCACAATCCGCTTCGTTTTTTGGACATCCCAGAACCTTTATACCAAACCTCACTTCATCATTTTCCTCCTCTTTTTGAGATACAATTCTCTGATCTTTTCAAGGTGCTTTTTGTACTCTTCTTCCCTGTAATTTGGATAGGTGAACTCCATGTGCCTGAATTCTCCTCGCACATAAACCAGTGTTACCTCTGCGTAGATTCCCTTACCTATGTAGATGCGGTTTCCCCAGTGTTTGGTGGAAGCGAGAACGAACTGTGTGTGATGAATGTATCCCGGATCTATGTTGACTTTTCTCTTTCCTTCTATCGAGAACATCTTCTCTATCTCATTGGTTTCGCGTTTTATATCCGCCAGTTGGAAAGGATGGACGAGCCTTTCAAAACTCACGAGTCTTCCCTTCAAACCCTGCCCCATCTCTTCTGAATAGTAAAGAGTGTACTTCTCGAAATCGAGCACGTCCGAAACGTAGTCCATGGGTCCAAAACGTTCTTCAAGAACTGGCCTCACTTCGTTGAACCAGTAATCTATGTGCGATGCGAATATGAACATCACAAGATTCACCATGTCAGGTGCCTTCACTTCTCCCATGAAACATTCACCTCGAACTTTCTGATCTTCACTGTCCATTCCTCGGAAGCTGTTTTCAGGACTACATCACTTCTGGATTCGACAGTGTATTTCCCTTCTTGAAGAGGAATCTCTCCACTCACACTTTTACCGTTCACAATCGTCTCCTCTGGTGCAACAAGATAAGCAGGCGGTGTCTGCCGCAGTTTCACATTCTCCACTGCTGAAAACAGAAGAAGAACCAGTCCTGCTATCAGAAAAAAGAACATCACCAGGTCTTTTGTCTTTTCTCTCTCCTTCTTTTTTCTCGGCTTCTTTTCTTCAACTTCTTCAGATGCTTCCTCCTTGCCTTCTTCGTACAGTTTAAGCATCTCATCTGGAGAAAGTTCGAGAAACTCCGAATATCGTTTTATGTAGCTTTTTATATAGACTTCTGCGTCGAGCCCCTTCAGATCCCCTTCCTCTATCCGTTTCAATTTCGATGGATTTATGTTCGTGAACAGAGAAGCGTCGAGAAGGGTTATTCCTCTTTCTTCCCTCTTCTTTCTGAAAGTCTCACCGAGTTCCTTCCATTTTTCGCTCAAAACAATCTCCTCCAGACCCCCGTGTCTGGTATCCTGAGGCTGAATTTATTTTATCACAGCCGAAAAATCTTTCAGAAAAGGCCTTTTTTGAGCCGTTGTGTGTAGATGTGTGCCAGTCTGGTGGGTTCCGGTATCCTTCTTCCGGGTAAGGTAAAAGCCTTGATCAGTCTTTTCGAACTTTCAATGTCCATGAGATGGCCCGGAGACACGAAGATAGGAGCACTTCCTTCCTTTGTTCTGATTACACAGCCTATTATCTCCTCGCCGTCGTAGAGATAACTCCAGGAACACCTTTTATCTTCAGGCATTTTGAACGTTCCATACAGTCTGGATTTTGCCACACCAATGGTCGGGATCTCTATGAAGAGTCCCATGTGGGAGGCTATCCCAAGTTTTCTGGGATGTGCCAGTCCCTGACCATCGAAGACCACAACATCGGGTTTCGTTCTCAGCTTTTCCCAGGCCTTCAAGAACAGAGGTCCTTCTCTGAAAGCAAGGAGCCCCGGAATGTAGGGAAAAGTTATCTCTCCCCTTTCAGAAACGACCTCTAATATTTTGAAAGAAGGATATTCGAGTACCACTATCACCGCGAGCCCTTCTTCTTTTCCCGGAAACGAAAGGTCCACTCCCGCCACGTACTCTGGTTCTCTTTCGTATGGAACGAGTTTTATCTTCTTTCTGAGTTCGTTCTGCACCTTTATCGCTTCCTCCGGAGAAAGATCCCATTTGTGGAGCTTTCTGTAATTCATCGAATCACTCCCTGAAATCGTCTATCAGAATCAAAGCAGATACCGGAAAATCAGGATATATTCTGTTTTTTACGAGACTTTCCAGTATCGTGTAGTACATTGTGTAATCTCCCGGTCTGTCGAACCTGTGCACCGTAAAATGCCTGGAAGGATGCGCTTTCCTCAGAATTTCCAGGATATAGTCCTCCTTTTCCGGTTCCCCTATGAAGACATGGTCTCCCTCGAATTTCTGCGATATTCCCACGTCTTCCCAGACAACACGGTCCGGTTCGAATCCAACCCTGTCTTTCCACACTCCCCTCAGGTTGGCTTCGAATACCCTCGAAACAAGCGATGAGGTGTTCACAACGAGGAAGTTCACGCGGTATTTTTCCTGAACACTGCTTCCAATGAGATTCTCTTTGAAAGAAACGAGTCTTTTTTCATCCACAAAAACGTTTCCGTCGTTATCCATCTTGTATGGAAGGATCGAAAAACTCATTCTAATACCGTTTTTCAGTTTAGAAAAGAGCGTTAGAATCTCTGGAAGACCGATATCCGTTTCGATGTAAGGACTTATCTTTTTGTAAAGTACGGAAATTTCGAGAGGATTTCTTGAAAGGGCCTTGCTGAGGAGTTTCTTCAGTACATCCTTCTGTCTTTCTATTCGGGCAAGATCCCCCATGGAGTCTTTTCTGTATCTTATGTACGCAAGAAGCTGTTCTCCATTCAATTTGTAAGGAACCCCAGGTTTGAAATCTATGACGAGATTCTGCGACAGATCTTCATAAAACATGACCTCGTTCGGTATCACCTCTATTGGTCCCAGTTCATCCCCGAGTATTTTGAAAGCCTCGTAGTTGAATATCACGTAAGAATCCGGCTTCTGTCCCAGAAGTGATTCGATGATCTGAAATAGTTTTTCCATTCCATAAGTGTTGTAAATCGCGTTGATCTTTTTTCCCTCTATCATCAAATCCCTGGGTATCGATACAAAAGAGAGATTTCCTTTTTTCCAGTCCAGCACACCAACAACTATCACATCGGTTCGAACGGTGTGTTCGATCTCTTTATCTTTTCCCAGAACGAGAAACACGTAAGGGTTTTTCACCTCACCCTTGAAGAGATAAGATACCATCTTATCCAGTAAAAAGAAGGATGATATAATTAAAAAGAAGGCTAAACTAATTGAAAGTGACAGAAAGATTTTCTTCAACACGATATCACCCTGACTGTATTCTATCACCGGGGAGGTGATTCTGATGAAAATAGGTATCATAGGGCTTGGAAGGGTCGGTTCCAGCACAGCCTTTGCACTTCTGATGAAAGGTTTTGCGAGGGAAATGGTTTTGATAGACGTCGATAAGAAAAGAGCCGAAGGAGACGCACTCGATCTCATTCACGGAACACCTTTCACAAGAAGAGCGAACATCTACGCCGGAGACTACCCAGATCTAAGAGGATCAGACGTGGTTATCGTTGCTGCGGGAGTGCCTCAGAAACCAGGAGAGACAAGGCTTCAGCTTCTTGGGAGGAACGCGAGAGTGATGAAAGAAATTGCGAGAAACATCTCCAAATACGCTCCCGATTCGATTGTCATCGTGGTTACGAATCCTGTTGATGTTCTCACGTATTTCTTCCTCAAAGAGTCTGGAATGGATCCCAGGATGGTGTTCGGTTCTGGAACAGTACTTGACACGGCAAGACTCAGAACGTTGATAGCTCAACACTGCGGATTTTCGCCAAAAAGTGTGCACGTGTATGTGATAGGAGAGCACGGAGATTCAGAGGTTCCCGTGTGGAGCGGTGCTATGATAGGAGGTATTCCTCTAAAGAACATGTGTCAGATCTGTCAGAAGTGTGATTCGAAGATATTGGTAAATTTCGCCGAAAAAACCAAAAGAGCCGCATACGAGATCATAGAAAGAAAGGGTGCCACCCACTACGCTATAGCTCTCGCTGTGGCCGACATAGTGGAGAGCATCTTCTTCGACGAAAAGAGAGTGTTGACGCTTTCCGTCTACCTCGAAGATTACCTTGGTGTAAAAGACATCTGTATCAGCGTCCCTGTGACCCTTGGAAAGAACGGTGTGGAAAGAATTCTCGAACTGGAATTGAACGAAGAAGAACTGGATGCCTTCAGAAAGTCAGCCTCCATATTGAAGAACGCCATCGACGAAATAACGACCGAAGAGAACAAGCATCAGAACACCAGCGGTTGAGAGGACATAGATTGTATCTATCGGTTTCCACTTTATGTCTTTGAACCGTATTCTTGGAGGCTCACCTGTGTAGAGGCGGGCTTCCATGGCTACAGCCAGCTCTTCGGCTTTTCTGAGGGCCGATATGAGAAGAGGCACTATTATCACCACGAGCGCTCTTATTCTGTCGAAAAACTTCCCTCTTTCGAAGTTTGCTCCCCTGGCGATCTGAGCCTTCAAGATCCTGTCCGCTTCGAGCGCCAGAATAGGAACGAATCTCATCGCAATAGTCATCACCATTCCTATTTCATGGCCGATTTTCCTGGCACCGAATATCGAGAAGATACTTTCTATGGCCCTGGCAGAAAGCAAGGGAGGAGTGGTGGCAGAGAAATTCTCGGCGAGGAGGATTATGAGTACCAGTCTGAGCATGATGTAAACGGCAGACCATATGGCTCTGTCGGTGATTATCCAGAAGATCTTTTCACCCTCTGGTGAGGAAAAGAACTGAATCAGAACCGCAAACACGAGGAAGAACCAAAGACTCCTAAGTCCCGCAAGGTAAACTCTGAATCCTGTTCGGCTCAGAAACATAAGAAGAAAAATGGCCAGACCCGGCACAAGGTAAAGCGAAAGATCGGGTACGATCAATATAGCAGAAACGAGAAAGATCATACCCAGGAGTTTCGCTCTTGGATCGAGTCTGTGAACAATTGAATCAACCGGGATGTATCTTCCTATCAGAACCGTTGGCAATCTCATTTTTTACCCTTTCTCTTCTTTTTCTTTCTTTCTTCTGAAACCCCGTCGAGGAGCTTTTTCATCTTCTTCAATTCGCGGTAGACCAGATAATTCACGCTGTCTCTTTCGAATTTCCCGGTCTTTGTAATCTTTCCAGCCTTCATTCCCATAACGATCTCAATCGCGTCGTCTATGGTTTCCACGGTCCATATATGAAAGAGACCTTTCTTCATAGCCTGGACGATTTCATCTTTCAGCACCAGATTTTTCGCGTTGGCTTTGGGTATGATCACACCCTGTTTCCCATCGAACCCACGGGTTTTACAGGCCCTGTAAAAACCCTCTACTTTTTCCACGATTCCCCCAACGGGTTGTACCTCACCGTGCTGATTTATGGAACCAGTTACGGCTATTCCCTGTTTTATGGGCACCTTAGAAATAGCAGAAAGGAGAGCCAGTGCCTCCGCAAGTGAAGCGCTGTCTCCCTCCACTTCACTGTAAACTTGCTCGAAACTGATAGACGCACCGACAGAAAGCGGAAAGTCCTGAGCGTATCTACTCCCTAGAAATCCCTCCAGTATGAGAACTGCCTTACTGTGGATTTTCCCACTCAAATCTGCTTCACGCTGAATGTCAACAACACCTGGCCTCCCAAGATAAACCTTCGCAGTGATTTTCACTGGAACACCGAAAGAATGATCACCAAGATCGAGAACGGTAAGACCGTTTATCTGTCCCACTCTGGATCCGGTCACCTCTATCATGAGATCGAATGTTTTTATCATTTCGTCGTACTTTTCTTCGAGGAGATTTACTCTGTTCTCCATAGCCTGATAGGCCTTGAGAACGTGATCGGAAGTGGTAACTTCTGATCCTTCAAGTCTTGCAAGTTCCCCCGATTCAACTATGAGATTCACTATGTCTCCAAAAACAGCGGAAAGCTTCGTGCTGTTTCCGGCGTTTCTCATTGCGTACCATATGACTTTCTTCACCGCACCTTTGTCGAAGTGAGGAAGGTTTTTTTCTCGACAGACGGACGAGATGAAGGATACGTACTTCTGAACGTTCAATTCGTTTCTGGGTATCTCCCAGTCGAACTCCGCTTTTATCCTGAACAGTTTCCTGAAGTCTGGATCGAGTTCGTAAAGGAGTTCGTACAGGTAAGGTGTACCAATGATGACAACTTTCAAATCAAGGGGTATTTTTTCTGGTTTCAGAGTGATCGTGTTTGAAATTCCCAAAGTATGTTCAAGATTTTCAACGGAAATCTGAGTTTCCATGAGAACCCTTTTCAGGTTGTACCACGCGTAAGGTTGACTCAAAAGTCGTTCGGCTTCAACGATCAAAAAGCCACCATTTGCTTTGTGGATACTACCCGGCCTTATCATATTGAAATCCGTGTGGAGAAAACCACCTCTCACATAGTACTCAATCTTCCCGAACAGGTTGGAATAAGAGGGATTTGTTTCATAAATGACAGGAGCTCCAGTGAGATCCGAGTTGTCTACGATTAAATTCAAAGAGTACTTCCTCATATAGATCTCTTTTCTCTCCCGAGCGTCCATTCTCAAAAAGTCTAGAAGGTTCTCTACGATATCCTTCTTTATAGATTCGAGAAATTCCCTCACGGCTTCGTTTTCGAATTCACTCTCCACTTCAACAAAGAGTGGATCAATGGCGAAGAGGGCCGTTCTTTTGTGGAATTCTTCGAGGGATTTTCTGAACTCGATGTCCAGCTTCCTGATTCTGTAGAGCGTTCCGTCCACCAGGTGCTTCAACTTCATCTGCCTTTCTTCGATTTCTTTTTTGGCCTGATCTGGAAGAGCATCCACCATCTCCGGTGAGAGTGGTCTGCCATCCACCACAGGCAACATAGCGACACCGGCTGGAGTCAGCTGAACCATGAAACCGAGCTCCTTTGCTTTAGCCTCCAAACTCTCCCAGAGCTGCTTTCTCATGAGAGCGTATTTTTCTTCCTTTTCGGAAATTTTTCTTGCGAACTCCTCACTTTCGAAGGATTTATTCAAAACTTCGACCACTTCGTTGATCAAATCTTCGAGTCTTCTTTTAAACCTTCTTCCCTGTCCCGCTTTGAAAGAAATAGCCTTTGGTTCATACGGATTCTCAAAATTGTAAACATATCCCCAGTCATTTGGAACGGGAAGTTTCTTCGCAACATCCTGGAGCATCATCTGGACAAAGGTTCTTCTTCCCGTTCCCGTCACTCCCGTGACGAAGATGTTGTAACCCTTTTCTTTGATTCTTATTCCCGTCTCGATAGCCTCCTTTGCTCTCTTTTGACCTATGAAACCCTCGTTTGGAGGGACCTCTTCCGTGGTCTGGAAATTCAAAAAATCAAGGTCGAAATTGTTTATCTCATCGGGCTTCAATTTTCTGATCATCGTCCCACTTCCCTGTGAAGTAATTTTCTGTACGATCACATTTTATTGTACAATATTTTGAGGAGAAAACTGTTCGGGTGAACAAGAAAGGGTGGGATTGATGGGAAATGTCATAGTTGTAACTTCCGGTAAAGGAGGGGTGGGTAAAACCACCGTAACGGCCAACCTTGGATGTGCCCTGGCCAAACTCGGGGAGAAGGTGTGTCTCATCGATGCCGACATAGGCCTGAAAAATCTGGACATAGTCCTCGGACTCGAAAACAGAATCGTTTACACCATGATAGATGTAGTGAACGGTAAAGTCTCTCCTCAGGAGGCTCTTGTCAAACATAAAATGCTGAAAAATCTGTATCTTCTTCCTGCTTCACAGATAGCCACGAAAGAAATGGTCTCACCAAACGACATGAAGGCCATTGTGAAGGAACTGATACCACATTTCGACTACATCATAATCGATTCTCCAGCCGGCATCGAAAGGGGATTCAGAAACGCCGTCGCTCCGGCTGAAAGAGTGCTTGTTGTCACGACTCCCGAACTTCCTGCAATCTCTGACGCAGATCGTGTGATAGGGCTTCTGGAAAACTTTGGATTTTCCGATGAGAAGATAAACGTGATCATAAACAGATTCAAACCGCACATGGTGAAAAAGGGCGAAATGCTCACCACTGACGATATCAAACATACACTATCATTGGAGATTATAGCTGTTATACCAGATTCAGAGGATATCATAGTTGCCTCAAACACGGGAATTCCCGTTTCACTGAACGGAAATTCGAAAATTTCCAAAAACTTTGAAAACCTCGCAAGAAGAATTCGAGGAGAGGGCGTGCCTTTGGAGAACGACTTTGTCACCGTTTCGAAAGGTTTTCTCGATGCATTGAAAGACTTCTTCTCAAAACTCAAGAGGGGATGATATCATGAAGTTCCTATTTTGGGAGTTCGGAAAGAAGAATAAGAGCAGAGAAACGGCCAAAAAAAGACTGGAACAGATAGTTGGAACAACTAAGAGAAAACAGATGAACATAACAGAGATCATTCCAAAAGAAATGCTCGATAAGAATTCGGATAAGATAAAAGAAAGAATCGCCAGCTGGCTTTCCGAAACCTTCAATGTCGAAAAAGAAAAGATAAAGATAGACTTCGAAGAAAGAGAAGGCCACGTGGTGATAATCACAAACGTGTTCTTCAAATGAAGGGAGGGAAGTTGATGTTGAAAAGACTCACAGTTCGAACTTCTTCACGAACACAGTTCGTGGATATCACTTCGGAGGTTGTGAAAGTCATAGAAGAATCTAAGGTGAAAAATGGTATCTGCGTGGTTTTTGTTCCCCACACCACCGCGGGTATCACAATAAACGAAAACGCTGATCCGAGTGTGCGACAGGATATAATGAACACGATGAACAAACTGGTACCACCATCGGCTGGTTATACCCACCTAGAAGGAAATGCCGATTCTCATATAAAAGCATCAGTGTTGGGGTCTTCTGTCACGCTCATAATAGAAAACGGACGCCCCCTCCTTGGAACCTGGCAGGGAATATATTTCTGCGAATTTGACGGTCCAAGGACGAGGAGCGTTTACATAAAGGTTGTTGAGGGATGATTCAATCCAGTACACGCGTTCTGATTTTCTCTTCTATCGAGATCTCTGTGAGCTCCTCGATGAAGATCATCTTTGGTGGTTCTATTCCGTTGAAACGGGTGTTGTACTCCACTGTGTAAGCCCCCGCGTTTATGAAGCACACAAGATCGTTCAAGGTGATGCTCTTTGGAAGAAAGATTCTGTCGTATATCACATCGACGCTGTCACAGGTGGGACCCGCCAGATGGTACTCTTCGAGTTCCTCTCTTTCTTTTCCGAGAACCCTGACCTCGTACTCGAAGTTCTGGATGGTTTCTGCAAGCCCGTGAAACACTCCCGCGTCGATGTAGACCCATTTTTCACCGGATCTTTCGCTCTTCAAAAGCACCTTTGTGACGAGCCAACCCGCTTCTCCGACCATATACCTTCCAGGCTCGGCTATCACTTTCAAATTGTGGACAAACCAGAGATTTTCGTCTATTGCCTCTTCGATGACTTTTCCTATCTCTTCCATACTCGGAATCGGCTTTTTGTGTTGAACGGGAAAGCCTCCTCCAATGTTCAAGAGGAAAAGATTCAAACCGGATCTCATGGCTTTCTTGAACACTTTTCCTGCGACTTCGATAGCCTTTTTCCAGCTTTCGGGATTCAGATTCTGAGATCCCACATGAAAACTCAACCCCGCGGGTATCAGTTTCATCTTCGAAGCATAAAAGAGAATCTGAAGAGCGTGCTCTGGATTGGTTCCGAACTTTCTGGAAAGGGGCCAGTCCGCGTCTGCACCATCTGTTTCCATCCTCACAAAAACGAAACTTCCAGGAGCGTTTATAGCAACCTTTTCCACCTCCATTTCACTATCCACCGCAAAGAGCCTTATACCATTTTTGTACGCGAACGCGATGTCTTCCTCTCTTTTTATAGTGTTGCCAAAACTCATTCTTCTTCCATTCACCCCAAGTGCCAATAGCTTCTCTATCTCTCCCTTGGAAGCCACATCGAAATTGCACCCCAATCTGGCAAGAAGGGAAATGATGCGCGGATGCGAGTTTGCCTTCACCGCATAGTAAATATCCGCATCTCTGAGAACAGATTTCATTTCCAGATACTTCTTCTCCACGACCGACAAGTCGAAAAGAAGGAAAGGTGTTTTCACCACTTCGAGGGCTCTTCTAATCCAGTATTCCATCATGGACTCCTCCTCAATGGGATATAGTTATGCATATAAAGAATAGTGAAAAAACTCTTTCATAAAAAGCCCCTGGAAGTTAAATTAATGTGTCTTCAGAATAACACTAAGATTTCAAAACATCGTAACCCTTTCATGATGAAGAAAAAAAGATTTTTGACAAAGTCGTATCCGGGGTGTACACTTAGGAAGTACCGCCTTGAGCGGAAAGATTTTTAAGAAGGAGTGATTTCTTCATGAGAGGTACGGTTAAGTGGTTCGACTCTAAGAAAGGCTACGGTTTCATCACCATGGAGAACGGAGAAGACATCTTCGTTCACTGGTCAGCGATCCAGATGGATGGTTTCAAGACCCTCAGGGAAAACGAAACAGTCGAGTTCGAAATCCAGAAAGGTACCAAAGGACCTCAGGCTGTCAACGTGAGACCTGTTAGATAATAGAGGTCGAAACCGAATCCAGGCCCCGGTGTTTATCACCGGGGCTTTTTTTGATATATTAAAAGTCGGATCAAAAAAATCAGGAGGTGCTTCGAATTGGTAAGAGTCAGGTTCGCTCCCAGCCCAACGGGTCATCTCCACGTTGGTGGAGCAAGAACAGCTCTTTTCAACTGGATGTTCGCAAGAAAAGAGGGTGGAAAGTTCATCCTTCGAATAGAAGATACCGACCTCGAGAGAAGTTCAAGAGAATATGAACAGCAAATTCTGGAATCTCTGAAGTGGTGCGGTCTCAATTGGGACGAAGGACCTGATGTAGGGGGAGACTTCGGCCCTTACCGACAGAGCGAGAGACTCGAAATCTACCAAGAATACGCTGAGGAATTGGTGGAAAATAGAAGGGCCTATTACGTGGTTTACGACAAAGAAGATCCTACCAGAGAACTCTTCACAACTTACGAGTATCCAGACGAATACAAAGAGAAAGGCCATCCCGTCACCGTAAAGTTCAAAGTGCTTCCTGGAAAAACCTCTTTCAACGATCTTTTGAAAGGCTACATGGAATTCGACAACTCCACCATAGAAGATTTCATCATCATGAAGTCGAACGGTTTCCCAACCTACAACTTCGCGGTCGTGGTGGACGATCATCTCATGAGAATTTCCCATGTGTTTCGTGGTGAAGATCACCTTTCGAACACTCCAAAACAGCTCATGATATATGAGGCTTTTGGATGGGAAGTCCCTGTGTTCATGCACATTCCACTGATACTGGGACCGGATCGAACACCTCTGAGCAAAAGGCACGGTGCCACTTCTGTTGAACACTTCAGAAGGGAGGGCATTTTGAGCAGGGCTTTGATGAACTATCTCGCACTTCTTGGCTGGAGAATGGAAGAAGACGAGATCTTCACAATAGAAGAGAAACTTCAGTCATTCGATCCAAAGGATATCTCAAACAAGGGGGTTATCTTCGATTATCAGAAACTCGAATGGGTGAACGGGAAACACATGAGAAAGATCGATCTCGAAGATCTGAAGAAAGAATTCATCGAATGGGCAAAGTACGTGGGAAAGAAAATTCCCCCTCTGGATGAAAGATATTTCATAGAAACTCTACGTATATGCCGGGAAAAGGTGAACACACTCTCTCAGCTGCACGACATCATGTATCCATTCATGAGCGATGATTACGAGTACGAGAAGGACTATGTGGAAAAGTTCTTGAAGAGAGAAGAAGCCGAGAAGGTACTCGAAGAAGCGAAAAAAGCCTTCGAAAATCTCAACAGCTGGAACATGGAAGAGATAGAAAAAATATTGAGAAATCTTTCCGAAACGGTCTTGTCATCGAAAAAAGTGGTCTTTCAGATCATCAGAGGAGCAGTTACCGGAAAGTTAGTAACGCCTGGTCTTTTCGAAACCATAGAAGTGTTGGGAAAAGAAAGAACACTGAAAAGACTTGAAAGAACCTTACAGTTCTTAAAGAAGACTTAAAAGAACATGCATTATAATAGTTAAGGGTGATAAAATGAGGCTTGCCTTCTTTGGAGATGTTCATGGAAATCTCGAAGCGTTGAAGGCCGTTCTGGAGGACATAGAGAACAAAGGTGTCGATGAAGTATTCTGCCTTGGAGATCTGGTTGGCTACGGACCCGATCCTGAGGCTGTTGTGCAGACAATAATGGAACGAAACATCAAAACGATTATGGGAAATTACGACGATGCCGTTGGCTATTCCAGAGAGAGCTGCGGTTGTTCTTACGCACCCGGAAGGGAGACAGAAGTCGGGGACATCTCTCTCAAGTGGTCGATCGAAAACACCTCTGAGAAAACCAGAGAATTTTTGAGAAGTCTTCCAAAAAAGTTGAGTTTCGAAGTCGAAGGTGTCAAATTCTTGCTCGTTCATGGAAGTCCTCTGAACGAACTCCTCGAGTACGTAAAACCAAACACTCCTCCAGACAGGCTGAAAAGGATCGTAGAATCGGTTGAAGAGGACGTTGTTGTGAACGGACACACTCACCTTCCTATGGTGAAATGGGTTATGGGAAAGCTCGTTCTGAACCCAGGAAGCACCGGAAGACCGAAAGATGGTGATCCGAGGGCCTCTTACATGATCGTCGATGTTGAAAACGGCACGATCAGCTTTGAAATATTGCGTGTCGAATACGATGTGAAAACAACCGTGGAAAAGATCGTAAGAAACGGCCTTCCGGTTGAACTCGCGACCGTTCTGGCGCTCGGACAAACGTTTGACATGGGACCGGGAAAGGTCACTTTCACCCTCGGTCAATGAAGGCACAGCATCCTTTGAACTCGCCTGTCCCACCAACGGGTTTTGTGATGACATCCACAAGATCTTTCAACTCGCTTTGAAGCTTCTTTCTGTATTCCCCCCTCGGCTGCATACAGCCGAGGATCACTCTTTTGAACAGATTTCTTGCCTTTTCAAAAATCCTCACGACCTCCTGAAAATCGAGTGGATGAGACTTTCCAAACCTTGTTCCGGGAGTTGGGATGAACACGTTCAAAACAACGGTGTCTGTTTCCTGAGAGAGGATCTCAAGTGCTCTTTCTTCGTGGGTGATCTTTCCACCCATTATTCCAACTGTGATGTGAAACACCACGTTCTCATAAAAGTGAGCGATATCTAAAATTTCCTGTGGAGTCAATGTGAGTCCGTATATGCTTTTCAAAACGGTTTCATCACCGAAGAAATCCATAGAAACGACGTCAGCCAGCTCCTTTGCAACCTTGGACTTTTGAAACCCCACGTGAAAGTTGTAAAGAAGACCGTGGGCTTCTTTCAGCTCTTTCAAACGTTCGTAATGTTTCTCAAACGGAATGGAACCATCTGGAAGCATTCCGCCGCTTATCAGAAAGCTTCTGTAGCCTTTATTCACAAAGGCTGGAATTTCATCCACGGAGATCATATGGCTCAAATAGTGTGCTCCACAGTGGGGACAGTTGAGTGAACAAAACGTACCTGTTACACTCACGGGAATCGTGTGAGATGGATCCACCGTCACGAGTGAAACCTCCTTAACAGAATCTCACAATATGTTAGCACATTAGAGTTAAAATCTTCGAAGGGGGTGATATTATGAGAAAGTTCCTGGTGATCCTTCTGGCTCTACTGATAACCGTTTTGCTTCTTGGTGTGAGACTCACCATCCTTCACGTCAACGACACGCACGGTCACGCCTGGGCATTCGATGAGTATCGTAATCCCGGAATTGGAGGCCTTGCAGCCATCGCCACGATCGTAGAAGAGGTGAGAAGGGAAGTCGAGAGTCAGGGTGGGCATGTGATCTTTCTCCACGCAGGAGATTTGAACACAGGTGTTCCAGAGTCCGACCTTCAGGATGCTATACCCGACATTGTTGGATTCAACATGATAGGACTCAAAGCCATGGCCGTTGGAAATCACGAGTTCGACAATCCAAGGGAAGTTCTCGAAAAACAGATGAAATTCGCAGATTTTCCGTTCCTTTCAGCGAACATAGTGAAAGAAGATGGTAACCCGTTCTTCAAACCCTACATCATCGAAAATCTCGGTGAATTGAAAGTCGCCATCATCGGTTTCACCACAGAAGAAACGGAGATTCTGGAACCTCTCTACCTCGAAGGTCTGAAGTTTGAAAACGCCCTGAAAGTGGCCCGAGAAATAGCACCCGAACTGAAAAAACAGGCAGATATTGTTATCGCTCTTGCACACCTCGACTGGGGAGAGCCGAAGAAAGAAGGAATCACCACGACACACCAGTTGGCAGGAGTTGAAGGAATAGACGTTGTTATAGCTGGACACAGCCACGTTCTTGGGTCCGACGTCGTGGAAGGAAAGATAATAGCCTCGGCTGGAGATTATGGAAAGTACGTTGGAAGACTCGATCTGGACATCGAAGACGGAAAGATCGTGGCATGGCACTGGGAAGCGATACCCGTCAATTTGAAGGTGTACGAAAACGAAAAGTACAGATACCTTGGAAAACCATACCTCGAGAACAGATACGTTGCAAAGGCTCTCGAATATTTCAAGAAAGTGGGAGATGAAAAACTCGATACCGTCATAGGAGAGACAAAGATCTACCTCGATGGTGAAAGAGAACACGTCAGATCGAAAAGTACGAATCTTGCCAACCTCATAGCGGACGCCATGAGGTGGAAAGTGGGAGCGGATATCGCCTTCACAAACGGTGGAGGCATAAGAGCCTCTATAAAACCTGGAAAGATCACTGTGAGAGATATATTGACAGTTCTCCCGTTCGGAAACACCCTCTACGTGCTGGAGCTCACCGGGGAACAGATCATGAAAGTGCTCGAGTACGCTGCTACCATTTCAGAAGGCAAAGGTGCGTTCCTCCAGGTTTCCGGCCTCACATGGAAGAGCAAAGACGGAAAAGTTGTGGAAGTCCTCGTGAACGGAGAACCGTTCGATCCAGAAAGAAAATACAAAGTGGTCACGAACAACTACATGGCAGGTGGTGGAGACGGCTACGTCATGCTCAAAGAGTGGGAGGGATACGACACAGGATATCTTATGTCAGATGCCGTTATTGAGTACATACAGAATGTTCTGAACGGGAAAATAGAAGAGTACGACGATTCGCAGAGGTACGTGAGGGAGTAACTGGATTAGTCCAAGGAGTTCAGACTGAGGCGGAGCAATTCCGCCTCTTTGTTTTTGATATTAAAAAATTAGTGTGAAAATTATTTATATTTACTAAATAACTTTTATGCATACAAACCAAGATAGTTCCAATCATTCACAAAGTGGGTGGTGTGTGTATTTAGCATCAGAAGGTCGATACAGAGTATGCAATTACCGGTAACGAAAAATTTCATGCGGGTTTGTGGTACCGGAAGCTATGCGTTAAAAAGGGAATAATGAATGATAAGACGAAACAATATGAAGAGAATTTGTTATGAATGATGATGTGTAAGTAGCAGAAATTCATACATCTTGCAGTTAACTTCTAACTCTTTGAGGGAAACCTTTTTTCATCTATTTGTGAAATGTGGAACTAATCGATTTTTGCCCAAAACACCCCAAAATGCCCTGACGTAGGTTGATGTAATTAATCTTTTGTTTTTGCCTTGAATTCTCTCTCTGTTTGACTATGCAATTATTCCATTTTTCCAAACAGTTCTTGAAAACACCCCCTTGTGTGTTAGAATCGTTTATGGAAAATGAGTATATGGAAGTTCAAAAAACATCTTGCTTTCAGTTTGTGTTTGTGGTATAATTTATTCTGAACTCAATGGGTTTCAATACTTCCTTAGAGGTATGGAAACACACAACTCTGACATTTTATAGACTGACTTTTCCGGGTTTCAATACTTCCTTAGAGGTATGGAAACTTCATCAAGCCACACAAGGTCTTTTATCCCAAAGAGGTGTTTCAATACTTCCTTAGAGGTATGGAAACGGTATCTCTGTCTGTGCGAGCTTGAGGTTCTGTTCGAGGTTTCAATACTTCCTTAGAGGTATGGAAACCCATCATCATCCCTCCTTACACGAAGAATGGTTTTGTTTCAATACTTCCTTAGAGGTATGGAAACCTTTCCTCGAGATCTGCGATGTTCCCCTCAATGCGGTGTTTCAATACTTCCTTAGAGGTATGGAAACTTCGCTATGATCGTCCATGTTCCGTCTGAATTCTCCGTTTCAATACTTCCTTAGAGGTATGGAAACACTCTTCTACGTCTATAACTACTTCTCCTGTCTGCTTTCCGAGTTTCAATACTTCCTTAGAGGTATGGAAACAAAATAACCATATAGTGCGCCTGCTTCAACGCAACGTGTTTCAATACTTCCTTAGAGGTATGGAAACCCGAAAAAGTTCAGTGTATCCTGAAAATATACCTTGGTTTCAATACTTCCTTAGAGGTATGGAAACTTCACATCTATACCTTGCTTTCATTGTTCTGTTTGAGTTTCAATACTTCCTTAGAGGTATGGAAACTTTTCTACAACGATGAAACCGGCGAAAGGTTTGCAAGTTTCAATACTTCCTTAGAGGTATGGAAACTGGTGAACGTCGACAGAAGGAAGTTGCCTGTCCTTGTTTCAATACTTCCTTAGAGGTATGGAAACTATCTCACGGGCCGACGAGGAGTGGGGAAAACCACAGTTTCAATACTTCCTTAGAGGTATGGAAACTTAACATAGAAAACTCCTTTGTCAGTATATACAATGTTTCAATACTTCCTTAGAGGTATGGAAACTCCTTCAGGAATACGAAATTCTTTTTTGGCGATCAGTTTCAATACTTCCTTAGAGGTATGGAAACCACCGAACGAAGCAAGAGCGATGGTAGGCTACGAGCGTTTCAATACTTCCTTAGAGGTATGGAAACCAGAAGCTTGGACTGATTAAACTTATAAAAAATTCTGTTTCAATACTTCCTTAGAGGTATGGAAACATAAATGGAAAAATCCCCACGTGAGTGGGGAATGTTTTTTGTTATATGCTTCAGGTCAAAAGATCACATAGGTTCCTTTCTTTTTCACAAATTCCACGAATTTTCTGTAAGTTGGATGAACAGAAAGTGTGCTCGAATCTCCCGTCGCTATCAGCTTTCTTTTTGCTCGTGTGAGCGAAACGTTTAACCTTCTCAAATCTTCGAGGAACCCTATTTCACCGTTTTTGTTCGAGCGAACAAACGAAATGATGACGACCTCTTTTTCCCTTCCTTGGAAACCGTCTACACTGTGTACTTCCACCTCTTCTTCGATCAGCTCTCTTATGAGATTCACCTGATCATCGTAGGGAGTGATAATCCCGATCCAATCCTCTTTCACTCCCATGGAAAGAAGTTTTTCCACAATCTCTTTCACGATTTGTGCTTCCAGCGGATTTTCCCTCGAGGGAGAGTCTTTCCTTTGCTTTTCGAATCTGTCGGGTCTGTTTTTCGTGTCTATGAAGACCAGAACGTTTTTTGGAGAGAGAACGACATCCCAAAACTTTCCAAAGTTCGGTATCTCTACTCCAAGGTCAAAGAGTGTTATGTTTTTGACTTCCTCGGCTGCCTTCAGTTTTCCATCGTAAAATTCTTCACTCGGGAATTCCATCAAGAGTTCGTTCATTCTGTACTGGGTATCGAGAAGAGAAGACTTCTCGGGGTATCGATTTATGAGTTCTTCAAACAGTGTTCTCGAAAGGTCCTTCGCGTCTTCTGAGAGTATCGTGGGAGGAAGCTGTTTGTGATCCCCAGCGAGGACGAACTTTTTGCCTTTCGATATGGGGATGAGAATGCTTGGAATGGTTGCCTGAGAAGCTTCGTCAACAACTACCACATCGAAAACAATTCCCGATACTATTTCCAGAGCTGCGGACGAATTGGTAGAAAGCACAACCTGTGCTTCCCGTACTATCCTGTTCGCTATTATTTCCTCTTTGCGTTCTATGAGTTCTCTAATATCTTGAATCTGATTATTCAACTTTATCCACTCTGCCATCTCTTTTATCTTTTCCTTAGAAACTCCCCTGGCACTCCAGTTTTTCTCCGCGTACTCCAGGATCTTCTTGTCGCTGAGCCCCCTTCTCCACTGCGGTGAAGGTTTTGTGAAACTGTCCCTTTTTTCGATCAACTTTGTGAGTTCTTCCTTCATCTTTTTTACTTTCTCGTACTCATCGTCCGTTTCGATCTGATGTGCGAGTGTGGACTCCTTCAGATGAGAAGACACGCGCGAAGGATGGCCAATTCTTACCAGAGACACCTCTCCCCAGAGCCTCTCCACGAGGTTATCCACAGCAAGATTGCTCTCCGTTGTGACCAGAATCTTCTTTCCACGTGCCGCTTCCTGTCTTATGTACTCCACGAGTGTTCTGGTCTTCCCCGTCCCGAAGGGGCCGTGTATGAGAAAGAAATCGGAACTTCCAAGAGCGAGAGAAACCGCTTCTCTCTGACTTTCGTTCAAACCCTCATCGAAAGAAGTGAACTCCTCTTCAAACGATTCTTCAGGCTTTTTTCTTCCAAGGAGAAACTCAAGGGCTCTTTTCCCTTCTGGAGAAAGCGTCATCAAGTTCTCTATCTGTCTCCTAAACGTGATGTCACTTGCAAAGAGATCTATCCTCACATTTTTGAGCTTCCACGATGGAAGTCTATCAACTGCTACCGTGATGAAACGTTCTCCCTTTTCCACCACTGTTCCTGTGTAATCACTTTTGAGAGGATTTCCTTTGCTCATGAGAACAAGATCACCCACAGCAATCTCCGTGTCTATCTTCTTTCTTCTTCCAAATCTCACAAGGAAGTATCCAAGTTCTTCTCCTATGAACTTTCCTGTGAGGCCCAGAACGGCACGACCCTTTTTCTCTCTTTCCTCTCCCGAGAGTCGCTTCATCTCGTCGAGCATTGCGTTTATTTCCGCGTTTCTTTCGAGTTCTACAAGTTTCACGAGTTTCTTTATGAACTGCTGAACCGTCATTACTCTTTCACCCTCATTCTCGGACCATCCTGGATGAATTTTCCTCTGAAGATTTCTTCCTTCAGCATTAGGTGACTATCGAGGTCATGAAACTCAAAAGCCCCTGTTCCGAGTGCAAAGTGAACACTCTGGTTTATCCCGAGGGAGGATTCTCCCATGCATCCGATCATGAGCTTCAAACCAGCCGATTCTGCTATTTTCACTATGGCAAGAGCGTCGGAAATTCCAGACTTCATGAGTTTTATGTTCACGTAATCAACCGCCTCTTCCTTCACGAGCCTCATCAAATCGAACTTCGTTCTCACGGATTCGTCCGCCGCAACGGGAAACGGTGAGTGGAACCTCACGAACTTCAAGCCTTCAATGTCTTCCCTCCTCACAGGCTGTTCGTACACAGCGATGTCTATTCCCTTCTGATATACTGCCCGCACGAATTCCACCGCTTCTTTCGGTGTGTAGCCCATGTTCGCGTCAACTATGTACTTTGCTCCTCGAGTGACCCTTGCTATCTCTTCCATAGCTTCGATGTCTTCCTTCAGGTTCTCTCCAACCTTGATCTTGATCACTCTGAAACCCTCTTCGAATATTTTCTTTGCCTCACTCACACGGTTTTCGATGGTGTCTATTCCAACTGTTTTGTCCGTCTCTATCTCATCTCTTTTTCCTCCGAGGAGATAACAGACCTGTGTTCCAAGCTCCTGAGAGAGAGCGTCCAGCGTAGCAAACTGAACGGCTGCTTTCAAACTCGGAAATCCGAAGAGCTTGTCCGTGACTTCAAAGATTCTGGCATAGTTTCGCACATCGATGCCTGCGATCATCTCTTTCACAACGTTCTCTATCACAAGGAGCGCTTCCACCCTTTCACCGTTCACTCTAAAAGAAGGGGACGCCTCTCCGTACCCCCTAACGCCGCTTTCCAGAACGATCTCAACCTCGACATTTCTGCTCTCGGAAGATATGCTCCCAGTTATGTGAAACGGCTTTTCGTATTCGTATCTCTTGAGAGAAAGCTTCACGTCCACGATCTTCGACATTTTTCACACCTCCTCGAAACCAATCACTTCTATACTACTTTCGAACGGTAGACGTTTCTCTTCGCTCTCCGCTTCTCCAACTTGGTTGTCTGTGGGGTCGTTTCTCACAAAACGAGTTTTCGGATCGAAATCTTTCATGAAACCATCGTTTGCCACCATTCTGAAGCCATCCAGGTTTCCAAAGTAGAACTTCCTGAAAGGTTCGTTGTCCCTTCTTGCACCACCAAAGGAAAGATCCGCAGGAAGCCACCCGTAGGGTTCCACGTAAAAAAGTGCCCAGTCGTGGGGAGAACCGAAGACCGGGTTTATGTACCATCCAGATTGCCACCTTGCGGGAACACCAGCGATCCTGCACATAGTGATGAAAAGAAGCGCCTGAAAACCGCAATCACCTTTCAAATTGTTCACCACAAAATCTGTTATGTTTTCGTACAGGGCGTACGGTTTCACGTAGGAGTACCTCACGTTAAATGTGATCCAGTCGTATATTCTTTTCGCTTTGAGGTATGGGTTTATCTCGTCGCCTACCACTGTTTGTGTTAACCACCTGAGTTTCGGAGTGAAAACGATGTGTGGAGGTTCTTCTTTTAAGAACTCTTCAAGCCCTGTGTTCTTCTCTGAAACCCTTTCAGGATCAACGTGGTTCACCCACTCCCTAATAGTGTACTCGAATTCCACGAAAAAGGTGCTGTCTTCGCTTTCGAAATAGATGGTTCTTTGCGGAGCATCGTTCGGTGAAATGTAGTAACTTTCGTGGCTTGTTTTTAGAAGTTTCACACCTTCGATCTGAAGCCCTTCCTTGGGAAATGGAAGCCATACCCGGTGCCTGGAAGACGTTTCCTTCAGTTTCAAAGTTATTCTCGCTCTTACTCTGTACTTTTTCGGATTCTCACCCTTTGTGAGACGTTCCAGTCGTTCGTGAAGAATTTTCTTTGCTTTCTCGCTTTTTTCATCTTTCCTGAGTCTTTCTCTGTACTCCGGCCTGGCGAAGGCAAGGTTATGGAAGAAACGCCTTTCGAATCTCTTCTCACCTTCCACGACGATGTAGTCGAGCGCTCCTTCGTTCATGAGGTACTGAAACTCTTCCTCCGAGAAACCTCCAAACATCTCCATCATCTTCTTCAACGCTTCTTTTTCGGTGAAGGGATAATCCTCGAGAAGTCTTTCGATTCTTTCTTTTTCGTAGATGAGTCTTTCACGCTGAAGTGAAGGGAGGTCTTTTTTCAGAAAGTCGTCGATCAATTTCAAGGCGACTGAAAAGTTCCCCAGCGTTTCTTCTCTGACAACCTCCTCTGGTAAACTGTAAAAGAGGAACTCCATATTGATACCTCCCCCAGAAAGGAAGTGACAGACATGTTCATAGAATTATCTTACCCTATAGAAGAGAGAATGTTGACCTACCCAGACAACCCGCCGGACTATTTTGAGCCGACAAGCAGAATAGAGCGGGGAGATGCCGCCAACACGACGATGATTCATCATTTCTCGCACACAGGCACACACGTGGACGCCCCTTACCATTTTTGTGAAGAGGGCTGGACATTGGATCAGATACCTCTTGAATACTTCATTTTTGAAAAACCCCTGCTCGTGGACAGGGAGAAGAAACCAATGGAACTCTTCACCATCGAAGATATCGAAGAACTGGATCTGAATGGTGTGGATCTTCTCATGTTCAGATCGGGTTTTGCGAAGTTGAGAAGAACAGATCCTGCAACCTACAGGTACATGTTCCCCGGCATTTCAAAAGAGTTGGCTCGTTTTCTGAGGGAATCTGTCCCCTCTCTCAAAGCGGTCATGCTCGATTTTCTCAGTGCCGATCCCATCGTGTTGGGTGAAAAAGAAAACTACCCCGCGCACAGATGGCTTTTGTCGAAGAAATTCAGCAGCAAAAGACCCATCATCATATTCGAAGATGTGAATTTAGAACTTGTCGCTGGAAAGAAGATAAAACGTGTGATCGCTCTTCCTTTGAGATTCAAGGGGCTGGACGGTGGACCCGTCAGCGTTCTGGCAGAGGTGGAATGATTTGAACAAAAACCCCGCCGTCCGGCGGGGTATCTTCACACTTCCAGTCTCAGAAGGTCCCTCAGATGCTTTTTCTCCTCATCGATGATCGCCTGAACGGGTTCTTTCTCCGGTACGTAGCTCAATATTTCGCTGTAAAAGACTATGGAATCTTTTTCCACTTCGATGGCCCTTCTCACGGCTTCTCTCAGATCATCAGGGGGAATTTCTTCGAGTTTGGGAAAGATAGAGATCTCTGCGAGAGCTTCGAGATAGCCGAGCACCTCATCGGATGGGTTAAGATCCTGCTCGTATTTTTCTAGGATCTCCTTGAACTTTCTGGAGTGGTCCCTCTCTTGTTCCGCCAGCCGTTCAAAGAGTGCCTTCGTTTCCCCCTCCGTTTTCTCCGCGAGATTCTTGTAATAAGAGTAACCGGTTGATTCGATCCTCAAAGCTATATTCAGAAGATCCCTTGGGCCTATCATTCTACCGCCTCCTCCACCGGCAGGGCTGGAGTAACCTTACTTATAGCTCCAAACCTACAGACTTCGATACAGCTACCACACCTGACACACTCCGCCTGATCTATCACGTGAGGCTGCCTCACCTGACCGCTTATACACTGAACAGGACAGACTCTCGCACACGCGGTACATCCAACACATTTTTCAGGATCAATCACATAGCTGATCAACGCTTTACACTTCTTGGATGGACACTTCTTCTCTCTGACATGCGCCAGATACTCGTCTCTGAAGTATCTGAGTGTGGAAAGAACAGGATTCGGTGCGGTTTGACCAAGTCCACAGAGGGAAGTGTCCTTTACCACATGCGCCAGCTTTTCGAGCTCTTCTATGTCCTCCTCTGTTCCCTCGCCGGAAGTGATCTTCTCCAGGATTTCGAGCATCTTCTTCGTTCCTTCTCTACAGGGCGTACATTTTCCACAGGATTCTTCCACGGTGAACTCGAGGAAGAACCTTGCGACGTCAACCATACAGTCGTCTTCGTCCATCACTATCATTCCACCAGAACCCATGATTGCACCGAGTTTCTGGAGGGATTCGAAATCAACAGGAGTGTTCACATACTCAGCGGGGATACATCCTCCACTCGGTCCCCCAGTCTGGATGGCTTTCAGCTTTTTGTCTCCGGCTATTCCTCCTCCAATCTCGTATATGAGCTCTCTGAGTGTGATTCCCATGGGAACTTCCACAAGACCTGTGTTCTTCACTTTACCAGCGAGAGCGAACACTTTCGTCCCCGGAGAGTTCTCCGTCCCGTATTTTCTGAACTCTTTCGCACCGTTTCTGATGATCCAGGGTACGTTCGCAAGTGTTTCAACGTTGTTGATCACTGTGGGGTATCCCCAGAGTCCCTTCTCAACGGGATAGGGAGGCTTCACCCTCGGCTGGCCTCTCTCACCCTCTATGGAGGCCATCAACGCGGTTTCCTCACCACAAACGAACGCACCCGCACCGATTCTGATCTCTATATCGAAGGAAAAATCCGTTCCCATTATGTTTTCTCCAAGAAAACCGTACTCTCTTGCCTGATTCAGTGCGATGTTGAGCCTTTCGATGGCGAGAGGATACTCCGCCCTGACATAAACGAACCCCTTCTGAGCACCTATCGCGTAGGCGGCTATTGCCATTCCCTCTATGACGGCGTGTGGATCTCCTTCAAGAACCGATCTGTCCATGAAAGCACCCGGATCTCCTTCGTCCGCGTTACAGACAACGAATTTCTTCTCGGCCTTTTGCTTTGCCGCGAGTTCCCACTTGAGCCCTGTTGGAAAACCCGCTCCTCCTCTTCCTCTGAGTCCGCTGTCCTTTATCTCCCTTATCACGTCTTCCGGTTTCATCTGAAGAGCCTTTGCAAGGGCAAAGTATCCGTCTCTTGCGATGTACTCCTCTATCTTCGTGGGATCTATGACACCGAGATTCCTTGTGACGATCCTGACCTGTTTCTTGAAGAAAGGCACTTCCTCATGGACCCTTGGAACAGGTTTTCCTTCGGGAGCTTTGTAAAGGTACTTCTCCACGATCCTTCCCTTCAAAATGTGTTCTTCAACGATCTCTCTTGCCGCATCTGGCGTGAGCTTCTGGTAAAACACACCTTCCGGGTAGATCACGGCGATCGGCCCCAGAGTACACGCTCCCATACAACCGGTCTCTATCACCCTGACAACTTCATCGAGGCCGTACTTTCTCAATTCTTCTTCGAAGGCATCTTTGACACTCTTTTCGCCGGCGGAAATACACGCTCCACCTGCACAGATAAGGATCGTGTTCGTTGTGAGCGGCACTTTCCTTCACCTCCAGAGTCAGGCTTCTCCTCTTTTGACCACCAGATCTTCGACGACCCTTCCTTCGAGTATGTGCATCTTCACGATTCTCTTTGCGTTTTCCGGAGTGACCCTTCCGTATATGACTGGCTCCTGACCTTCGAGCCTCACTTCAACGGTGGGTTCCACCTCGCAGAGTCCCATGCAACCCGACTGAACAACCGCTATATCGTTTATGTTGTATTCATTGAGGGCTTCAACGATCGCCTTCAGAGTCTCTTTGGCACCCGCCGCTATTCCACACGTACCCATCGCAACAGTTATCTTCCCTCTTTTACCTGTTTCGCCCCTCAGCTGGAGATCCTTCAGAGCCTGTTCCTTTATCTTCATGAGCTCCTCCAGACTCTTCACCTTGGCCATCCTCATCCCTCCCGCTTGTACTTACTGATGATCTGAGGCACCATATCGGGAGTTACTCTGCCGTAAAAATCGTCTTCATCCACCATGACAACCGGTGCCATGCTGCACGCTCCAAGACATCTCACACCATGAACGGAGAACATACCATCACTGGTGGGTTCATCCGGATTCACCTTGAGTTCTTCGAGGAATCTTTCGAAGATTCTGTCCGCACCCTTCACGTAACACGCGGTACCGAGACAAACCTTGATCTGATGTTTTCCCTTTGGCTTTGTAGAGAAGAAGTTGTAGAAGGTGACCACTCCATAAACCTTCGAGAGAGGAACGTCGAGTTTGTCTGAGATGTACTCGAGAACATCCGCGGGAAGATATCCGAAGAGTTCCTGTGCCTTGTGAAGCACCTGTATGAGTGCATCCTTCTTTCCCTCGTACCCATTTTCTTCTATGAAATTCTCCAGCTCTTTGAAGAGTTCTTCTTTCGACTTGACCAAAACCGCCACCTCCTGATCGGAATTTATCGGGATTTTTTTCACAATTTTTATCTGATATTTTTTTCACATTCACCATAGTCGATTATAACACCTCTCACTGTCATATGATGAAAAGAAAAGAAACAGTCACAAAGTGTTGCATGTAGTGATAGAATCAAATGGGGATTAATTCTTGAAATCGTTTGAAATCAGGAGGGAGCAACATGTTTGAAAACGAAATCCTCTTCGACAACGGTCAGCACAAATTCCTGTTTCTGGGATGGGAAGAGAAAGAAGAAGAGATCGTTCAGACGAACCAGTATCTGATCCTCGATGGAAACGAAGGGATTCTCCTGGACCCGGGCGGAGCACACGTCTTTCCCAGGGTGATGTCCAACGTAGCGGAAGTGGTTGATCTTTCCAGCATAAAACACATATTCTACACGCATCAGGATCCAGATGTCACATCCGGGATTTTGCTTTGGCTTTCGATATGTGAGAACGCGAAGATATACATATCCTCTCTCTGGGTGAGGTTTCTCCCACACTTTGGAATCTACGATCAGAAAAGGATCGTTCCGATCCCTGACAAAGGAACAAAGATAAAATTCCTGAGTGGTAACGAGCTCGAGATACTCCCGGCGCATTTCCTTCATTCTACAGGGAATTTCGTTCTCTACGATCCGGTGGCAAAGATCCTCTTCTCAGGAGATATAGGCGCCGCGGTGTTCGAAAAGGGAAAGAGGTACAGGTACGTCGATGATTTCGAAAGACATCTTCCGCTCATGGAGGCCTTCCACAAAAGGTACATGTCTTCCAATGCGGCCTGCAAGAAATGGGTGGATATGGTTTCAAATAAGAAGATAGATATGATCGCACCTCAGCACGGCGCTGTGTTCAGAGGAGAGTCTGTGAAGAAATTCCTCGAGTGGTTCAGAAATCTCAAATGCGGTGTTGATCTGATAGACGATCTCTATTCTTTGTGAGGTGATTCTATGAGAGAAAGAGAAATTGTGGACAAACTCACTTCTGCGTTCTTTGCAGAGAACACGATCATATCCTTCACAAGCCAGCTGGACGAAGCACTGACCAGAAAGCTGAGAAAAATGCAGCGCAGAATAGAGGAAGTTAAAGAAAGGTTTGTGAATCTCAACAGACTGTTTCAGAAACTGGTGGGAGATTTTCAAGCGAAAAGTGATCAGCTCGTCTCTGTCATCCAAGACATGGAGAAGATCAGCGAAAACATCATGGAGGAGTTGAAAAAATCCGGAACAAATGTAGATCAGATCATCGAAAGGGTGAAAGAAGCTTCATCCCAGATAGGAGAGACCCTTGAAAACATAAGATCGATCGAAAAGTTGATTCAGAACATTATGAGAATCGCCAGGGAAACCAACATCCTCGCCTTGAACGCCACCATAGAGGCTGCGAGGGCCGGAGAAGCGGGAAAAGGCTTCATGATCGTAGCAAACGAGGTTCAGAATCTATCAAACGAAACAAATGAAGTGACAAAGCAGATCGTCGAGAAGGCCAGAGAAATCCTCGAATCTTCACAAAGATCCCTTGAAAACCTCGAGTTCATGGCGAATCTGTTTGAAACAGTTGGAAAAACCCTCCAGAATATGGTTCGTTTCATGGAAAACAACGTAAAGCTCCTTCAGGAGGTCAGAAACTCCCTCGATACCTCGAAGGAGTCACTCTCAGAAAAGAGTGCGGAAATCGACAGTGCAACGAAGGTTCTGGAAGAGACTGCAGGAGGATTCACGACCATAAACAGAGTTATCAACTCAGTGATCACCGCTCAGAGAAAACTGAAGGATCTAAAGATTTAATTTATTGTTTAAGTATACCATTATGAAATGCATTATGTATCTGATACAATAACGTGGGTTAAATCCATGTTGTCGAGGAGGTGCAATCGGATGCCCGTTGCGAAGAAATACTTTGAAATACGATGGCACGGTAGAGCCGGGCAAGGTGCGAAGAGTGCTTCCCAGATGCTGGCAGAAGCCGCTCTGGAAGCCGGGAAATACGTTCAGGCTTTTCCAGAATACGGTGCAGAAAGAACAGGTGCTCCCATGAGGGCCTTCAACAGGATTGGTGACGAGTACATCAGAGTGAGATCTGCAGTGGAAAACCCGGACGTCGTTGTGGTGATCGATGAAACACTACTTTCTCCCGCCATTGTAGAAGGCCTTTCAGAAGATGGTATCCTCCTTGTGAACACCGTTAAGGATTTCGAATTCGTCAGAAAAAAGACAGGATTCAACGGAAAGATATGCGTGGTGGATGCTACAGACATCGCTCTCCAGGAGATAAAGAGAGGAATACCGAACACACCGATGCTTGGAGCGCTGGTCAGAGTGACAGGTATTGTGCCTCTCGAGGCGATAGAGAAGAGAATCGAGAAGATGTTCGGAAAGAAATTCCCTCAGGAAGTGATTGATGCGAACAAGAGAGCTTTGAGACGTGGATATGAGGAAGTAAAGTGCTCAGAGTGAGGAGGTGTGAGAATGTCTCTTAAAAGCTGGAAGGAAATTCCCATTGGAGGAGTCATCGACAAACCGGGAACAGCAAGAGAATACAAAACAGGTGCCTGGCGTGTGATGAGACCTATTCTTCACAAAGAGAAATGTATAGACTGTATGTTCTGCTGGCTCTACTGTCCAGATCAAGCGATCATCCAAGAAGGCGGAATAATGAAAGGTTTCAACTACGACTACTGTAAAGGATGCGGACTCTGTGCGAACGTATGTCCAAAGCAGGCCATAGAGATGAGACCTGAGACTGAGTTTCTGAGCGAGGAGGGATGAGGATGGAAAGGGTCGTCGAGAGAGTGGCCGTCACCGGCGCTGAGGCCGTTGCCAATGCGATGAGACAGATAGAGCCCGATGTCGTTGCGGCGTACCCGATCACTCCACAGACACCTATTGTGGAGTACTTCGCCAGGTTCGTCGCGGACGGCGTTGTCAGGACAGAAATGATTCCCGTCGAAAGTGAACACAGTGCGATGAGCGCTGTCGTTGGAGCCGCTGCCGCGGGAGCAAGAGCGATGACAGCAACCAGTGCAAATGGACTCGCACTGATGCACGAAATAGTTTACATCGCTGCCTCCTACAGACTTCCCATTGTGATGCCCGTTGTGAACAGAGCGCTCAGTGGTCCTATAAACATTCACTGTGACCACAGCGACGCGATGGCAGAAAGGGATTCTGGATGGATTCAGCTCTTTGCGGAAACTAATCAGGAGGCTTACGATTTCACCATTCTCGCTGTGAGACTGGCAGAACACGAAGATGTGAGACTTCCCGTCATGGTGAACCTCGATGGGTTCATCCTTTCTCACGGAGTGGAACCCGTTGAGTTCTATCCCGATGAACTCGTGAAGAAGTTCGTTGGAGAGCTCAAACCCATGTATCCTCTTCTGGATACTGAACACCCTGTAACCTGGGGTCCTCTCGATCTTTACGATTACTACTTCGAACACAAAAGACAGCAGATTGAAGCCATGGAAAACGTAAAGAAGGTGTTCCCGGAAATCGCAAAAGAATTCGAAGAAACGTTTGGAAGGAAATACTGGTTTGTCGAACCGTACAGAATGGAAGATGCAGAGCACGTGATGGTAGCACTGGGCTCCACAAACAGCACGATAAAGTACGTGGTTGATGAACTGAGAGAAGAAGGCTACAAAGTTGGATCTTTGAAAATCTGGATGTTCAGACCGTTCCCGAAGGAGCAGCTTCAGGAACTCCTCAACGGAAGAAAGAGTGTAGTTGTGCTCGACAGAGCTGTTTCCTTCGGAGCGGAAGCACCTCTCTACGAAGCAGTGAAATCTGCGCTCTACGAAGTAGCAGCGAGGCCGATGCTTGGATCCTATGTCTACGGTCTCGGTGGAAGGGACATCAAACCAGAGCACATCAGAAAAGCGTTCGAAGATGCCATAAACGGAAACCTCATAGCAGATGAACAGAGATATCTTGGTCTCAGAGAGTGAAGGAGGTGTGAGGAATGCCCGTTAACATAAAACAGCTGGCACAGGAGTTCGATAAGAAAGAAATCGGTATCACACAGGGTCACAGGCTCTGTCCAGGTTGTGGAGCACCCATCACAGTGAAGTTCGTGATGATGATCGCAAGACACCTCGGATACGAACCCGTTGTTGGACTCGCAACAGGTTGTCTGGAGGTTTCTACCTCCATCTATCCGTACACCGCTTGGAGCGTACCTTACATTCACAACGCCTTTGAAAACGTGGCAGCAACGATGAGCGGTGTGGAAACGGCTTACAAAGCACTGAAAAACAAAGGAAAGATCCCAGAAGACAAAAAATACGCCTTCATTGCTTTTGGTGGAGACGGTGGAACGTACGATATCGGTCTTCAGTCACTGTCCGGGATGCTCGAAAGAGGTCACAAGGTGCTCTACGTCCTCTACGACAACGAGGGATACATGAACACAGGAAACCAGAGATCCGGATCCACACCCCCGGGTTCGGATACCACGACAGCTCCAGTTGGAAAGAAGCTCCCTGGAAAGGTCCAGCTGAAAAAGAACATCGTCGAGATCGTAGCGGCTCACGAGAACGTCTACGCAGCTACCGCATCGCTCTCTGAACCCATGGACTTCTTTGCCAAGGTGGAAAAGGCGCTGAACTTCGATGGACCTTCTTTCCTTGCGGTCTTCTCTCCTTGCGTCAGGTTCTGGAGAGTGAACGACGATAAAACAGTAGAAATATCAAAACTCGCCGTAGAAACGAAGTACTGGCCTTTGTACGAAGTGGAAAGAGGAGTTTACAGAGTCACCAGAAAACCGAGACAGTTCAAACCTGTGGAGGAATTCCTGAAGGCTCAGGGAAGGTTCAGAAAACTTCTTTCAAGACCGGATGCAAAAGAAATCGTAGACGAACTCCAGGAATACGTCGACAGAAGATGGGAAAGACTACTCACACTGGAAGAGGTTACAAAGGACAAACCGATTAGATAAAACGGGCGGGGGTTACCCCGCCTTTTCTGTGGGGTGTTAGCATGCTCGAAGGCAAGGTGGCAGTCGTTACAGGTGGAGGTCAGGGAATCGGAGCCGCGATCGCTCAGCTTTTTGCGGAAAACGGCATGAAGGTAGTCATAGCAGAGATAGACGAAGAAGCGGGCGTTGAAAGAGAAGAGATGTTGAGAGAAAGAGGGCTGGATGTCACATTCGTAAAAACGGACGTTGCAGATGAAAACTCCGTGAAGAACATGGTGAGAAAAACCGTCGAAATATACGGCGGGGTAGACGTTCTGGTGAACAACGCAGCCGTCATGTCCGTGAAGAGCATCTTCGAAAGACCTCTCGAAGAATGGGAGAGAGTGATCAGGGTGAACCTCACGGGGCCTTACATCTGTTCTCGATACTGCGCGGAAGAAATGATAAAACGCGGTGGCGGAGTGATCATAAACATAGCAAGCACAAGGGCATTTCAGTCAGAACCAGACACGGAACCCTACTCAGCTTCAAAAGGAGGCCTTGTGGCACTCACGCACTCCTTGGCCGTGAGTCTTTCCAGATATCACATAAGAGTGGTGAGCATAAGCCCCGGCTGGATAGAAACATCGGAATGGAAGAAGAAGTCCCTGAGAAAAAAACCCGATCTGAGACCCATCGATCACGAACAGCACCCGGCTGGAAGAGTTGGAAATCCCTTAGATATTGCCCATCTCTGCGTCTTTCTCGTGGACGACGAAAAAGCAGGTTTCATAACAGGCACGAACTTCATCGTCGATGGTGGTATGACGGTGAAGATGATATACGAGGAATGATCGAGCTGGATTACCTGACAATTGCATTCGGAGGAGCGATTGGAGCCGTTCTCAGATACCTTGTTTCCCGTACGATCAATTCACTCCTGCCGTTCTCTTACATACCACTTGGCACGATCATCGTGAACTCTGTGGGTTCTTTTTTTCTTTCGTTTTTGATGTTCGCCGCTATCGAGAAAGTTCCTCTCTCTAAGGAAGCCATCCTTTTCTTCGGAACGGGGCTCCTGGGAGCCTTCACCACTTTTTCCACATTTACTTACGAAACGCTCTCGCTCATCGAAGAGAGTCCCGCAAGGGGAGTCGCTTATGCTCTTGCCAATCTTCTCTTTGCTTTTACATGCGCCTACTTTGGAATGATTCTGGGGAGGGGGAAGGTATGAAGCTTCTCAAGATCTACCTCGGAGAAAAAGACAAGCACAGCGGAAAGCCTCTTTTCGAGTATCTTGTGAAGCGCGCTTACGAACTCGGTATGAAAGGAGTCACTGTCTACAGAGGTATCATGGGTTTCGGTCACAAGAGACACATGCACAGAAGTGATTTTTTCAGTCTTTCACCGGATCTTCCTATCGTTCTTGAGATCGTCGATGAAGAAGAGAGAATAAACCTTTTTTTGAAGGAAATCGACAACATAGACTTCGATGGCCTGGTTTTCACCGCTGACGTCAACGTGGTGAAAATGGGTTAACGCTCGAAAAATCGGTCCATGTCCTCATAGCTGATCTTGAAAGAAATCGGCCTTCCGTGAGGACATCTTTCAAACCGCTTCTTGAAAAAGACATCCAGCAGTTTCGATGCGATCTCTTCGTCGAATTCTCCGGATTTAGTGGCAAGTTTACAAGCGGCAAGGGCTATTCTTTCCTTCAGTTTTTCATCAACTGGGAAGTCCCTGAAAAATTCCTCCACAACGTCTTCGGTGAGGAACTCAGGGATTTCAATGACTTTCAAAGCTCCTTCTTCTCCTTGAAAGGAGAATCCGTATTCTTCCAGTTTTTGTTTTTCTTCCCTTGATAGCACAACTGTTATGTTCCTTTTCACCCGTCTTTTCCTCCAGCTTTTTTTCGAAAGGATTTCTTCGTAAATCGTTCGTTCGTGGAGAGCATGAAGATCCACAAAGAGCAAACCATCTTCCACTTCAACGACAGCGTACTTACCCTTGACCAAAAACCATCTGTAGGAAGGTGATTCCGCTACGCTCAGCGCATGGGAGGATATTTCTTCGTACGCAACCGACCTGTACCATTTCCGTGCCAGATTTCTTTTGAGGGTTTCTTCCAAACTCTTTTTCACCTTTTCTTCGTTGAGAAATTTCACCACGATTTTCGAAGGGTGTATGTTCACGTCGAGTTCTTCCGGATTTACCTCTATGAAAAGAACCGCGACGGGATAGCTTCTCTTTGGAAGATCGTAAACTTTCATGAGTACTTCGTGGAGTTCTTCGGAAACCACAAAACGACCGTTCACGTAGAAATACTCTCCCGTTCTGCTGGATCTTGTCACCTCGCGGGATGAAACTATTCCCTTTATCCTCAGGCCGGATAATTCCTCTTCGAACGTGATGTAACCTTTTCTCAGATCTTCAAGGATCAGGATAGCTCTTTCAAAGATGTTCTGTGTTCTTGGAAAGGAATGGACTATCTTTCCATCTGAGGTGAATACAAAATCAGCGTCGTTTCGTACAAGGACGAATCTTTCAAACATCTCACGACACATTCTCAACTCGATGGCAGAGGACTTCAGAGATTTTCTCCGGACGGGTAGGTTGAAGAAGAGATCTCTCACCTCAACGGTGGTGCCGGTATCCCTGTGGGTTTCCGAGATTTCTTCCACTTTCCCCCCAGCAATCATCAACTGTGTTGCGAGTGCGTCTTTTTCCGTTTTTGTCACGATCTTGGTTCTGCTGACCTGCACAATCGAAGCAAGCGCTTCACCTCTGAAACCGTAAGTTCTGATCCTGTGCAGATCTTCCTCGCTCTCTATCTTGCTCGTCGTGTAAGGTTCTATTGCCAGAAGTGCCTCTTCTCTGGTCATCCCGATTCCATTGTCGGATACTCTTACCATGTTCTTTCCACCGTTTTCTATCTCAACAACTATCCTGTCGGCCTGCGCGTCCAGACTGTTTTCTACAAGCTCTTTCAGAACGAAAGATGGATTGTGAATCACCTCACCCGCGGCGATTTTTCTGACGAGGCTCTCGGGAAGTCTTTTTATTCTCAAAACAGAACACCTCTCCACTCGATCTCCCTGAAAATTTTAACATCCAGAAAAAAAGGCGGGATAACCCCGCCTGATTTTTTCTATTGATTTCCCTTCTCACACTTTGAACTTCTGAACGAGCGTTGAGAGCTGTTCAGAAAGCTCAGACAGTCTTTCAGCGGCCTGAGAGACCTTTGCGGCAGATTCGGTCTGATCTTCTATGAGAGACTCCATTCTGTTTAGACTTTCCACAACTCCTTCGACTATCTTTGTGACGTTGTCCATAGCGCTTGCCATTTCTTCTGCAGCCGCTCCCTGCTCCTGCGCAGTGGCAGCTGTGTTCTCTATCATGCTGTTGATCTCTTCTATCCTTCCAAGGATCTCCCTGAACCTCTTTGTGACTTCTTCTCCC